>NZ_JBQFUW010000002.1:0-855984 GCF_056539385.1 Ruegeria sp. BB6
CAGTCATCCCCAAATGATCACGCAAAAAACCAGACAATAACGTCCGACCCTCAACCTCACCGCTCACAGCAACGCCGTTCACAGTCATCGAGACCTGTGTCATGAAATCCTCCCATTTCGTGTTTTCCCTTAGCCAGAGTTAAACACGGGGATTTTCATTTGAGAACAAAAAACTGCGATTGTTCCACCGCTTGGCGAATTGCTGGAAAGTTCCTTATCGTTTTCGCGAGGATCTAGGTTGTGGCCGCGTCGGAATTTCCTTGAGCAAGCCGCCCACGCCCATCCCGGCGATATCAATACCCGTTGTCTCGACCCCACAGGCCACGCGTGACAGAACCCAGTCGGCCCCGTTCAAAGCAGGAGAGCGCGCACATCCCGGCAACCCGATCACTGGCCGGGAGTGCAACGACCCCAAAAACAACAGGTTTCCGGGATCAACAGGCATGCCAAAACGATCAACCTGCCCTCCGGCTGCGCGAACTGCTTGGGGGGCCACATCATAAGCGTCAGATGTTGCAGAGCCGGTCAGAATCATCACCAAATCACCGGACATTGCCGCAATCGCTTTGGCCAAAGGCTCGGGCCTATGCGGGACAATGCGTACGTCGGTCATCTCCATACCCAAGGCTTCGACCCGGTTGCGGATCGCCGCTATGCCCTTTTCGTTGGACGGTCCGCCAGGAATATCGGTCACCACAAGCCCCGCGGTTTTCAGCGTCGGCGGGACCAACTGAATTGAAGCAGTGGCAAGACGGGAGGCGTGCAGCACATCGTCCCCCGGAACGGCATAGGAGATGACCTTAATCGTCGCGACCATCCCGCCTTCGGTCATCTGCTGATACTGCGGAACAGTCGCCACGGTGATCATCGGATTGACCCGATTGAATTCCTCAAGCGCGTCGACATCAAGAACGACGACGCCCGGCCCATCGGCAAGCAGGTTCACTCGGCCGGTGAAGGGCGGCGTCACGCGCAGCCCGGCGGCCTTGGGGTCCGGTGCAAGCGCGTCCGCCAGCATCCGCGCGGCGTCGTCTTCATGGCAGTCGCCGGGTTCCAACCGCGCAACCGTTACCGAAGTGTGACCCGAGGCCGCCAACTGATCGAGATGTTCAGGCGCAAGCACAATCCCCTTGCGCAGCTTGCTTTCACCCACCTTGACCGAGTGGGCCAGAATCGCACCGTTTGCATCGGCTACGGGAACGGATCCGAACTTCACGCTTTGCCTCTTAGAACAGCGGTCATCTGAGCCAGAATTGCCACGGCAATCTCTGACGGGTCCGCCGCGCCGATGTCCAGACCGATCGGGCCGTGAATTCGGCCGATCTGGGTTTCAGAAAAGCCTGTCTCGATCAGTCGGGCGACACGTTTGGCGTGTGTCCGGGTGGACCCCAAAGCACCAATGTAGAACACCCCGGCCCTAAGCGCCGACTCAAGCGCAGGATCGTCCAACTTGGGGTCATGGGTCAGCAAAACGACGGCGGTGCGCGAATCCAATCCGAGTTTGGCAACGGCTTCATCCGGCCAGTCGGTTAGAATGGTTTCTCCGGGGAAGCGCGCATTTGAGGCGAAAGCGTCCCGTGGGTCGATGATTGCCGGATCATATCCCGCGATCCGAGCCATCGGCACCAGCGCCTGAGCGATATGCACCGCCCCAACAATGATTAGCCGCAGCGGGGGATTGTGAACCGCTACAAATGTCTTTCCGTCTTCTTCAAAGCCTGATCGATCCATACGCAGGCGCTGAGGATAGGCGTCGCGACGCAAGGCCCGGTGCCCGGTTTCCACGTTGACCTCGTAGACCAACGGCTCGCGGGCAGCGCGAGATTCTACCAACTCCTGCAACATGGAATCTGAAAGCACGCTGCCGATTGGTTCAACCAGAACCCGGATCGTACCCCCACAGGCGAGTCCCACAGCAAATGCGTCTTCGTCACTGACACCAAATTCCAGAAGTCGCGCCTCTTTTTCTTCAATGGCTTCTAATGCTTCGACAATTACCGCGCCTTCGACACACCCGCCCGAGACTGATCCTTCGATCTGACCGTCACTGCCTATCACAAGTTGCGCTCCAACCCGGCGCGGAGCACTGCCCCAGGTTTCGACGACAGTGGCAAGAGCAGCGGACTTACCTTCCTTGTACCAGCGCAATGCCGTCTCTGGGCTGTTGTCGAATCTGTCCATTGCACCCTCCCGGCGAGTTCACAATCAACATAGGCAGGTTTGGCGCAATGAAAAGTAAGCCTAAAGGCCAATATCTTCACAGCCCCGCCGCACCTTCCGAACAGAAATGAACTTCGGCACAAAAAGGCTCAGTTCAAGGCAACTCATTCAAATCGTTGATTGTCACGGGATCACGTTCTAGCGTGTGCCTACCGTTGGATTGCTCTGACGGGCACCGAACCATTTTTTCACAACGGAGACAAAGAGTTGAAACGCATTTTTACACTGGGAATTGCCGTTGGTCTTCTCACTTCAACCATAGCGTCTGCGGACACGTTCCTGCGTTATGGCGAGGTCGAGGGATGGAAAGTATTCATCGACCAAGACAAAAAGACCTGCCTGATCGAAGCCGTTGATGATGCCGAAAACGTCGTACAGATGGGACTGACCGAAGATCGCGCCGTTGGGTACGTGGGTGTCTTCACCAAGGAGGAAACGGACATCAAGCGCGGCGATACTGAGGCCGTTGCGATTCTGCTGGGTGAGAACCTCTATGTTGGCGAAGCGACTGGCATGAAGGGTAACATTACCAAGGGCTATTCGGGTGGATATGTCCTTTCTGACGATCCTCAATTTGCTGATGACATTGCCAAGCAAAAGGTCATGGTCGTCTTTCCTGAGAAAGAGTTTGCGTTCACCGTTGATCTGACGGGCACCTACAAGGCAATGGAAATGGCGCGTAAGTGCAACGAAGAACAGCTAAGCTGATTTTCAATCCGAAAGCGCGGTCAACAACCGCGCTTTCTCACCCACGTCATCGGGTTTTGAGATGACAGAGGCCAAGTCCTCTAGCGATGCAATCGAATGGCCTGCCCTAAAGCTGTCAACATGCGGCAACATCGCAGCAACACCCTGCGCTTTCGGCGCGAATCCATCCCAGCGCAGCAATGGGTTGAGCCAGATCAGGCGCCTGGCCGAAAGGTGCAGACGTTCCATTTCCTTCGCCAGTGCTTCGGGTTCTCCACGATCCAACCCGTCGGAAATCAAAAGCACGACCGCGCCCTGCCCCATAACTCGGCGAGACCAATCGCGGTTGAAGGCGTGAAGGCAATCGCCGATGCGCGTTCCCCCTTCCCAATCCTGTGCTTCGGCCCCGGCGGCGGCCAGAGCCGCATCCACATCGCGTTGTTGCAAGTGTCGTGTGATGTTGGTCAGTCGAGTTCCAAAGGTAAACGCGTGAACCTTGGCCCAACCTGCCCCTTTTGCGTTTGAAACCGTATGAAGGAAATGCAGAATAATCCTGCTGTATTGGCTCATAGACCCCGAAATATCGCAAAGCACAACAAGATTGGGCCAGCGCGGTTTCGGTTTGAGATGCGCAATATCCCGCAACTCACCGCCTTGCCGCATTGCTGCGCGCAATGTTCGTGCGCGGTCGATGCGTTGCCCCAGATGGTTTGACTGACCCCGGCGCGATTCAATGGGCTTCACCGGAAGCGTCAGGCGCGACAGAATCCGTTTGGCCTGAGCGATCTCGGCTGTGCTCATCTGCTCAAAGTCCAGACTGCGCAACCGCTCTTCGGAAGACGCGGTTTGCGAGGCATCAATTTCAAGTTCCGTTTCTTCTTCTGAATCCGACGCCTCGGGCAGGTCGCGCTCAACTCCATCCAGCAACGCTTCGGCCGCACGTTTTTCACCCGCGTCGGCTTTACGTTCTTCTTGAACGCCGCGCACAGCAGGAAGCATCATGGCCATCATGTGCTCCATGTAACGCGGATCGCGCCAGTACATGCGAAAGACCTGAGCGAAGACGGTGCGGTGTTCTGGGCGGTTCACGAAACAGGCGTGCAGGGTCCAGTAGAAATCCTGTTTCTCGGAAAATCCGGCGGCCTGAACAGCCCGGATCGCATCAACAACGCGTCCTGTGCCGATGGGCAAGCCCGCCTTTCGCAACGCCCGCGCAAAATGCGTAATGTTCTGCGCCAGCTTGGGGTTTTCAGGGATATCAAGCGGGAGTTGCTCGACCATCAGACGTCATGGGGGCTCTGCCCCCATACCCCCGAAGTATTTTTGAACAGAAGAAGCATCAGGCCGGTTCAAGCGTGGCTTTGGCTTCGTCCAGAATACGTTTTGCTTCGGAGCCTTGCAACTTCTGGATGTCGTCCTGGTATTTCAGGATCGCGCCCAATGTGTCGCCGATCACTTCGGGGCTGAGGTTGATCACGTCAAGCGCCAGCAGGCATTTGGCCCAGTCGATTGTCTCGGCTACGCCGGGCTTCTTGAACAGGTCTTCGGTGCGCAAGTGCTGGACGAAGGCTACGACCTCGCGGCTAAGCGCTTCGGCTGCTTCGGGCGCACGGGCGTGGAGGATTTCGATTTCGCGGTCGAAGTCAGGGTAGTCGACCCAATGGTAGAGGCAGCGGCGTTTCAGTGCGTCGTGCACTTCGCGCGTTCGGTTGGATGTGACGATAACGATGGGCGGTTCGGACGCTTTGACGGTGCCAAGTTCGGGAATCGTGACCTGAAAATCGCTGAGAGCTTCGAGCAGGAAGGCCTCGAACGGCTCATCCGTGCGATCGAGTTCGTCTATCAACAGGACCGGTGCACCGTGTTCATCCGGGCGCATGGCCTGCAATAAAGGTCGTTCAATCAGGTAGTCGTCCGAGAAAAGCTCGGTCTGCAGCGCGCCTCGGTCTGCGCCGCCCGACGCCTCGGCCGTTCGGATCGCTACCATCTGCGCGGGGAAGTTCCACTCGTAAACGGCAGAAGACGCATCCAGCCCTTCGTAGCATTGCAAGCGGATCAGGCGGCGGTTCAGACCTGCGGCCAGTGCCTTGGCAATCTCGGTTTTGCCGACACCGGCCTCGCCCTCCAGAAACAGAGGCCGCCCCAGTTTCAGTGACAGGAAGACGACCGTGGCCAAGGCCCGTCCGCAGACGTAACCCTGTTCGCCCAGCATGGTCTGAACGGCGTCGATGGTATTTGGCTGCGTCATGACATTCTCCCCTTCGGCACAAGAGGTCACGACGGCGCGTGCGCGTCAAGACCGAGAGGTTTCCGGCGGCTTACGACGTTCCGACAAGTTGACACGGTGCCGCGCGCCATTCGGGGCTTTTCACCTTGGTGCGCGCTGTGATAGCCGGGGGCCATGACCGATACCCTGACGATCCGCCGCCCCGACGACTGGCATCTGCACCTGCGCGATGGCGCAATGCTGGAGGCCGTCCTGCCCGAAACTGCGCGCCACTTTGCGCGTGCGATTATCATGCCGAACCTTGTGCCGCCCGTCGTTCGTGGCGAGCAGGCAGCCGCTTATCGCGACCGTATTCTGGCCGCCCTGCCCGATGGGATGACGTTCGAGCCGTTGATGACCCTGTATCTGACCGAAGATACAGACCCCAAGGATGTCGCCGCAGCACATGCCAGCGGGCTGATCAAGGCGGTCAAGCTTTACCCAGCGGGGGCCACGACCAATTCGGCCTCGGGCGTGCGGGATTTCGACAAGGTGCGCCCGGTGCTGGAGAAGATGGCCGAGATTGGCCTGCCCATGTGTGTGCATGGCGAGGTCACGGATGCGGATATCGACATTTTCGACCGCGAGGCGGTGTTCATCGAACGCGTACTGGACCCGATCCGCAAGGCAACCCCCGGCTTGCGCGTGGTGATGGAGCATATCACTACCGCGAATGGTGTGGACTATGTCAAAGCCAATGACACTGATCTGGGCGCGACGATCACTGCGCACCATCTGATCATCAACCGCAACCATATTCTGGTCGGCGGGATCAAACCGCATTACTACTGCCTGCCCGTCGCCAAGCGCGAGGAACACCGGCTTGCGCTGCTGGCCGCTGCGACCTCGGGCGATGCGCGGTTCTTCCTTGGAACTGACAGCGCGCCGCATACGGATGCGAACAAGGAAATGGCCTGTGGCTGCGCAGGGTGTTTCACCGCGACGAACACCATGTCTCTGGTGGCCGAGATGTTCGACCGTGAAGGCGCGCTGGACAAGCTGGAAGGGTTTACCTCGCTCAACGGTCCGGGCTTTTATGGCCTGCCGGTGAATGAGGGGACGATCACTCTGACCAAGGGCGAACCGGTCGTGTATCCCGACAAGATTGAATCCGGTGACGGCCCCGTCACGGTGTTCGATCCCGGATTCCCCCTGCACTGGCGCGTGGCCTAACCAGCCAGCAGAGCAGCCAAATCGCGGGCGCGGCCTCCGGTGCGCAGCATCGACCAGATCGCGTCCGCCTCATCGCCTCCGATCAACTTGGCGGCCTTGCCGCGCACCCGGTCCTCACGCTCGGCCAAGGGCAGCAGGGCCAAAAGGTCATGGCTTGCCTCTTTGCTTATCCCGTCGCGGCGCAGCAGGGTCAGGTGGGCTTGAGTCTCAGATAGCGTCTCATCTGCCTCTACCGTCACGCGGTCACGCAACGAAAGCAAACGCGGATCGGAGCATGTTTTTTCGGAATAGCTGGCAGGCAACGCAGTGTCGTATCCCAGCGCCTGCATCGCAATCACGGTCCGATAGGAAAACTTAACCCCCAACCCCGTCGTAGGCGACATCTGATTGCACACACTCATCCAGCGGGGATGAGTCCTGATCTTGATCTCGGCCACTTCTGGTTCCGCTATGTCCAGTTCCAAGGCGGCCTCAAGCGCCGCATGTAGGCCGTGGCAACAGGCATGAAACTTGTGGCTGACCGTATCGAACAGCCATTCCTCGCCCAATCCCCCCAAGGCCGCGCCGACGTCGGACTGACCTTTGTGCGTTGCGCCAAAGCCAAACGGCCCTTCCAGAGCATCTAAACTGGGTTCAAACCCCTTGGCGACCAGCAACGCGGCCTCGACGCCTGCCGAGGCCGCAAGCCCGGCATTGTAGGGTTTGCCCATCGTTCCAAACTGGGCTTTCAGACCTGCTGCCCGGGTGGATGTCAGACCCAGAACTTTGCGCATCTGTTCAACGTCGAAGCCAAGCACCCGGCCCGCTGCAACCGCCGCCCCGAACGCGCCGGAGGTTGCGGTTTGGTGGAACCCGGCTTGATAATGGTCCCGCCCCAGCCAAAGCCCCATCCGAATGGACAGCTCCATCCCGACCAAAGCGGATTCGAGAAAGTCTACAAGAATCCGGTCATCCCATTCGCACAGTGCCAACGCCGCAGGCAGCACCGCGACCGACGGATGCCCGATATGAGCGAAATGAGTGTCGTCGTAGTCCAGAGCATGGGAAACGGTCCCGTTGACCAGGGCCGCCCCTCGCAGGGGTGCGTGGCCACCACCAAACAGATGCGCCTGCCCCGTGCCGCCTTCGTCCAGAACCAGATCGCGTAGTGTTATGGACACGGGTTCGCTGGCACCCGCACGACCGACGGCCATCCAATCAAGTACCGAAAGGGACGTCACGATGCGCGTCTGAGACGAAGTCGAAATAGGGCCGGATGCAAACTCGGCCAGAGCTGAGGTGAAATCGGTCATGAGGCGCAGTCTAGCGTGCGCCCATCGCGGGTAAAGACTTAGGCGTATAAATCGGCGGCCCGGCTCTCGAACGCCTGAACGATCCTGTGCATCGCCTCGTTGAAGACAACACCAATGATGCCCTGAAGAATGGCGTTCTTGAACTCAAAATCGACGTGGAACGAAATATCGCACCCACCGTCGGGTGCCTCCTGAAAATGCCAGTCGGACTTCATGTATTTGAACGGTCCGTCCAGATATTCGGTGTCGATTTTTCGCTGTTCCGCATGCAGCGTCACACGGCTGCCAAAGCGTTCGCGGAAGACCTTGAATGAGATCACAAGATCGGCCTCAAGCACCTGCGCCTCACCCGCAGCATAGGTACGACGGATTCGGGCCGCAGCGCACCACGGCAGGAACTGAGGATACTTGGCCACATCCGCGACAAGGTCATACATCTGCTGAGCCGTATATGGCAGGTGACGTGTCTCGGAATGTGTAGGCATGGCGTTCCGGTATTTACAGGTGACAATGGCGCGTCATGTCGTATGTTGCGCGCCAAAGATCAAGGGGGCAACGATGACCGACCGCGCATATGTGATAGATGAGATGATCTCGGCAAAGGCGATCGCTGCTCGGATCGAAGAACTTTGCCGCGAAATCACGCAGGAATTTGACAAGACCGACAAACTCGTCGTGGTTGGACTGCTTCGCGGTAGCTTCGTTTTCATTGCCGATCTTGTTCGGGAACTGGATCTTCCGATCGAAGTGGATTTCCTCGAGGCGTCATCCTACGGCGATTCGATGGAAAGCAGTCGCGAAGTGCGTATTCTCAAGGACTTGCGGGGCGCTATTGAGGGGCGCGATGTGCTGGTCGTCGAAGACATCGTTGATACCGGCCACACGTTGAACCATGTCACCAAACTCTTGAGCAGCCGCAAACCCAGCCGGTTGAAATCCATCGCATTGCTGGACAAACCCAGTCGGCGTGAAGTCGATTTTCGTTCAGACTGGATCGGGTTTGAAATTCCCGACGAATTCGTCGTGGGCTATGGCATCGACTACGCTCAGCGCAACCGCAACCTGCCCTTCATCGGCAAGGTGCGGTTCGTCGAAGATGGATAACGCACCATGAACCCTCGGCATCTGCTGCGCATGTCTCAATGGGCGCGAAACCCGCCGTCCGAGCGGCGGGTCAAATTGGTGTTTGGCGCAATCCTCATAGCTCTGGCAATCGGCGGAATTGAATACATGGGGTGGCGGCCAGAATGGGGACGACTGGAACCCGCACGGGCCCCAGTGCGCTAGCGCACCAAATTCAGCAAATGGAATATCAATAGACAAACGATATTCGATCAGACTACCTTCCAATGAATTGGGAGGAGTTCGTTCATGAAGTTTTTTTCAACCAGCGTTCTAATTGCATTTGCTGTTGCGGCCTCGGCAGGAATAGCAGACGCAAAAGACAACAAGGCCAAAGGCAAAGGTGCTGACAAGGTCAAGGTGGAAAAGCCGCTAAAATCGAATAAGGGCGTTGGTGTCCCGCCAGGTCAGGTCAAGCGCTATACACGCGGAAATAAACTGCCCGATGATCTTGATTTTGACTACCTGGACGATCTCGATGGCTGGAACCTCAAGCCTCTGCCACCCGGTCAACGCTATGTCCGGATAGACGATGAGATCGTTTCGATTTCAGACGACACTCGCACGGTTATCGAAGCCGTGGGTATTGTCGGGGATCTGGTGAAGTAGGACTTTACCCTAGCAACGTACGGATTGAATCTACGAAGATGCCCGTTCCAACGGGAATAATGGCATCCGGGAAGTCGTAATCCGGGTTGTGTAGTTGCGGGTGATCCTGACCTGCACCCAGCCAGAACATTGCAGTTTTCGCACCTTTTGAAAACTGCCCGAAGTCTTCGGAAAACTTCTGCGGGTTTTCCGTCATTTCATGCTCGACGCGACCTGCATTACACGCAGAGGCCAAAATTTCGACTGCGTCCGCGTGGTTCACGCAGGAATCGAACACATCATCATAGAGAATCTGGCATTGAAGCCCGTCCGCCTCGGCGTGCTGCGCGGCCAGTGCCTCGGCTTCGGCCATCAACTGCTGCATCCTGATGTCAGTCACCGTGCGCAAGGTAACCCAAAGCTCGGCCTTGCCCGGAGAGACCCCGAACGTAGGCTCGCCCAAACTGGCATGGGTCACAGTGGTCAGCGCGAAGGCATCGTCTAACGCGCCTCCTGCCCCTAACTCGGCCATCTTCGGCATCAAAGCAGACAGCGCACCAGCCGGAGAAACGCCATCCAAGGGCGCCGCCGCATGAGACGTTTTCCCTGTCAGGGCAATCTTCATTCCGCGCGACGCACAGTTGGCCGCACCCGTACAAATCTGGACCTTGCCGAGGCCCAAGCCGGGCAAATTATGAAGCGAAAACACATAGTCCGGTGCAATTTTGGCAAACTGGCGATCCGCGCGAAAGGCCAACGCACCTTTTCCAGTTTCTTCAGCCGGTTGAAAAATCAAAACCACGCGGCCCTTCTTAGGGCGCGCGCGGCCGATTTCTTGGGCAACCCCAAGCACCATAACCATGTGGCCATCATGTCCGCACAGATGTCCCCGGTCAGGGACACGGGACACATAGTCCACGTCACTTTGTTCCTGAATTGGCAACCCGTCCAATTCACAGCGAACCGCAACCGTCGGTCCAGCGATCCCGCTGTCGAAAATCGCAGCGACCCCGTGCCCACCTATCCCGGTAACAACGCGGTCCGCTCCAAGCTCAGCTAGTTCCTTGGCGACCCGAGCGGCAGTTTTTTGCTCTTCCCCGGACAGTTCGGGATACTGATGAAGTTCACGACGCAGACGGACCAGCCGCGATATCGTATCTGGGGTCACCACCGCTCCAACATTTTTTGCCGAGCGTCCCGCAAGCGCGCAAAATCGTCACCAGCGTGGTATGACGACCGGGTCAACGGGGTTGCGGAAACCATCAGGAACCCCTTGCCATACGCCGCTTTTTCATAAGAGGCGAACTCCTCGGGTGTGACGAACCGATCCACACCATGGTGTTTGGTCGTCGGCTGGAGGTATTGGCCGATAGTCAGAAAGTCGATGTCTGCGGCGCGCATGTCGTCCATGACCTGACGAACCTGCTGTTCATCCTCGCCCAGCCCGACCATGATGCCGGACTTGGTAAAGACCGACGGATCAAGCTCTTTCACACGCTGCAACAAGCGCAAAGAGTGGAAGTATCGCGCGCCGGGGCGAACCTCGGGGTAAAGGCCCGGCACAGTTTCAAGATTGTGATTGAACACATCCGGCTTGGCCTCGACCACGGTTTCAAGAACCGACGGATCGCATTTCAGAAAGTCGGGTGTCAGAATTTCGATCGTGGTCTTGGGCGAACGATGTCGAACTGCCCGGATTGTCTGCGCAAAGTGGTCCGCGCCGCCATCTTCAAGGTCATCCCGATCAACAGAAGTTATGACCACATGATTTAGGCCCAGCTTCTCAACCGCGTGGGCAACACGTCCGGGCTCAAACACGTCCAAAGCGTCGGGGCGTCCTGTGGCGATGTTGCAGAATGTGCAACCTCGGGTACAGATTTCGCCCATGATCATCATGGTCGCGTGACCTTGGCTCCAGCATTCGCCCACATTCGGACAGCCGGCTTCTTCGCACACGGTAACAAGGTTGTTGTCACGCATGATCTTGCGCGTGTCCGCATAGCCCTTGCCACCCGGCGCCTTGACGCGAATCCAGCTTGGCTTTTTGGGCTGCGCATTGTCCGGCTTATGCGCCTTTTCAGGGTGACGTTGTTCGGGGATCTTGAGATCACGCACGGCTGGCTTTCCTGACTTTGGGTCAATTTGCTGTGCTCTAACATAGTACGTCTGCATGTACTATGCCACAGGGACATATCAGCCATGCAGCGCCCATATTGCGATGCAGCATTTGCTGCTTCCTTTCGCTTTTGCGCCCGGTATATGAGCATTATTTCAGTGACCTACCGTCATTTGCCGTCGCAGCAATTCGAGCGTTGAAGCCAGTTTAGAACTGTTTTAAACAGCGCTAAAACCCACCTTGAACCACAGGAGCTTGTTTATGAAAACCGGCGCGACACTACCTGCTGTCACCTTTCACACCCGCGTGCGCGATGAGGCCATCGAAGGCCCAAACCCGTTCCGCTGGGAAGACAAAACCACCGCCGACTACTTTGCGGGTAAGCGGGTTATCCTATTTTCACTGCCGGGCGCATTTACGCCGACATGCTCTACCTATCAATTGCCGGGCTTTGAGAACGGTCACGCGGATTTCGCCGCAAAGGGTATCGACGAGATTTACTGCATGTCGGTCAACGACAGCTTTGTCATGAACAAATGGGCTCAGGATCAGGGTCTGACGAATGTCAAAGTTATCCCCGATGGTTCCGGTGAATTCACCCGGAAAATGGGTATGCTGGTTGACAAGGACAACCTTGGATTCGGAATGCGGTCCTGGCGCTACGCTGCCATCGTAAATGACGGCGTCGTCGAAGCGTGGTTTGAAGAACCCGGTCTGATGGACAACTGCCCCGAAGACCCCTACGGCGTTTCGTCGCCGGAGAACCTGATGAAGCATCTGGACGAAGCCAAAGAGCCTGAGCTGGCTTAAACTGCTCTGGATGAGTGACACTAAGACCCGCCCCTGGCGGGTCTTTTCATGTTCTGGTCGCGGTGACGATATCCTCACCCACAAGTCGAATGACTTCGGCCAAGCTGTCAAACCAAGCCTCCTGCCCCGTCGATTCGCGGCGTACCAACCCAATCGTGCGGTAAGGTTGCGGAGAGCCGAAACGCTGCAGCTTCAAACCCGGCACAGCTTCGGCTTCTGCACGAGCTGCAAGTTCCGGCATCAATGTCAGGCCGAACCCTTCGGCCACCAAACGGGACAAGGTTGCCAGTGAAGACGCGCCCATGTTGATAAGCCCACTGCTTCTATCCTGACCGCACACCTCCAACGCTTGATCCGTCAGGCAGTGACCGTCATCTAGCAGCATGAGCTGTGTGGCCCTTAGGTCTATGGGGCGCAGCGCTTCTGGATCGCTCGGCATCGTCTGCAACCGTCCTGCGCTGCCTGCCAGCAGAAAACGATCCTTGAACAAGGCCACCTCGTGAAGCTCGCTGCCGCCAGACGGCAACGCCACAACGCCTGCGTCAATCTCGCCAGCTCGCAGCATAGATAGCAAACGCTCTGTCCGGGCCTCGCGGATTTGCACCTTTAGCGACACATCCGCCGTCCGCAGACCGGCCAGAACCCCTGGCAAAATGTAAGGTGCGATAGTCGGAATAATTCCAATGGACAAAGAGCGATGACCGCCTGACTGATCTCTGGCGAACTGATCCAAGCGATCCGCGGCGCCAAGAACCTGCCGTGCGTGATCCAGAACGTCGCGCCCCAGCGGGGTCAGCAGGATGTCGCGCGCCTGACGCTCGAACAAGGAACCGCCCAGCGTTTCCTCCAGCGCTTTGATCTGAACCGAAAGCGCAGGCTGAGACACATGGCAAACCTGCGCCGCCCGGCCAAAATTACGCTGCTCGGCTACGGCACAAAAATACTGCAGTTGTCTAAGGGTAAAATTCATAACCCATGACTATCACCGCGACGCGGATCTGCAACCTTTGCTTATTGAGTGACCCTCAACCGATCAGCCTGTTTTTCTCGGTCTGCTTCTCATAGTGCCTTTTGAGTCGCTGCAATGCGATCCGCAGAACTATCTTGCCCGAGCGCGCAGACCATCCCATGCGCTTTTCGGCCATCTCTAGCCCCTCCAAATAGCAACAGCACCGCAGCGCGACGTCACTTAAACCGGGTCCGAGGTCTGAAAGCGCGCGCTCGACCCGGTCGCGGGCGTCAGACGATCCCCGATCAGCAGACGCGTTTTGCCCAAAGCTCCCTCTCCCACCGGCTGTTAGAAAGTGGTCCCAGTTCTGAGCAACTTGCGGTCCGATTTGCGCCAGTTCAAAGTCTTCTCTCAAACGCTCTCCGGCACCGACCAACGTTTCATCCAAAAAGGGTTTGCCGTCCTTGTCCCGCCTGCGAGCCAGCCCAATCAGTGGACTTTCCGCAGCACTGTACCGGATACGTCTTTGTCGGTTCGTACCTGAGCTGCCCTTATTTATACCCCCCTCTGGCTGAAACGGAGTCTGCGCCTCGGCCATTCCAAATTCGCTTCTCGCCCGTGCCCGATTTTCTGCTTCGGCAACAAGCTGGCTAAACGCCGTTCGCCCTGAAGTCGAAATTCTATATCTGGAAATCCGCCCGGGATTGTCGCAGGAAATCCAGTCTTTCAAAGCCAGAGCCTGCGCGATCTCGCAATCCACAACAGCAGTTCGGGTTGCAGCTTGTTCACCCGTATCCCGCACGACCACTGCCTTGTCCATATCCTCGGCAACGGCCAGTACGGACCCTGTTTCACAAAGACGCCGCAATACCCGCAGGGCTTCACGGTTGAACTCGTCCTCGGCGGCGGTCTCGTCCTCCTGTGCCCCCGGAAAAAGACCGTCCTGATCCAGCGGATCGGAGAAATGCCTATCCGCCAACGACTGAAGCGCCGCATCCACCAGGGGATCATCCCGACGTGACTCGATGCGCCGAATTTGTCTGAGAATGGTTGAAGCATGGCACCCTGCTGACCGCGCGATGTCGCGGATCGACTGACCGGTTTCGGTATGCGCCAGATATCTCTGCGCCCCTTCGGGTACCCAAGCCGGAATGGTGAAAGCCATGTTGTTTTCCATAGTTACTTGCCCTCGTCGACAAAAAATCTGTTCCCAATCGCCCCCAATGAAATGGTTAACCAAATCTAACTAGAGTCGCTTTCGTTACTCGTTCGTTAACGGATGGAGACAAGAACTAGATTTGTTTCAAAATCATAAACACTCATGAAGTCAGAGTTCGGCGAGAGGGTGATTGAAGCAACACCCGCTTAGGTTGTGTGACAAACAAAGGGACTGCCACACAGACTAGGAATTTCTGAATGCAAGACCTGATGACCATGATCGCAACCCTCCGCCGCCCACGCCTATTGGCCCGCGCGGCAAAACATGGCGCACAGGACTATGATCGTGAACGTCACCTACAACGCATACTAGGGTATGGATCACTGCCCGGGACAGGTGCGGCGCTGATGCGGCTGATAGAAATGGAAAAGGAGGTGAACGCGCAACGGACTGCCGAAGATGCCGCTTATTCTCTGGTTCGGCACCTGGATATTCTGATTGCGTTGCTGGGCGAGGCGCAACTGTTCAAAGCCAGCCGCGCCTCACAATATCAATGACTTAGCTGAAGGCGTCCGGCATGGATGCCTTTTTCTTTTCAATGTACTCATTCAGAGCAGCATTGATCGCAGGGTCGAGTTGGGGCTGTTGGTAATTGGCCAGCAAATGCTCGACCCGCGACGTCGCCAGTTGACGCGTGTCGCGGCCGCCTTCGTCTTCCCATGTCTCGAACGGCTTATAGTCCAGAACTTCGCTTTTCCAGAAGGCTTCCTTGAAGTTGGCCTGCGTGTGAGCGCATCCCAGATAGTGACCACCCGGACCAACCTCGCGGATCGCGTCCATCGCCTGTGCGTTTTCGTCATAGGCTACGCCCTTGGCCAGACCGTGCAGTACGCCAAGCTGATCGGCATCCATGACGAACTTTTCAAAGTCAGCCACCAGACCGCCTTCCAGCCAGCCGCAGGAATGCAGCATGAAGTTCACACCGGCCATCAGACCCATGTTCAGCGAGTTCGCGGTTTCATACGCGGCCTGCGCATCAGGTAGTTTCGAGCCGCAGAACGACCCCGCCGAACGGAACGGCAAGTTCAGACGGCGCGCCAACTGGCCCGCGCCATAGGTGACCATCGACGCCTCGGGCGTCCCGAAGGTCGGCGCGCCAGAGTTCATGTCGATCGACGACACAAACGCACCAAAGATCGCAGGTGCACCCGGACGGATGATCTGGCTATAGGCAACACCAGCCAGAACTTCGGCCAGAACCTGCGTCAGTGTCCCCGCAACAGAAACCGGAGCCATCGCGCCACCCACGATAAACGGCGAGATGATGCAGGCTTGGTTGTTGGCCGCATAGACCTCGAGCGAGCCCATCATTACGTCGTCGAAGGTCATCGGCGAGTTGATGTTGGTCAGCGAGGTCATGACCGTATTTTCCTGCACGAACTCTTTGCCGAACAGAATCTCACACATCTCAACGGAATCCTGCGCACGGCTGGGATCGGTGACCGAGCCCATGAACGGTTTGTCCGACAGGGTCATGTGCGCCATCAGCATGTCCAGGTGACGCTTGTTCACTGGAATGTCCGTCGGTTCGCACACCGTACCGCCCGAATGGTGCAGCCATTTGGACATATAGGCCAGTTTCACGAACTTGTTGAAATCGTCCATTGTGGCATAGCGTCGGCCACCCTGCGCATCGCGAACGAACGGAGGTCCATAGACCGGGGCCAAAACCAGATTACGGCCACCGATGACCACCGATTTCTCGGGGTTGCGGGCGTGCTGAGTAAACTCGCTGGGGGCGGTCTTGATCAGCTCACGCGCCAGACCACGAGGGATGCGAACACGTTCGCCATCCACATCGGCACCAGCGTCTTTCCAACGCTCCAGCGCAGCGGGGTTATCGACAAAGTTGACTCCGACCTCGGCCAGAATGGTTTCAGCGTTGGCTTCGATGATCTGCAACGCTTCTTCGTTGAGAACCTCGAAGTTCGGAATATTACGTTCGATATACTTTGCAGTTTCGATACGAACCGCGGTGCGTTCGGCTCGGCGGGCGGCGCCACCGCCACCTCTCGCCCTGCGCCGGGTATTTGCCTCTGCCATGAGAAGATCCCGTCTATTGGTTGGTTTGATGGATTTGTTACAGGAGGCAATGGGTGCAAAGCATATGGTTTACGGCGCTATAGGGGTAAAAGCGACATTTGGGCCGACGCTTTGAACAGGCCCGGCGCATCCGTTACCGAACCGGCTTTTCCATGACCAAGCTGTTTCCTTTGGAGCTTGCGATGCCCCACCCCAAATATTGATACATGGCAACCGTTGTTTGCATCAAACGATGGGTCCGCAACCTAAGTCGTTCCACTCCCTGCGTGCGCGCTGTGTCTTCTACATGTTCCAGCAGCCTTTTTGCGACTCCCTTCCCCTGTGCGGCCGGCGAAACGGCAAGATTGAAAACCATCATCGCGTCTTCAACAACGTCATAGACAACATACCCAATAATTCCTGTGCCATCTTCGGCCACGACCGCCTCATGAGTGGCTATGTCCTTAGCAACGCCACCAGTTACGTCTGGCAGATCCGGTATTTCGCGCAACGCAGGCGCATAGGCCGCCGAAATGCACACGGTTGCCTCATCAACATCGGCAAGGGTAGCGCGCCGCAGCTTAATCTTTGACATGACATCCCCTTTCCTCACTAACCTGAGGCACAATTGCACAAATGATGTCATTGCGCTTGCACATGCAAGGCTTGCGACCTAATAGCCAACCATGACCCAGGACACTCATGACCGCCTTCTGATCATCGACTTCGGCAGCCAGGTAACGCAGCTTATCGCGCGACGCCTGCGTGAGCTGAACGTCTATTGCGAAATCCACCCCTATCAGAAAGTCACGATGGAATTTGTGCGCGAGATGGCGCCAAAGGCCGTGATCTTCTCGGGCGGGCCGGACAGTGTGACGCGCGAAGGTTCACCGCGCGCTCCGCAAGAGATTTTCGATTATGGCGTCCCGATCCTTGGGATATGTTATGGCCAGCAGGTGATGATGCACCAGTTGGGCGGCAAAGTCGAAAGCGGCCACGGCACCGCCGAGTTCGGCCGCGCCTTTGTCACGCCCAAGGGTCAGTTGGATATCCTTGACGGTTGGTTCGCCGATGGCGACGAACAGGTCTGGATGAGCCACGGTGACCACGTCAGTGAAATCGCACCTGGGTTCGAGGTGTTCGGCACCTCGCCCAACGCGCCTTTTGCAGTTACCGCCGATGCCAGCCGTCACTTCTATGCGGTTCAGTTCCACCCCGAGGTACACCACACTCCCAAGGGCGCGAAACTGTACGAGAATTTCGTAAAACTGGCCGGGTTCAAGGGCGACTGGACCATGGGCGCCTATCGCGACGAGATGATCCGCAAAATCCGCGAACAGGTGGGCGACAAAAAGGTCATCTGTGGTCTGTCCGGCGGCGTCGACAGCTCGGTCGCAGCGATCCTGATCCACGAGGCGATCGGCGATCAGCTCACCTGTGTCTTTGTTGATCACGGCCTGCTGCGCAAGAACGAGGCCGAAGAAGTCGTCGGCATGTTCCGCGACAACTACAACATTCAACTGATCCACGCGGATGAAAGCGACCTGTTCCTTGGTGAGTTGGAAGGCCAGTCCGACCCCGAGACCAAGCGCAAGATCATCGGCAAGCTGTTCATCGACGTATTCCAGAAACACGCCGACACCATCGACGGGGCCGAGTTCCTGGCGCAGGGCACTTTGTACCCCGATGTCATTGAATCGGTGTCCTTTTCCGGCGGCCCCTCGGTCACGATCAAATCGCACCACAATGTTGGCGGTCTGCCCGAAAAGATGGGCCTGAAGCTGGTCGAACCCCTGCGCGAGTTGTTCAAGGACGAGGTCCGCGCGTTGGGCCGCGAACTTGGACTGCCGCAGAGCTTTATCGGCCGCCACCCCTTCCCCGGTCCCGGTCTGGCGATTCGCTGTCCGGGTGAGATTACGCGTGAGAAACTGGAAATCTTGCGCGAAGCCGATGCTGTCTACATCGATCAAATCCGCAAACACGGCCTTTACGATGAAATTTGGCAGGCTTTTGTCGCCATTCTGCCTGTCCGCACCGTCGGCGTCATGGGAGATGGTCGCACCTATGACTACGCCTGCGCCTTGCGGGCCGTGACGTCAGTTGATGGAATGACGGCCGACTATTATCCGTTTAGCCACGAATTCCTGGGTGAGACCGCGACACGGATTATTAATGAGGTCAAAGGGATCAACCGATGCACCTATGACATCACATCAAAACCACCGGGAACGATCGAGTGGGAATAACAAAAAGCCGGGGACTTCCCCGGCTTTATTATTTCGGATCAGGCAAACTTCTGTTTTCCTTAAATCCTCACCTTGGGCCTCAACAGATTTCTTATGGAAGCCAGCAGACCTCAGATCGGCAAAGCCGCACTTTGGATGACCGGGGCCATCGCCTCGTTTTCGTCGATGGCAGTCGCGGGCCGAGAACTCAGCGTATCTCATGACACGTTTGAGATCATGTTCTACCGAAGTCTTGTCGGCATACTCATCGTTTCACTTGCCCTGACAGTCACTGGCAAGTGGCACCATGTGACGACCAATCGTATCGGCCTGCACGGAGTCCGAAACGTTCTACACTTCACCGGCCAGAACCTTTGGTTCTATGCGGTATCGGTTGTTCCTTTGGCGCAGGTCTTCGCGCTTGAATTCACTCAGCCTTTTTGGGTCATTCTTCTTTCCCCGCTCTTGTTGGGTGAAAGATTGACCACAATACGCGTCTTGTCCGCTTTGATCGGGTTTGTCGGCATTCTCATTGTCGCCCGCCCCGGCGCGGTGCCACTGACCGGAGGCGTCATAGCCGCCGCCCTGTCTGCGGTTTTCTTCGCTCTGACGACGATTTCGACGAAAAAACTGACCCAACATGCCAGCATCGGCTGCATCATGTTCTGGCTGACGGTTATTCAAGCGATTCTGGGATTGGCGGCATCTGGAATTGACGGACAGATTGCGCTGCCCTCAGCCAAAACCGCTCCTTTTCTGTTGTTGATCGGACTGGCCGGGCTTCTTGCACACTTTTGCATCACCAACGCCTTGGCTATTGCCCCGGCAACAGTGGTGGTGCCTTTCGACTTTGCCAGGCTGCCGACAATCGCGATCGTCGGCATGATTCTTTACCAAGAACCGTTGGACCAATGGACGCTTCTTGGGGCTGCCGTGATCTTCTCAGGTATCTTTTTGAATGTTAGCGCCGAGAATCGTAACACAAACGCAACAGTCTCCCGACACGCTCCAAACAAGTAACGCACCGTCACCAGTTGACGATAAAGTAAACCTTAACAGAATAACGAGCACCACACACCGGGTCAGCAGCCCCTTACGGAGACGGGCACCGACCTTACAGGAGATATTTAGGGAGGGACTAAATGAGGAAAGCGCTTCTACAGGCGTGCGCTATGTGCGTTGGCGCGACGGGTGCCTATGCAGGCGGCCTTGATCGCAGTGGCCAAGGCGTGAACATTCTGTTCGAGGAAGGATCGGCCGTTCAGTTGCGTCTGGGGTATGCTTCCCCAAGCGTCAGCGGAGAGCAGTTCGGCGTCGACTCGGGCAACGTGACCAACAGCTTTTTTTCGCCGGGACTTGCATACAAGCATGCGTTCAATGACAGGCTGGATTTCGCGCTGATTTATGATCAGCCGTTTGGCGCGGACGTAGAGTACGCGGCCGACTACCCGCTTTCGTTGAACCCGGTGACGCCGTTCGGCGGCCGGACCGATGTCCTGCGCGCCAAGGCTGACACGGACGCAATCTCGGCCGTGCTGCGTTACAAATTCGACGGCGGCTTTAGCGCTATTGCAGGTGTCCGGGGACAGCGTGCAAGTCTGGATGTTGCCGTGCCCGCAGCCCTTGGCTACCGAACCACATCGGATGATGAAATCGACTTTGGCTACCTTGTCGGTGTCGCTTGGGAACGTCCCGAGATCGCCGCGCGCGTTTCGCTGGTCTACAACTCCAAGATCACTCACAATTTTGGACTGGTAGAATCCTTCAACACTCAGCCGCCGCCGGTACCGGTACCTGTCGTTTCCCTGAACACAGAAGATGAGGTTATCACGCCCCAGTCGGTTAACCTTGACTTCCAGACCGGTGTCGCACCGAAAACTCTTGTGTTTGGTTCGATCCGCTGGGTTGACTGGCCTCAGGCAGTACTTGCACCACCAGCCTATGTCGGAATTACCGGTAACAACCTGGTCGACTATGACGACGACACCTTCACCTATACTTTGGGCGTCGGCTATCAGTTCTCCGAGGAGTTCTCGGGTGCTGTATCCGCTGGCTATGAAGCCTCGTCCGGCACACCGGTTTCCAACCTCGGCCCAACCGACGGTTTCTGGAGCATCGGCGTAGGTGGCACCTACTCGTTTGAGCAGGCTCAGCTTTCGGGCGCGATCCGCTACACCGATATCGGCGATGCCACCACCACCACGGGTGGCGAGTTCACTGGAAACTCGGCCTGGAGTGTTGGTCTGCAGCTCACATACGCACTGAACTAAGAAGTTTTCAGGTAGTTTGAACAGAGGCCTCGCCATTTGGCGGGGCCTTTTCGCATGTTTCGGGTCGCGTTTGCCGCGTTTGAGTGAAAGACATTGGCATGGCTACTCAAAAACAACTTTCCACACAGGCATGGGCCGAGCTTTTGTTGCTGGGCCTGATCTGGGGCGCATCATTCGTTTCCATCAGGATCGCGCTGGACACTGTACCTGTCATGACCTCGGTCCTGCATCGCGTCTTCTGGGCGATGCTGGCGCTTTGGGTTGTGGTTTGGGTTAAGGGGTTAAAGGTACCTTCTACCCCACGCATTTGGATTGCATTTGTTGTAATGGGAGTACTGAACAACGCCATTCCGTTTTCTCTTATGGCATGGGGACAGTTGTATATCGAAACGGGGCTCACCTCGATCCTGAACGCAACAACGGCAATTTTTGGCGTTCTGGTCGCGGCGATATTTTTCAAAGACGAACAATTGACCCGTTCTCGCGCCCTTGGCGTCAGTCTGGGGTTCGTCGGAGTTGCGATCGCCATCGGAGTTCAGAGTTTCGCCAGTTTTGACCTGCAAAGCGCGGCGCAACTGGCCATCATCGCAGGCGCGATCTCATACGCCCTGGCCGGAGCTTGGGCGCGTGTCGCGTTGTCCGGCCTGCACCCGGCAGTTGCCGCAGCCGGGATGCTGACAGGATCAACGCTGTTCATCTTACCGATAACTCTGGTCGTTGACGGTGTTCCAACGTTCGACCTGCCAGCCATTACTTGGGCAGCCATCGCCTACTATGCGCTGATTGCAACCGCCGGAGCATACCTTTTGTACTACCGTGTTTTGGCAATGGCGGGCGCGGGCAATCTTTTGCTTGTAACGCTGGTTATCCCACCTGTGGCAATTGTTCTTGGCGCAATCCTGCGCGACGAAGCGCTACAACCACAGGCATTTCTAGGCTTTGCTGTGCTCGCCGTGGGGCTATTGATCCTAAACCGAAACCGCGCACCTGATTGACGCCGCCCGCCGCCCCAATTAGCAAGGTGCTAAAAGGGGATAGCAGACGATGATCTACAGCTCGGCAAAAGATTGGCGCGAGGCAGCGCGAAAGAAAGTGCTGTTTTTCGGCATGTCGGGCCTTGGGAAAACGTATGTGTCCAACATCTTGCGGGACTCGGGTGACTGGTTTCACTACTCGATCGACTACCGCATCGGTACACGCTACATGGGCGAGTACATCACCGACAATGCCAAGGCAGAGGCGATGAAAGTCCACTTTCTGCGGGATCTTCTTCTGTCAGACTCGATCTATATCGGCTCTAACATCTCATTTGAGAATCTCACGCCGGTCGCGGCCTATCTGGGCAAGCCGGGCAACCCGGCGCTAGGAGGGCTTGAGCTAACCGAATACCGCCGCAGACAGGAACAGTTCAGACTGGCAGAAATTCATGCTCTGCTGGACACAGAGTATTTCATCGACCGCGCCCAACGCCTGTATCAATACCCCAACTTCATCTGTGACACCGGCGGGTCAATCTGCGAATGGGTCGACCCCGACGACCCGCGCGATCAAGTCCTGTCCGAGCTTTCGCGGCAAACTTTGATGATATGGCTAAAGGGCGACGACGAGCACACCGCAGAGCTGGTCCGGCGCTTTGACAAGGCTCCCAAGCCGATGTCTTATCAGCCACAATTCCTGACTCAGGTTTGGGAGGAATATCTGGCCGAGCACGGTTGCTCGGGCTCTCAGGTGGACCCCGACGCATTTGTACGCTGGACTTACGCCCGCGCTCTTGCTCATCGTCAGCCCCGCTATCAGGCGATGGCCGACAATTGGGGAATAGCGGTCACAGCGGATGACATGCACAACGTCCGTGACGCCTCAGATTTCGACGAGTTGATCGAACGCACCCTTGAGGCCCGCCCAAACCACGCTTAATTACGGCTCTTACACTTAGTTTCCGAAGGCTTGCACCTGATGCCAATCAAGATCCCCTCCGACCTGCCTGCATTTGACGTTCTCACCAACGAGGGCGTCATGGTCATGGATGAGGATCAGGCGATGCGTCAGGACATTCGCCCCTTGCGGATTGGGTTGCTGAACCTGATGCCCAAGAAGATTCAGACGGAAAACCAGTTCGCCCGTCTGATCGGTGCGACCCCGCTGCAGATCGACCTGTCGCTGATCCGCATGACCGAGCATCGGACCAAAAACACCGCAGCCGAACACATGGCCGAGTTTTACCGTCCGTTTCAGGAGATCAAGGATCAAAAGTTCGACGGCCTGATCATCACTGGCGCACCCATCGAACACCTTGAGTTTGAAGACGTGACCTATTGGGACGAGATCAGCGAGGTCTTTGACTGGACCCAGACGAACGTGCATTCGACCTTTGGCGTTTGCTGGGGCGGAATGGCAATGATCAACCACTTTCACGGCGTTCAGAAACACATACTGGATGCCAAGGCTTTTGGATGTTTCAGGCATCGCAATCTTGCGCCCGCATCGCCATTCCTGCGGGGGTTTTCGGATGATTGCGTGATCCCTGTCAGCCGCTGGACTGAGATGAAACAGGATGAGATCGACAGCGCTCCGGGTCTGACAACACTGTTGGGCAGCGAAGACGTCGGCCCCTGCCTTATCGAAGACCCTTCGCATCGCGCGATTTATATCTTCAATCACTTTGAATATGACAGCGACACGCTCAAGCAAGAGTACGACCGCGACATCGCGAACGGCACGCCGATCAACGTGCCCATGAATTACTATCCTGACGACGATCCGAGCCGAGATCCGCAAAACCGCTGGCGCAGTCATGCTCATTTGCTCTACGGGAACTGGATCAACGAGATTTATCAATCGACCCCGTTCGATCTGGACGAAATTGGTCGTTAAATCTGTCATAACCCTCGGCCTGTTTCTCTCTGGCCTGACCTTGCTGACCGCATGGCGCGTGTCGCAAAACGAGGCGAGCGCCGAGGCATCCTTCCCACCCGAAGGCGAAATCATTGATGTTGACGGCGTTCCGATCCATGCGGTGGTGATGGGCGAAGGCCCAGACGTGGTTCTGATCCATGGTTCAAGCGGCAACACGCGCGACATGACGTTCGCTCTTGCACCAATCTTGGCAAAGAACTTCCGCGTGATCGTCTTTGACCGACCGGGCCTTGGCTATAGCGGCAGCTTTAACCCCGACGGTGAAAGCATTGAAGAACAAGCCATAATTCTACAGAAGGCCGCTGCCATACTTGGCGCAGACAAGCCCATTGTCGCCGGGCAAAGCTATGGCGGATCCGTATCGCTTGCTTGGGCCGTCGCCCGACCCGAGAACATCTCTGGACTGGTTCTGATCGCCCCGGCTGCCATCCCTTGGGAAACACCGCTGGATGGCTTCAACAGGCTTGCGTCTACATCGGCGGGTAACGCTCTGGCTTTGCCTTTGATCAGCGCGTTTGTGCCGGAATGGTATGTAGAAAAGACGCTTGATCAGGTGTTTGCTCCGCAATCCGCGCCCGAAGGGTATGCCCGTCACTTTGGCCCCGGCCTGACTATCCGTCGCTCGTCCATGCACGCAAATGCCAAACAACGGGCCAATCTTCTGGAAGAAATCCGTGCCCTTCAACCGCAGTACAAAGACATCTCGGTGCCAACTGAAATCGTACACGGAACAGCGGACGAAACTGTTGGTCTGGACTGGCATTCCCAGCGCCTGATTGAGCAGATACCGGATGCGGAATTGATTGAATTGGCAGGGATCGGACATATGCCGCAGGTCGTTGCCGCACCCGAAGTGGCCACCGCCATTGAGAGGGCGGCACAAAGGGCAGGTTTGCGTTAATCACTCGGCTAATCCATAGTAGAAATTGGATTTTATCGAGAGGTGACTTATGGCCCGATCCGCAAAAGGCTCCATCGAAAAGTATTTCCGAAAAGAAGCCCCGAAAGAGGTCAGATCCTCAATCGAAAAGGCAAACAAGGATGACATCCTGAACCCCAGCTTTCCTTACGACGAACGAATGAAGCGTAAGGATTATGAAAAGCAGATGGAGGCGTTGCAGATCGAGCTGGTCAAGATGCAATCGTGGGTGAAAGAGACCGGTGGAAGGGTCGCAATCATCTTTGAAGGCCGGGATGCTGCTGGAAAAGGCGGTACAATCAAGCGCTTTCGCGAAAATCTTAACCCACGCGGAGCCCGCAACGTCGCACTTGGCAAGCCATCGGATCAAGAGCGCAGCCAGTGGTATTTTCAAAGGTACATCCCTCACCTACCCGCCGCTGGCGAAATCGTGTTCTTTGACCGAAGCTGGTACAACCGCGGCGTTGTTGAGAATGTATTTGGTTTTTGCACGTCAGATGAACGCGAAAGGTTCTTTCGTCAGGTCTTGCCGCTGGAAACTGGTTTCGTCAGCGACGGCATCAGGCTTTTCAAGTTTTGGCTGAACGTTGGGCGCGCCGAGCAGCTCAACCGGTTCTTGGCCCGTGAGACCGATCCGTTGAAGCAATGGAAACTCAGCCCGATAGATATTCAAGGACTCAGTAAATGGGATGAGTACTCGACCTCTATCGCTGAAACCCTGACACGCAGCCATTCGGCGCATTGCCCGTGGACAATTGTGCGCTCGGACGACAAGAAACGAGCGCGGCTTGCGGCCATTCAAACCGTCCTGCATGCCCTGGACTATGACGAGAAAAATCATGAAGCCATTGGCGAAATCGATACGAAAATCTGCGGCGGGCCCGAAATCTGGGAGTCCTGATGAATTTCACTCGTTTTCCGCGCCATAGATGTTGGACGAAACGCGCCGCTCGGATTATGTCAGAAGTCCAAGTATATGAACAACAAGGGCACGTGATACAGGGATGACAAAACGCGGGTATCACCACGGCAACCTGAAGCAAGCCTTGATCGAGGCCGCGCTGTCCCTGATTGAAGAAAAAGGTCCGACCGGCTTTACCCTGTCCGAAGCGGCCAAGACAGCCGGCGTAACGCCAGCGGCCGTTTACCGGCATTTTCAGGGTCGCGAAGACCTGATCGCCGAGGCCGCGCGCCAAGGGTTCGAGATGTTCGCGGACTTGATGCAATACGCCTACGACAAGGGTCAGCCATCCGCTCTGGCCGCGTTCGAGGCAACAGGGCGCGCCTATCTTGCCTTTGCGCGCAAGCACCCTGGCCACTACATCGCAATGTTTGAAAGTGGTGTTTCCATCAACCGCACGCCGGAACTTTCATTGGCGGCCAACCGAGCGAAAAGTGTACTCGAGAAGGCCGCTGCGGATCTGTCCCAGCACATTCCCCCTGAGAAACGTCCGCCCGCGTCGATGTTCAGCGCGCATATCTGGGCCATGAGCCACGGCGTGGTCGAACTGTACGCCAGAAACACCGGCGCAACTTCGCCCTTTCCTCCCGAAGACCTTTTGGAATCCGGTATCGGAATCTATCTCAGGGGTCTTGGCCTGGTGCCGCAGGACGACTAGTCAGAATACGGTTCTGGGTTTTGGCATGCTAAGGCCCGAAGTCACGTTGATGAGGTCCATTTCACCCATTCCCTTGATATCGACGCGGCCCAGATCGGAAACCTGAAACTCGTCGATCAGAGCGAATTTCATCTCCTCGGGCGCAACGATATTCATTGGATTTGCAAAGACTTGCAGCCGTGAGGCAATGTTAACAGCAGGTCCGAAAACGTCGTAAACGTATTTCTGAATTCCCACGACCGAGCCAACTGCCGGGCCCATTCCCAGCCCAATGCGGGCCTCCCATTTATGCGGGTGGCTCTCATTTCGCCGCTCAAGATAACGAAGGAACCTAACCGCGCAATGAGCGACAGCCGTCGCATGATCCGGGGTCGCATCGGGCATCCCGGAGACTGCCAGGTATGCGTCCCCAATTGTCTTGATCCGTTCGCATCCAAACTGTTCGACGATCCGGTCAAAGGCGGTGAAAATGTCGTTCAACTCGCTAAGAGTAACAGTCGGGTCCGTCTTTGCCGCGAAATCCGTGAAACCGACAAAGTCTAGCATGACCACCGAGACCTGATCGTAAAGCTGCGGCGTCACAACGCCGAATGTCTTGAATTCCTCATATACCGCGCGTGGCATCAGGTTCAGCAGCAACCTTTCAACACGCTCTTTCTCGCGTTCCAGTTCGCGCGTGTTGCGCTCGACCATTGTCGAGTAGCTGTCGATCATGCTCTCAAGTTCGCGAATGCGGGTAATGTTTTGACACTCAACGACCAATAGCTGCTCGTCCATGCCATTTGCCAAGGAAACCGCAGTCGCAAAAATCAATGTTCTACGCTTTGGCTTGATCTGCATTTCGACGGAATAGCGAAGGCCAGATTGCTTTACATCCTCCAGCTCGCGCTGATCCAGACCGGGAAACACATCCAGCAGAGATTGCCCTTCGGACGGAGCGCCAAACCATTCGGCAAACGGGCCATTGTAGAACACAAACCCAAGATCCGAAGCCCGCACAACGGCCACGCCCACTCCGATCGCGCGGAGCAGTTGCTCATTTATGGCCAGAATACTCATGCTGCGTTGCGCGTCACGATGATGGAACGCTTGGATTCAATTGCGCTGAGGGCAATCTTGATATGACCGTCCTCCATCCCGTGCATCTCCAGTGCCTGGCCGAACAGATCGGCCATCTCATCAAAGTCAGCATGAGATATGTTTAGATGCCGATGAACGGCCTCGATCCGCTCATCACTGAAGGACGCAGGCCCACCGACCAATGACGAAACAAACTTGGTTTGGTGATCAATTAGTCGAGGCATGTCGATGTCCTCGAAATGTCCTCCGATCTGGTCAGAATCCAAGGCCATCTCATAGAACGTCATTACGATCCTGCTGATCGTTTTGAAGCCACCATATCGTTCGTAGATCGTCTGACTCATACCGAAAACCCAAGCGCCAACTGGAAATAACACTCAAACGTTATATCAAATTGACAGTTTTGTTAACGGTTATAGGGCGGGAACCCGTATTCCCCTAAATTTTGTGGGAAACGGCGCACGCCTAGACGCTAAGATCATCCGCGCATGGAATAAATCCGATATAGCCGCCCTGCTCTCGCAAACGCTTTTCGCCGCCCATTCGCCAGAACAGCTTGCGCCGCGCGGCCCTCAGTTCTCGACGCACGCGAAACCACGTTGGCCCTTTGTCCAGGCCGGTGTTGGTTTTCGTGTCTTGAGATCGCTCGCTAACCTTTACATCTTCGTCAGTCTGGCCTTGCTGTTGCGACCAGATCATCTGGACGCCCACAGCCGGAAAACACTGAAACATGCGCCAATCCTCGCGCGGCAGCGAGATGAAGTCGTCCAAATGATCCGAATACGGCTCGGACCAGCTTAGCAGCCTGCGGCAAGCCGCCTGTGTGACAACATACGCAGCAGAGCTTGGGGCCATTTCAAGCATCGGCCGAACCGGCACATCTGCGATTGTGCGATGGGGTCCGAAACGCATTGATCTTGGGGAATAGTCGAGTTTCACCAGATCGTATTCCGACGCGTTCACTAACACTTTGGACACCACGTTCCCTGCATTGACCGACAGCTCTACATCATCCTCAAAAATAGCGACCGACTGGAGGTTTTGCTGCACGACGGCGCGCCATACTGCGCGATGGCTTTCAAAACAGGCAACCTCGCTTTGTTTCAAACCCCAGCGGCTGCCTGTGCCCGGTACATAGCCATTGTCGTCCAATGCGCCGGGAACCTGGCCGTCAACCGCACTGAACCGTACTGCCCCAGGCAGACCGGCATGGGCGAACTGTTCTTCCATGAATTCCCGCCGCGCTGGGACGCGGTCCAAATTTATGTAGAAGACACCTGTCTCCGGCGGCAATTCGTGATGCACCACGGCAATTCCTTTCCAGTCGCCTTGTCAAATAGACACCGCCGAAGGGGACATTCAACCATCAACTGCGCTCGGATGATCTATCCAGCCTTGGGCAACCGGTCTAAGCTGTGGGCAAACGGCAAAAAACAGGGCTTTGGAAATGTCATCACATGGGTACTCCAGCGGACGCTTAAACCTGCCTTTCGTAGGCATTTCGACCTTTGGCAAATCACCCTACATCGAAAACTGGGACCAGATCGAGGCGGATGTGGCGATCCTTGGCGCTCCGTTCGACTTTGGCACCCAGTGGCGGTCCGGCGCGCGGTTTGGGCCGCGTGCAGTGCGCGAGGCATCGACCCTGTTCAGCTTTGGCCACGCCGGAGCATATGATCACGAGGATGACGCGACCTATCTGGATAGTTCCGTGCGGATGGTCGATATCGGCGATGCGGACATCATCCACACCAAGACTGAGGAAAGCCATGCCAATATCCAGTTCGGGGTCCAGAAGATTCTGAACGCAGGTGCCCTGCCCGTCACCATTGGCGGTGATCACTCGGTCAACATCCCCTGCATCAACGCCTTTGCCGATGAGTGTGCAGAGAATGGTCCGATCCATGTGGTTCAGATCGACGCGCATCTGGATTTCGTGGACGAACGGCACGGCGTCACCGCCGGGCACGGCAACCCGATGCGGCGCGCGATTGAGAAAGACTATGTCTCGGGCATGACCCAGTTGGGTATCCGCAACGTGTCCTCGACCGCGAAGGAAGGCTATGAGGATGCCCGCGCCCGAGGGTCTGACATTTTGTCGGTGCGGCAGGTTCGCAAACTGGGGACCGAGGGCGTTTTGGCGCGCATCCCCGAGGGCGCGCGATATTACGTGACGATCGATATCGACGCCTTTTGCCCCTCGATTGCGTCAGGTACCGGCACGCCCAGCCATGGCGGTTTTCTGTACTATGATGTGCTGGAAATCCTGCAAGGGCTGGCACAGCGCGGCGACGTTGTGGGCATTGATCTGGTCGAGGTCGCGCCGAACTATGATCCGACCGAAAGCACCCAGATTCTGGCGGCACAGGTGCTGCTGAACTTTATCGGGTTCATCTTCCACGAACGTGGCAAGAGGGGCTAAGCGCCCCTCCTGCCTGTCCGGTTAGGTAATCGTGTTATGTTCCGGCCCATAGGGGAAGCCGGTGATGTTCTCGGCACCGTCCTCCTCGACGACCAGAATGTCATGTTCGCGATATCCGCCCGCGCCGGGCTGACCTTCGGGTATCCACAGCATCGGCTCGATTGAAACGACCATGCCCGGCTCTAGCACCGTGTCGATATCCTCGCGCAGCTCCAGCCCCGCCTCACGCCCGTAGTAGTGGCTGAGAATGCCGAACGAGTGGCCATATCCGAATGACCGGTATTGCAGCAGACCCTCATCCGCGAAGAAGCGGTTTATCTCAGCCGTGATGCCCGAGCAGGTCGCGCCGGGTTTGATTAGGCTCAGCCCCAGTTCGTGCGCGGCGACGTTGGCCTTCCAGATGCGCAGGCTGTCGGCGTCGGGTTCGCCCAGAAACAGGGTGCGTTCCAACGCAGTGTAATAGCCCGAGATCATCGGGAACGTGTTTAGCGACAGGATATCGCCCTTTTGCAGCGCCCTCTTGGTCACGGGGTTATGCGCTCCGTCGGTGTTCAGGCCCGACTGAAACCAAACCCAGGTGTCGCGGTATTCAGCGTCGGGATAGGCACGCGCAATCTCGGCCTCCATCGCGTCACGACCGGCCATGGCAATCTCAATCTCGGTCGCGCCCTCGCGGATCGCGGCGTGGATGGCAGCGCCGCCCACATCTGCGGTGTGTGCGCCGCCCTTGATCAGCGCGATTTCTTCTGCCGATTTCACCATCCGGGCGGCCATCGTATCGGCGGCCACATCCACCAATTCCGGCTGACCCAGCATCGCCAGCACCGTATCACGTGCCGCAAGCGTCATGTGATCGCCCTCGATCCCGATCCGTTTCGCGCCACCGATCAGGCTGGCCACCGCGCGCCAGTAGTTGTCACGCTTCCAGTCGGTGTAGATCACGTTTTCCTCGACCGAGCGTCGCCACGGTTGCCCCGCGTCGATATTCGCCGACACCGTGGTGCAAGCGTCCTGCGTCACCACGCAGCCGTAAGGACGGCCAAAGGAGCAATACAGAAAGCCCGAGTAATAGGCGATATTGTGCATCGAGGTCAGCAGCACAGCCGGAATATCCCGCGCAGCCATCATCGCACGCAATCCCGTCAAGCGACGTTCGTATTCTGCCTTGCTGAATGGCAAAGGCGCCTTTTCACCATTGTGGCTGGTGAAGAACTCGGGGCGGTTTGTCAGGTCTGTCATCATGCTCTCTCCTGCAATGCCGGACGAAGGGTGCCCGGCCACAAGTCCCGGCGTTCAGGACAAGCGGCCTCGGGAACCGAGAGCCATGCGCCCGTTTGGATGTCACGACGCCATCGTGACCGGGCTACACAAGGGTACGGCTAAATCACGCCGCGATTCACGTCAAGCGGGGCTGAGACCCCGCAGACGCTCGGACCGGCGGCGCAGCAATTCAACCGTGGTCAGCAGCGCGATTGAGATCACCACAAGGATCGTCGCCACCGCAAGAATGGTCGGGCTGATCTGCTCGCGCAGGCCAGTGAACATCTGCCACGGAAGCGTTTTCTGGCTGGCCGAGCCGACGAACAGTACCACAACCACCTCGTCAAACGAGGTGATGAAGGCGAACAACCCGCCCGAGATCACGCCCGGCAGGATTAGTGGCATCTGGATCTTGAAGAAGGTCCGCACCGGCCCTGCCCCCATATTCGCCGCAGCGCGGGTCAGCGATTGGTCAAAGCCCACCAGCGTCGCCGTCACGGTGATGATCACAAACGGAATACCCAGAACCGCGTGGGCGAGGATGACCTTCACATACCCCACAAAGTTCTTGTCCATGCCCAGCGTGCCTTCGAGGAACCGGCCAATATCGCTGTAGAAAAAGAACATGCCGGTTGCCGAGATGATCAGCGGCACGATCATGGGTGAAATCAGGATACCCATAATCGCCCGTTTTCCTGGAACGTGGCTTTGACTTAGCCCGATGGCCGCCAGCGTACCTAGTGATACCGAGATAAACGTCGCAATCGGCGCGATGATCAGCGAGTTTTTGAAGCTGCGTTGCCATTCATTGTTGGTGAAGAAATCGCGGTAATGCTTGAGCGAATAGCCCTCGGGGTCCAGCCGCAGCATCTCGGGCGTAAAGGTGAAAAAGTCCTGCGCGTTAAACGACAGCGGAAGCACCACAAGGATCGGCGTGATCAGGAACACGAAGATCGCACCGCAGATCACCCGGAAGGTGTAATGCCAAAACACCTGTTGACCGGTCATATACGGCAGCAGTTTCCGCCGATAGCGGCCCTCATAAAGCCAGAAGATGAAGAAGGCGAAGAACCATCCAGCCAGCAGCCCAACAATCAGCCCGGTCAATCCTGCGAACAGCAGGCCAAGCCCACCTAGCCCAAGGATCGTGATCCAGCGGGCGGCGCGCTCGTTGTCCAGGACATTCATGTAGACCCAGGCCAGCCCCGCCATCAGCACGGCTCCGATCAGGATACCCAGCAGGACACTGCCCTGCCCGGCCCCGACGAACATGCCAAGGAACCCTCCGGCAATGGCCACTGCGGGCAGAACGACCGACATGGGTTTGCGGGATATTGGTGTAAGTGCTGCCATCGTCTTTATCCCAGCTTCACGTTGTCGATGCCCACGATCTTGTCATAGCACCAGTAGAGTAACAGAACGACCGCCAGCAGGATCGTGCCCAAGGCCGCCGCCAGCCCCCAGTTCAACGAGGACGAGATGTGGTACGCAATCCGGTTCGAGATGAACACACCCTTGGTGCCGCCTACGATTTCCGGCGTGATGTAGTAGCCGATGGCGAGGATGAACACGAGGATCGACCCCGCGCCAATGCCCGGTATGGATTGCGGAAAGTAGATGCGCCAGAAGGTTGTCCAGTTCGTCGCGCCCATGGACTTGGCAGCGCGCGTATAGGAGTCCGGGATCGTCTGCATCACCGAATACATCGGCAGGATCATGAACGGCAGCAGGATATGTGTCATCGCGATAATCGTGCCAAATTGGTTATTGATGATCACAAGTCGCGCATCATCGGCCACCAACCCAAGCCAGACCAGCGTTTCATTGATCACACCTTGCTGTTGCAACATCACTTTCCACGCCGAGGTTCGCACCAGAAGTGACGTCCAGAAAGGTAACAAAACAAGGATCATCAACAGGTTCGACACGCGCATCGGCAGCGTCGCAAGCAGGTAGGACACCGGGTAAGCCAGCAGGATACAAGACGCCGTAATGATCAGCGACATCATCAGCGTGCGCCCAAACAGTTTGATCAGGATTTGCTTGTCTTCGGGCTGCGCCTGCGCGCCCTCAGGGGTGCGGCGCATGTCGATCGCATTCAGGAAATATCCGTTGGTGATGGGAACCGCATGCGTCTTGATCGTGCGCCAAGTCTCAACATCGCCCCAGCCATCGTGAATATCGATCAGCTTGTCTTTGAACGGGCCGTCCGTTTCCGGGTCCAGCTTTTTGATCTGACGACCAGAGCGGCGGAACATCGAGGACATACCGGTTTGTTCATAGTTCAGACGCGACCCCAGACGGGTGTGCGTTTTTTGGTCGATCGCAGTGATCATGTCCTTGGTAAACGCAGCGTAAAGCGCCTCATCCGGAAGTTCACCGCTGTCGGCATCCCAATTGCGCAGCTCGACCACAGTCAATGGCAGCGTGTCGGCCACGATGCTGTTTTCGACCGAGCGGAACAGCATCGACATAATCGGGATCACAAAGGAAAGCAGGACAAACAGCAGCAGCGGCGCAATCAAGGCCAGCGCCCTCAGCTTGCGACGGCGCAAAGACCGCGCCAGAGATTTCTTCAGCGGGGTGCCATCTGCGGCCAGCATCGGACCGGATTGAGTTGCGTCAGTCATCTGCGTCCCTTGGTCTTTTTATGGTGGGTCAGGGCCAATGGCGGCCCCAACCGTTGACTTAAAGCAGGCTTATTGCGCCAGCCACGCCTGGAACTTGGCGTCGATATCGTCGCGGTAGTCAGCCCAGAACTCGTAGTTATACAGGAACGTGTTCTTTGCGTTCTCTGGGTCGGTCGGCATGTGCGGTGCCATGTCGATGCCCAGATCGGCGTGCTGACCTACCAACGGAGCCGACGAAGCACGGGCCGGACCGTACGAGATGTACTTGGCCTGATCCGCCAGACGCTGCGTGTCGGTGGCGAACATGATGTAGTCCAGCGCGCGCTGTTGACGCTCTTCGCTCAGACCCGCGGGAATGATCCAGCCGTCCAGATCGAACACCTGTGCGTCCCACAGCATGGCGACAGGCTGTTTCTGTTCTTCGATCACGCTGAACAGACGACCGTTGTAGGTCGAGCCCATGATGACCTCGCCATCGGCCAGCAACTGCGGCGTGTCAGCACCGGCCGACCACCAGACAACGCTGTCCTTGATGGTGCCCAGCTTGGCCAGCGCCTGATCCTGACCTTCCGGTGTTGCCAGAACATCATAGACGTCTTCTTTGGCAACGCCGTCACACAGCAGCGCCCATTCCATGTTGTTGATCGGACGCTTCTCAAGCGAGCGTTTGCCCGGATAGTTTTCCAGATCGAAAACCGCGCAAATCTCGGTCGGAGGGTTATCGCCTACCAGATCGGTGCGGTAACCGAATGTGGTCGAATACACGATCTGCGGAATAAAGCAGTCGCTGACCAGAAGGTCGCCGAAGTCTTCGGACGCCGGTGTGCCGTCCGGTGCAGCGGCAAGCTGGCTGTCAAAGTCGATTTCAAGCGCCAGACCTTCGTCGCACAGACGGATCGCGTCCGCAGCAACAACGTCCACCACATCCCAAGTGATGTTGCCCGCTTCATTCATCGCGCGCAGCTTTGCGACCGCCTCGGCCGAGCTGTCATCATTCAGGATGGTGACTCCGGTCTTTTCCGAATAGGGCTCGTGATACGCTTTGAGCTGCGACTTGGAATACGCGCCGCCCCAGGAGACGATGGTCATCTCTTCGGCCATCGCGCCACCGGCAACGGCAGCAACCGCGCTTGCCATCAGAGTGGTTTTAACTTTCATGTTTAACTCCCTGTTATACCCGCTAAATTTAGGTTTCGAGACCGGATCACGGGGCAACCCGGCCAACTCTTGCCCCGCAACGGCGGGGTATTCATGCCTCAGGCGTCAAGCGCCCGGCAATCATGCGCCAACCAGCCGATCTCGACCTCTTGGCCGGGGGACAACCTGACGGCATCCGGTGCGTTCCGGGTCTTGATGATGAAATCATCATTGCCCGCCACAGACAGACGGAACCGGAACACATCACCCATGTAGATGAACTCTTTCACCGTCGCCTTCAGAGTATGGGCATCGGCGTGCAGGCGATCTTTATTGAACTCAACCCGTTCGGGCCGGATCGACACCTTTGTTCGTTCGCCCGCAGCGCTCACGTTCACTGGCTTGGCGTCGATTTCAGAGCCATCGTCCAGCGTGACCACGCACGAGTCCCCGTCTATCGATTTAACAACACCTTCCAATGTATTGTTTTCACCGATAAATTGAGCAACAAAGCTGTTCTCGGGTTCTTCGTACAGTAGATCCGGCGGCGCAAGTTGCTGAATGCGTCCGTCATCAAAAACGGCGACACGATCCGACATGGTCAGCGCCTCGGTCTGGTCGTGCGTCACGTAAACCGTCGTAATCCCCAGCTCATGGGCCAGACGCGTGATTTCAAACTGCATGTGTTCGCGCAGTTGCTTGTCCAAAGCCCCCAGCGGTTCGTCCATCAAAACCAGCTCAGGCTCGAACACCAAGGCACGCGCTAGGGCGATACGCTGCTGTTGACCACCGGACAATTGCGCAGGGCGGCGACTTCCGAACGCGCCCATCTGAACCATATCCAAGGCGCGCTTAACCTTTTCTTCGCGCTCATCCTTGCCAATCTTCCGTACCTCCAGCGGGAACGAAAGGTTCTCGGCAACGGTCATGTGCGGGAACAACGCATAGTTCTGAAAAACCATGCCAATACCACGCTTGTGAGGCGGGATGTTGTTGATCGGTCGCCCATCCAACATGATCTCGCCATGTGTCGCGGTTTCAAAACCGGCGAGCATCATCAAACACGTCGTTTTACCGGAACCCGACGGGCCCAGCATCGTGAGGAACTCCCCTTTTGGCATTGAAAGGTTTAAATCTTTTACGACGAGTATCTCGCCATCATAAGATTTCTGGACACGCTGAAATTCGACGAACGCTGCGTCATTAGTCATTACCAACTTGGCTCCCCTGTGCCGTCCTTGGTCGCCCGGTTTATCCGGATCTCAAAGACCTGTCCGGCCCATTTAAGGACATGCGGCACGCGTCGCGCAACCAAAATATGACGACCTGATAACAATGGCACAGTCACAAGCCTGATAATCAGGCGGAATTCAGGTGCCGCATGTGCCATGCAAGACTTTGATTGCTGGAGAGAACGGGCTTTTGCAACCATTTCTGAATTTCGGGTATCGCATCAAAAGTTCTTATATTCGTGCAGCTTATGAAAACAGCCTCAACTTGCGAATCAGACCCTAGCTTTAACGCGGCATCGACAATGGATTGCCGCGAAATCCGAACGACCCTGGATTCCTGCGCCTCTCCGAATGAGCCAAAAACTTCCATCGACACCCCGTTTTCAGCGAACGCACGGCGTAGGGGCTCATTCACTTCCTCGATATATGGCGACAGCAGAGCAAACTTGGAAACCCCCAATTCGGCCGCGCACGCAGAACCCGCACGAAGCGGATTCGTGACAACTGCCGCATCACAGCTTTTCTGCACCAGCCTCTCTACTTGTTTCGACCCGATCACAGAGCTCGCCGATGTGCACCCATAGCCCACTACTCGGTACGGACGGACCTTTGGCAATAGATCCGCTGCAGCGGGAAGGGCCTGCTCCATCTCTGAAAGAGTATCGGTCGTGACTTTGCTTCCGCTCGGAATCCGGGAAACATAGATGGGATAGCTGCGATCCGAGAAATACGCGCTGAACTCGGGCTCGATCGTCTCATCTGTCTGCAAGACGATCAAACCAAGCGGCGTGGATTGCGGGTCATCCGCATCAAGTTCGTATGGTAAGTAACTCATATCACATGCAACTCCGGCCCGGCGCGCGGACTGATAAATCGTGGTCCGTCCTCGTTGATCACGATATTTTCCTCGTGCACCAATATCTTGTCGCCAATTGCGATACCGGGTTCAAGCGTCAACACCATGCCGGACTCCAGCACCGTATCGTCACCAGGGATCAGGGACGGCCATTCCGTTAGGGACATTCCCACCCCATGCCCCAGTCGCCCTGCTCCGGTATCTTCACTTTTGCGTGAAAGAACCGAATTCATCGCGTGGTACAGGTCGCACGCGCGCGCGCCAGGGCGTGCGATCTCGAATGCGCTGTCAGACGCCTCGATCAATGTGGCAAAGGCTGATTTTACCTCGTTGCTGGCCGGGCCGATTGACCAGTTTCGGTCATAGTCACAAAAGTACCCGTCCCATACCAACCCGGTGTCCAGCATTAGGACGTCTCCGTCTGTCATTGCGGTATCACGCGCCGGAGAGATCACGTCAGTATACCCTCCTTTTTCAGCCCCTCCTGCCAAATAAGGAACCCAATCCGCGCCTTCCTCAAGGCAAAGCATCTGAAACCGGCGAAAAACCGTGTCCAAAGCCACGCCCGAGCCTGCAATCTCGGGTACACGCTGAAAGGCTCGTGCGGCAATCTGGCAAGCGGTTTCGATCTTTGCAATTTCGGCTGTGGATTTCACCATCCGCAGTGACCGCAGAATTCCACTGTCGCCCGCAAGACGCCGATTTTCCAATGCATTTTGCAATCGGATAAAGTCAGCTATCGGCATGCGCATATGCGTTTCATGACCATCCGGCTGACCGATATTTGCATCTGTTGGCGTAACCTCTCTCAATGTCTCGGCCAACAAGGTGATGCCATCATCCACAAGGTCCGGCGAACTCCAGGTGCGGATGTCGTCTATCCACGTCTGTCCCATCAGCGCAGCGCCAATCGAAGGAATGACGGCGATGGGTTTGCCAGATGCAGGCACGATCAGGAACCAAGGGCGCGTCGGGCTTTCCCAGAACCGGGTCAAATACCCGGTGAAGTAACGTACTTCGGGCTCGGTCGTGATTAGGAGCGCTGAAAGCCCCTGCTCGCTCATCAAGCGCTGGGCGCGTTCCGTGCGCGCCGCGAATTCCGAAACCTCAAACCCCCTCATTCTGCAATCTCGGACAAAAAGCACAAAACGCGCGCCTCGGGCCCAATAGACAGTTCATTGCACACGTCGGAATTCATGACCGCTGCGATCCCTGCCCCACCAGACGCTGTTGTCGCGATCCCTGCCTTGGCCATTGCTGGGAGATGGCGCAGAACTTCTTCATCCGAAAGCGTCAGAAACTTATCCGCGTCTCGTGCCAGACCATTCAGCGCGATCAGCGACGGCTCTTTGCAGTCAAGGCGACCCATCACGCTGTCCGGCCCATCGGCAAACACACATGCGCCCGCCTCGATACTGGCTTGCAAAGCGGGTGCGGCCTCGGGCTCGACCACAATAATCTGAGGTGCATCTTTCCAAACATCACGGACATAGGCGGCGACGGCCCCCGCCAGCCCGCCAACACCGGCCTGCAAGAAGATGTGCGTGGGTATCTGCGGGCATTGACGCACCGCCTCGGCCGCCATTTGCAGGTAGCCTTCCATCAGGATGTGAGGCAGCTCGTAATAGCCGGGCCAAGAACTGTCAGACAGCAACGTCCAGCCATTGTCCCGAGAGGCCTGCGCCGCAGCCTCCATACTGGCAGCATAGTCAGAACCCTGACGCACGACCCGAGCGTTTTGCGACCGTAGGCGATCCGCAAAACTCTCGGGCACAGTTTCGGCGATATACACGACTGCACCAGCGCCAAAAATACGGGCACCGGCTGCAACACTCATGCCGTGGTTACCCGCGCTGGCGGTCACATAGGTCCTACCGGTCAGGGTCGTGTTGTCGGGCGTCTCGGACATATCCGCAGCATGGCGCGCAATCACATAGGCCGCGCCCAATGCCTTGAACGACCCCAGATTCATCCGCTCACGCTCATCCTTCACCCAGAGATTTGCGACATCGGCAAGGCCGCCAACCTCCCTCAGCGGCGTTTCGGCGGCAGCGGGGCATTGGTCCAGCAACGCGGCAACGCGCGCGGCATCGGTAGAGGGGAACGGAGCCTCTGGGATCAGCTTCTGACCACCGCGATAAGGGTTGGATGAAATCTTCAATGGCCCGCCTTTCCTGTGTTGCCCATTGACGTGACCGAATTCGTCAAGTTCTGTCAACAAGACTTCACACGAGACAGGAGCAGCCCATGGCCCACGCTGATCCGGCATTTACTCGGGCAGAGTATGATCGCCGCCTGACCAAGACGCGCAAGGCGATGGCAAAGGCTGGCCTGGACGCTTTGTTTGTCGAAGACCCCTCGAACATGGCGTGGCTGACAGGGTACGAGGGTTGGTCGTTCTACGTGCATCAAGGTGTCGTGGTTTTTCACGACGCTGATCCGATCTGGTGGGGTCGCAGTCAGGATGCGAACGGTGCGCGCCGCACAGTCTGGATGACGAACGACCGTATTCACGGCTACGCGGACGAATATGTTCAGTCGACTGTTCGTCACCCGATGCAGGACCTTGCCGCGCTGATGGCGGATTGCGGTCTTGCAAGCGGGCGTATCGGAGTCGAACTGGACAACTACTATTATTCAGCCAAGGCCCACCTGACCCTTCAGGCAGAGCTTCCCAACGCAGACCTGATTGATGCAAACGCGCTGGTCAACTGGCAGCGCGCGGTTAAATCCGACGAAGAGATTATATTGATGCGCAAGGCCGCACGCATCTCAGAGCATATCATCGACGGCGTTCTGGAACGCGTGGAACCGGGGCTTAGGAAAAACGAGCTGGTGGCCCAGATTTACAGCGACGCCATTAAAGGTGCCGACGGGAATTGGGGTGACTATGCGGCCATCGTGCCCTTGCTTCCCTCGGGGCCAGACGCGGCGGCACCGCATCTCACGTGGGATGGCGCTCCGTTCAAGTCGGGAGAGTGCACGTTCTTTGAACTCTCGGGCTGCTATCGCCGGTATCACACACCGTTCTGCCGGTCGGTTTTCCTTGGCCAACCACCCGATCACCTGCTACGGGCCGAAGCTGCGCTGGTTGAAGGGCTCGAGGCAGGATTGAACGCAGCCCGCGCAGGCAATCAAGCCCGCGATATCGCCCTTGCGTTGGCCGCGCCGTTGGAACGCGCCGGGATCGAGCGCGGCGCGCGGTGCGGTTATCCTGTTGGTCTCAGCTATCCGCCAGATTGGGGCGAGCGCACCATTTCCCTGCGACCCGAAGATGAAACCGTTCTTGAACCCGGCATGACCTTCCATTTCATGCCCGGCCTTTGGATGGACGACTGGGGGCTTGAGATCACCGAGTCCATCCTGATCACCGATTCCGGGCCAGCAGAGTGCTTCTGCGACCGCCCCCGCAAACTGTTCGTAAAACCATGACCTTGCAAAGAACCAAAGAAATCCTGTCCGACCTGATCGCGTTTGAAACGGTTTCAGCGGACAGCAATCTTGTGATCATCCACTATTTGACCGACTTTCTTGAGGCACTGGGCGCGCGGTGTATTCAGACACAGGACGCGACCGGCGCAAAGGCCAATATCTTTGCCACGCTTGGGCCAGAGATGGATGGCGGCATTGTCTTGTCCGGTCATACGGATGTTGTTCCGGTGGCCGATCAGGACTGGACCAGCGATCCGTTCCAGATGGTCGAGCGTGACGGCAAACTGTTTGGGCGCGGCACCTGCGACATGAAGGGGTTCATCGCGGCAGCCTTGGCTTTTGCGGAAACTCTTGACGCGACACAGTTGACCCAACCGCTGCATTTCTCGTTCACCTATGACGAGGAAACCGGGTGTCTAGGCGCGCGCAATCTGGTGGATGACCTGTCTGAACGCGGCATCGTCCCGGACATCGCCATCATAGGTGAGCCAACAGAGATGCGCGTGATCGAGGGCCACAAGGGGTGCTATGAATACACCACGTCCTTTGTCGGGCTGGAAGGGCACAGTTCGGCCCCGGACGATGGGGTGAACGCGGCTGAGTATGCGGCCCGCTACATCGGGAAACTGCTGGAATTACGCCAAGTCCTGAAGTCCCGTGCACCAACCGGCAGCCCGTTTGAACCGCCTTGGACGACCGTGAATATCGGGCGGATTTCCGGTGGGGTCGCGCACAATGTGATCGCCAGCAAAGCCGAGGTTGCCTGGGAAATGCGGCCGGTTCAGTCCAGCGATGCGGATCTGGTCAAGCGCGCTCTGTCCGACTACGTGGAACACGCGTTATTGCCTGAAATGCAGGCCGTGCACAGCGCCGCCACTATTACCCAACAGGCCGTCGCCGAAGTTGCCGGCCTTGAGCCGATGGACAAAAACGCAGCCCGAGACCTTGTGGCCGAGCTGACCGGAGCGAACGGCACGGGCGTCGTCTCATTCGCGACCGAGGCGGGGCTGTTTCAACAGCTTGGGGTTCAGGCGATCGTCTGCGGGCCGGGATCAATCACTCAGGCTCATAAAGCAGACGAATATGTCGAGATTGAACAGCTTGAGCTTTGCTGCCGGATGCTCGACCGCTTGGGGCGTCGAATGACCGCCTAGCCTTCGCCATGAGAACGATCATACGCTGATCGCGCAGGTTGGACATGCGCATTGCGCGCGTCTTGCCCCGGGTCATACACCTCGATCAGCAACGGATAGCAGGCCGCGGCATCCGAGGAATGCTCGGATGAGCAGTCGCCTCCCGGACAGGCCGAAAGCCCGACGATCAGATCAATCGCGGCGTAGAATTCCAGATAGTCGCCGGGGCGCACCGGGCTGGCCTTCATGAAATACTGCCCGGTGTCCCGCGTGAATCCCGTGCACATGAACACATTCAGAACGTCGTGCACATGCATTTCCGCCTCATGAAGCGGCAGGTCGCTATGGCTGGCCAGAGCCCGCGTCAGGTTCGAGTGGCAGCAATAGTGATAGTCGTCACCAGACAAAAGGCGGCCGGTATAGGGGTCACAGCGCGTTCCGATCACGTCATGAACGGACCCTCCGAATTCGTCGAACCCGTACCAGTCCAAAGTGTCGCCCACGATGGTGGCCATCGGGCGCATGTTGGGAAAGCTGGACCACATGCGATCTCCGGTCGATAGATGCGTCCCATGCAAGGCGCGGGTTTTGCCGGAATAGAAGCGTTCGGACAGGTCGTGTTTGTTCCACATATTCAGGTCGCCGACCTGTGGACCGTCGACCGAAACAACCCGAACGAAAGCACCGGCGGGCACATCAATGCAGGCAGCATCCCGAGGGGCGGCGGTCACCTCAGCCGTCTTGGACGCCTGTTGCCTGAGCGCACTCAACGCTTCCAGATCGGGTTGCGGCAACGTGTCTGGCGAATAGCAGATGACCGGAGGGATAGATTTGCGCTGGTTCGCGTCGGATGGCGCCCTGAAATGCGGGTTCTTCAACTTCACGGGCACACTCCCTTCCCTGTATCAGCCCAGATTTAGCGCATTACAAACGGGTTCGCCATCGGCTCTTGCGCGGTGCTGATCCAGGTTGTTTTGGTCCGCGTGTAATCCAAAACTGCCTCGACCCCGGCCTCGCGCCCATAGCCGGATTGGTTGAACCCGCCAAATGGCGCGATGGGAGAGATTGCGCGATACGTATTCACCCAGCAAATCCCAGCCCTGATCCGCTTGGAAACCCTGTGCGCCCGCGCAAGGTTCTGGGTGAACACACCCGACCCAAGCCCGTAGGGGGTGGCATTGGCCAGTGCAATCGCCTCATCCTCGGTATCAAACGGCAACAGAGACATCACAGGGCCAAACATCTCGACCTTCAGGGTTTCCGTTTCGGGCGAGCTGCACTGAACCAGCGTCGGATTCATGTAGTTCCCCGGCCTGTCTGCGGTTTCCCCACCGAACCGGATCACCGCACCCTGCCCGCGTGCCTTGGCCAGCGTCTCTTGGATTTTAAGAACCTGAGCGCCTGTGCAGAGCGGGCCAACATGCGTGTCACCATGCAAAGGATCACCCACCCGAATGGCGCGGGATTTTTCCTCGATCCGCTCTATCAGCGTCTCCAATATGGGCCGGTGCACCAACCCTCGCGTTCCCGCAACGCAGCTTTGGCCGGACGCGCCGAAATTACCGGCAATCAAGCCGTTCGCCGCCCCATCCAAATCCGCATCCTCAAACACCAGAATCGGGGATTTCCCACCCAGCTCCAAAGAGGTAACCGCGAAATTCTCGGCCGAGTTTCGCACAACGTGGCGCGCGGTTTCCGGCCCACCTGTGAAAGCGATGCGATCCACATCGGGGTGGCGCGTCAGGGGAATGGCGCAATTCTCGGCATCCCCGGTAATAACCGACACAACACCCGGCGGGAAACCGGCCTCGTCGATCAGTCGAGCGAATTCCAGCATCGGGGCCGGCGCGATTTCCGAGGCTTTGAGAACAACGGCGCACCCAGCCGCAAGAGCGGGGCCAAGTTTTGTCGCTGTCAGGAACATCTGCGCGTTCCACGGCACGATCGCCGCAACCACACCTATTGGTTCACGGGTCGTAAAAACGTGCATGTCCGGTTTGTCGATTGGTAAAACAGTCCCTTCGACCTTATCCGCCAACCCAGCGAAATACCGGTAATAATCCGCGACATACCCTGTTTGGGCCGCAGTTTCTGCCAGCAACTTACCGCTGTCCGTTGTCTCAAGCTTGGCCAGACGCGATGCGTTTTCTGCGACCAGATCAGCCAGCCGATACAGCAGCTTCCCCCGAGCGGTAGCTGACAGATCGCGCCACATCGGATCGTCCAAGGCGCGTTTAGCAGCCGCGACAGCGCGATCAACATCCTCGGGCGCGGCGCAGGCAAAGGTCGCCCAACCCTGACCGGTGGCGGGATTTTCAGACGTCATGACCTGTGAAGACGCGCCTTCGGTCCGGCTGCCATCAATGAAAAGCTGAAAGTGCGGCAAGTTACCCATCGTGATCCTCACTGAAAAACAGGCATGACTTCATCAATGAACCGAGCCAACGACGCGCGTTTGCGATCGTTAGTCATTCCACTGTCGATCCAGAACGAAAACTCATCATAGCCCAAATCCTCGTACCGTTTGATCCGGTCGATGACCTGTTGCGGGGTGCCGACAGTCAGATCGGCCGCCAGCTTCTCGGTCGTGTACATCGGGTTCGCGTCCATCTCGTCCGATGAGATCGGTTTGATCAGGCCCTGAGTGATCGGGCGTTTGTTCAGGAACCAAGCACCAAAATAGTTGTAATACCGACGCAAATCCTGAACGCCACGGGCGACATCATCTTCGTCCGCGCCGACATATGTGTGATGCAGCAGCATAATCTTAGGACGTGGCCCAGAATAGCTGTTGCAGGCGTCGTTGAACCGCCCCATCAGCGTTTCGATCTCTTCCATGCCTTGCCACAAGGGGGTGACCTGAATGTTAAACCCATTGTGGACGCCGAATTCGTGGCTGTTGGGATCGCGCGCCGCGATCCAGATCGGGGGTCCATCCTCTTGCAATGGCTTCGGCGCGGACGTGGTAGCGGGAAAGGAGTAGAACTCTCCGTCATGCGCACAATCGCCCCGCCAGATTTCTTTCAACAGCGGGGTCGACTCACGCATCCTTTGACCCGCTTCCCATGCGTCCATTCCCGGCATAAGGCGCTCGTATTCAAAAGAATACGCCCCACGCGCGATCCCCAGCTCTATACGACCTTTGGTGATCTGATCCGCAGCCGCCGCCTCACCCGCCAGTTTGATCGGGTGCCAGAATGGGGCGACGACCGTCCCGGTCCCCAAATGAACATTGCGGGTGTGATGCGCCAGATCGACCAGAGACAGGAACGGATTCGGCGCGATGGTGAATTCCATCCCGTGATGTTCGCCCGTCCAGACCGCACGCATCCCGCCCTCGTCCGCCATTTTCACAAGCCCCACGAATTCATCGTACAAAACGTCATGAGGCTGATCCGGCGTCAGGCGTTCCATATGGGCAAACAGGGAAAACTCCATCAACGGGCTCCTTCATTCAAACTGTGGATGTCACCTTGTTTCGCGTCACCAAGGTAGAGAGAGAAGTTCCCCTCCTGCGCCTCGACCGCAAAGCGGGTCATCATGTCGTGGATGGCTTGGGTGGTGTAGGTGAGCTTTGGCAGGGCATCGACGGGCACCCATTTGGCGCTTTCTACGGTGGGGTTTCCGTGGCAGGAGGCCAAGAAAAACGTATAGTGCAGACCGCTTCCCGCGTCGCTGAAAGAGGAATACACCTGATCGACCCGCGCCGGCACACCTCGGTCTGCCAGCCCTTGCGCCAGCCTGTTGCGCTGGCCTCCGGGTTCGACGCCTGCGATCTGAAGCGGCCGGTACCGACCGTTGTGAACCTCAAGCAAAACATGGCCCTCTGACCGCACCAAAGCGCCGCAGATCGTCGGCTCTGTCGCGTCAATCTCGCGTTCCAGACCCAGGCTGAAATACGAACCACCGACATAGCCAAGACCATTGCCCCTGGCGTGCGAAAACTCCTCAACCCGGCCAATCAGAACCGTATGATCCCCGGCAGGGACAGCGGTATGTGTTTCACAACAAAACTGTGCCAGTGCCCCTTGGATCAATGGCAGGTCACTCAACCCTCTGGAGTGGTCGACCTTGGCGAAGCGATCGCCTTTGTAGCTGGCGAAGGTGTTGGACACCTCCCGCTGTCCCTCAGACAGGATGTTGACTGCAAAATGCGAGCATTTGGCAAAGACTTCATGGCTGGACAGAAACTTGCCCGGACAGACCAACAAGAACGGCGGGTCTAGCGATACGGACGAAAACGAGTTTGCCGTGAATCCGACCGGATTGCCTTTGTGATCAAGTGTGGTCACAACGGTCACACCGGTCATGAAACTGCCGAAAGCGTCGCGCAGCGCCCTTGGGTCGATTGATGTCATGTCAGGCACTCCTGTACGAACCCCAACAGAATAGAATTAACCTCAACCGGGTGTGTCATTGGCATCATATGGGCCGCGCCGGACACGATCTCGGCACGTCCCTGTGCCGCTAGAGCTGCCATTTTGCGGGACATTGCCGGAGTCGAATTCGGCTCGTCCGCGCCTGTCATGAACAACGCGGGACACGCGATTTTCGCGAGGTCTTGATCCGACAACCCATCGCTTTCGGCAAAGACCTTGTAGGCGGCTTTGTAGGCCGCGGGGTCAACCTCAGTCAGCCATTGCGCACAGGCTTCGCGTTCTTTGGTTTCGTGATCTCCGAACCAACGGGTTAGCGTGCCTGACGGGTCATTCGGTCCATCGGCACTCAAAGACGTAGCGCGTGCCATAACCGCCTGACGCGCCTTGGGATCGCGCCGATAGACCGCGTTCAGGGCGGCAACACCCCTGATTTGCTCATGACCAGACGCGGCCAATGACAAGGCCACCAACGCGCCCATCGAATGTCCGACCAGAACGGCTGGCTCAGACAGCAGCGCCCCAACAGGTTTGACGTAGCTGAGCAACCCATCAGGGCTACGGAACGCCGAGCGGCCATGCCCAGACATGTCCGGGCACAACACGCGAAAACCTGCCGCGACAAACGCATCAATCTGCGGATTCCACGCCTCAGCACGCAGGCCCACCCCGTGCAGCAGGATGACCAGCGGCCCCTCGCCTGCGTCTATAGCGGCGAGGTTGCCAAATTCAGACCGAGGCCGGGTTGTCCACGTCATGGCCCAGATCCTTCAAATCCTGATAGCGGTCTCCGATACGATGATGTGGCCGCCCCGAGGTCGCACCGCCCAGAACCACAACGACCTCATCGGCGCGCGGCGCATCGGGGATCGCAAATTGCAGCGTCAGGTAATGCGACCGACGGCCCGCGTCGTTCTTATCCATCATCGGCACCATGATCGGCGTGTTTGCGGGGCCGCGTGTATTGGTGAAGGACAGATAGGATTTCGCACCAACCGCCTGCCGGAAAATGTTCCCGAAATGCAGAGTGTGGATCAGGCCCGAGGCGTGCTCGACCTCTCCGTCCAGCCCGACGACGGCCGCCTTTCCATAGGCTTCGATCGCGTCGCCCCCTCCGGCCAGCGCTATCATTCGGCTGGTCAGCAGCTCACCTAAGATCGGACCATAGGCAAGAATTTCAGCGCGCAGATCGTCGACATACCGCCCGGCCCAAGGGTTCGACACAACGGCAGCGACGGCAAACATGCGCCAGGGACGGTCGGCCTTGCGAAACCCTTCGACCAGAACTTCCTCATCATAGGTTACGATTTTTCGGATGTTTGGCTTCACGATGGGCCCCTTTTTTTAGTCAGGGAAAATATCACCGCCGGAATCATCTTTTGACAAACGAAAGAACTTTGGCCTTAGGTATTACTGTCACTAATAGGTCAGTTACCGATGGCAAAAACACTGCCCCCGCTTACATGGTTCAGATCCTTTGAGGCCGCCGCGCGCAGGCTAAGTTCCACCGCCGCCGCCGACGAGATCGGCCTGACACAATCCGCCGTCAGCCAGCAAATCCGCGCGCTTGAGACGCGGCTGGGTGTGGTCCTGTTTCACCGCCACGCCCGTGGTCTTTCCCTGACGGATGAAGGCCGCAAGCTGTTGCCGCAGGTCGAAGCCGCGCTTGAGATGCTGGAGGCCGCCGCTTCGCCATACCTGACCGAGCAAAAAGCGCGGCATATTACCGTGGCGGCCTCGATCAGTATCATTGAATGGGTCATAGCGCCCGCCCTGCCCGAGTTCCGGTCGCAACATCCCGAAACATCAGTGCGATTTGTCAGCACGATCTGGCCCGACGAATACGCAGCCTCTCGCGCGGATATCGAAATCAGGTTCGGGTCAGAAAAGCAGGTCGGCAAGAACGCGGTTCCGTTGCAGCCCAACCGCCTTGTTCCAGTCAAGGCTCCTGGTTTGGATGGTGATCTGCTAGCGTTGCCCCTAATTGAATCTGTGGGAACCTCCGACAGTTGGGCTTCGTGGTCAGAGGCAACTGGTCAACAGGTCGGACACCCGACCTACTATGTGGATTCCTATGGATTGGCGTTGCAACTCGCGGCTACTGGAAACGGTGTGGCCTTGGTGAATTCGATAGTCGCGGCCCACGCCCTGAAAACCGGCGCAATTCAACCCGCCTTTGATCAGTTTGCTTCGGCTACTGAGGGGTATTTCCTGTCGGTCCAACGCGACTCTCCGGAAGTGTCCGAATTTGCGGACTGGTTCTCAGGCTTGGTGCGTTCTCAGGCCGGGGTCTGATTCAGACATGTCGATGTCGCATCTGAGGATATCCAACCGCGCCAAAATAGTGAATTCTGGCAAAAAAGGTCCGATTCATGCGATATTCCGGCTTTCGAGTCATCAAAGAGGCGCTTACCGGTCACAAAGGCTGGAAACCGGTCTGGCGCGAGCCTGAGCCCAAGCCGCATTATGACGTCATCATTATCGGTGGCGGCGGTCATGGACTGGCCACGGCGCATTACCTGTCCAAGGTCTATGGCCAACGCAACGTGGCCGTGGTCGAGAAAGGCTGGATCGGGGGCGGCAATGTGGGGCGGAACACGACGATTGTGCGCTCGAACTATTTGCTGGACGGGAATGAGCCCTTCTACGAATTCTCGCTGAAACTGTGGGAGGGGCTAGAACAAGACCTCAACTATAACGCCATGATGAGCCAGCGCGGGATCATCAACCTGTTCCATACAGACGGTCAGCGCGACGCCTATATACGGCGTGGCAATGCGATGATCCTGAACGGTGCGGATGCCGAACTGCTGGACGCCGATCAGGTCCGGGCCGAGCATCCCTATCTGAATTTCGACGACGCCCGCTTTCCTATCAAGGGCGGTCTGGTCCAGCGCCGTGCAGGGACAGCCCGCCATGACGCGGTGGCTTGGGGTTATGCGCGGTCTGCGGACCTGCACGGGGTCGACATCATCCAGAATTGCGAAGTTACGGGCCTGCGGATCGAGAATGGCACCTGCTTGGGCGTCGAAACCTCAAAAGGTTTTATCGGGGCCAGCAAAGTTGGCTGCGCGGTCGCAGGCAATTCCAGCCGCGCTATGGGCATGGCCGGGATGCGGCTGCCCATTGAAAGCCACGTCCTGCAAGCGTTTGTGTCCGAGGGGCTGAAACCGGTCCTGCCCAGCGTCATCACCTTTGGCGCGGGACATTTCTATGTCAGCCAATCCGACAAGGGCGGGCTGGTCTTTGGCGGCGATATCGACGGCTACAACACCTACGCCCAACGCGGCAACCTGCCCGTGGTCGAGGATGTTTGCGAAGGCGGAATGGCCCTGATGCCCATGATCGGTCGCGCGCGGTTGCTGCGGATGTGGGGCGGTGTGATGGATATGTCGATGGATGGTTCTCCGATCATCGACCACACCCCGGTTCAGGGGCTCTATTTCAACGGCGGCTGGTGTTACGGCGGGTTCAAGGCCACGCCTGCCTCCGGCTATTGCTTTGCGCATCTGCTGGCAAAAGATGAACCGCACCCCGTAGCCACCGCCTATCGTCTGGACCGGTTCCGCACCGGCCGGACGATCGACGAAAAAGGCGCGGGCAACCAGCCCAACCTGCATTAAGGGGGACACCAGACATGATCATAAACCACCCCCTTCTTGGGCCACGCGATGCCTCAGAGTTCACCTATCTGGGCGACGCGTCCCTAATCGACCGGCCCGACGGGATGGACGAGAGTGCCGCCGATGCGTTCTATGACTACGCCTATCTGCGCGACAACCCCGCCGGTGAGCACCGTGAGCTTTGGTATCACGAGGCCGGGGATCGCTCGTGGCTGGTCGTCACCCGCAACACGCTGACCCACGAGATTTCCAAGGTGGAACTGGCCCGCGATGTGGCCCGCGCGCGGGGACGTTCAAAATGACGCAAGCAAACCGACTGAACGGCGGGCAGATCGACCAAAATACAACTCTGAACTTCTATTTTGACGGTCGCCGCTATACCGCCCACCCCGGAGATACTCTGGCTTCGGCGCTGCTGGCCAACAATGTGCGACTGATCGGGCGGTCGTTCAAATACCATCGCCCGCGCGGGCTGCTGACTGCAGGGTCCGAGGAACCCAACGGCATGGTGGAGCTGCGCACCGGAGCCCACAAGGAACCCAACACCCGCGCCACGACGATTGAGATGTTCGACGGTCTGCTGGCAAACTCGCAAAACCGTTGGCCCAGCCTGCGGTTCGATGCGCTGGCGGTAAATGACCTATTTTCCAACTTCCTGTCGGCGGGGTTCTACTACAAAACCTTCATGTGGCCCGCCGCGTTTTGGGAGAAGTTGTACGAACCCATCATCCGCCGCGCCGCTGGCCTTGGGTCGCTTTCGATGCAGGCCGACCCGGATGAGTACGACAAAGGCTTCCGTCACTGCGATCTGCTGATCATCGGTGCCGGGCCTGCGGGTCTGATGGCGGCGCTGACCGCCGGGCGTGCGGGTGCTGATGTCATTCTGGCGGATGAAGATTTCACCCTCGGCGGACGTCTGAACAGTGAGACATACCCGGTTGGCGACCAAAGCGCCCCCGATTGGGCAGCGCAGGCGGTGGCCGAGCTGTCCGCAATGCCCAACGTCCGGTTGATGCCGCGCACTACGGTGATCGGCGCGTTCGACCACGGCATCTATGGGGCCGTCGAGCGAACCGGAGATCACCTGCCCTCGCTGCCCGCAGGCAAACCGCGCCAAATCCTGTGGCGGATCTACAGCCAAAAGGCGCTGCTGTGCGCCGGGGCAACCGAGCGGCCGATTGCGTTTGAAAACAACGACCGTCCCGGCATCATGACCGCCAGCGCGTTGCGGACCTATGCCAATCGTTTTGCGGTGACGGCCGCGCCTCGGGTTGCGATCTTTACCAACAATGATGACGGCCACCGCACCGCCGCTGATCTGCACGCCAAGGGTGTCAAGATTGCCGCTGTGGTGGATGTGCGCGAAGATGCTCCGCTCAGTTATGACTATGAGGTGCTCAAGGGCGCGCAGGTTGTGAACACTAAGGGCCGTCTGGGTCTGAGCTTTGTCGAAGTTGCCCTGCCCGACGGCTCGACCCGCACTGTGGATTGCGGCGCGTTGGGCGTGTCCGGCGGCTGGAACCCGAATGTGCACCTGACCTGCCACCAGCGCGGCCGGCCTGCATGGGACGACGCGCTGGCCGCCTTCAAACCGGGTGAAAACCTGCCGGTTGGTATGTCCGTCGCAGGCGCGGCCAACGGCGTCATGTCTACGTATGGAGCGTTGCAGTCAGGGGCCGAGGCCGCCGCAACTGCACTGGACCTGACCACACTGCCGGACATGCCCGAAGCCGAGGACGCACCCGTCGCGCAAAAGCCGTTCTGGTATGTACAGGGCTGCAAACGGGCTTGGGTCGATCAGCAAAACGACGTTACCGTCAAAGATGTGAAGCTCAGCTATCAAGAGGGCTTCCGCTCGGTCGAGCATCTGAAACGCTATACCACGCTGGGCATGGCGACCGATCAGGGAAAGACCTCGAACATCACGGGCCTTGCAATCATGGCCGAGGTCGCAGGCAAGACGATCCCCGAAACCGGCACCACCATCTTCCGCCCGCCCTACACGCCCGTGCCCATCGGTGCCTTCGCGGGCCGGATGACCGGCAAAGAGTTCCACCCGACCCGCCTTACCCCGTCGCACCATTGGGCCACGGAACGCGGCGCAGTGTTTGTCGAGGCCGGGAACTGGCTGCGCGCGCAGTGGTTCCCCCTACCGGGTGAGACGCATTGGCGCGAATCCGTCGACCGTGAGGTGCGCCAGACCCGTGCATCGGTCGGGGTGTGCGACTGTACAACGCTGGGCAAGATCGACGTGCAGGGCACGGATGCCGCCGCGTTCCTCAACCGCGTTTACGCCAACGGCTTTGCCAAGCTGGCGGTTGGTAAAACCCGCTATGGTCTGATGCTGCGCGAGGATGGGATGGTCATGGATGACGGCACCGCCGCGCGCCTGGCCGAGGATCATTTCGTCGTCACCACCACAACTGCAAACGCCGTAAGTGTCTATCGCCATATGGAATTCGTGCGCCAATGCCTGTTCCCGGACATGGATGTGCAACTGATCTCGACCACCGATGGCTGGGCACAATACGCGGTGGCAGGGCCGAATTCGCGCAAGCTGCTGCAAAAGATCGTGGACCCGGACTTCGATATCTCGAACGAGGCGTTTCCCTTCATGGCTTGCGGCAAGATCACCGTGTGCGGTGGGTTGCGGGCGCGGCTGTTCCGCATTTCCTTCTCGGGCGAGCTGGCATTCGAGATCGCGGTGCCCTCTCGATACGGCGACGCGCTGATGCGCCGGTTGATGACTGAGGGTGAGGAGTTCGACGTCACACCCTATGGCACCGAAGCGCTGAGCGTGATGCGGATCGAAAAGGGCCATCCGGTCGGCAATGAGCTGAACGGAACCACCACAGCGTTGAACCTTGGCATGGGCAAGATGGTGTCGAAGAAGAAAGACAGCATCGGCTCGGTCTTGTCCGAACGCGAGGCCTTGACCGCGCCGGATGTGTTGAAACTGGTCGGGTTAAAGCCAGTTGCCCCCGAAGACAAAGTCACCGCCGGAGGGCACTTGATGAACGCCGATGGCCCCGTCGATGCTGCGCATGATCAGGGGTATGTGACCTCGGTGGCCTATTCCCCCAGTCTGAGCAGCAATATCGGTCTGGGCCTGCTGAAACGGGGCGATGAAAGGCTGGGCGAAAAGATGCGCCTTGTCTCGCCGCTGACCGATCTGACGGTCGAGGTTGAGATCGTCTCGGCCCATTTCGTTGACCCGGAAGGAGAACGTCTGCGTGCATAATCTTGTCGCGATAACCGCCCTTGGCGGGTCTGAGCCGCGTGTGGACACGGTTGGTCCGGTGACCTGCACCGAAATCCCCGGCGTGGCCTTGGCCTCGGTCGCTGCTCGTTTAGGGAAAGAGACAACGGCGCAAAAGGCTTTGGCCAAGATGATCGGAGCACCAGCGCCCGAGGTTCAGCGATTTACCGGAGATCAAGTAATCGCCTTTTGGTCCGGGCCAGATCAGTGGATGGTCGAAGCGCCTTTTGACAGCCACGAAGACCTTGCGGATCAGGTGAAGGCGACCCTTGGCATTGCAGCCTCGGTCACGGAACAAACGGACGCCTGGGCGCGGTTCGATTTGCGTGGCGATGGGATCAATGCGGTTCTGGAACTGCTGTGCCAATTGGACCTGCGCCAGTTTCAGGCCGGCCACACTGCGCGCAGTTCAATCCACCATATCGGGTGTTTCGTCCTGTGCCGCAGCGCCGACCATGTCAGCCTTTATGGTCCCAGATCCTCGGCCGGGTCACTGCATCATGCGATCATCGCGGCTATGAGATCAGCCCACTAAGCCAGTCAGACCGAAGGCAGCGGCGCGTTGTCCTCGACCCTGAAACGGTTGATCCTGCGCCGGTCCTCGCTGGGGCTGAGGCCGAAGGCTGATCGGTAATGACTGACCAAGGGTGCAACGGACCCATAGCCTATGGCGGCCGCAATTTCCGAGATCGGATCCTTGGTGTAGACAACCATCTGGCGCGCGGCCTTCATGCGCATAGAGCGGTAGTAGTGGCTGGGGCTCTGGCCCGTCGCCTGCTTGAATGCACGTTCGATCTGCCGAGGGGTAACACCCGTGTGCTCAGCGACTTTCGCGATCGAAATCGGCTGGCTCATATGTCCCTCGAACAACTCAATACACCGCGCAACCAACGCCGGAAACCTATCGCCAGTTTCCGGCGCAGTGGCATAGGGTACTTGCTGGCGCACCCCTGCCCCACGCATCATCGGGTGCTGGAACCAGCACGCCACCTCATGCGCCGTATCCGCACCCAGTCGATCCTGGATCAGGTGAAGCGCCAAATCAAAGCCCGCAGCGGCACCAGCCGCAGTGCAGCGTGTCTGCGTTCGGACTATGACTTCGCTACGACTGTCAACCTCTGGAAACTCCGCTTCAAACGCAGCTTCATAGCACCAGTGCACCGAGACAGGCTGCCCGGCCATAGCTCCTGACCGGACCAAAGGGAAAACTCCGCCACTGATCCCACCCAAAACAGTTCCGTGACGCCCAAGATTGCGCAGCGCACCGTTTCCAAGGCGGATGTCATCGAAACGCGATGTCGGGCTGCTGAGCAAAAAGAGGATGTCGATGTCCTTGCAATCCGTCAGGGCGCGTTCGACCTCGAAGCCGACCCCGGCGCTTGACTGCACCTTTTCGCCCCGCTCGGACAGCAAAACCCAACAGAAAGCCTCTTGCCCGGCGATTTCATTGGCTGCACGCAGCGGCTCAATCACCGAGGTGAGGCACGCCATTGGGAAGCCGTCAAACAGAAGAAATCCGATCTGGGTCTTATCTTTGGTATGCATGCCGCTGACTTAACAGGAAAACGATCAGAAAGTCGAAAACGCGCCCCTATAGTCTGTCTTGGATCAGACCAGTGTGGGCGAGGTCAAACACCAAACCCCCGGCCCAAACGGTCGCGACGACGCTTAATTGACAAGCGGAAGGCCCAGTCGCTGACCAAGGCCAGCGGGAACAACACACGTTCACCCACCCCATCAATAACGACCAACTTACCGCCCCGTTCCTGCGCACGCACGACGTTTTCAAGGCCCATGTCGCCGACGATGATCCGGCCTTTTTCCAGATCGTCAAACAGCTCCATAAGTTCAGCGTGTAGATGTTTTAAACCCTCGGGATTCCCCTTCAACGCCACCTTTTCGGATTGAACGGTCGGCGCGAGGTCGCCGTTCGGACCTGTTAGTTTTTCAACCACAATCGCTGGTCCATGCGAGGTCGAAGTATAGCCCATGAACCGCGCAAGACGCTCTATCTCTGGGCAGCCGCGATGCAGCGCGGCGAGGTATTCATTGGCTTCGCGGTTCCACTGTCGCAGGTTTCCATAACGTCTCTCGGCATACCGGGGGATGATGTGGTTGCGCACTGGTATGTCAACTCTGACCTTCAGCAACGCGTCTTGATGCTTGGGGTGCTGAAATATGAGATAGTTGCGGCTTTTACGCAAAGGTTCCAATTTACTCAGATCAATCATGATGCCTGCTGCCTTTGGTCATTTGCGGAACGTCCCGCAGGTGCTTTTAATGCCCAACTGAACCTCGTTCATAAAACCATCTTTTAGTTGTTACAAATTTCTTTTTCTCGACCCAGCTTTGACCAACGCGAACACTTCACCACGGCCTTCGCTGGGGTCTACAGCGCCTTGAAAATGCGATACTAGGGTCCCATTGGCGCGGGCGGAAGCAGAATAAAGGCTTGTTTACCAATAGTTTCGACAATCGGGACGTGAGTCCACGTGCGCGGCTGGAACGGGGGATCGACATCCTCACACGACTCGGGCGTTTCCTGGCAGGCGAAAACCTCTGCGCCGGTGAGGTAAGTCAAGCGCAGGCGCAATCCCCTGAAATGTTGAATGCCGGCCCGGTAAGCACCATTCAATCCCGAGTAGTGACCATAGATATGAATGGTCTCGGTGCCCTCGGGTATCTCTGCCGCTATTCCGCGCGTGGTCTGTTGCCAAGGCGGTATCACAATATATGTCAATTTGACGAAATGGGATAGCTTCAACATCATAATACACAAAATGGCGATGCGCGCGATACTTGCCATCCTGCCTGGCGTCTTGGACAAGTTGAGTGTCGCGAGAGTGAATGTAAGCCCGAACAAAAGCCAGATCCAACCAAAGGCTCGAACCGGAACGAGAACGCCGGACATCACTGATTTGGCGAGCAAGGGCGCAAGCCCTGCCAGCACAGCGGCCAGAATGGAAACAGCGACAAACGGTTGCTGGCTAAACAGGATTCCCCACGCAATCGCGACAAGTACAAGAAGTATGCCGCCGTTACGCTCGACACCTGCGCCAAATTGTTTGACCGTGTCATGAAGGTATAGTTTCAGCTTGCCCAGATTGGCGATCAAATCCTCAATGGTTTTGACCTCAGTAGGCGTTCGCCATTCGGCAATCGGAATGCCAAAAACCCCGTGATAGAAATAATTCAGGCTATAGACGGACAATAAGGCGACCGCGAGGCTTGCAAAGAACACAGCCAGTGTAATCGCAAGGCTCTTGTAGGTTTGCGGCGCCTTGTGAGACATCACCACCAAGGTCATCAAAAGGAACGGATATGTGGTGTACGCCATAAAGGACAGCGGCACCCCTACGAACAACAGCGCAAGCGAAGCCCTGTGCGGAAGGAAAACGACCAACAGAGCGAAGATCGTAATAACCCAAACACCCAGCAAAAGCGTATTGAACCACAACATGATCTTGAACGCAGGGATCGACAACACGACAAACAAGGCAAAAAAGCCCTTGAACCAAACCGGCGCATCTCGTCCCAGCACAATAACGGATGACGAGGCGGAAAAAATCGACCACGCGAGTATGTACAACACAAAATTGACCTGAGAGGGCCAGAAAATCGGTCGGAACTGCCACCAGTAGTTCAGCCACCGCCCCTCGTCCAACGCTTTAAAATAAGCTATGCGCTTATGGCCCAAAAGTGCCGGAAAATCATCATGCCGGACCAAAGGATCGAAAAGCAACGGGGCGTAAATCACCAGCGAGACCGCGAAACAAATCACCCACAGGCGGAACACATCCTGCCACAAAGTTTTTGCGTTCATCATTGGCTCCGGTGTGAGCGCGCAATAACGGATGCGCGCGCCTGGGCGATTTTCGTGACAGTTGCCTGAGGCAGTCTTCGGACGATGAATTTGCGTATATTCCAGCCGAGCGTGCCCACTTCCTTTAATCCACCAGGTTCAACCTTGGTTTCCAGAACATCTGCGGGAAGTGTCGCGGCACCTGCTTCATTCGCATACAAAACGCTGTTGTAACGGTACCACGGTTCGATTGACGCATCACTGAACAGAATGGGGCGAATACAGTCGTATGCCGTGAAACCTTGTTCCGCAAAAAGACCCTGCCAGAAAGACAGGGGTTGTTCGTTAATGTGAAACTCGCCGCCCTGCCCCGGAACCGCCGCTGAAAACAGAACCAGATCACTGTGGGCCGTCAGGCTTTGAACCAAGCTGGCGGACGCTTCGTTTGGAAGATGCTCGCCAACTTCAAGGGATTGGGCCAATCCGAACTTCCGCCCAAGATCGACCGGGTGGCTTAGGTCTCTGCCAAAAAAGCAATCTTTTGGAATAGCCAGAGTTTCTCGGTCGACATAGTCTCCGTCCACGCCTGCCACGTCCCGGCAACCGGCTGCCGCCCATTCCGACAGCCACACACCTCGGCCGCAGCCAAAATCCACAACACTGCTAGGCTTGATCCAGGATTGCAGGCAGTCGATTAACTGAATGGCAGACCGCCTTGCGCCGCGATCAATGTAATCAAAGAACTCGTTTGAATAGATATGCGACATGGTCACTCTCTAAATTGAGGTTTCTTCGCGATAGACCCACAACCGCAGGATCACGAAGTTTATGACGGGAAGAATGACAACAACCAGACCGGCGGCGACCGGTTCGGCAAGGGCCAGTCTGGGGGCAAGGACGCCTGTTATCATTGATGAGACGACAAGGCCGATGGCGATCATGCACAGAAAGCGCCCAAACTGACCCGGCGCCACCACGGGTTTGTCAAACGTCCAAGCGGTTTGACCAACATACTGAATGAGGATAGCGGACCCGAATGCCAGCAGGTTTGCGATCCAAGGGGAACTGAACACCTGGAGCAGCCCCAGATACGCGACAAAGTAATATGCGGCGACACCGGTTCCGACCACAGCAAACCGAAATATGCGTTTGCGTTCACTCATGACGTCTTCTGAGCTTTTTCGGAAAGAGTTTCGACACCATTGCCAACTTGTTCGTCCACAAAGAAAAGAGGCCGCCCCTTTGCCTCGACGTAAAGCCGTCCAAGGTATTCTCCGATAATGCCCAGCGTCAGCAACTGAATGCCAGAAAAGAAGCTGATGACCAGAACGGTCGAAGCCCAACCAGCCACAGTACTATAAAGGATAAGGGACCAGAAGACGTAGACCGCCATCAGCGCCGCGACAAGCAGCGTCAGGAATGCCAAACGTGTGGCCATCTGCAGCGGCTTGATCGAAAAACTGGACAACGCGTCGAAAGCCAGCCGGATCATCTTTGACAAAGGGTACTTCGTCTCACCCGCAACTCGCGGATCTCTTACGTATTCTATGCCGATCTGCTTGAAACCCGCCCAAGCAAACATGCCGCGTATGAAACGCGATCGCTCGGGCATGTCCAGAACTGCATCCAAGGCACGGCGGCTGACAAGGCGGAAATCGCCGGTATCATTTGGAATCGGCACGTCGGACAAACGGTTCAACACCCTGTAGAACCCATGAGCGGTCATCTTCTTGAACCAGCTCTCGCCCTTTCGCTCGCTTCTGCGGCCGTACACCACGTCATAACCGCGGTCCATCATGGCCATCATATCCGACACCAGTTCGGGCGGATCCTGCAAGTCAGCATCCAGCATGAAAATCCGCTGACCCTGAGCCGCCATCAGACCCGCCGTCAAAGCGACCTGATGCCCTCGGTTCGTGGACAGTTTAATGCCTTTGACGCATGTGTGCTTTTCGCTCTGTTTGCAGATTTCGTCCCACGTCGCATCCGAGGAGCCGTCATCCACCAGCACTATTTCGCAGTCGGCCGACCAAGGATCAGTTGCCGAGACCAGACGCTCGACCAGCATCGGAACAGAGTCCTCTTCGTTCATGCAGGGAACGACAACAGACAATAACATTTAACCTCCGAACGCGAACTGTCCTGCTCGATTTTCTGCGATGGGATCGCTTTTTATAGAACACGTCGCTTTGGTTTTTTCTCTTTGGGTCGCTGCCCTTGATACCCTATCTACAGCACTTCGCTAATCGGCAAGTACCAGTTTTCAGCCCGTAGTCACCCTTGTGACACATCGGAAAAATCTGTCCGCACGAGACCGGCTAGCCCTGATTGGGATCAGGTATTGGCCACCCGATGTGGCAGCAATGCGCCATTCTTGCGACAAAGCTCGGATTGCATCCGGATTTATGAAAAATTTGCACGCTCGGGGCTGCCAAGTCAGAAAATTCAGCCACAAAAACAATATAGTTCCCCCCAAGGTGGGAAATTTGGAACATTCTTCCCCGCTGGGTGGTGGTCAATCCTGATCAAATCTCATATTCAATGCCGCGAGTGTAAACCAGGCAGATATGCAGACCCGTGTTCGACCTACCCGCGCAGCGTGCGCATCTTTCCGATAAATACGACCTCAGCCCTTCGCCGGAACTGGCCGCCAGCATGGAGGACATCTACGCACGCATGTCGCGTGTTGTCTCACCAGTGGACTGGGCTATCTACGCGCCCTACGTCAAGGCGATCAATGACCTGAAGGCCGAGCGTAATGCCGTCATTCTGGGCCACAACTACATGACGCCCGAAATATACCACGGTATTTCCGACTTTGGCGGCGACAGCCTGCAACTGGCGATCAAGGCCACAGAGGTCGAAGCGGATGTGATCGTGCAATGCGGCGTGCATTTCATGGCTGAGACATCCAAAATCCTCAGCCCTCAAAAGACCGTTCTCATGCCAGATATGGACGCGGGATGCTCGTTGGCTGAATCCATAACGGCAGAAGGCATTGCGGAAATGCGCCGCCGCTATCCCGGAGCCCCCGTGGTGTCATATGTGAACACAACGGCCGAGGTCAAAGCCGCTTCGGACATTTGCTGTACCTCGTCAAACGCGGCTCAGATCGTCGCTGCACTGGACAGCGACACGATCATCATGACCCCGGATCAGTACCTTGCGCAAAACGTGGCAAGGGACGTTCCGCAAAAGAACGTGGTCTGGTGGGAAGGCTCGTGCATCGTTCACGAACAATACAGCGCCAGCGACCTGCGCGACTTCCGCGAGTGGAACCCCGGCACGCGCCTGATCGCGCATCCCGAATGTCCGCCGGACGTTGTGGCCGAGGCGGATTTTTCTGGCTCGACCAGCGGTATCATCAAGTATGTGACCGACGAAAAGCCCGAAAAAGCGTTGCTGATCACCGAATGTTCGATGGCGTCGAACATTGCGGACGAGTTGCCCGAGGTCGAATTCGTCGGTCCCTGCAACATGTGCCCCTACATGAAAAAGATCACGCTGGAAAAAGTTCTGTACGCGCTGGATACCATGACTGGTCAGGTTGAGGTTGATGCGGACGTAGCAGACAAGGCCCGACTGGCGGTTCAACGGATGATTGATCTGTCGCGCAAGCTGGGTATTTGACCGGACGGATGCAACACGTCACCACCAAGCGCGTGGTTATTATCGGCGCGGGGCTGGCTGCGGTGTACGCCGCGCTCAAACTGGCTCCGCGCCCGGTTGTCTTGATCTCGCCCGAACCTCTTGGTTCCGGTGCAAGCTCGGCTTGGGCACAGGGCGGGGTCGCCGCGGCGATGGCCGCATCCGATAGCCCCGAAGCGCATGCAGAGGACACTATGCGCGCTGGTGCAGGGTCTGTAATGCGCGAGGTCGCGGATTTCGTTACACGCGCAGCCCCGGACCATATCCTTGACCTCTCTGATCTTGGAACGGGGTTCGACCGGACCGCGGACGGAGGATTCATCCAATCCCGCGAGGCGGCCCACTCCGCCGCCCGGGTCGTGCGGGTCAAAGGTGATCAGGCAGGTACGGAAATCATGCGCGCCCTGATTGCAGAGCTACGTCAGACGCCATCCATACAGGTGATCGAAGGTGTACAGGCGGTTGGTCTGGACAGCGACGGAACACAAGTTCGCGGCGTGTTTCTGACCCCGGCAGAAGAACCGAACGTGCAGCCTTTGGTGCTACGTGGGTCAGCCTATATTCTAGCAACAGGCGGGTCTGCCGGGCTTTATGCCCAGACAACCAACCCTGCTCGCATCCGGGGTCAAGGGATCGGCATGGCCGCACGCGCCGGTGCGCGTATCGCGGATGCTGAGTTCGTACAGTTCCACCCCACGGCTATCAATGTAGGCGAAGACCCGACCCCTTTGGCCACCGAAGCCTTGCGCGGGGAAGGTGCAACGTTGGTCAATTCCAACGGGCAGCGTTTCATGCAGAACCTACACCCGGACGCAGAGCTTGCCCCCCGAGACGTCGTTGCCCGCGCTGTTTATCTGCAAATGAAGTCGGGTCTTCGCCCCACTCTGGATACTCGCCAGGCCATTGGCGCGGCTATTGCCGATCAATTCCCTTCTGTGACCGAAGCATGCCTCAGAAACGGCGTCGACCCGTCCAAGTCTCCCATCCCGGTTACGGCAGCGGCCCACTATCACATGGGCGGCGTCGCGGTGGACTTGTCTGGACGCAGTTCTCTGAACGGTTTGTGGGTCTGCGGCGAGGCCGCCTCAACCGGACTGCATGGGGCAAATCGGCTGGCATCCAACGGGCTGTTAGAGGCGCTGGTGTTCGCGCGCGCCTGCTCACATGACATTGCGCGTGTTGTGCCTGTCGACTCTGCGCAGAACATCGAACTGACCTTTTCAACCGGGCCGAGCCAGACCGTAGACGCACAAGACGTTCAGACCCTGCGAAATGTCATGACGAATCTTGTTGGCGTTGTGCGCACAGAAACTGGTCTGGCTCAGGCTTTGAGCGACATCGCGGCACTTGAGGCGCGGAATTCTCATTCGCCTGCATTTTTGAATATGACGGCAACCGCGACCGTCACCACCGCCGCGGCACTGATGCGTGAAGAAAGCCGCGGCGCACACTACCGTTCTGACTTTCCGCAGGCTTCCACTGCACCCGGACAGCGATCATTTTTGACGCTAGGCCAGGCGATCGCGCTGCGAGACAAATACACAAAGGAATCCGCATGACTGTTCCCGCCCTGCCCGACCTGATTCTCGAACCGCTCATCCGCTCTGCGTTGATGGAGGATCTCGGGTCGAATGGCGATTTAACTTCGCTGACCGTAATTCCGCCCGAGACGACATATTCCGCGCGTTTGAACACGCGCGAGGACGCCGTTGTATCGGGTATGCAGGTCGCAGAACTCGCCTTTCGCTTGGTCGATCCGACGCTGCAGATCGTTAGACACGCGCAGGACGGCCAACGCTGCGCGAAAGGAGAAACCCTGATGGAGATTCGCGGCCGCGCTGCCTCGATCCTGTCAGGTGAACGTGTGGCATTGAACTTCGCAGGCCGCCTGACAGGTGTTGCGACAGCTACTGCGGATTTGGTTGCCGAAACCAAAGGCACCAATGCGCGTGTTACCTGCACACGCAAAACAACGCCCGGCCTGCGCATCGTCGAGAAACAGGCCGTACTGCATGGCGGCGGGTATAATCACAGGTTCTCATTGTCTGACGCCATTTTGATCAAGGACAACCACATCGCAGCCGCAGGCGGAGTTCGGGCCGTCCTCGAAGCGACCAAGGCACGTGCCTCGCACATGATGAAGGTTGAGATCGAAGTTGACCGTCTGGACCAACTGGCCGAAGTACTTGAAGTCGGCGGCGCGGATGTTGTCTTGCTGGACAATATGGCCCCAGACACCCTTGCCGAGGCCGTTGCAATGGTCGGGGGGCGGAAGACGACCGAAGCCTCGGGCAACGTCACGCGCAAAACCGTTGCGGCCATTGCAGCGACGGGCGTTGATTACATCTCGTCCGGGGCGCTGACGCATTCCTACCGGACAATCGACCTGGGTCTGGATTTCTGAGCAGGGTGGCGGAGAGACAGGGATTCGAACCCTGGAGACGGTTTCCCGCCTACACACTTTCCAGGCGTGCGCCTTCGACCACTCGGCCACCTCTCCGTGGGCGCGATATTTGGACTATCGCTTAGGGATTTGCAAGGCCCGATTACGGCGAAAATTCAACCTTTTCAGATAAGGGAAGAAACGGCCCTACACCTCATCCCCGTCGCCGTCGGACATGTCGGCCTCAGTCATCTCAATCGCCGTAGATGCAGGAGAATCTGAGAGGTTTGCCTCAGTCTTTTTGTCCGATTCTGCTTGGCGGGTGCCGGTTGGCGTCCGCAGCGTTTCAGGATTACGCAACCAGACGTCACGTTGGGCGAATGGAATCTCGATCCCTTCTTCGGCAAAGCGGCGGTTGATCTCGTGATTCATGTCCGATTTTACGGACAATACCCAGTTTACATCGCGCAAGATGGCTCGAATTTCAAAATCCAGCGAGTCTGCGCCAAATCCTTGGAACACGACGCTGGGCGCGGGATTGGCCAGAACCATCGGGTGTTCGTTCGCAACTTCGCCCAAAATCTTCTCGACCCGCTTTGTATCAGTCCCGTAGGCCACGCCCACGGGTACGATAACCCGACCGATGGTGTTCCCGCGCGTGTAATTCGTTACCACTCCGCTGATCAGGTCCGAGTTGGGAACGATGACGTCCGTTCTGTCAAAAGTCTCAATCCGCGTTGACCGAACCGAGATATCGCGGACGTAACCCATCATTCCGTTCACATCTATCCAGTCGCCCTTCGAGATGGGGCGTTCGATCAGCAGGATGATGCCTGAGACGAAATTGGACACGATTGTCTGCAGGCCAAAACCGATACCGACAGACAAAGCACCCGCAACGATTGCCAGCGAGGACAGGTCGAACCCTGCGACCATGATGGCCACAAGTGCTGCCAGAAAAATCCCGACATATCCCGTCCCGGATACGATCGCGTTCTGCCCACCGGGGTCAATGCTGGTTTTGGGAAGCAACGAGTTCCGCAGCCCCCCTTGCAACATCCGCGTCAGCCCATATCCAATGAGGAAAACGATAACGAAAACAAAGAAGTTGCTGGGCGAGATTGTCACGCCGCCGATATCGAACCCCATCAGCAGACGGGACCAAGCCTCGAGCAAATCTGTTTGGCGCGCGCCCCAATAGAGGGCAAGGATTGGCAAGGCCAAGATTGCCAGTACAAACCCAACCAAAACCGAGAACAGCGAGTCCCACACAGCTTCGCCCTGCCCGGTGATCCAACCGTAGACCTGCGTGATAAAGCGCTGAAAAATGACAAGCGCCGCAATAAGGACAAGCGTCTTGACCGCCGGGAAAACTACAGCCTCAGCCGCGTTCGTGAAGCCGAAGACTGCAAGTACAGGCGTTGCGATACCCAACAGGAACAGCGCGCGGCGTAAGAACTCGACCATCTGGCTAAAGCCTGCCACGCGGGTCGTTCCGGTTGGGTCTGGTTCATCCTGCTGGGCGTCAGTTGTCCGAATATGCCGAACACGAAGCAGCAGCAAAGCAGTGGCAACAATGACCGGAAAGCTGACAACGGCTCTGGTAGAGTCCGAAATGTTCTCGATCTGCTCGAACAATATTGCCAATTCATGCAGGATCAACATCACCGCCAGCAAGTCAATGTAGACGCGCAACTCTTTGATTTTGATCGCAGACAGGCGTTTGAAACCCTGAGCTTGCCCAATGAGGTAAATTTGACGCCCAATCCAGTCGTAGAAAAAGATGATTGCGGCCCAGTACGGCACTTCCTCAAGCAGTAATGACCCGCGCAGCCCCAGCACCCCTGTCAGGTTAATGGCAACAACTGCGGCCAGAACCCCCAGCCACGGCAAGAGGATCCGCAGCAGCGAAATCACAAACGTCCAAACCCCTGTACCGGACCCACCCAAGAGCCGCAGGTAATCCCCGCCTCTCTCGGACCAGTTTCTTCCGAAGACCAGAAGCACGACCGAGATTACCGACAGGACAAAAATCCCAAGCCCGCGTTCCCGTATTTGCTCGCGCGCGACGTCGGTTCGCAAATTCTCGGCTATTTCGTTGATCAGGCTACGGGCGGCTTCTTTCACGTCCACCCATGCTGGCCCCCAGTAAGCCGGGTTAATGGGTGACGGACCTCTTTCCATCAGCTCTTTGGTCTGACGGTGACGGATGATCTGGTCAATCTCACTGATGAGACCGTTGGCCCTGCTATACGCCTCCTCTGAAATGATACGAGGCACACGCAGGCCGTTTAGCTGCTCATCAAGGTGTTGACGGATAGCTGCGATGTCTTCCGGCTCGGTCTGGTCGCCTTCGGGCTTGGGGCCAAGAGCCTCAAGCTGGCTTTCCAGAGTTTGAATCCGGTCTGTATTGGCGCTGCGGGCCTTGTTGAAGTCTTCGCGGTAAACATTTATTTCCGAACGCAAATTCTCGAGCGCAGCATTCGAGGCGCGGTTCGCTTCGATAACACCCTCGGCCCGATCCGCTGTTTTAATCCAACCCTGATAGTATTCACTTTGCCGATCTGTCAGTTGGGCGGCGACAGGGCCGCCCAAAACGGCAAAACAAACCGAAATCAGGGCCAGGAACAGGCGGACCTGCCGCAGCATCATACGTCCTCGAACACGCCGGGGATGCTGCGGGGCGCTTCGGTCATCCAATCCGGGACTGGCAGCTCTTTCTCACGCAGGAATTCCGGGTTGAACAGCTTGGACTGATAGCGCGTGCCATAGTCACACAGGATGGTGACAATGGTATGCCCCGGCCCCAAATCCTTGGCCAATCGCACGGCACCGGCCATGTTGATCGCAGTCGAACCGCCCATGACCAGACCTTCTTCACGCAGCAGATTAAAGATGTAGGGCAGCGCTTCGTTGTCTGTCATCTGATAGGCATAGTCCGGCTTGAACCCCTCAAGGTTCTTGGTGATGCGCACCTGACCGATACCTTCGGCGATCGAGCTTCCCTCCATCGCGATCTCACCGGTGGTGTAGTAGGAATAAAGCCCTGCCCCCATAGGATCGACCAGACCGATCTTGACGCCCTTGGGCTGCAACGCGTCGGCAACACCGGCCAGCGTACCGCCCGATCCAACGGCGCACACAAACCCATCGACCTTACCATCGGTTTGTTCCCAAATCTCGGGGCCAGTGGTTTCCACATGCGCCTGACGGTTTGCCACATTGTCAAACTGGTTGGCCCAGATCGCACCGTTCGGTTCGGACTGCGCCAACTCCTCGGCTAGACGACGCGAGTAGTGCACGAAGTTATTGGGGTTGCGATAAGGGGCGGCCGGAACCTGCACCAGTTGCGCCCCGGCAAGCCGCAGCATGTCCTTCTTTTCTTCGGACTGGGTTTCCGGGATTACGATAACCGTCTTGAACCCCATCGAGGCCCCAACCAGCGCAAGGCCGATTCCGGTATTACCTGCGGTGCCCTCGACGATCGTTCCGCCGGGCTTCAGCTCACCGCGCGCGATGGCGTCCTTGATGATATACAGCGCCGCGCGGTCCTTGACCGATTGGCCGGGGTTCATGAACTCGGCCTTACCAAGGATTTCACACCCGGTTTCTTCGCTGATGCGTTTCAGCCGGATCAACGGCGTTTTTCCTACTGCGTCAGCAAGGTCTCGTGCAATGCGCATGGCGCCCTCATTTCATTACATAACAACGAAGATTTACAATCGACGCGCGGCAACCACAAGCCGCGATAGCTATGCGCGCAGTCGGTTCCGGTGACGGGCAAGCCAATGGGCCAGAGACAACAGCGGCAAATCCTTGAACCCGTTGCCGTCAACACGGTCCATAAACTCGACAAACGGCAGGATTTGCGTTCGGATGTCTTCACCCTCCGAGGCAACCCCGCCATTGTCTATTGTTCGGTCAAGATCGGCGAGTCCGACATAGAGATGAATGAATTCAGTCGATGACCCACTGGAAGAATATGCGCCTCCTGCGTATTCCAGAGCATTAAGTTGCGTCTGGGCCTCCTCCACGGCCTCGCGGCGGGCTGCCTGCTCGGGCGTTTCCCCAGGGTCGATCATACCGGCCACAGGTTCCCACATCCAAGGTTCCGGGTCGCCTATCAGAAAGACCGGAGCCCGGAATTGCTCGACCAGCAAAACCGTGTCTCGGACCGGGTCATACGGCAGAACGACAACCGCACTACCCTGCATCAAGCCACTACGGTTCAGGACTTTGCCCATCGAACCGTCATGTTGGCGGTGCTGCACCCTAAGCTCGTCCATCCCAAAATAGCGGAGGTAGGTCCTTTGATGCTGATGCACCACGACATCTTTGCCAACACTGCGCGGGTCACCCGTGAGGCGTTGTCGGGCGGCAAGCCGCGCCCACGCTCTGGTTCGGATCGCCGGGAAACTTTGTGCAATCGTGGCCGCGTCCACACGACCGTAGAAATCCATGACTTCTTCGGCGGCCAGCATGGTGACGTCTCCCCACGTGTCCACCCAATCCTGCAAGGACCAAATTTGACCGGGAATCCAATGTTCTGACTCAGGATAGAAGACGCTGGCTTCGGTCATCGACCCATCTTGCAGCTCTATGTTTTGAGTTCTGAGGTCATAGTCGAACCCACCCTCATAGAACCTCAGCCGATTGAGTTCCTCATCGCCAAGCCCTCGCACCAGAAGCCCGTCAGCCAAGCCATCTTTATCCTTCAAAATCATCGGGAAAGCTTGCCCTTGCACCCCGTAAACAGCGTGACCGTTCAAAGATGCTTTGCAGATGTCGAGTTGCGATGCAGTACGCCCCAACACCAGTTCCAAAAGAGGCAAGTGTCGGAGTGTGCCGTAGAAAAATAGATCAGACAAGGAATGAAGTCTCGTGTTTCAGACGAAGAATTACCGCCAGCGGCGGCTGGCCTCCTCTGTGGCGAGACCCGCCACAAGAGCACCGATCGCCAAGGTCAAAAGGATTTCGGGGGTCAGCAACAGCCGACCATACTCAATGCCAATCTGGAAAATCGCCAGCAGAGCCTCAAACGGGCCGTCGTATCTGTGACGCATGGCCAGACGGAACATTTCGTAGCATCCCTGCACGAACAGCCCCCAAAACACCAACGAAGCTATTCCAGTCAAGCCATTGTTGATTGCAGCGGTCCATCCTTTGCCAGCGCGCCGCCCCATGATCATCCATCCGCAGGCAACGCCCAAAAACATGTTTATATAGGTGAACGCGCCGTAGTCCTTACCTTCTTCCCCGTTCGTGATGATCATGCTCGACACGAGGAAAGCCACCACCAAAAGACAGACGGCGGCAATTAGACGTGAGGCGGTGGGCATTAGAGGGGTCCGTTCACTACACTGGTTTCGCTACAGTAATCTGTGTCACATCGCAATTACCGGTGTCAAAGGCTGCGCCGCAGGCAGTTAAATAATAATTCCACATGCGGCGAAAACGCTCATCAAACCCCATGTCGGCGATTACATCCCATTTGTCGTTGAACGTTTCGTACCACCGCCGCAGAGTCAGATCATAGCTTTTGCCGAACTCTTTCGACGTCACGACGTTCAACCCCGCCTGCGAAACCTGTTCCTTCAACACAGAAGGCGCCGGTAGCATTCCGCCGGGGAATATGTATTTCTGAATGAAATCAACGCCGTTTCGATAAACATCCCACCTGTGATCGGCTACGGTTATGATCTGCAGCGTTGCCTGCGCACCGGGCTTGAGGCGTTCTCGGACTGTTTCAAAATAGACAGGCCAGTATTTTTGCCCGACCGCTTCAAACATCTCAATCGAAGCGATACCATCATATTGGCCACGCTCGTCCCGATAGTCTTGCAGCTTGAACTCGACCATCTCTGATAGTCCAGCTTTTTCAATCCTCTGCCGGGCGAACTTCAACTGTTCTTCACTGATCGTAAGCCCTGTGACCCGCAAACCACGCTCCTTCGCGGCGTATTCTGCAAATCCGCCCCAACCGCATCCGATCTCAAGGATATGATCGCCGGGTTTCGCACCCATTTCATCGACCAAACTGGCATATTTCGCCGTTTGCGCGTTTTCGAGACTTTCCTGCCCCGTCTCAAATAACGCGCTGGAATACGTCATCGTATCATCCAGCCACAACGCATAGAAATCATTACCTAAATCATAATGATACGAGATGTTCTTTTTCGCCTGTTTCCGGCTGTTGCCGTGCAACCAGAACCGCAGACGCTCATATGCTTGAACAAGGAACTTACCGGTGAAATCGTCATAGACCGTTTCGGTGCCCAAATGCACAAGGTCCATGAAAGACCGCAGGTCCGGGGTGCTCCAGTCTCCTTCCAGATAGGCGTCGGAAAAGCCCAGCTCACCTTCGCGGATCAGGCGTGCGAAAACGTCGGGGTTGTGAATATCCACCCGCGCGACCGGTCCGGGCCTGGTGCCTTCTGACCGAAAGATGCGACCGTCCGGCAGAGCGATGTCCAATCGCCCGGATTCCATCTTGTTCAGCATTTTCAGAACTTGACCGAAATACCTCGGCAGGCCCTTTTGCCCTTCTGTCGTCGTATGGATCATCCGCTTTCCCCTGTGCGGTTGCTGTTTCAGGCTAGGACGAGTTTGTGTTTCTGGCAAGTTTTCAGTTCCTTACTGGCTTTTTCGGCCTTCATAAGCCGCGAACGCTTGCGCGCGGCCGACAGGCAATTCAACAATCGGGTTTGGATACAAGTCCGTCTCAGAGATGCCCCATGAGCATGGAACGGCGTCAAAATACGCAAGCGCTGTCGCGGGCGGGTTTGATTGCCCTTCGGCAATCCATTTGCGCACATAGCTCCCGTTCGGATCGAATTTTTCCTGCTGGGTCAGCGGGTTAAATATCCGAAAGAACGGAGAGGCATCCGGGCCCGAGCCTGCAACCCACTGCCAACCCATCGCGTTGCAGGCTGGATCCCAGTCGATCAGGCAGGCATCAAACCACCGCATCCCAATTTTCCAATGCGTCATCAGATGCTTGGTCAAGTAACTGGCTGTGATCATGCGCGCCCGATTGTGCATTCGGCCGATCACGTACATCTGGCGCATCGCGGCGTCCACGACCGGAATTCCGGTTCTGGCCGTTTGCCATGCGACCACCTCGGGGCGGGTAACGTCCGTATTCCACGGAAACGCTTCCCACTCTGGTTTCCAATTCTCGGTCAACAGGTGGGGCGTATGAAACATCAGGTGATATGCGAACTCTCGCCACACAAGCTGGCGCAAGAATGCATCGGTCCCTGACACTCCGGTCATCGCCGCGTTTTGAACCGTGTGCCAAACAGTGCGTGGACTGATTTCCCCCAAAGACAGGTATTCGGACAGATTTGACGTTGCATCGCGATCCAGCCGGTCCCTGTTTTCGGAGTAATACGAAATCCGATCCAAGAAACCGTGCAGCGCTTTGATCGCGGCGGTTTCGCCTGCTCGCACGTGTGGTGCCACAATTGCCGCCCCCCGGTTCATGCCCGAGGCCAGGTTCCACTCTGACAGATCGTCCGAAATCGGCCAGTTCTGCGGCCCCCTTAGCGTTGCAGGAGCAGGTTCGGGTGACGCAACATCCCGGCTCTGTACTGCCCGCCACATCGGTGTGAAAACGCGGAACGGCTGGCCGGATTTGGTTGCAACAGTCCAAGGCTCAAACAGCAGATGACCTGCGAAGGATTTTGCCTCAACACCCTGCGCAGACAACCGCGACTTTACATCGGTATCGCGCGCAATTGCGTCGGGATCATAGGCACGGGACCAGTAGACAGCCGTTGCGCCTGTCTGCGCGACGAGGTCTTCAAGAACCGCAAGAGCACGCCCGCGACGCAGAACCAAACGACTGCCCAGATTGTTCAGCGACTGCGCCAGCGCATCCACGCCCAAACCCAAACGCCATTTGGGTGCAGCCCCAAGCGCCTCGGCCTGATCATCCAGAATAAATAAGGGAATAACTGGCCGTCCTGAGGCGACCGCAGCCGCCAGCGCAGGATGGTCCGACAGACGCAAGTCCCGTCGGAACCAAACAATAATCGGTGGCTGCTCGTTTTCCATTTTCGCCCTGTTTTCTTCGGTCTACGAAACAGAGCGGAAACTGGATCACAAAACGGCGTCAAGTGCATTCAATAATTGATCAATTTCCTGCTGAGAGGTGTAGTGCGTGAAGCTGACCCGCAGCACGCCTTGGGCCAAATCGACCCCCATAGCCTGCAGCGGGCGCACGGCATAGAAGTCGCCTCCGCCAGCCATGATACCGTAGTCCACGAGATCAGCCGCGACCTGCTCGGCGTTGCGCGTGAGGGCCATCGCGACAGTCGGCGCACGTCTGCTTGCATCCGACGTTCCAATCAACCGAACGGCGTTGCGATCTTTGACCGCGTCCAGAACCGGCTGAAGCAAGGCCACTTCTTGCGCACGCATCAGGTCGTGGACAAAGGCGCCGCGTTCCGTGGCACCGCCGTCCGGTCCGTTGTGATGGTCACACAGAAGGTCAACGTAGTCCGCCATACCTGCGCTCGCCGCGATTTGAGCATGGTCGGGACCGGCGGGTGTAAAGCGTTTATACAGCACATCCGCGTTGAAATAATGCGCCTGATTTGGCAGCAGATCACCCAGAGATTTCCGGACCACCATGCAGCCCTGATGCGGCCCATAGGTCTTGTAGGCGGAAAACAGGTAGATATCCGGCCCAAGGTCCCCGACATTCGGAAACCCGTGGGGCGCATACGAAACACCGTCGACGCAGACGAAAGCGCCAGCCGCATGCGCGATGGCCGTAATTTCGGTAACCGGGTTGATCTCTCCGATCACGTTCGAGCAGTGCGGGAAACAGACCAAACGCACCTTTTCATCCAGCAGGTGTTCAAGATCATGCGGGTTCAGGGATCCGGTCTCGGGGTCGATCTGCCACTCACGGATTTCAATGCCGTCATCCGCAAGCCGACGCCACGGACCCGAGTTCGCCTCATGATCCTGATTGGTGACAACAATCGCCTCGCCGGGCTTCATCCATTGGCGGAATGCCTGCGCCATAACATAGGTGTTCTGAGTGGTTGATGGGCCAAAGCTCAGCTCATCCGTCTCAACGCCCAGAATAGCGGCCATCCGGCTGCGGGCCTCGTCCATTTCGTCACCCGCCAAACGGCTGGCCTCATAAGGACCGTAGGGCTGAACCTTGCGCTTGGTGTAGTAACGGGTCAGCCGGTCAAGAACCGGTTTGCAGGTGTAAGACCCGCCTGCATTCTCAAAAAACGCCTGCCCTTGCAGACTGGGTTCGGAAAACGCCGGAAACTGTGACCGAACAAAATTGATATCCAGAGTGCTCATGGCACGGGACTCCTTGATCATGCGCGTCAATCCATAAGGAGCACGAGCATGATTTCGGTCCCCTCGGAAATCATGGCAGGTCTTCCAGCCCAACCCGCGCCAATAAAGCACCGGCAGCCCTTGCGGTTCACAAGGACGGGGCCAAATTGCCCAGAACACCATTTGTCGTCAAGCGGGCCTGCAAACGCGACAAAAAAAGCCGGACGTTTCAGCCCGGCTTTGTTACGTGATTTGGGTAATTTACCCCTGAACCTTGGTGTAAGTCCCCTCACCCGCGAGAATACCACGGAAGCCGCCCGGCTCATCCAGGCCAAAAACGATGAGCGGCAGGTTGTTGTCCCGTGCAAGCGCAATCGCCGATGCATCCATGACCCGCAGTCGCTTGGCCAGCACGTCGTCATAGGTCACGGTATCATAGCGCACGGCGTCCGCATGTTCTTTGGGGTCTTTGTCATACACGCCATCGACACCGTTTTTGCCCATGAAGATCGCCTCGCACGCCATTTCGTTGGCGCGCAGCGTCGCGGCAGTGTCAGTGGTGAAGTAAGGGTTTCCGGTCCCGGCGGCGAAAATGCAAACCCGCTTTTTCTCAAGGTGACGAACGGCGCGGCGGCGGATGTAGGGTTCACACACCTCGTCCATCCGAATGGCCGAAATAACACGGGTAAATACGCCGATTTCTTCCAAGGCGGACTGCATCCCAAGCGCGTTCATCACTGTTGCCAGCATTCCCATATAGTCAGCGGTCGTGCGCTCCATCCCCTGTGCCGAACCGCTCAGGCCGCGGAAAATGTTGCCGCCGCCAATGACCATGCAGATTTCAACGCCCAGATCGTGAACGGATTTCACCTCTTGCGCGATACGCTGAACGGTTGGCGGGTGCAGGCCAAAGCCCTGATCCCCCATGAGCGCTTCGCCGGATATTTTCAGCATCACGCGCTTGTACGTTGTTTTCGGGGGTTCAACTGTGTCGGTTGTTGGGGAAAGGCTCATGTTGCGCTCCGGGCTGGCACGGGTTTAATTCCGGCGCAAAATGAAGCAAAACCTCGGCAGGTTCAATGCGGATGGTAAGGAATGAGGCGTGCCGGGATGACCAAGCCTGAAACACAGCAGATTCTGGATCGCCTGCCCAAGATTCCCGAGGGTGCTCCGGTGCTGATCGCCGGGCCAACGGCATCTGGAAAATCCGCCCTTGCCTTGGAGATCGCTGAACGGTTCGGGGGCGTCATCGTGAATGCGGATGCCAGTCAGGTTTACGATTGCTGGCGCGTGATATCGGCCAGGCCGTCAATCGAAGATGAGGCGCGCGCGCCGCACTTGCTCTATGGTCACATCGCGTATGATCAGGAGTACTCGACCGGTCATTGGCTGCGCGAGGTCAAGCCGCTGCTGGCTGGTGATCAGAGGCCAATTATAGTTGGCGGCACCGGACTTTATTTCTCTGCCCTTACCGAAGGTATGGCGGACATTCCTCCGACACCCGCCAAAATTCGGTCAGAGGCGGACAAGTTGGACCTGCCGTCCCTTTTGAAAGGCGTCGACGCTGGAACGCTGGCGCGCATTGACACGCAAAATCGCGCTCGCGTTCAACGCGCGTGGGAAGTGCAGCACGCTACGGGCCGAAGCCTAAGCGACTGGCAGGCAGATACACCTCCTCCGGCGCTAAATTTGCAAGACGCGGTCCCCATTGTGTTTGATGTGGACAAACAATGGCTTCTGGACAGGATCACACGCCGATTTGACATGATGTTGGACTCGGGTGCCCTGCAAGAAGTCGATGCCATGCAGGACAGGTACGATCCGTCGCTTCCTTCCTTTAAGGCGATCGGGGTTCCCGAGTTGATGGCATACCTCAAGGGACAAATGACGCTGCAAGACGCACGCGAACGAGCGACGATCTCGACGCGCCAGTTTGCCAAACGTCAACGAACATGGTTCCGGGCGCGTATGAAAAATTGGAATCGGGTAAATTTCTCAAAGTGATACCTCAGGTGACAGGCGGTCTGGTTTCGCCTAATTCACTGCCTTTCCCAAATCCCCGATTCCGCGCGACTGATCCCGTCAAAGGGTCAGTCAGGCATCCAGCCCCAAAGAGGCCATTGCCGACAAACTGAGGCCGCCGATGTCGTTTTTGTATCTTGAATGACGATTTCGAGCGTTGACCTGATCCAAATTCTGGTGCGGAATGTGGTTATGGGGATGTTCATATTCCAAAAAACAAGAACCAGAGAACCTGCTACCCGATCAAATCGGGTCTGAGCGGTTCAAGAACTCAGCAATAAAAAACTATGTCACAGGGAGAGACATAAATGAAAAATCAAACCTTGACCGGAGCACCGATGCACTGGGCGGCGGAAATGCACGCGCAGGAATATCGCAACGGTAAGCTTAGCCGGCGCGAATTCATGGCACGCGCGACTGCCCTAGGCGTCGCTGTACCTGCCGCCTATGGACTGATCGGTCTGCATTCGCCTGCAGCCGCCCAAGAACCGCAGCGTGGTGGCACAATCCGCTACCAGATGGAAGTCCGCGCCCTGAAGGATCCGCGCACCTATGACTGGACGCAGATCGCCACCTACACCGCAGGTTGGCTGGAATATCTGGTCGAATACAACAACGACGGCTCGTTCCAGCCCATGCTGCTGGAAAGCTGGGAAGCCAACGATGATGCGACGGAATACACTCTGAACGTTCGCCAGGGCGTCAAGTGGAACAACGGCGACGATTTCACCGCGGAAGACGTGGCACGCAACATCGAAGGCTGGTGCGACGCCGGGCTCGAGGGCAACTCGATGGCGTCCCGCATGGCGTCCCTGATAGATGAGGGCACCCAGAAAGCGGCAGATGGCGCCATCACCGTTGTCGACTCCCACACTGTTAAGTTGAAGTGCAACGCGCCGGACATCACCATCATTCCGGGCATGGCCGACTATCCCGCTGCCATCGTGCACAGCAGCTTTGACGCGAATAACATGCTGGCCAATCCGGTCGGAACAGGCTTCATGATCCCCGAAACCCACGAAGTCGGCGTCAAAGGCGTTCTCGTGCGTAACGAAGAATTCGACTGGTGGGGATACGAGGCCGGCAAGGGCGGCTACATCGACCGGATCGAGTTCATCGACTACGGCACTGACCCCGCAGCGTTCCTGGCGGCGTATGAAGCCGAAGAAATCGACATGAACTGGGAGTCGGTCGGCGAGTTTGTCGACATCTTTGACGGCATCGGCTTGGTTCGCTCGGAAATCCCGTCGGGCTTTACCATCGTCATCCGTCCGAACCAGTTGGCCGAAGACGAGAACGGCAACAAAATCTACGGCGACAAGCGTGTCCGTCAGGCTCTGGCCATGGCGGTCGATAACGAAGTCTGTCTTGAGCTTGGCATGTCAGGCTACGGCATTCCCGCCGACAACTGCCACGTCGGTCCGATGCACCCTGAACATGACTCGGCCGTAACCCGTATCCCGTATGATCCAGCCGCGGCGAAGGCCCTGATGGACGAGGCGGGCATGGGCGATTTCGAACATGAAGTTCAGTCCATCGACGATGATTGGCGCCGCAACACCACGGCGGCTGTCGTCGCACAGCTTAACGACGCGGGCATCAAGGCCAAGCACACGATCCTGCCCGGCTCGACCTTCTGGAACGACTGGACCAAGTACCCCTACTCGTCGACCAACTGGAACCACCGTCCGCTGGGCACTCAGGTTCTGGCGCTGGCCTACAAGTCCGGGGTGGCCTGGAACGAGTCCGGCTTTGCCAATGACGAGTTCGATGCGCTGCTGGCCGAAGCGAACTCGATCGCGGACGTCGACAAGCGCCGCGAGGTGATGGCCAAGCTGCAGGCGATCATGATCGACGAAGGCGTCGTCATCCAGCCGTATTGGAGGACCGCAATGCGCCACCACCGTGACAACATGGTGGGCGTTGAAAAGCACATCGCGGACCTGCCACAGCTGTATAAGTTCGGCATCGTCTCGTAAGCCAAAAAACATAGGGCCGCGCCTGTTGGGTGCGGCCTTTTCGTCCTGACTACGGCGACCAAAATAACAGCGACGCGTGCGGCGAAACGACTGTCACGCTAGCCTACCAACAGGGGCTACCATGGGACTTTTCATATTAAGGCGCGTCGGCATTATGCTGTTGACCGCACTGTGCCTTACCTTCCTGGTCTTCTTTCTGACCAACCTCTACCCGAACCTTGAAAAGCTTGCGAAAACGCAGGGCAATTTCAGGATGTCGGACGAGCAAGTCGAAAGCTTTCTGGAAAAAGGCGGATACCTTCAGCCAACGCCCATAAAATACGGCGAATGGCTGGGAGTGCTTCCTTCTTACAGGCACACGAATGAAGACGGCACGGTGCAAGGCAGATGTATCCTGCCCGGCAAGACCGCCGAAGAATCCCCCAACTTCTGTGGCATCCTACAGGGGTATTGGGGCTATTCGACCGTGTTCAAAGAAGAAGTCTCGACTGTTGTAGGTAACCGACTTGCCCTGACAGGCCGTTTGATGTTCTGGGTGATGCTGCTGATGGTCCCGTCGGCTTTGATCCTTGGGATTCTGGCTGGCATGAAAGAAGGGTCGGCCACCGACCGGACACTTTCGACCTTTGCGATAACCACCACAGCGACGCCCGAATACGTGTCTGGTGTTATCTTCATTGCGATTTTCACTTCGTCCGCTGTCGGGTTGAAATGGTTCAAGGGAACGGCCACGCAAGCGATGGAAAATCCGACTTTTGAGAACTTCTTCCTGCCTGTGCTGACCATTTCACTATACGGCATGGGGTATATCGCCCGCATGACCCGTGCCTCAATGACCGAGGTAATGACCGCGCAGTACATCCGAACCGCCCGACTAAAGGGCGTCTCGTTCCCGAACATCGTCATGAAACACGCGCTGCGCAATGCGCTGATCGCGCCGTTCACCGTCATCATGCTGCAGTTCCCATGGCTGCTGAATGGTGTGGTGATCGTCGAGACCCTGTTTAACTACAAGGGCTTTGGCTGGGCGCTGGTTCAGGCCGCCGGCAACAACGACATCCAACTGTTGCTGGCCATCTCGGTCGTGTCCGTCTTTGTGGTGCTGGTAACGCAGCTGATCTCGGATATCGGCTATGTCTACCTCAACCCACGCATCCGCATTTCGTAAGGAGGGATAGATCATGGAACCACTTTCCTGGACCGGCTCTATCGCCTTCCTGAACCCGTTACTGGCCATTGCTTTGGCACTGATGGTCGTTTCGATCCTGGCCTGGATACTGGCCAGCATCATCCTGCCGGAACCCCAGATGACCGTGAACCCGGATGGGACACTGACATCAGGGTCGGGCGTGCGGAACCTTATCCAAACCGTGCTGCGCTTTAGTTTTCTTGCAAGCGTCGGTCTGGGCGTTGCCTACATTGTTTTAGGCATCCTGATGGGCACAAGCGCCGGAATCATCGGGGCCATGGCCCAACAATTCCTGCCCGTCTGGTTGTCGCTGGTCCTTCTCTACGCCATGTCGATCGCGTTCAAGCGCAAGCTGGGTTTGTACGGCAAACTGTTTGACAGTCCGATTGGTATGATCGGCTTTGGCCTTGTGATGTTCTGGGTGTTTACTGGTATCTTTGGCGCGCTTGACCTGATCGTGACGCATGAACCGCTTTCGCAGGTGTCGGGTATGAAAAACAAAGTGCCCGGAACGCCATTGCCTAGCGTCGAAGAAGGAGAATACGCCTGGTATCTGCTGGGAGGCGACAATCTTGCTCGGGACGTGTTCAGCCGCATGGTCAAAGGGGCGTGGATCGTCGTTCAGATTGCGCCGCTGGCGACGATGTTTGCCTTTATGGTCGGGATCACGCTGGGCCTGCCTGCCGGCTACTACGGCGGTCGTCTGGATACGCTGCTGTCCTTCCTGGCGAACCTGATCCTGGCCTTCCCTGTCATCTTGCTGTTCTATCTGCTGGTCACGCCCGAGATCGTGGCGACAGGTGTGCCGAACTATATGGCGGCCGTTCTGTTCGTCTTTCCGATCATTTTCCTGGGTGTTTTGTTGAACTCGCGCTTTTACACGAGGCCCAAGTTCCGAACACCGCTATTGATCGGCGTTCTGGGTGTCGCGCTGTGGCTGTATCTGTCGCTGATCTCAACGAATGGATACATCGTAAACACAGACAACTACAGCATTTGGGGACTGCCGACCTATCTGGACCTTTTTGACGTGCCCGGAGGGATTCTGGTGGTCTTTGTCTCGGTGGTTTTTGTGAACTCACCAACTGTGTTCCGCATCGTGCGCGGGTTGGCGATGGACATCAAGACACGCGACTATGTCGCCGCTGCACAAACGCGCGGCGAAGGGCCTTGGTACATTATGCTGTGGGAAATCCTGCCAAATGCGCGGGGTCCGCTGATCGTCGATTTCTGTCTGCGGATTGGGTACACCACCATCCTTTTGGGGACTTTGGGTTTCTTTGGACTGGGACTGCCGCCGGAAAGCCCGGACTGGGGGTCAACGATCAACGAGGGGCGTAAGCTGCTGTCGATCTATCTCCATCCTGCCCTGCCGCCTGCGCTGGCTCTGTTGACGCTTGTTCTTGGGTTGAACCTGCTGGCCGACGGTCTGCGTGAGGAAAGCCTGAAGGATTGATGTGAAAGCGGCCGGGGGGCCAGCCCCCCGGACCCCCCGGGATATTTTTAGCCAGATGAAGCAGGGGATCCCCCAAAATTTGGCGAGGAGCAAACAAGATGAACAAACTGGCGGATTATGATGGCCCCATCCTCGAGATCGACAAGCTATCGATTTCGTTCTTTACCCGTTTGCGCGAGATCCCGGCTGTGATGGACTTCTCGGTCAGTGTGCAACCCGGAGAGGCCGTCGGACTGGTTGGTGAATCCGGATGCGGCAAATCCACCGTTGCGCTGGGGGTCATGCAGGATCTTGGCAAGAATGGGCGCATTGTCGGCGGTACCATCAAGTTCAAAGGGCGCGATCTGGCCGAGATGACATCGGACGAGCTGCGCGACATTCGCGGCAACGAGATCGCGATGATCTATCAAGAACCGATGGCTTCGTTGAACCCGGCAATGAAAATCGGCAAACAGCTGATGGAAGTGCCCATGATCCACGAAGGCGTCGGTGCGGAAGAAGCCTATGCTCGTGCGCTTGAAGTCGTCACCGATGTGCGCCTGCCTGATCCTGAGCGGATGTTGAACTCATTCCCGCATCAGTTGTCGGGGGGGCAGCAACAGCGGATCGTGATCGCAATGGCGCTGATGTCGAAGCCCGCGCTACTGATATTGGACGAACCGACAACGGCGCTGGACGTGACGGTCGAGGCTGCCGTGGTCGAGTTGGTCAAGGACCTGGGTAAGAAATACGGCACTTCGATGCTGTTCATCTCGCACAATCTGGGGCTGGTTCTGGAGACTTGCGACCGGCTTTGCGTGATGTATTCCGGTGAGGCGGTCGAACGCGGATCAATCCATGACGTGTTTGACGAGATGCAGCATCCCTATACACAGGCGCTGTTCCGCTCGATCCCCCTGCCCGGGGCTAACAAGAACGCGCGGCCTCTGGTGGCAATTCCTGGAAACTTCCCTTTGCCGCATGAACGTCCGCCAGGGTGTAATTTCGGCCCGCGCTGCGACTATTTCGAGGAAGGCCGGTGTGACGCGCAGAACATTCTGATGGAGGCTGTGCCGGGCAATGACCGCCACCATACGCGGTGCCTGAAATTCAAGGAGATCGACTGGAACGCGCCGATCATCGTGTCGGAGCAGAAAGAAAAAGCTGAAATTGGCCGCACCGTTCTGAAGATGGACAACCTAAAGAAATATTATGAGGTGGCCGCGAATGCCCTATTCGGTGGCGGTGAGAAGAAGGTTGTGAAAGCGAATGAGACGCTGAGTTTTGAGGCTCATGAGTCTGAGACCTTGGCCATCGTAGGCGAGTCGGGTTGTGGCAAATCCACTTTTGCCAAGGTTCTGATGGGGCTGGAAACAGCGACGGACGGCCAGATTTTGCTGGATAACCGCAACATCGAAGCTGTGCCGATCGAGGAGCGTGACGCCAAGACTGTTGGCGAAGTGCAGATGGTTTTCCAGAACCCGTTCGACACATTGAACCCGTCCATGACCGTCGGTCGTCAGATCATCCGGGCGCTGGAGATTTTCGGCGTGGGGAACTCTGAGGCTGAGCGCAAGAAGCGGATGCTGGAGCTTTTGGACCTGGTGAAGCTTCCCCGCGCCTTTGCCGATCGGATGCCACGGCAGTTGTCAGGTGGGCAGAAACAGCGTGTCGGTATTGCCCGCGCCTTTGCCGGGGACGCGCGGATCGTGGTTGCGGACGAACCAGTTTCGGCTTTGGATGTGTCGGTGCAAGCTGCGGTCACAGACCTGCTGATGGAGATTCAGCGCGAACACAAAACCACGCTTTTGTTCATCAGCCATGACCTGTCCATTGTACGATACCTCAGCGACAGGGTGATGGTGATGTATCTGGGCCATGTGGTCGAACTGGGGACTACGGATCAGGTATTTTCACCACCGTATCATCCATATACCGAAGCCCTGCTGAGTGCTGTCCCGATTGCCGATACGTCGATCGAAAAACAGCATATCGTTCTTGAAGGCGACATTCCGTCGGCGATGAGCCCTCCACCCGGATGCCCCTTCCAAACACGCTGCCGCTGGAAGTCAGAGGTTCCAGATGGGCGCTGTGAACAAGACGTGCCGCCCGTTAAAACGCTTGCGGATGGGCATCAGGTAAAATGTCATCTGGCCGAGGATATTCTTGCCCGGATGGAACCTGTCATCAAAATCGCGGCAGAATAAGAGAGATAGCGGAAAGAACCGGTCATTGTGCCGGTTCTGTATTCTTAGGTCCGTTCGGTTACCCGCCCCAGATGACTTTAACGTAGTTCTGGGTTTCTTTGTATGGCGGAACTCCGCCGTGCTTTTCGACCGCCTGCGGACCCGCGTTATAGGCCGCCAAAGCCAAACGCCAGGATTTGAACTTGCGGTATTGCCACGACAGGTAACGCGCACCACCTTCAAGGTTTTGCTTGGGATCGTGGGGATTGACGCCCAAAAGCTGCGCAGTGCCGGGCATCAACTGCGCCAGACCCAGCGCGCCCTTGTGCGATACCGCATGGGGGTTCCATCCGCTTTCCTGCTGAACAAGCCGCAGAAACAGCTCTTCGGGCACGTTGTGCTTGCGGGCCGCTTGACGCGCCAGAGAAAGGTATTGTCCGCGGTACTTACCGTTGTAGCGTTTGTTGAAATTGCCCGTGGCTGTTTTTCGTTTCGGCTTCAGGCGTTCGGAATCGCGATACTGGGTCGCGGCGCGGGTGTCCAATATCTTGGCCTGCTTGAGAAAAATGTCCTTGCGGCTTTTGGTAGACAACGTCTGAGCCGCAGCCGGAACAGAAACCAGCGCAAGGCAAAACCCTAAAAACCAACCAACCAGAAAACGCATTAATGCCAATCCCGCTCGTCCACGAACCCGACCGAGTATAGATATTTCAACAAAAAATGAAAGCTTGGTAAAAATTTCCGGGTGTTTTTCCATCCGGCGCATGTTCATCAACTGTGTTTTAACCACGCCGCAGGCCGTATAGGGTCGCAGAGATACTCGGCGTCAGATTCGGGCGCATCAAATTCAGTCTAGAACGGGGAAATACATGGCAGGCTCAGTCAACAAGGTCATTCTGGTAGGAAATCTTGGCCGAGATCCCGAAGTTAGAACGTTCCAGAACGGCGGCAAAGTCTGCAACCTGCGCATCGCCACTTCTGAAACATGGAAGGACCGCAATACGGGCGAACGTCGTGAGCGGACCGAGTGGCACTCGGTTGCGATTTTCAACGAAGGGCTTGTTCGCGTGGCCGAGCAATACCTGCGGAAAGGCTCCAAAGTTTACCTTGAGGGGCAGTTGCAGACGCGCAAGTGGCAAGATCAATCCGGTCAGGATCGCTATTCGACCGAGGTCGTTCTGCAGGGCTTTGGCTCGACGTTGGTTATGCTGGACGGACGTGGCGAAGGTGGTGGCGGCGGCGGATACGGCGGTGGTCAATCAGGTAGCTATGGCGGCGGTCAGGCTGGCGGCGGTTATGGCGACCCTTACGGCGCGCCCTCGGGCTCCCCTGCCCCGGCATCTGGCGGAATCGACGACGACGAGATTCCGTTCTAAAAAAAACGGAGATTGGTGATGACGTGGTCCTTCTCACTCGGCCGATTATTTGGGTCGGAACTGAAGGTCCACGTCACCTTTTTCCTGCTGCTGGCCTGGGTCGGGTTCGCGGCCTATTCCAGCGGCGGCATGTCAGAGGCCGTCGAGAACCTGATCTTCGTACTCGCGCTGTTTGCCTGTGTTGTGGCCCATGAATTCGGCCATGCGCTTATGGCCCGGCGTTTCGGGATTAAGACACCTGACATAACCCTGCTGCCCATTGGCGGGCTGGCCCGGCTAGAGAGAATGCCGGAAAACCCGATACAGGAAGTCTGGGTCGCCCTTGCTGGCCCCGCTGTAAACATCGTCATCTGGATCATTCTGATCGCTTTCGGGGCCGGGATGCCTTTCGAGACGATGGCGCAGATCGACAGCACAGCCCCCGGTCTTCTGAACCGGCTGGCCTATGTCAATCTCCTGTTGGCTGCCTTTAACATGATACCCGCCTTTCCGATGGACGGCGGACGGGTATTCCGCGCCTTGCTTTGCCTTAAAATGGATCGCGTCAAGGCAACTCGGGTCGCGGCGCTTGCCGGGCAAGCGGTCGCTGTGGGTTTCGGCTTTCTTGGTCTCAGCATGGGCAATCCGCTGCTGGTCCTGATCGCCGTATTTGTCTTCGTTGCAGCCAATGCGGAAAGTCAGGACGTGGCCATGCGATCTGTCGCGCGGCAGGTTATGACGCGCGATGCGATGATCACCGAATACCAGTCGCTGTCGCCTTCGGACACCTTGGCGACGGCGGCCCAAGCCGTCATACACACCACGCAGCATGAGTTTCCGGTGTTGGACACAGACGGAACGCTCAGGGGTTTCGTTACCCGCAATCGTCTGTTTGCGGCCCTGGCCGCGGAAACTCCGCGATCAGACCCCGCCACATCCATAATGGAGGCCGATATTCCACAGGTTGAACTCACCAGCGGGTTGGAGACTGTTCTGGAAGGTCTGCACAAGGGCGCGCCCGCCATAGCGGTTTGTACCAAGGCCGGTCACATGGTGGGCTACATTACGCGCGAAAACATCGGTGAGTTGATGGTCATCCGAGGGCGCTAATCAAGCGACGGCCAGAGCGTCCTCGAGCACCGACAAGACGGCTTCACGCGGGACATCCGAAGTTACGAATGCCTGCCCGATTCCTCGTGCCAAAATGAAACGCAACTGACCGTCTATGACCTTTTTGTCTTGCGCCATCAGATCGACCAACGCCTCTGCCCCCGGAAGATCACCCGGAATGTCGGCAAGATCGGTCTTCATGCCCATCTGACGCAGGTGCGCGCGAACGCGGCTGGGGTCTTCCTGCGCGCACAAGCCAAGGCGCGACGACAGCTCAAACGCAAGCGCGCAACCAATGGCTACACCCTCGCCGTGCAGCAAGCGATCCGAATAGCCGGTTGCAGCCTCCAACGCATGACAGAAGGTGTGGCCAAGGTTCAGCAAGGCGCGATCGCCCTGTTCGGTTTCGTCTCGCGCCACGATATCGGCTTTCATCTGGACCGATCGCGTCACGGCCCGGACGCGCGCGGCCATGTCGCCACCCGACACTTCGGTCCCGTTGGCCTCAAGCCACTCAAAGAACTCGGCATCGCCCAGAAGACCGTATTTAACGACCTCGCCATAGCCTGACAGGAAATCCCTCTGAGTCATTGTGCCCAAGACCGAGGTGTCGGCCAGAACCAGCGACGGTTGATGAAACGCCCCGATCAGGTTTTTCCCCTGCGGCGCGTTGATCCCCGTTTTCCCTCCGACTGAACTGTCCACCTGTGCCAGCAACGAGGTCGGGATCTGCACGAACCGCACACCGCGCCGCAACACAGCGGCGGCAAAGCCTGCCAGATCACCGATGACGCCACCCCCAAGGGCCACGACAACATCGCGGCGTTCGACTTTTTCGGCCAGCAACCATTCGACCGCGCGCTCAAAATGCGGCCAGCTTTTGGTGGCTTCTCCGGCGGGCAGAGCCAGCGCCGACATCTCGATCCCCGCAGCAGCCAGACCTTCGCGCAGCGCGTCCAGATGCAACGCTGCCACGTTTTCGTCCGTCAAGACCGCAACCTTGGGACGGCTGAGCAATGGCGCGATCATCACTCCTGACTGGCTCAGTAAATCAGGCCCGATCTCTACATCGTAGGATCGCTCACCCAGCTCAACATGTACGGTTTGGTGCATTATTTCCGTTCCAAAACATCCGGGCGCGTCGTCAAAGCATCGACGACCCTGTCCACCATATTTTCAATCGACGTCTCACCATCAGAAGTCACGGCGAGGTCGGCCTGCGAATAGACCGGCACACGTTCCTCGTACAAGGCGCGCAACGTCGCATGAGGGTCATCCGTGCGCAGCAAAGGCCGCGTGTCCTTGTGCTTGACCCGGTTCCACAGCACGTTCAGGTCGGCCTTTAACCAGACCGAAACCCCACGCTCGGTAATAATCTGGCGATTCTGACCGGCTAGAAACGCGCCCCCTCCGGTGGACAAGATACCCTTTTCCTCGTCCAAAAGCCGCCCGATGACCTGACTTTCCTTCGCGCGGAAGAAAGGCTCACCGTCACGTTCAAAGATTTCCGGTATGGTCATATTCGCCGCCGATTCGATCTCGGCATCGCTATCGAGGAATGGAACGCCAAGCTTTGCGGCCAGGGCACGACCCACAGCAGTCTTTCCAGCCCCCATCATGCCGACCAAAACCACCGTTTTGTGCAGTTTGAAGCTCTGAATGGGTTCGGACGTCGCGGTGTTATGCTTAATTTCGCTCATTTCACCGTGAATGACGTGATCTTAAGAAAAATGCCAGTTATAACTTGGTCAAAACACAAAATTGAGGCAGCGTTGAGCAATGGGTCGTCTGATCAAGTTCCTGATATATCTGGTTTGCCTGTGTTTCATCGGGCTGGTGGGCTATGCCTATCTGGGTCCGATCTTTGGCGCGGACTTTTCTGCCCCACAGCAAGAGATACGAGAGCCGGTAATCCTGAATGTCGAATAAGGCCGCAGTTGCTGCGCTGTTTCTTGCTACTTCGGTACAGGCGCAGCAGGAACCTCTTTCCGTTATTGAGTGGTTAAGCGAGCCGCCCGAAAACCTGCCCGGTACAGTTTTGCTTGAGCCGCCTGTTACCCAGACAGGTCTTGGGCCAGAAGTTGAGGTCACGCGGCTAGAGACGCTGTCGCAACCCTTGGGCCTTGTATCGTCGAACGTAACCGGTCTGCCTATCGGCCTTTGGCAGAACAGCGATACGGACCGTCTGGCGGAATTGATTGCCCGAGTCCCGGTCAAGTACAACCCGGCCATGCAGCGCCTTCTGTTTACCTTGCTGTTGTCCGAGGCGCGCGCGCCGTCCGGGCCTGAGGCCGAAGAAACGCTTTTGCTGGCACGATTGGACAGGCTGATGCAGCTTGGGGCGGCTGATCCGGCTCAGTCTCTGGTACAGCTTGCAGGCCCGACAGACAGCCGCGAGCGGTTCAAACGCTGGTTCGACGCCACCCTGCTGACCGGTGACGAAGACCGAAGCTGCACCGCATTGATTGCCCAGCCTCACTTGTCACAGGACTACGCCGCGCAGATTTTCTGTAAAGCGCGCCGGGGGGATTGGCCCTCTGCCGCGCTCACCCTGGAAGCTGCGCACGCGCTAGAAGTCCTGCCGCCCGAGGATCTTGATGTCCTTGATCGGTTTCTCAGCCCTGAACTGTTTGAAGACGCCGAATACCTGCCGCAGCCGGAAAACCCTGACCCGCTGAATTTTCGCCTGTTCGAGGCCATTGGCGAGCGTTTGCCCTCGACCCCGCTGCCTCGGGTCTTTGCAAACGCTGACCTGCGCGATGTGGCGGGCTGGAAAGCCCAGATCGAAGCGGCCGAGCGTCTGACACGTGTGGGTGCTCTGACACCGAACCAGTTGCTGGGCCTTTATACAGAACGGTCCCCGGCTGCCTCGGGTGCCGTTTGGGACAGGGTTACAGCCGTTCAACGATTTGAAACCGCGCTGAACTCGGGCGACCCGAGTGCCATTGCAACAGCATTGCCCATCGTGTGGGACCAAATGCGCAGCGTCGGGCTTGAGGTGCCTTTTGCCGAATTGTTCGCAGGGCAGTTGTCGCAGGTGACATTGGATGACCCAGCGGTCGAGCAACTGCGGTGGCGGGTATTGCTGTTGTCAGACCTATACGAAACTGCGGCCCTGTCCGCCCCCGATCAGTCAGAGGAAAGTCAGTTTCTGGCAGCGCTGGCGCAAGGTGACCCCGGCCGTGCCCCGTCCCCCTCTCCGTTAGCGGATGCGGTGGCTGAAGGGTTTGCTTGGGCTGCGCCAGTGCCTTCGGATATCAACGCCCTGCTGTCTAATGACCAGTTGGGCGAAGCGATCCTTGAGACGATGGAGCTTTTTGCACACGGCTCACGCGGGAACCTTGTCGATCTGACAGCGGCCATTGCAACGTTGCGCCGTGTCGGGCTTGAGGACACCGCGCGCCGCGCTGCGTTGAACCTGCTGATCCTGCAGGGCACCTGATCATGACCGCCCCCGCCACTCAGGAGCTTTGGATTTCCACGTTTCTGCAAGCACAAGCGGCCGAGTTGGGTGCAGCCACGAATACGCTGCTGGCATATGGCAGGGACCTAAAGGACTTTTCCGATTGGCTGGATCGACGAAAAACCGGCTTTGCAGATGTAAGTCGCGACCAGATCGAGAGCTACTTGATCGACTGTGACGCGCAGGGGCTTTCCCAGTCCACCCGTGCGCGCAGGCTTTCAGCGATCAAGCAGATTTACCGATTTGCGTTCGAGGAAGGCTGGTGTGAGGCCAACCCAGCAATCCAGATCAAAGGTCCGGGGCGCCAGAAACGCCTGCCAAAGACTTTGGATGTGCCCGAGGTCGACCGGCTGCTGCAAGCAGCGCGTGAAACCGGGCGGACCAAGGCAGATCGTGTGCGCAACACGTGCTTGATGGAGCTGTTATACGCCACCGGGATGCGCGTGACCGAGCTGGTTTCTCTGCCGGTTTCCTCAACGCGAGGAGATCCGCGTATGTTGCTGGTGCTGGGAAAAGGCGGCAAGGAACGGATGGTTCCGCTGTCTCCGCCAGCGCGCGAGGCGCTTGCTGTGTGGTTGGGTATTCGGGACGAAGTCGAAGACCGGCAAGTCGCGGATGGTGGTCAGCGCTCTAAGTTCCTGTTTCCCTCACGCGGCAAGTCTGGGCACCTGACGCGGCATATGTTCTTCCAATTGGTCAAAGACCTTGCCGTTCAGGGTGGAGTCTCGCCCGAAAAAGTCACGCCGCACACATTGCGCCATGCCTTTGCGACGCATTTGCTGGCCAATGGCGCAGATTTGCGCTCAATCCAGACCTTGCTTGGCCACGCAGATGTTGCGACGACGGAAATCTATACTCATGTGCTGGACGAACGGCTGGCCGAACTGGTGTTAGAGCATCACCCGCTTGCCAAAGACCCCGGCGACAAGGGCTAACCCCTTGATCCGCAGGGGCCGCGCCCCCATAACCATTGCAGCAACACGAACAACCAAGGACCGATGGAACCCTCTTCTTCTCTGATCGACGGCGCATTCTGGTTTACGACCGGCGCCATTCTGCTTTTGCTCGTCCTATCGGGCTTTTTCTCGGGTTCCGAAACGGCATTGACCGCCTCATCGCGCGGCAAGCTGCGGGCGCAGGCCGACAAGGGGTCACGCGGAGCGCAAAAAGCGCTGGATATCACCGATGACAACGAACGTCTGATCGGCTCGGTCCTGCTGGGCAATAATTTGGTGAACATCCTTGCGGCGTCTTTGGCCACCGCGTTGTTTACCCGTCTCTTTGGCGAAAGCGGCGTCGCCTTGGCGACGCTGGTCATGACCCTTCTGGTTCTGATCTTTGCCGAAGTTCTGCCCAAGACCTACGCCATCACCAACGCGGAAAAAGCGGCCTCTGCCGTGGCCCCGTTGATCAGCGTTGTCGTGACCGTGTTTTCGCCGGTGGTTGCAGCGGTGCGTTTGCTGGTGCGCGGAGTTCTGCGCCTGTTTGGGGTGCAGATCGACCCCGACAGCAACATTCTTGCAGTACGAGAGGAAATTGCTGGCGCGCTACAGTTGGGCCATTCCGAAGGCGTTGTCGAAAAAGAAGACCGCGACCGCATTTTGGGCGCGTTGGACCTTGGTGATCGGACGGTGGAAGAAATCATGTTGCACCGCTCGAATATCGAGATGATCGACGCGGACGACGCGCCCGAGGCCATCCTGCAGCAATGCCTGAAAAGCCCACATACCCGCCTGCCCGTTTTCCGGGATGAGCCCGAAAACATCGTGGGCGTCGTACATGCCAAGGACTTGTTCCGCGCCATGTATGCGCATGCCGGCAGCAGCGAAGGTGATCCAAACCGCCTGAAAGCGTTCGATATCTCAAAGGTCGCCAACGACCCCTATTTCGTTCCCGAAACAACGACTCTGGACGACCAGATGCGGGAATTCCTGCGCATGCACAGCCATTTTGCGCTGGTCGTGGATGAATATGGCTCACTACGTGGTCTGATCACGCTGGAAGATATCCTTGAAGAAATCGTGGGTGAAATCGCCGACGAATTCGATCTTGATGAGGATGTCCCAGTTACACGAACCGAGGACGGTCAGTTTTTGGTCGAGGGCGCGATGACAATCCGCGACGTGAACCGCGCGATGGAATGGTCCCTGCCCGACGAAGAAGCCAATACCGTCGCAGGTCTGGTCATACACGAGGCGCAGATGATCCCGGTCACGGGTCAGGTTTTCTCGTTCCACGGCTTCCGCTTTGAAGTCACCGCGCGCGAGGGGAACCGGATCACCGAGTTGAAGATCCGCCCTCTCTGACACGCGACCTGCGACACACCATGTCGGGAACGGAACAGTAAACCCCAGCCTGCGCTTGCAGGCTCGGGCCGAAACCGGATGGAGGCAGCAACGTGAAAACGACAACACAAGTGGCAGTCATTGGGGGTGGTGTTGTCGGATGCTCGGTCCTGTATCACCTGACCAAGCTGGGATGGTCGGATGTCATGTTGCTCGAGCGGTCCGAGCTGACCAGCGGGTCCACGTGGCATGCGGCAGGCGGTTTTCACACGCTCAACGGCGACACTAATATGGCCGCCCTGCAAGGCTATACGATCCGACTGTACAAGGAACTGGAAGAGATCACCGGCATGTCCTGCGGCCTGCACCATGTGGGCGGCGTGACGTTGGCCGACAATCAGGACCGGTTCGACATGCTGCTGGCCGAGCGTGCCAAGCATCGTTTCATGGGTCTTGAGACCGAGATCGTCGGCCCGGAGGAGATCAGGAAAATTGCCCCGATCACCAACACGGATGGGATAATCGGCGCGCTCTATGACCCGCTGGACGGCCACTTGGACCCGTCCGGTACAACACATGCCTATGCCAAGGCTGCCCGCATGGGCGGGGCGACGATCGAAACCCATTGCATGGTGCACGAAACGCTTCAACGGCGGGACGGTACTTGGGACGTGGTCACTGAAAAAGGCACCATTCATGCCGAGCATGTGGTCAACGCCGGTGGTCTTTGGGCGCGCGAAGTCGGCGCCATGGCAGGCGTATATTTCCCGCTGCACCCGATGGAGCATCAGTACCTGGTAACCGACTCGATCCCTCAGATCGAAGCCATCATTGATGCGGGCGGCGAGCATCCGCATGTGATGGACCCCGCCGGGGAAAGCTATCTGAGGCAGGAAGGCCGCGGCCTGTGCATCGGGTTTTATGAACAACCCTGCAAACCTTGGGCCGTGGACGGAACGCCATGGGAATTCGGGCACGAGCTGTTGCCCGACGACTATGACAAGATCACCGACAGTATCGAATTCGCCTATCGCCGCTTTCCTGTTCTGGCCGAGGCCGGAGTGAAATCGGTGATCCACGGGCCGTTCACCTTTGCGCCGGACGGGAACCCTCTGGTCGGGCCTGTGCCGGGGCTGCGCAACTACTGGTCGGCCTGCGGCGTGATGGCCGGGTTCAGTCAGGGCGGCGGCGTTGGCCTGACGCTGGCCCAGTGGATGATCGAAGGCGAACCCGAACGCGATGTCTTTGCCATGGACGTGGCCCGGTTCGGCGACTGGATCAGCCCCGGCTACACTCGCCCCAAGGTAATCGAGAACTACCAGAAACGCTTTAGCGTCGCCTACCCGAACGAAGAGCTACCCGCCGCGCGCCCGAACCGAACCACGCCGATGTACGACATCTTCAGCGATCTTGGCGCGGTCTGGGGTCAGCAATACGGGCTGGAGGTGCCGAACTATTTCGCCCAGGGTGATGAACCGGGATATGAAACGCCTTCCTTCCGACGCTCGGATGCGTTTTCAGCGACGGGTCGCGAGGTCAACGCTGTCCGCAATGGCGTAGGTATCAACGAGGTGCACAACTTCGGAAAATACCGCATCACCGGCACCGGCGCTCGGGCGTGGCTGGACAAAGTCATGGCGGGTCGAATTCCACAACCTGGACGATTATCGCTGAGTCCCATGCTGTCGCCCAAGGGCAAACTGATTGGTGACTTTACCATTTCATGCCTTGGCGAGACTGAGTTCCAGCTCACCGCCTCCTACGGCAGCCAAGCCTTCCACATGAGGTGGTTCCTGCAAAACAAAACCGACGGCGTGAACATCGAAAATGTCAGTGACCGTCTGAACGGGTTTCAGATCGCGGGCCCCAAGGCTGCTGAGGTGTTGACGGCTTGCACGCGCGACGACATCGCGACCCTTGGTTTTTTGGATGTCCGACGCATGACAATCGGCATGACCGACTGCATCGTTCAACGGGTCAGCTATACCGGAGACTTGGGGTTTGAAATCTATTGCGATCCGATGGCGCAAAGACAACTCTGGTGGACTTTATGGCAGGCCGGGCTGCCTCACGGCATGGTGCCTTTTGGAATGCGCGCCATGATGAGCCTGCGGCTGGACAAGTTCTTTGGGTCCTGGATGCGTGAATTCTCACCAGATTATACGGCTGCCGAGACGGGGCTGCATCGCTTTATTTCCTTCTCAAAGAATGTTGATTTCATCGGTCGCGCGGCTGCCGAGCTGGAACGCAGCGAAGGTCCAACCCGTAAACTGGTCGCGTTTGAAGTTGACGCTGACGACGCGGATGTAAACGCATATGAACCAATCTGGCTGGAAGGCAAAGTCGTCGGCTTTTGCACCTCGGGCGGGTACTCTCATTTCGCGAAGAAATCCGTGGCACTGGGCTTTCTACCCGTCTCCAGAGCGGAAGCAGGGTTGGAAGTTGAGATCGAAATCCTCGGCCAGCTTCGCAAGGCTCGGGTGATCTCGCAACCGCTGTTCGACGCAGACAGTTCGCGCATGCGGGGATGACTTGGGGCCAATCCACCGGCATTGTAGCGCCATGATTCCGTTACCCATTATCCTTCTGGCCGCAGGGCAATCCAGTCGCATGGAAGGCAAGGACAAATTGTTGCAGGACGTCGACGGGATACCGTTGTTGCGGCGTTCGGCTCGGATCGCGATGAAGGCCGGGCCTGTTATCGTCGCGCTGCCGCCCAAACCGCATGCCAGATACGACGCGCTGGACGGGCTGGACCTGCAAAGGATCGAAATTGTAGACACGGCCGAAGGAATGAACGCCAGCTTGCGCGGCGCGTTGGCTCATGTCCCGACCGAGGCCAACGGCGTGATGATCCTATTGGCCGATTTGCCGGACATTACATCGGATGACCTAAGCACCGTTATCAACGCTGTCCGTCGCCATCCCGGTCACCTGATTTGGCGTGGAGCGACCGATCAGGGCAAACCCGGCCACCCCGTTATTTTTGACAGGCAGCTTTTTAATGAACTAGGCCGCCTGAAAGGTGACGAAGGCGCGCAATCCGTTGTGCGTGCCCATGCCGACAAAGTTCACATGGAAGCTTTGCCGAAACAGAACGCGCTTCTCGATCTGGACACGCCTCAAGACTGGGATGCGTGGCGGCAAAAACGGGACACCTGAAACGAACGCGGCCCGGTCTTTTCAGACCGGGCCGGTGCCCAAAACAGGACTACCACTTTTCATCAATCCTGAAAGCGCGGCCATTTGTGCAATGAAGCACGCTGGCTATTCCGCCGCCGAACCTAAACAAGACCCCCTCGTTAACATGCCGCTCAGCGCTTCCAGTGACTGTGACAAGCCATCGGCACCCCCTAGTGCCTTTGGCTCCCCTCGCTTGGGCAAATTCATCGTCACCGATCCGTCCGACCCAAACAACGCAAAACTAGGGCATACGGTTAATTTTCGACGTATCAGAATGGTTTTTACGCAACATGCCACAACGCGAAAAACAATCCTAGATAGAGCGCCGTGCGAGTGTTTTTTGAGTATTTTAGGCTATTTGATCATGCTTATACGCTGTTTCATTTATTTGCCGCAGGGTTGTTCGCGGGATTGAGAGAATTGCTGCCACGCGATCCACAACCCAAAAGAGAGAGAAAACCAACTGCCCCAAATGGCCGTTCTTTTGTTAACAAAACTGTTTCAATCCGGCCCTTTTCGCAATTTGGCATTTGGATCGGCAACAATTTGCCGATTCGCATCGTTGATTCGGCGATTCAAAACACATCGCTCTGTCCGACCGGCACATTGGAAGAACGCTTTGTGGCTAAATTAAGTTTTCTTAACTTTTCTCACAGGAAAGACAAAGACTGATGCTGCATCTGCTGTTTTAACGCGCGGCCGCAATCGCGTGAGACAAACAGGAGACAAAAATGAGCATCCGTAAATCCTCTCTTCTTATCCCGCGCACGACCAGTTGGGTCGGCGTCAGCGCGCTGAGCGCTGCGTTGCTGGCAAGCACCGCCATTCCCTCACAGGCGGACGAAGCGCTGGCTGATCTAGTCGAGAGCGTGTCACCGTCAGTCGTGACCATCATAGCGGAACAAGACGCGCGTCCGATGCCAGCGCAAGGGCAGGACTTTGACTTTGAAAGCCATCCGTTCGGTGAATTCTTCAAACGCTTCGGCACCCCCGAAGGCTTTAACGCCCCGCAGCGTGGCCCGGCACAGGGGCTGGGATCAGGGTTCGTCCTGGATGAGGCCGGCTATATCGTCACGAACCACCACGTTGTCGACAATGCCTCCAGCGTGACCGTTCGTCTGAACGATGACCGCACCTATGATGCAGAAGTTATCGGCACCGACCCGCTGACCGATATCGCCGTTCTGAAAATCGATACAGGAGACGTTCTGCAGGCCGTTGAACTGGGCGATAGCGACGTAATCAGAGTTGGCGAAGATGTCGTAGCCATCGGCAACCCATTCGGCCTTAGCTCGACCGTGACAACCGGGATTGTATCGGCCAAGGGCCGCAACATTTCGCAAGGACCGTATGCTGAATTCATCCAGACCGATGCGGCAATCAACAAGGGCAATTCTGGCGGCCCTCTGTTCAACATGCAGGGCGAGGTTGTTGGCGTGAATTCGGCGATCTACTCTCCCAGCGGCGGCTCGGTTGGTCTGGGCTTTGCCGTTACCTCGAACATCGTAGAGCACATCGCGGCCGACCTGCGTGATGACGGTCAGGTCAGCCGTGGTTGGCTGGGTGTTTCGATCCAGAATGTCAGCCCGGAAATTGCGGCAGCAATGGGTATTGACGCTTCGACTGGCGCGCTGATTTCGGATGTCGTCGATGGCAGCCCTGCGCAAGGCGTTCTGGAACAGGGCGACATCATCCTGACCTTCAACGATGAGCCCGTCGATTCAAGCAGCGACCTGCCCCTGTTGGTCGGCACCACCAAAGTGGGCACCGACAGCACTCTGACAGTTCTGCGCGACGGGAAGGAACAGCAGGTTGAGCTGACCATTGGACAGCACGAAAGCGCCTCGGCCGAGATTGATAAGTCCGTAGACGAAACTGTATCGGGTACCGCCCTGGGCGCTACCGTTGCGCCGCTCACCGACACGACCCGTGCCGAGATGGGAGTTGGTAAAAACGTTAACGGCGTGGTCGTGACCGATCTTGCGCCCGAAAGCCCGGCGGCCAAGGCAGGTCTCCAGCGTGGCGACGTGATCGTGAAGCTCGGCGGGCAGGAAACCATCACGCCGGACGCGCTGAAGGCCGCGCTGGACAGCGAAAAGACCGATCCCGCGCTGGTTCTGATCAATCGGGGCGGCAACCAGATCTTCGTTGCGGTGGAAATCGCCTGATCTGACACCCGCGCGCGCCACGTGATGGGGAGAATCTGGCGTGCGCCTCCCCGGTGGATTGAATTGTCCGCTATCCGCCGGGACTGCCGGGTGCGCAACGACGCACCCGGCACGTTCTTTCCCTAAAACCAGTGCTTTACCCGAAATTTTGTGTATAAATACCAGTAGAAAGGAATCCGGATCATGAGCCGTCGCCTGCTGATCGTTGAAGACGATGAAGACACCCGCGAGTTCATCGCCAAAGGGTTTGGCGAAGAAGGCTATGTGGTCGAACAGGCCGCGGATGGCCGTGAAGGTCTGTATCATGCCACCGACGGCGGCTTTGACGCCATTGTGCTGGACCGGATGCTGCCGGGGCTGGACGGGTTGTCCCTGATCCGTTCCCTTCGGGCTGCGGGCCTGAAGACCCCCGTCCTGATGCTCACAGCAATGAGCGCGGTCGATGAGCGGGTCAAGGGGCTGCGCTCGGGCGCTGATGACTACCTTGTAAAACCGTTTTCTTTCCAAGAGTTACACGCACGTATTGAAGCCTTGTTGCGGCGCCCTCAGGAATCCGAAGAAAACGCGACCTTGACCTGCCGCGACCTTGAGATGGACCTGCTGACCCGCAAAGTCACACGCGACGGACACGAAGTTTCGTTGACCCCTCGTGAGTTCCAGATCCTTGAGTATTTTCTGCGCAGAAAGAACCGCGTGGTATCGCGCACGATGCTGCTCGAAGGTGTTTGGGATTACCATTTCGACCCGAATACGAACGTGGTTGACGTCCATATCTCAAAATTGCGGCGTCAACTGGATGAAGGTGGCGGACCGCCTTTGATTGAAACCGTCCGGGGTGCCGGCTACATGATCTCTGATGGATAACCTTCAACTCTCCTTCAATAATTCCCGAACGAGATTGGTTTTCGCCAGCATGGTCCTCAGCACTTTGCTGACCGCGACGGTGCTGGCTTTGGTCTATGTCACGGCGAACCGCAGTATCGAAGGTGAAACACGATCGGTCGTATCGGCCGAACTAACCGGGTTGGCCGACGAATACGAAAGGCGCGGCCTTATCGGTTTGTTGACGGCCATCGAACGACGCCTGCCCTCTGCGTCCGAGCGGGACGCGCTGTACCTATTAACCGATCGCTTCGGCGCGAAACTTGCAGGCAACCTCAAACAATGGCCTGCTGACGTCACCGCCGGCAGCGGATGGGTCGATCTGGAGCTTCGCCGAGCCGACAATGACGAATTGGTTCCCATTTCCGCCGCCTCCATCCGCTTACCGGGTGGCGAACGTCTGCTGGTCGGTCGGGACGCCCTAGCGCGGCAACAATTTGACCGGGTTCTCTTGCGTTCGGTGGGCATCGCGTTGGCGATTGCCCTTGCGCTTAGTGTTTTGACAGGCTGGTTGTTCACAAGGCTCGTGTTTTCTCGCCTGTCGGACATAGCCAGCACTGCCGAGAATATTGTGTCCGGCGACTTGTCCCGACGAATGCCCTTGCGCGGAACAGGTGATGAGTTTGATCAGGTGGCCCGAACGCTCAACACCATGTTGGACCGGATCGAGGAACTGATCAGCAACCTGCGCACAACTTCAAATTCGATCGCGCATGACCTCAGATCCCCTCTGTCGCGTCTGCGCCAGAGAGTGGAGACCCTGTCAGACCCAAGCAAAACGGATCTGGATCGAGAGATTGATGTGGCACGGGCCACAGCGGAAATTGATCATGTTCTCAGGGTGTTGGGCCAGCTTACTGACATCTCACGTGCCGAGGCCGGAGTGGGGCGCGAACAATTTGAAACCGTTGATCTGCAACAACTGGTTGGTGATGTTGTTGAACTGTATGAACCCGTGGCCTCGGATCAAGGTGTTCAGATCACTGTCAACGGAGAGGCAAAGCCGATACAGGGTCACCGCCCCTTGTTGTCGCAAGCGTTGTCAAACCTGTTGGAAAATGCCTTGCGCTATGCGCCCGAAGACACGTCCATAGACATCACGATTTCCGAGGATGGTCCGTTTGCCTGTATGAGTGTCCGCGATCACGGCCCCGGCGTTCCAGACGAAGACCTGCCCCGCCTTCAAGTACCCTTTGTCACGCTTGATCCTGCGCGAACCGAACGAAACGCGGGGCTTGGACTGGCGCTGGTTGCTGCGATCTCACATATGCATGGTGGCGCTTTCATGGCCAGAAACTGCAATCCCGGCCTGCAAGCGACCATCAAGCTGGGACGCCACTAGTCGCCATTGTCCTGTTCTTGTACCGGTGGTCCGACGTCACATCCGCGCCGAACCAATCCGGGGGTGTAAAGGCAAGCGCCTCGGCCTCGGTCGAAAACTCGACCTCGACCAGTTGCAGCGGGGCAAGATCCCCCTGAAACACGTCCAGCTCAAACACACGTCCGTCGGAAAGCACGCCGGTAAAACGCTCTTTCTCGACCCGGCGTCCTTCGGTTTCAGGCCAGAAGGTTTCAAACTGCTCTGCCGAAATTTCCGCCTCACGCTCGACCCGAACCATTGCGCCACCGCCCTTGAGGGTCAGGTAATACCGATCGTTCTTTTGCCTCAGACGCAACTCGGCCGAGTCGTCGGGCGATGTCAGATAGCCCTGCCGAACGACGGCTTTGTCCGCGCGACTTAGATCCGGCAGGTCAGCCACAAGGAACTTGCGTTCGATTTCGGTACTCATTTGTCTGAAACCACTCCGTTTTCCAACTCATCATAGAGCGCGATATACGCGGCACTGGCCGCGCTCTGACCGGCAAAGATGCTGACGGGCGCCCTGTTCTGCCCCATCCGTTCGATATCAGCCGCAAACGGGACCGACGCCTGCAGGAACCGCTTTCGATACAGTTTTCGCATCACTATCATCGTTTCCACATGCAATGTCTTTCGGCGTTGCACCATCGAGAAAAAGGAGCGCAGCTTTTTCTTTGGCAGACCTTTCTGATCAAAGAAACTCACCAGTTGGTCGAAGGTCCGTTCGGACAGTGTCGTCGGAATAACAGGTACGACGATCTGGTCTGCGGCCTTGAATATGTTCTCGGACAGAGTCGAAAAATTCGGCGGGCAGTCCAAAATGATCACGTCATAGTCGCTGCCTGCCGCGACCAGAGCTTTCTTCAACCGCGATCTCTTATTGCGCATGCGAGACAGAAACACATCAAAGTCGCGAAAGGTCATGTTCGCCGGTAAAACATCCAGCCCCTCAAAATCACTTGCCCGGATGGATTTAACAAAGCGCTCTACATCCTCGAAGAAACGAGAATCCGTCAACTTTTTCGAGGGTTTAATCCGCAGGTAGAACCCTGACGCCCCCTGAGGATCCAGATCACACAGAAGAACAGTTTTCCCAGCCATCGCGTAGGCATAGGCCAGATTGACCGCAGTCGCTGTTTTGCCAACGCCGCCCTTGTTGCTGTAACAGGCTATGATCTTCAATCCCTAGTCCTCCTTGTGGTGAAACAGGTTGCGAAACAGGTGTCTGATGTTCGGGCTGTCGAAATGCCGGAATTTTGCGATGATGCGGTCTCGTTCTGATTTCTGCCGTTGATCCAACACGGCAACCAACCCGCCGACGGACATGGCAAGCTGTGCGTTTGCACGTTTCTGAGAGTTGCTTTGCCGCGCAACAAACTCCAAAAGCGCCTCTTGCTGGACCGAGCAGTCATTGAATACTCCAAGACTATCTTGCAGCTTTTTCAACGGCTTGATGATTGTCTTGAAATCCCGCGCGTCGAAAAGAGGGCCAAAGAACTCCATCAGATACCGCAGCTTCTTGCAGTCTATCCGCAAGTCATGCACCAATCCGTCCGGGGTATCCGACGTGATTTGCCGCGCCAATTTGCAAACTTTCCGGTAGCGTTTCCAAATCAGGGCGCAGGCGTACCCATAGGCTTCTCGGGTTGCGTTCGGACCGGGTTCAAGATTTCCAACGTTCGCAAAAAGGGCGGTCAGCTCTTTCATCTGACGGTCATAAGCAACGGACTTGAAACGCCGTGACAGAGCGTTGAAGGCTTGCGAACGCTCTTGCTCAAACTGGTGGAACATCGCCTCTGCACCTAAATGAATTTTGGGCGGTATTAGGTTGAAATATATACCTTTATCTAGCAAGTATACGTCAAGATCGCGAACCCGGCCCGTGGGGGCCATAAGGTCTGAAAAGGTGTGTTTCAGTGCAATCGTTTGTTCGCTTGAAAACACACCCTTGAAAAGGCTCAACACCGAGCGGACGCGCCGCAAGGATACGCGATAGTCGTGCAGATACTCGGTATCGATGTCAGCAATCACGCCAGCCTCGTTCTGGCGCGCAACAGCTAAGAAAGTCCGAATGATATCCGTTGCCACTTCTATTGACGGCTCAGTCTTGCCCAGCGAAATCTCTGGCTTAGCCTTATATGGAACCATGCCGGGGTACAGCGCGCCGAACAGAGTCTCCGCCTCGCTTGCCTCCGATGTCAGCGTGCCCAAAGTCTTGCAAACTGCCTTGAAAGCGCGATCGTAGCCTTTCATCTTATGGACGATCACGACATTCGCGCGGTGGTCGCCTGCCCCAAAAGACAGCACAGCGCCGCGTACCTGCGTCTTGAGCTGGTCATCCAAAACCACAAACCTTTGGGTCTGGAGTGTTCCCTTCCCCACGCTGGTCAGCGCACGCAACCTTGGGAACGTCTTCAAGGCGGCTTTGACTGAACCATCTGGGAAATCCTGTACAAATTTCTCTTTTCCGGTTGTTCTCTGCAAAGCAGTGCCGCCGCGCCCTTGGAAAATGCGCAGCGCCCCGCCTGACTGGATCAAGAAGTCTCCAGACGCTCTGATCGACTGATCGTGACAATCAAGCACATCAAAGGTCTGTTCCGCTGCGGCTGGCTCAACCTTGAGTGTGAGATTTTTGAGAGACTTCGATAACCGGTTCGGTTCAAACCGCTCCGGCAGGAAAAAAACGGTGTCCTTTCCTTTCATCGTGATCTTTCCATCGGCACCGCCGAGGACAAGCCGATCACAAAGCTATCAACGGTAGCCGGGCTTCGTATCGCGCACTTCCCGCAAAACAAATGCGTCTTACTGCCCCGTCGCAAGGGCAGGTTTTTCACGTGCTTTGCGCTTTGTTCCCGGGCTTCCCAGGTTTTGGGTATTAATGACAGCATAAGGTCATCAGATCGCCGCCTTCCGACAAAATCAAGTAAATCAATCCACCGTATGGCCATGATAAAGAGAGTGATAAACGACACCTGAACTATCTGATGACAGCATTGGCTAGCATCGCTAAGACACAAGCATGACTGACCCGGTTTCTTCTATCCGAAATCTTGGACCCGCTTACGAGCAAGCCTGCGCTCGCGCGGGTATTCACTCGGCGCAGGAATTGCGTGAGATCGGCGCAGATGCGGCTTATGCTAAGTTGCTTAGGTCTGGGTCACGCCCACATTTCATCGGCTACTACGTGTTGGTCATGGGCCTGCAAGGACGTCCTTGGAACGATTGCAAGGGCGACGAGAAAAAAGCGCTGCGTCAACGATTTGATGCAATCAAGGCCAGCATTGAGACTGCGCCTGAAACCCAGATGATCCTGGACCTTGATGCGATCGGAGTCCGCGTCTCAGCGGACGACCTGAAGTCCGAATAGAAAAAGCCGCCCCCGAGAACCGAAGGCGGCCTTTCAATCTTACTAGGCGACGTATTAGCCGACCAGTTCGATGCCCGAGAAGAAGTACGCGATCTCGACCGCTGCGGTCTCAGGTGCGTCCGAACCGTGGACCGAGTTCTCACCAACGGATTCAGCGAACTCGGCGCGGATGGTACCTGCGGCTGCGTCGGCGGGGTTGGTTGCGCCCATGACTTCACGGTTCTTGGCAATGGCGCCTTCGCCTTCCAGAACCTGAACAACGACCGGAGCCGACGACATGAATTCACACAGCTCGTCATAGAACGGACGCTCGGCGTGGACTTCGTAGAACTTGCCGGCTTGTTCTTTGGTCATGTGGATGCGTTTTTGCGCAACGATGCGCAGGCCAGCTTCTTCAAACTTGGCGTTGATCTTGCCAGTCAGGTTGCGGCGGGTTGCGTCAGGCTTGATGATTGAGAAAGTGCGTTCCAGTGCCATGTCGGGCTCTCCTTAATGCTCGGCGCGAGGCTCGCGCCCAAATCCATCGCGCGCCGCCTAGCACGGTATGCGCGTCAAGAAAAGCACTATGATGGCCAAGCGATCAGATCGCGCCCGGCAACGGGTCCAACCGGTCAACGCGACGCACATAGAGCACAGCCAACAACCCCGCGAAGCTGCTGCCGCACATCATCGACAACACAACGAATGGGCCATTTTCCGCACTGACGAGGGCACCAGTCGCCGAGGTCAGCACCGCGCCAAGCGCCACGATCATTGCCCCAGCCAGACCAGCCGCACTGCCTGCCAGTTTTGGCCGCACCGACATCACCCCGGCCGATGCGTTGGCATTGGTCAATCCATTGCCAAATCCTACGCAGATGGCCGAACCGAAGAACACCCAGACCGAACCCGCGTTGCCCAGAAACAGAAGCAATCCACAGAACGGTCCGGCCGAAGCAACGATCCGTCCGATCAGGATCATCGTCGTTAATCTCGTGCGCGCGGCGATGCGTCCCGTGATGAAATTACCAACCATAAAGCCGCCGGTAATGATCCCGATACCAAGCCCCAGCATCGCGGGGCTCAGATCGAACCACGCGGCCGCCACTAGGGGGGCGCCTGTAATAAAGCTGAAAAAGCCGCCAATCGAAAACGCTGCGCATAAGGCGTAGCCCCAGAATCTGCGGGCGCGGAACAGATGTGGATACTCGCGCAACTGTGCTGCGAATGTAGACGACCGGTTCGTGTTGGTTTCCCCCATATCGAACCACAGCAAGACCAAAAGCCCCGCGCCCAGCAGCGAATACAAAACGAACCCAGCGCGCCAGCCGAATAGCATATCCAACGCGCCGCCCAGCATCGGACCCAACATCGGCGCCAAAGCCATCGCCATCGTCACATAGCCCAGTTTGCTGGCCGCTTCGTTCGGCGGATAGCGATCGCGGATCGAAGCGCTGGACAGAACCGACCCCGCCACCACTGCGGCCTGCATCAGGCGAAACCCGAGGAACAACCAGATCGTTTCGGCCAAAACACAACCTACCGAGGCGCAGACGAAGATGGACATGCAGATTAACAACACTGGCCTTCGCCCATAACGATCCGACAGTGGCCCCATGATCAACTGAAGCACCGCTGAAACTGCGAGGTAGCCAGCCACCGAAAGGTTCACGAGGCCGTACTCTGCCTCAAAATCAGCGCTCATGTTCGCCAGTGACGGCAGGAACATGTTCAACGACAACACAGATAGGGCCGTGGCAAATATCAGCGTGATCAGGGATGGGGGCGTTTGGGCCGCTCGCATGCCAAAAAACCGTTTCGTTACAACAAATGAGACAGCGCTAGCACATCGCGTAGATATTGAACATGGCAAGCCGCTGGCGGCGGCATCACGGCTCTGCTAAGAGCGGCCCATGTTAAGGATCGAAGACATCAACTATGCCGTCGAAGGCCGCCCGCTTTTTGACGGGGCAAGCGCGACCATTCCAGATGGTCACAAGGTTGGGCTTGTGGGTCGCAATGGCACAGGCAAAACCACCCTTTTCCGCCTTATCCGCGGAGAGCTTGCTCTGGAATCCGGCAATATCGTGCTGCCGAAACGCGCTCGCATTGGTGGCGTGGCGCAAGAGGTCCCCTCGTCCGATGTCTCGCTGATCGACACCGTACTGGCCGCCGATACCGAACGCAGCGCGCTGATGGCCGAGGCCGACAATGCCACAGACCCCGCCCGCATTGCCGAGATTCAAACCCGTCTCACCGATATCGACGCATGGTCAGCCGAGGCGCGAGCAGCCTCGATCCTCAAGGGGCTGGGGTTTGACGACGCGGACCAACAACGCCCCTGTTCGGATTTCTCGGGCGGATGGCGGATGCGTGTAGCGCTGGCGGCCGTACTGTTCTCGCAACCCGACCTGTTGCTTCTGGACGAACCGACCAACTATTTGGACCTCGAAGGCGCCTTGTGGCTGGAAAGCTACCTGTCCAAATACCCGCACACCGTGATCATCATCAGCCACGATCGTGGGCTGCTGAACCGCGCTGTCGGCTCGATCCTGCATCTGGAGGACCGCAAACTGACGTACTACGCGGTGCCTTACGACAAATTCGCCGAACGCCGCGCCGAGCGTCTGGCGCAGGCCGAGTCCGAAAACACCAAGGCCAAGGCGCGCATCGCTCATCTGCAAAGTTTCGCGGATCGCTTCCGGTATAAGGCGTCAAAGGCCGTACAGGCGCAGTCGCGCTTGAAAATGATCGAGCGCATCCAACTCGTCTCGACCCCGCAAGAGGCCGCCCTGCGCGCATTTTCCTTCCCCGAACCCGAGGAGCTTTCGCCGCCGATCATCCAGATCGAAGGTGGCGTGACGGGATACGGCGAGACCGAGGTTCTGCGCCGCCTGAACCTGCGCATCGATCAGGACGACCGGATCGCGCTGCTGGGCAAGAACGGTCAGGGAAAATCGACGCTGTCCAAGCTGTTATCTGACCGCCTGCCCCTGATGGCCGGAAAAATGACCCGCAGCAACAAGCTGCGTATCGGATATTTCGCGCAGCATCAGGTCGATGAGTTGTATGTTGACGAAACCCCCTTGGACCACTTGCGCCGCCTGCGGCCGGACGAAGCTCCGGATAAATGGCGGTCAAGATTGGCTGGGTTCGGACTGAATGCGGATCAGGCCGAAACTCGGGTTGGTCGTCTTTCGGGGGGTCAAAAGGCCCGGCTGTCGCTGTTGATCGCAACGATTGACGCCCCGCATATGTTGATCCTCGACGAGCCGACCAACCATCTGGATATTGAAAGCCGGGAAGCACTGGTCGAAGCCCTGACCGCTTATTCAGGCGCGGTGGTTCTGGTCAGCCACGACATGCACCTGCTGTCGCTGGTGGCGGACCGGCTTTGGCTGGTATCTGACGGCACAGTCAAACCCTTTGACGGCGACCTTGAGGCATACCGCGCCTTGCTGCTGGCCCGCGAAAAGCCCGTAAAGACCAAGCCCCAGATCGCAAAACCCAAACGCCCTTCCCGCGAGGCGATGCTGGCCCTGCGTGCTGATCTGCGAAAGTGCGAGGACAGGATCGAGAAACTGACGGATATGCACGAAAAGCTCTCGGCCAAGCTTGCGGACCCGTTGCTGTACGAAGACGACAGGATCAACGATCTGGAAACATGGAACCGCAAATTCGCCGAGGTGGTCGAGGCGATGCAAAAGGCCGAAGCCCTCTGGGTCGCTGCGGCGGAACGTCTTGAAGAAGCCGAAGCGCCATGAAGAAACCTGTTGTCGAGACACAGGCCATGATTGCGGGTATGCGCCCGCAGCTTCTGGCCGGAGAATACGCTTTTGTCACCTGGCCTGATGAGAAGGACTGGCCCAAAGGCACGAGGGCAAGCTGCGCCGAAGCCGAAGGGCTGTCCCTTATCGTACCGCGCCACGCAGCGCCCAAACACGCGGTTGCAATGCGGTGTATCACGTTGCAGGTCCATTCATCGCTGGAAGGCGTCGGGCTGACGGCGGCTGTGTCGGGCGCATTGGCTCGGCACAATATCCCGGCGAACATGGTTGCGGGTTACCATCACGATCACGTTTACGTTCCAAGCGCTCTGGCCGACAAAGCTGTGGCCATATTGATGGATCTGCAACAAGGTAGTGGGGAATGATCGACCTCGCCTTTTTCATAACTGCTTTCACCACCATGTTCGTTGTGATCGACCCGTTCGGCACGACGCCCATTTTCGTCGCTCTGACACAAGACATGGAGACTGCAGCACGGCGCAAAACCGCGATCCGCAGTTGCCTGACAGCGGTGTGCATCCTGATCGCATTTGCAGCCTTTGGAGAGGCGGTGCTTGGGTTTGTGGGCATTTCGATGGCCGCGTTCCGGGTGGCCGGAGGCGCATTGCTGTTCCTGACCGCACTGGACATGCTGTTTGAACGGCGCACGAAACGGCGCGAAGACCGGGCCGAAGAAGAAGAACACCCTGACCCGTCCGTCTTTCCTTTGGCCATCCCGCTGATTGCCGGGCCGGGTTCGATAGCAACGATCATCCTGCTTGCAGGTCAGAACCCCGGCATTCAGGGGATCGCCGCCGCCTGCGCGGTGATGCTGGCGGTTATGGCCGTGGTGTTCATATTTTTCCTGTCAGGGGGAATGATTGCGCGTCTGCTTGGCAAAACGGGTTTGAACGTGCTGACCCGCCTGCTTGGGATGCTGTTGGCGGCGCTATCGGTTCAATTCATTTTGGACGGCCTCAAGGACTTTGGATTCGCGTCATAAATCCCCATATACGTGCAAGAGTTTAGTGTTGAGGTTTCGGTATGGATGGCGACAACATTGCGCGTCTTGCTTATTTGGGGCTGCTTGGGGCGGCTGTCGTTGCCTGGTTTTTGTCTCAGAACCGGCAAACCCTGAATAAAACGCTGCAACAGGCGATGGCCTGGGTGTTCATCTTTATCGGCGTGATTGCCGTGGTTGGCCTGTGGGAAGACATTCGCACAACCACTGGCCCTGCCCCTCAGATGACCGTGACGGGCGAGACGATCGAGGTTCCGCGCGCCTATGATGGTCACTACTACCTGCCCGTCTTGGTGAACGGAGAGCCGATCACCTTCCTTGTCGATACCGGTGCCAGTCAGATTGTCCTGAGTGCTCAGGACGCCACCCGCGTAGGCATTGATCCCGATCAGCTGAACTATTTCGGTCGCGCGGCCACCGCGAACGGAGAAGTCCGGACGGCACCCGTTCGGCTTGAGACCTTCACGGTGGGTCCAATCACCGATCAGAATGTCTCGGCCTGGATCAATGAGGGCGAGCTGCACAAATCCCTTCTGGGGATGGATTACCTGCATAGGTTCTCGAACATCCAGTTTGCAGACGGTCGGATGATTTTGTCCCGCTGAGGGCATTTCCAAATTGAGAACAAAGTAAGAACATGCTAGATTGAAAGCATGTCTACCCATCTTCTTGGCCGCAAACCCGCACGTGAAGCGCCGGGCATAAACCTTGATCCGCAGATCGCCCTGCAACTGGGTCGCGTGCACGAAGCCTGCGGCCCCGCCCGGCGCAGCTTTGCCATGTGGCTGGCGGGTCAGGCGCAGGGACCGGTGCTGTGGATTTCCCCTGCGTGGGAGCCGGGCCAGTTGAATCCCGACGGGATGATGCCCTTTGCGGATCCGGCCCGGTTCATCTTTGTCCACCCCACCCGTGCCGAAGACGTGCTGTGGTGCCTTGAAGAAGCACTGCGCAGTGGGGCCATTCCGCTGGTGATCGGAGATTTGCCCGGTGCCCCCGGCCTGACACCCGTGCGCCGGATGCATCTGGCCGCCGAACAGGGCGGCGCGATGGGGCGGGCTCCGCTGGGGTTGCTGCTAACCCCCGGCGATGGCGGTGCACAGGGGGTCGAGACGCGCTGGCACATGGCGGCCGATCATCAGGGCGAGGCCCGCCGCTGGACCCTGACCCGCCGCCGCGCCCGCGCCCTGCCCCCGGTCAGTTGGCAGGCCACTCAGACCAAACCGCGTGCGGGGCTGAACCTGCGCCGGGTGAAAACCGAAGACGCCCGCGTGTGACACTGGCAGAAGATCACGCAAGATGTGACTAGCCAAAACTAAACCCGCGCCCTAGCGTGCCGGAATGAGCCATCCGATCCACGACAGCCGCTATTCCTGGCTTCGCCTTTTGATCACACTCGCCATTGCGATGGTGGCGAATGTGGGCATGTGGGCCGTGATCGTGGTGATGCCCGCAATCGAGGCGCAGTTCGACGCAGGCCGCGCCGAAGCATCGTTTCCGTATGTCCTGTCCATGATCGGCTTTGCGCTTGGCAACATGTGGCTGGGCCAACTGGTGGATCGACTGGGCGTGACCAAGGCGCTGATCGGGGCCGCGGTACTGAGCGCAATCAGCTACCTGCTTGCAACATGGGCGCCAAACATGGTGCTGCTGTCCGCCGCTCATCTGCTTCTGGGGCTGGGAACTTCGATCGGGTTTGGGCCGCTGATCGCCGATATCTCGCACTGGTTCATGAAGCGGCGCGGTATCGCTGTGGCGCTGGTGGCCAGCGGGAACTACTTGTCGGGCGCAATCTGGCCGACCCTGCTGTCCGGTATTCTGGCGCGTGAGGGATGGCAGCAGGTTTATCTGACGTTGGCGATCATCACGTTGGTCGTCGTGATCCCCTTGTCCCTGCTGCTGCGCCGTCAAGTCCCGGTCGAGGCCCACCAGACCGCCGCCGCAAACGCGCAGATCAACGCGCACAGTGTCGGCATATCCCCCCGAGCACTGCAATACATTCTGGGTCTGGCCGGGATCGGCTGTTGCGTGGCGATGTCGATGCCGCAGGTTCATATCGTCTCGTACTGCGTCGGGCTGGGATATGGCCCGGCGGTTGGGGCCGAGATGCTATCGCTGATGCTGCTTGGCGGTGTGGTCAGCCGGGTTATCTCGGGGATGGTCGCGGATAAGCTGGGCGGTTTGTACACGTTGCTGATCGGGTCGGTCCTGCAGTGCATCGCCCTGTTCTTGTTCCTTCCGTATGACGGGATGGTTTCCCTGTATGTCATCAGCCTCATGTTCGGGCTGGCGCAGGGCGGGATCGTGCCCAGCTATGCTTTGGTCGTGCGCGAATATATGCCTCCGCAAGAGGCAGGTGCGCGGGTTGGCTTTGTCATGATGATGACAATCATGGGTATGGCTCTGGGCGGGTGGATGTCCGGGTGGATTTACGATGTCACCGGAAATTACCAACTGGCCTTTATCAATGGCATCCTCTGGAACGGCCTGAACATCGCCATCCTGCTGATGCTGCTGAAACGGTCGCGTCCGCGCAGACAAGAGCTGCCTGCATGACCTTTCTGTCGCGGCGTACAGTATTGGCCGGGCTTGCCACTTTACCGATAGTCCGCCCCGCCTTGGCCGCGTTGCAACCTTACGAACTGGTGCAAGACGGGACATCCGTCGAATTTACCTTCGCGCTTTCGGGCATCACCCAATCCGGTAGGATGCCGATCCAAAGCGCTGATATTCAGATCGACCTTGGCAACCTGCCAAACAGCCGCGTTGCTGTTGTGCTGAGTGTTGCCGACGCCCGCACAAATATCCCCTTCGCCCGCAAACCGATGCTGAGCGAAAGCGTTCTGGATGCCGCGACTTTCCCGACCATTCAATTCAAGTCGACAAGTATCATACTGGGTGAAGGAGGTCGCATTTCTCGCGGAGCCAAGATAGTCGGAGACCTGACCGTTCGGGACATCACCCGCCCCATCGCGCTGCAGGCGAACCTGTTTCGGGAACGCGGCAGCGCCACCGACAGCCTTGATGACCTCTCGATCCGCCTGACCGGAGCATTAAACAGGCACGACTTCGGCGCGTCCGGCTATGCTGATCTTGTGCAGGACACTGTCGGGCTGGACATCCAAGCCCGTATTAAACGCACCGGATAGACGAAAAACGACGCCACAAAGTCGATAAGCTGCGCGCGTCCCGCTCTGGATGCGCCAATCTGAGGCCATTATGCGCACCGTCATTTCTTTTGCCGCCCTGTTCCTCTCGGTCATACTGCTGCAGCTTTCGACCGGCGGCGTCGGCCCTTTGGATGCCATCTCGGGACTCACGCTTGAGTTCACGACCGAGCAGATCGGTCTTTTAGGCTCGGCACATTTTATCGGGTTCTTTGTCGGCTGCTGGTGGGCGCCGCGCCTTATGGGAAGCGTCGGTCACTCGCGGGCTTTTGCTGTCTGCACCGCTTTGGGTGCAATGGGCCTTCTGGGACATACTTTGACCGAAAACCCATATGTCTGGGCCGTGCTTCGTATCGCGTCAGGCACTTGCGTTGCCGGGTGCTATACCGTGATCGAGGCTTGGCTGAACGCCAAGGTGACCAACGAGACGCGCGGGCGTGCGATGGGCACGTACCGGATCGCGGATATGGGCGCGTCCCTATGCGCGCAGTTGATCATCGCCGTTCTGCCGCCTGCGTCCTATGTCTCGTACAATCTGCTGGCTATTTTGTGCTGCGCGTCCCTGTTGCCTTTGGCCCTGACCCGGGCAAGCCAGCCGAAAACCCCCGACGCGCCGCGGTTGCGACCCAAGCTTGCGTGGCACAGCTCCCCCTTGGCCGTGGCAGGCGTTATTGTGGCCGCGCTAAGCTCGGCATCGTTTCGGATGGTTGGTCCGGTTTACGGGCAAGAGGTTGGTTTGGACGTAGACCAGATCGCTTTCTTCCTGGCGTCATTTGTCTTGGGTGGGGCGCTGGCGCAGTACCCTCTGGGCTGGCTGGCCGACAAATATGACCGCCGCTGGGTGTTGATCTGGCTATCGGTCGCCGCCGTTCTAAGCTGCGGCGTGACCATGGCCGCAAGTGGTGCCGGGACGTTGGGCGTGATGCTGGCCGCGGGACTGTTTGGCCTGACGACCTTTCCCATCTTTTCGGTCTCGTCCGCCCACGCAAATGACTTTGCCACAACGGAACAGAGGGTCGAGCTATCTGCCGCGTTGATGTTCTGGTACGCGCTCGGGGCGATTGCCTCTCCATACATCTCGTCCACCCTGATTCAGCAGTTCGGGCCGGGTGCCCTGTTCGCATTTGTGGCGGTTGGTCACGTCGGGTTGATTGTTTTCGGCCTTGCCCGAATGCAGTCGCGTCCAACACCCGAGGAGCGCACGAATTACGTCTATGCGCCGCGCACTTCTTTCACAATCGGGCGGCTGCTGAAGAAGTCGCGGGAAGAACACAAACCCTAGCCCCGATCGCCGGATTTTCGCATCCAAACCGGCAAGTAAGCAAAAGCCGGGGTTTTGCTGGCCGGTCACATCATGTAGACGGGCGCGCAGTTAGATACGTGGAAGCACAAAATGGCTCGGATTCTCATCACCTCGGCGATCCCTTACATCAATGGGATCAAGCACCTCGGCAACCTGATCGGCTCGCAACTGCCTGCTGATCTGTACGCGCGCTATCAGCGTGGCCGGGGGAACGAGGTCATGTTCCTGTGCGCCACGGATGAACACGGCACCCCGGCAGAGCTGGCCGCGGCCAAAGCAGGCCAGCCCGTGGCCGAGTATTGCGCCCAGATGCACGGTGTTCAGGCCGACATTGCGCAGCGCTTTGGGCTGAGCTTTGATCACTTTGGCCGCTCGTCCAGCGATCAGAACAAGCACCTGACCCAACATTTTGCCGGTAAGCTGGACGACGCGGGTTTGATCCGTGAGGTCAGCGAAAAACAGGTCTATTCAAACGCCGATGGCCGCTTCCTGCCCGACCGTTATATCGAGGGCACCTGCCCCAATTGCGGCTACGACCGCGCGCGCGGAGATCAGTGCGAGAACTGCACCAAGCAGTTGGACCCGACTGATCTGATCGAGCCGCGCAGCGCCATCAGCGGCTCGACCGATCTTGAGGTGCGTGAGACCAAGCACCTGTATCTGCGCCAATCCGCGATGAAGGATCAGTTGGATGCGTGGATCGACAGCAAGACCGACTGGCCGATCCTGACCACCTCGATTGCGAAGAAATGGCTGCATGACGGCGACGGCCTGCAGGATCGCGGCATCACCCGCGATCTGGACTGGGGTGTTCCGGTCAAGAAAGGCGATCAGGACTGGCCGGGGATGGAAGGCAAGGTCTTCTATGTCTGGTTCGACGCGCCAATCGAATATATCGCCTGCGCCAAGGAATGGGCCGATGCCAGCGGCAAACCGGATGCCGAGTGGGAACGCTGGTGGCGCACCGACAAGGGCGCGGACGATGTGCGTTATGTGCAGTTCATGGGCAAGGATAACGTGCCCTTCCACACCCTGTCCTTCCCGGCGACCATTCTGGGCTCGGGTGAGCCGTGGAAGATGGTCGATCATCTGAAATCCTTCAACTACCTGAACTATGACGGCGGCCAGTTCTCGACCAGCCAAGGGCGTGGCGTGTTCATGGATCAGGCGCTGGAAATCCTGCCCGCCGATTTCTGGCGCTGGTGGCTGCTGAGCCATGCGCCCGAAAGCAGCGACAGCGAATTCACCTGGGAGAATTTCCAGCAATCAGTGAACAAGGACTTGGCCGACGTGCTGGGCAACTTTGTCAGCCGGATCACCAAGTTCTGCCGCTCGAAATTCGGTGAGGCTGTGCCCGAAGGCGGCACTTTTGGAGAGCGAGAACAAGAGCTTATCGCGGAACTCACCCGCCGCGTTCGCGCCTATGAAGGGTTCATGGAGGCGATGGAGGTCCGCAAATCCGCGCAGGAACTCCGCGCGATCTGGGTCGCGGGCAATGAATATCTGCAATCGGCGGCCCCTTGGTCCACCTTCAAGGAAGACCCCGAACAGGCCGCCGCGCAGGTGCGTCTGGGTCTGAACCTGATCCGGCTTTATGCGGTGCTGAGCGCGCCGTTCATCCCCGAAACCTCGGCCAAGATGCTCAGCGCGATGAACACGCTGGATACAAGCTGGCCGGATGACGTGGCCGCAGCGCTGGATGCACTGCCAGCGGGTCACGAGTTCTCGGTTCCGGATGTGCTGTTCGCCAAAATCACGGATGAGCAACGCGAAGACTGGCAAACACGTTTCGCCGGAACGCGCGACTAAGCCTATTGCTCCAACCGATCAAACACTCAAAGGAGGCGTTTTCGCCTCCTTTTTGATTCCACCCTCTACACCGAATCCGCAAACGGCCCTCACGTTGGCTGATGTCAGCCCGTGTCTGCTCGTAAACCTGCGCTTTGTCGTAAGAAATTCCGATGACAATCCCGATCAAGGCACGTCAACACGCTTGAGAAATGAACTCAAACCCGCCATCCTGATCGAAAGTTCACACGACTCGAATGGCCGCTGCAGTCCGAGTTGCGTTCAGTTTTAATTCATGAGGCAATTGCCATGTCCCTTGCATCGACGTTTTTGAAGTTTCGTCAATTCGGTTCGACACCCAAGTTCTTTCGACACGCCGCCGTTTTGACTGTTATCGGACTGGCAAACCCTGCGTATGCTCAGGACCAAAGCGATGCCCCGCCGCCCAAGGTGTCGATCGCAGCAGCCTACACTCAGGAAATCACAGCCGAATCTGTTTTCATCGGACGGGCCGAAGCACTTGATCGGGCGGACATTGTGGCCCGTGTCAGTGGATTTCTGGACAGTCAAACCGTCGAGGATGGCGCGTTGGTGAACCGGGGTGACCTGCTATTCACGATCGAACCCGACCTGTATCAAGCCACGCTTGAGGCACGCAACGCCGACCTCGACCGCGCCGAGGCCAATCTGGAACTGGCCAAGGTCGAACTCGCCCGGAAAGAAGAGCTGTACAAGCGCGATGCCACCCCGGAATCGGAACGGGACATCGCCCGCGCGAACGAGCTGGTAGCTCAAGCCGAGGTAAAAGCTGCCCAAGCAGCGATCCAGCAAGCTCAACTGGATTTGAGCTATACAGAAATTCACGCACCTTTCACGGGTCGCATAGGACGGGTGGCGACCAGCGTCGGCGATGTTGTCGGGCCGAATAATCCCCCCTTGGTCAACATCGTCAGCGAGGCTCCGATCTACGTCAATTTCTCTTTGAACGAAAAGCAGTTCACAACGGTTCTGGAAGCTGTCGGAGAAAGTGCCGCATCGCTGGCTGAAAGCAACAAAAGCCCCGTCGTGAAGGTAATACTACCGAACGGGTCAGAGCTGGCCGAAACCGGGGAAATCGTTTTCGTCGATAACCGGATTGACCCCCTAACCGGGGCAATCACCGTGCGCGCAGAGTTCCCGAACACCGACCGGCTGATCGTTGACGGCGCATTCCTGAGCGTTCAGATCGAAGCCTTTGAACCCACTCTCGAAGTTCTGATACCGCAGGCAGCCTTGCAGCGCGATCAGCGTGGTGAGTTTGTTTTGGTGGTCAATGATCAGCAGATGGTTGAACAACGCTATATTACCACGGGCCAGTCCGAGGGATCTGCGATCATCGTCAAGGATGGTCTGCGCGAGGGCGAAAGCGTCATTGTCGAGGGTCTACAGCGGGTCAGGCCGGGCGTGGCGGTGGACGCGGTCGTCGCGTCCGAGCAGCCGGGAGAATAACGGATGTTCTCAGCCCTGTTCATTAGCCGGCCAAAGCTGGCACTTGTTATTTCGCTTGTCCTGACCATCATGGGGACTATCGGCTATATGGTTCTACCTGTGGCGCAGTTCCCCGACATCACGCCACCTGTGGTGAGTGTGACAACCACCTACACTGGTGCAAACGCCGAGACGGTGGAAAATACCGTTGCCGCACCGATCGAAGCGCAGGTGAACGGTGTGGACGACATGATTTACATGACGTCTACGTCCTCGGACAACGGATCTTATTCTCTTAACATTACCTTTGAGGTCGGCACCGACCCGGATATCGCCTCGGTCAACGTGCAAAACCGTGTCGCGCAGGCGATGTCGTCACTGCCGTCCGAAGTGACTTCGTCTGGCGTTGTCACGCAAAAGGCGTCGACCAACATGCTGTTGCTGGTGACACTGACCTCGCCCAACGGAACCTATGACAGCGTTTTCCTGTCAAACTATGCCTCGATCAACCTGAAAGACGCGCTGGCGCGTGTGCAGGGCGTGGGCAAAGCCGATGTTCTAACCAATCTGGAATACGCCATGCGGATCTGGATGGACCCGGACAAGATGGCCGCTCTGTCCATCACCCCCGGCGATGTGATCACTGCCATTCGGGAACAGAACGTCGAGGTGTCCGCAGGTTCAATCGGCGCGCCTCCGGTACCTGAAGGCCAGACCTTCCAATACACCATCAAGACCAAGGGGCGTCTGACCTCGGCTGATGAGTTTGGCGACATCGTCATCCGAACAGGCGAAGCGGGCTCGATCGTTCGGGTAAAGGACATCGCGCGCGTTGAATTGGGGGCTCAGTACTATGCGGCCTCTGGTTATTTTGAAAGCGTTCCAGCGACTGTCATCGGTATTTATCAGGCACCCGGTGCCAACGCTCTGGCAGTATCGGAACGGGTACAGACCGAGCTTGATCGCCTGTCGCGCGCGTTCCCGACCGATGTGGAATACCAAGTGCCGTTCAACACGACGGATTTTGTCCAACAATCGCTGAACGATGTGGTCTCGACCCTGATCTTGACCTTTATCCTCGTGATCTCGGTCGTGTTCGTTTTTCTTGGCAGTTGGCGGGCGACCATCATTCCGGCCGTCGCGATTCCGGTATCACTTATCGGGACATTTGCGTTTCTGCTGGCCTTTGGAATGTCACTGAACACGATCTCGCTGTTCGCGTTGGTGTTGGCAATCGGGATCGTGGTGGATGACGCCATCGTGGTCGTGGAAAACGTCGAGAGGATCATCGCGGAGGAAGGCTTACCCCCCGCCGAGGCTACTCGTAAGGCAATGGGGCAAATCACAGGTCCGGTCATTGCAACCACGCTTGTTCTGCTGGCCGTGTTCGTCCCGGTCACCTTCATGCCCGGAATTTCAGGGCGTCTTTATTCGCAGTTTGCTGTGACCATCTCGACCGCCGTGGTGATCTCGTCGATCAACGCCCTGACACTGTCGCCTGCTTTGTGCGGACTGGTTCTTCGGGAACGCTCTGGCCCACCCAAGGGGGTGCTGGCCGTGTTTGAAAAGTTCATCGGGTCGGTTCGTAACGGCTATGTCGCGATTGTCCGAAAACTGTTGATTTTGCCAATCGTCGCGCTTGGGATCGTCGTGGCTTTGGCCATGGGAACCGGAACGATTATGACCAACACCTCAAGCGGGTTCATTCCCCTTGAGGACAACGGTTATCTGTTTGTCGACATTCAGTTGCCCGACGCCGCGACGTTGGAGCGCACAGAAACGGTTTCCAGCCGCGTAGACGAGCAAATTCAACAAATCCCCGGCGTTGCAAGCACGGTTCTGATCAACGGCTTTTCGCTGTTGAACGGCACAATCACCAACGGAGCCGCGATCTTTGTCAACCTCGACAACTGGGATGAACGTCAGGAAGACGATCTGAGCGCTGATGCAATTCTGGCCAAGGTTCTGGCGATTGCAAACGGGGAATCCGCAGCCTCGATCGTGGCCTTCAACCCGCCTCCGATTCAAGGCTTGGGTATGTCGGCAGGTGTCGAGATGGAAGTTCAGCAGACTGGCGGCGGCTCACCGCAAGATCTTGCCTCGGCAGTGGGGTCTTTCGTGTACTCGGCTAACCAGAGGCCCGAGATCGGGCAATCCTACACGACGTTCCGCGCAAACGTACCGCAACTTTTCGTCGATCTGGACCGCGAAAAAGCCAAGACCCTTCAAGTGTCCGTGGCCGAAGTATTCCAGACCATGCAAGCTCAGCTCGGGTCGTACTACGTGAACGACTTTAACCTGTTTGGCCGTGTTTATCGGGTGATGATCCAAGCCGAGGGAAGCTATCGCGACAATGTCGAGGACATTTCAAACCTCTATGTTCGCTCGACAAAAGGCGAAATGGTGCCCCTTGGAACACTGGTCGATGTCGAAAACGTGTTGGGCCCGGTCCTTCTCAAACGTCACAACCTTTTCAGGTCAGCGACAGTCACGGCGGTTCCCGCTGCGGGGCTATCGACGGGCGACGCGATCACCGTAATGACGGAAGAATCGGCAAACGCCCTGCCCCCAGGTTATTCGTTTGAGTGGACAGGGACTGCGCAACAGCAGCTTGCGTCCGGCGGACTGGTCATCGTGATCCTCGGACTGGCAATTCTGTTCGGCTATCTGTTCCTCGTTGGTCAGTATGAAAGCTGGACCCTGCCCGTTTCCATCCTGCTATCCGTCATCGTCGCCTTGTTCGGCGCGGTTGCGGCTGTGGCCATCGTTGGTAGTGACATCAACTTGTACACTCAGATCGGGATGATCATGCTCGTGGGGCTTGCATCGAAAAACGGCATCCTGATTGTCGAATTTGCGATGGAGCAAAGGGCAAACGGGCTACCGATCAAGGACGCTGCCGCCGAAGCCGCGTTTCAACGTTTCCGAGCCGTTATGATGACGGCCCTGTCCTTCCTTCTGGGTGTTGTGCCCCTGCTGGCGGCAAACGGCGCGGGCGCGGCCAGCCAGAAGGCCATCGGCGTTGCTGTCTTCGGCGGGATGCTGGCGGCCACACTGGTCGGAGTGATCGTCGTTCCAGTGCTATACGCCCTGATGCAAGGACTGCGTGAGTGGATGAAGGGCACCAAGAACGATCCGGGATCGCCCGAGAATGCAACCTGATCAGAAATAGTCCAAAATAGAAAAAGCCCCGCTACCTGCTGGCGGGGCTTTTTGTTTTCTGTCGAGTCATGCAGCTATGGCGCGCTGGTTTTCTATCCAATGTTGGATGCGGTGTACCTGATCTTCATCTAGCCGAAGGCCCAGTTTGTTGCGCCGCCACACGACATCTTCTGCAGTCCGCGCGTATTCTTTGGTCACAAGCCATTCCAATTCACGCTCGGTCAATGTCGCGCCGAAATTTTCGCCTAAGTCTTTTTCGGACTGCGCATCGGCCAGAATAGTCCGCGCCTCTGTCCCGTAAGCGCGCGCAAGACGTTCCGCCCATGCCCGATCCAAGAATGTGTAGTCGGCTTCGAGCCCGGCAATCAGGTTTTGAACGCCATCAACAGGAAAATCTCCTCCGGGCAATGCGACGCCTGCTGTCCACGGCCCCGGCAAATTCGGGAAATGCTCGGCCACTTTTTCCAGCGCGCTTTCAGCGAGCCTCCGGTACGTCGTGATCTTTCCACCAAACACATTCAGGATCGGTGCCCCGCCCTGAGCATCCACCTTCAACGTATAGTCCCGCGTCGCGGCGGTCGCGCTCGTGGCGCCGTCGTCATAGAGAGGCCGGACGCCGGAATACGTCCAGACAATGTCATCGCGCGATATGGGCTGCTTGAAATATTTCGACGCGAAAGCGCAAAGGTATTCCTGTTCCGCTTCTGTACAAATTGGCGGCTCTGAGGGGTCAGGGTGATCTTGGTCGGTCGTACCGATCAACGTGAAATCGCGTTCATAGGGAATGGCGAAAATGATGCGGCCATCCTGACCCTGAAAGAAATAGCATTTGTCGTGGTCAAACAGCTTTCGGGTCACAATATGGCTTCCCCGCACAAGCCGAACACCTTCACGCGAGTTCACTCGTATCTTGGTCTGAATAATATCGCCGACCCACGGTCCACCAGCGTTAATCAGCATCCTTGCCTTCACCAACCGTGACTCACCGCTGTTTTCGTCGCGGATTGTGACATGCCACAGGTCGTCCACTCGTTCAGCCGACATTACCTTGGTTCGCAACATGATCTGGGCACCGCGCGACTCGGCATCCCGAGCGTTTAGAACGACAAGCCGCGAGTCCTCGATCCAGCAATCCGAATACTCGTAAGCCGTTTGGAACTTTTCCTGCAAAGGCCCACCCTCTGGAGAACTGCGCAGGTCCAAAGACGACGTGCCCGGAAGAATTTTCCGGCCGCCAAGGTGGTCGTACATGAAAAGACCCAGCCGGATCAGCCAAGCGGGTCGGCGGCCACGCATCCACGGCATCACTGTGCTCAGCAACCGGGACGTCGGCGTGTCTGAATCGAACCGCATGTCTTCGTGGTATGGCAGAACAAACCGCATCGGCCAGCTGATATGGGGCATGGCCCGCAAAAGGGTTTCGCGTTCGACCAGCGCCTCGCGGACCAGCCTGAACTCAAAATATTCGAGGTATCGCAATCCACCGTGAAACAGCTTGGTCGAAGCCGAAGAAGTGGCCGATGCCAAATCGTTCATTTCGGCCAACGTTACGGTCAGCCCTCGCCCGGCTGCATCCCTGGCAATGCCACACCCGTTTATGCCGCCCCCGATGATGAAAAGATCGCATACCTGTTCGTCTTGCCGTTCCATTCTCGGTCGATTCCCCACGCTGGCACATTCGGCGCCATTAACCCGGCGGACACTCGGTTCGTCAACGTGATTCTTCGTTTATGTTCGCTTTGTGCAAATCAGGCATTTATTTTTTTGTTAAATGTCGAACACTGAAACCTAATTCTTGCATTTTGACGGAAAGAGAACAAAAACGAACACTCTTACTTAACAGGAGACGCCCGTGTCACTTTCTTTCCGCCAGTCGGACATTCTGAAGATCGCCAAGCAGAACGGGCGCGTCATGGTCGAGGAGCTGGCCGAAACCTTTGATGTAACCGTCCAGACAATTCGCCGAGACCTGTCAGAGCTTGCAGATATGGGAAAGTTGGACCGCGTGCATGGCGGAGCTGTGCTGCGATCCGGTGTCTCGAACATTGGATATGAAGACCGCCGCGCGCTGAACGCAGACACCAAAGCCCGCATCGCGCAAGCCTGCGCCGATGACATCCCGGATGGCGCGTCACTTTTCATGAACATCGGAACCTCGACCGAGGCGGTCGCGCGTCAGTTGCTGAACCACAAGGACCTGATGGTCGTGACGAACAATATGAATGTCGCAAACATCCTAGTCGAAAACACGGATTGCGAGATCGTTGTTGCCGGAGGAGTCTTGCGCCGTTCCGATGGTGGCTTGATCGGAAACCTGACAATTTCGACGATCGAGCAGTTCAAGTTCGATTATGCGGTCATCGGATGTTCTGCGCTGGATGCAGAAGGCGACTTGCTGGATTTTGACTTTCAGGAAGTTCGGGTAAGTCAGACGATCATCGCACAGGCCCGTCAGACCTTGCTGGTCTCGGACCATTCCAAATTTCAGCGGACCGCCCCGGCGCGAATTGCGTCTCTGTCCGATGTCGATGCCTTCTACACCGACTTACCACTCTCCGATGATCTGACGCAGAAGTGCAACGAGTGGGACACGCGGCTTTGTTTGGCCCCCTAAGGCCCGTCGTTTTCGCATTTAGCGCGTATTCCCAAACGCGGTTCTTGTCAGACGCGATTTAGCCTGACAATATCACAACATATTGCAATCGTTGCACGGGAGGGAGGCTCCGGGCCATGATCGCGCTTTTATTCGCGTTACTTACAGCCACAATGGGGCTGAATTATTTTCGACTGACCACCGCAGCCAACGTGCTGTTTCTTATAACTCTGGCCCTGAGCGTTTACTGGTTCAAGTTTCACGCTACCAGCCAATTGACGATTCAACTCTAGGGGACTGCGATGACACCTGATCTGTCCCGGAACCTGAACGCCCTTGGCACACTGGCTGTCAGTCTGGTTTTGCTTCTGGCGTATATCTATCAGTTGATGTTGTACGAACTGCCCTGCCCCCTTTGCTTGCTGCAACGCGTTGGCTTTGTCGCCGTTGGGGTTGGGCTAGGGTTGAACCTTCTATACGGTGCGCGGCCCAGACATTACGCCCTGATGCTGATTGCCGCCCTCTTTGGTATCAGCGTTTCGGTGCGGCAAATTCTGCTGCATATCGTCCCGGGCACGGGGCACTATGGCTCGCCTGTTCTGGGTTACCACTACTATACGTGGGCGGCGATCTGCTTTTTCCTGATCCTGCTGGGAACCGCCATCATGCTGATGTTCGAGAGGCAGTACGCTGACGACACATCCGATCAGCCTCGGTTCGGCGGCAGCGCATTGGCGAAGGTCGCGTTCTTCATAATGCTGGGTTTGGCCGCCTTGAACGCAGTCTCGACCCTGCTGGAGTGCGGCCCCGGCATATGCGCTGACCCGCCTACGGACTACAAACTGATTGACGAACTGGGGACCAACGACTGAGGATGGGTCAACCGTCCCTCAAGGAGGCACGAGCATGGGACTATTGGGGCAGCCGCTTGGCTACTATGACTACCTGACATTTCTTGCGCTGATATTGCTGCTTGCTGCGGTTATGGGGCTGTTCCTGTTCCTGATGGGGTTGCCGGGCCGTATTGCGATCAAACGCAACCATCCACATGCCGAGGCAGTCAAGATCATGGGCTGGATGGGATTCCTTGCGATCGTGCCTTGGGTCCACGCGTTTATCTGGGCCTTCCACGACGGGACAACCGTGGATATCCGCCGTATGCCAGACGATGAACGGGACGCCGTGCGCAAAGAAATCAAGCGGTTGGGCGGAACGCTGACAGACGAATATCGCGACCCGCTTGACCCCGACGAGACGCAGAAGAGCTAAGCCAAAGGAACTGAAACACCATGTTTGTCGCCCTCGGCATTACGCTTTTCTACATCATTTTCGTCTGGTTCATTTTCTTCAAAATGCAATGGCTGCGGTTCAACATCGCTTGGGGCATCGTGTCCTTTTGGGTGGGCGCACACCTGCTGCTGATTTTCCTCGTCGCCTTGCGGTTTTTTCAGCCGTTTTCGATCGACAGCCATGTTGTCCGCTCGACCATCCAGATCGTACCCCGCCTGACCGAGCCGACGATCCTGACGGAGGTTTTGGTCGAACCCAACACCCAGGTCAAAAAAGGAGACCCGCTCTACCGGTTCGACGACACCGTTTTTTCGCTAGAGGTTGAGGAAGCCAACGCGCAACTGGTTGCCGCACAGCAGAACGCCAAGATCCTTGAACAGGACGTCATCGTTGCCGCCGAAGCCGTCGAGCGCGCGAACGCTAAGCTCGCCTATTCACTGACGCAGCAAGCGCGATACGAAAACCTCGTCCCTGCAGGCGGCGCGCGTCAGGATGAGTTGGACCGCTGGAATGAACAGGTCACCGAAGATCAGGCCTCGATCAAGGAAGCCGAAGCAAACCTTGAGAAAGCGGAACTGGCGCTGAATTCTCAGATCGACGGGGTGAATACGGGCATCCTACAAGCGCAAGCACAGTTGGAAAAGGCAGAGTATTTCCTTAATAATACAACGATCTACGCACCTGAGGACGGCATGATCGTGTCGCAACAGGCGCGCCCCGGCCTTGTTGTTGGCGATATTCGTCTGGGCGCGATTGCCAGCTTTGTGACCAAGGATAACCCTTATATTCTTGCGACCTATCGGCAGCAGAACCTCAAGTTTGTCGAGGTCGGTCAGGATGTCGAGGTCGCGCTGGACCTGTATCCCGGCGAAATCCTCACCGGCAAGGTCGAGGCAATCTGGTGGGCCACGCGCCAAGGTCAGTACCTGCCCTCCGGCCGCCTGCCCGGCTTTGAGCTGCCCAAATTGCCGGGCCGCATTGCGGTGCAGGTCTCGGTCGATCTTCCTGACGGCCACACTTTCCCCGCCGGTGGGCACGCGGCGGTGGCGATCTACACAGGCCAAGGCAAGAGCTTTGAGTTCCTGCGGCGTATCAATATCCGTCTTTATTCCTTCGCCAACTTCATCCGACCACTGGACATCTGAGGACGCGCAGCATGAACCGGACCAAATTCCGCAGCAGGGTAATCGGTACAGCGCTGAGCGCCGCATTACTTGCGGCATGCGCACCCGTCGGTCCCGATTTCGTGCGGCCAAATTCGCCGGTCGTGAAGCAATGGATCGAGGTGAACAGCCCGAGCGCTGGTTCAAGTGGCTTGACGTCACGCAGTGCGCCCGTGGCGCGCTGGTGGGAGACATTCAACGACCCCACACTGAACAAACTGATTGCAGAAGCCTATGCCCAGAACCTTGACCTGCAAGTGGCAGGAGCCCGCGTTTTGCAGGCCCGCGCGCAGTTGGGCATCGCGTTTGGCGAACTCTATCCGCAATCACAGGCCATCGGAGGGTCTATCGAGCGCCGCCAGATCAGCGAAAACCTTGGGCCAATCTCGGACATTAACCGGATTATCCCCTTGGACACCGAATTTTCGACCTCGCAAGTCGGCTTTGACGCACAATGGGAGCTGGATGTCTGGGGCGCGCAGCGACGAGGCGTCCAGGCTGCGCGCTCGAACCTTGCGCTTCAGGTCGCGAATTATGACGACGCGTTGGTCACTTTGACCGGCGATGTGGCCGCGCTGTACGTCAATATCCGCGCGTTGCAAGAATCTTTGGCTGTGGCGCGCGAGAACATTCAGTTGCAGCAGGAAAGCGCGGACCTTACCGAACTCCGGTTCAAAAACGGCGTCACGACTGAGCTGGATGTGCAGGAGTCCCAAGCGCTATTGAACAACACCAAGGCTTTGGTCCCTGCAATCGAAAGCGATCTGCAGCAGGCCAAGAATGCGCTGGCCGTGTTGCTGGGCGCGACCCCGTCAAGGATGGCCGGTTTGCTGGGGAATTCAGGACGTATCCCCACAGCGCGTTCCAACGTGTCCGTTGGCGTTCCGGCGGAGCTGCTGCGGCGACGCCCGGATGTGCGTGCGGCTGAACTGGCGGCGGCCACGCAATCGGCTCAGGTCGGGATCGCGCTGGCAGACCTTTACCCGCAGTTCATCCTGTCAGGTTCTATCGGAGTGCAGGCTTCGGGCGGTCGCGATCTGTTTTCGGCGGCCAGCACCACGGGACTTGCCAATGCCGGAGTGGTCTGGAACGTCCTGAACTATGGCCGGATCAAGAACAACGTCCGCGCGCAGGACGCGGCCTATCAAGCCCTTATCGCAAATTACCAGAACACTGTCCTGACGGCCTATTCCGAAGTTGAAAGCGCGATGGTCGCTTACACTCAATCCCGCAAACAGGTCGGGTTTTATGAAAACAGCGTCGCCGCATCACGCAAGGCGGCCGAGATTGCGGTGGATCAATACCGCGATGGGGCTGCCAGCTACTCTCGCATCTTGAACACGCAAACGGCGCTGCTGCGGTCACAGGCGAATTTGATCGAGGCACGGCAACAAGTGTCGAACAACCTTGTTTCAGTCTACAAAGGTCTGGGTGGGGGCTGGCAGATTCGTCAAAATCAAGAGTTCCTGCCCGAAACCGTCCTTGCAGAGATGGCATACCGCACAGATTGGGGTGACCTGCTGCAAGAAACGCCGACTGGGGTCAGCCTGAACTGATCGCTATTTCGTCAGACCTTTCAGCCCGCCCGAGATAAGGATATTCACCTCGTACAGTATGCGCGGGGCCGCTAGACCTCCGGGGCTGGCCAGATAGTTCGGGCTCCAATCCGGGTCGAACTTCTGCTTAAAAGACCGCAGCCCCTCAAAGTGGTAGAACTGCTCACCGTGCTCGTACACGAACCCACCAATGCGGTTCCAGATCGAGGCAAGCTGACGGTTTTCGATCCCTGAAAATGGGGCAGCTCCCAATGAAAACCATTGGAACCCCTGCTCTGCCCCCCACGACATCATCTCGGCAAAAAGGGCGTCCATGACAAAGCTGGGGCTGTCAGGCTCATACCGCATCAGGTCCAGTGACAGTTCAGACTTGTGGCCACCCTGAAACAGATTGGCAAACGCAACGATTTCGCCCGTATCCCCGTTGCGCAGAACCGCATGGTCGAAATACGAAAGGTATTCGTTGTCGAACCCACCCAAGGCGAACCCTTTTTCTTCGCCCGCTTTTTGCGCGAGCCAATCATCGGAAATCTTCCGCAACTCGGGCAGAACCGGTGCCAGTTTCTCTTTGGGAATGATTTCAAACACATACCCTTCCCGCTCGGCCCGGTTCTTGGCCTGACGAAAGCGTTTGCGCGACTTTCCGTCCAAAGAGAAGTCTTTCAGCGGAACACGCGCAACCTCGCCGATTTTCAGGATCGACAGACCCAGATCAAGAAAAGTCGGCAGGTATTTGGTCGAAACGCTGTAAAACGCGCAGAGCTTGCCCTCACGGTCTGCCATTTCGCGAAGTTGCCAGATCAACTGCTGCCCGGCCGTTTCATCACCAACAGGCTCTCCCTTGGTGATCAGGGCGTTACCGGTGTCAGCGTAGGCCAGAAAGGCGTTTTCCTCGGGCGAGATCAGGAACTGCTTGTCGCCGGTCAGAGAGATTTGCGCCTCAGTATCTTCGCTTTCCATCGCCAGACGTTCGACCGCCGCGGGGATTTCAGTGCGAACAGGCGGTGGAATATCCCTTCCAAACAAGGTGTTCACGGCGACCACGCCCAGAATGACCGCCACAATCAAGCTCGAACGCAGGAAACGCGACGCATCGCCGTTCCACGCGAATTCCCACCAAAGGGAATTCTGATATTCGACATGAGAATAAGCAAACAAACCAATCCAGAAAATGACGGCCAGCAGAGCAATCACACTGACAAGCCACGGGATATTCAGCCTGAAAATCGACGCGCCACTTACGCGATAGAATGCGCCCCGGAACATGGCGAGCAAGGCGATTGTGCCCAGCATGCTAACCGCCTCGTGCGTGTTCAGACCTTTGGTCAGCGACGCCACAAACCCAACAACCATCAGCAACATGGCCACGACCCACGCCCGATAGAGTTTACGGAACAACCCGCGCGAGACGAGGATCAGCAGGACACCGACCGCACTGCCCGCCAGATGAGACGCCTCGACAAAGGACAAGGGCAGGAAATCCCGCAGAACCCCAAGGTTTTGGCTGCTGGTCGGCAACGCGCCGGAAACCAGCAGGATCACCCCGGCAACGGCTGATACCCCCGCGGCAACCATCGGCACGATCGGACGCAGAATGCGGTAAACCCACGTGGCGGCTCCGCCAATTCTGCGGCGGTGGGTCAACGCCGAAGCGACAGCGATTGACAGACTGGCGATGGCAAAAGGCAGGAACGTGTAAACCAACCGGTACAACAGCAGCGCAGCAATAACGTCCGAGCGGCCAGAAGCCCCCAGCCCCGCGATCAGCGTGGCCTCAAACGCTCCAATCCCCCCCGGCGCGTGGCTTAGGATGCCGACCGCGATCGCACCAATGTAAACCGCAAAGAAGAACGGGTAGCCAATGCCCAGATCATCGGGCATCAGGACATAGAGCGCCATTGACGCACCGAAAAGGTCACCAATGGCCGCGAGGGTCAGCAATCCGGCCAACTTACCGCCCGGCAGATTGAACCCCAGCCCCCCGTAGGCCAGTCTGCGCCCACCCCTTGCCAGCCAGATCAAAAGCGTCGCGAGGCCGATCAGAAGGCAAACACCTATGACGGTTTCGACGGTTTCGTCGATCGGAAGGATTTTGGAAATCCCATCGGGATGAAGGGTCAACAGGCAGCCCAGCAACAGGACCATACCCGACCAGAAGGCTATCCACGATGTGGCGATCACGCCCGCGACCCGCCCAAGGTCCAATCCAAGCGAGGCATAAATGCGATATCTGATCGCTGTCCCCGTGATGTAGGAAAAGCCCAGACAGTTTGAAACGGCATACCCGCAAGCGCCTGCCATACCTGCAACGGGCAAAGGAACCTCACCATCAGCCACGCTTTGAACGGCGAAAACGTCGTACATGGACAGGGAAACAAAGCTGAACGCCGTCCAGCAGACGGCAAAGAACATCAGCTTCCACGACGTGTTCGCCACGTCTGTCTGAACGTCAGACCATTTCACATGCGATGACAATTCATGCAAAACGACCAAAGCGATCAGTGTGACCAAGACTGGAATTGCGATACGGACCAGAGGTCGCTCAAGAAATCCCGTCGCACGTTCGGCCCAGCGAACCGCCCACAGTTCTTCGCCTGTGTCCTGCGTCGTCATGTTGTTCCCCTGCTCTCAGGTCTGACAATAGTCACTCGCGCGCGTTACCCGCTCAAGGAAACTGTTGCACAATTTCCTTGAGCTTCAAAGGACTACGGACATCAGACGCGCCCTTTGCGGGTGGATAGCAGAAGATTGGTTTCGGAACGGGTGATCCCTTCCATCCGGCGTATCTGAAAGAGAATCTCATCCAACTCGGCCAAGGTTTCGGTCCCGATTTCAGCGATCAGATCCCAGCTTCCATTGGTCGAATGCACGGCACGCACCTGTGGTAAGGCCGCGATCCGCGACATTGTCCGCTCGGTGCCGCGGCCTTCAATCTCAAGCATCATCAGGCCGCGAACCGGGCTTTGCGCCACATCCCGACGGGTCAGAACGGTGAACCCCACGATTTCCCCTGATTGCTTGAGGCGCTGCAAGCGACTGCGCACCGTTGCGCGCGTTACACCCAGCGTTTCGGCAAGCTCGGACAGCGACGCGCGCGCATCGCGGTGCAGAGCGCTGAGCAATCTACTATCCAAATCGTCCATACGTTCTTCCCATTTTGTATCATCGGGTACCTTTTTGAACACTTTGCAGTATATTCGCAACCCACAGCGATTGGTTAGATTGTCATATGGATACAGGAAATGTAATATTGGTCGGTGCCCCGATGGATGCGGGGAAACGCCGACAGGGATGCCGCATGGGCCCTGACGCCTATCGGGTGGCAGGGTTGGAGCAAGCTCTGACCAATTTAGGACATATGGTTCAGGACGTCGGTGATATTCGCCCTGATGACACTGACACTCCACCACATGATCACCTTTTCGCTCTGCCAGAATGCGTGGGCTGGACACGCGCCCTAAGCCGCGCGGCCCAAGACGCCGCTGCCAAGGGGCTGCCGATCTTTATGGGCGGTGACCACGCTTTGTCGATGGGCACGGTCAAAGGCATGACCGAATATGCCAACGGAATTGGCCGCCCAATGTTCGTTCTCTGGCTGGATGCGCACAGCGACTTCCACACCCCCGGCAGCACAGACAGCGGTAACCTGCACGGCACGCCTGTCGCCTATTTCACCGGGCAACAGGGGTTTGACGACTTTCCGGCTGTGACAACCCCGATTCCAACCGATCGCGTCGGCATGATTGGCCTTAGGTCCGTGGACCCGGCCGAGCGGCAACGGCTTGAACAGGACCAAGCAATGCTGGCCGACATGCGCAGCATCGATGAACATGGGATTAAAGCCCCCTTGATGGCATTCCTTGACAGGGTGCGGGCCGCAAACGGAATGCTTCATGTTTCGCTGGATGTGGACTTTCTCGACCCCTCAATCGCACCGGCTGTCGGCACAACAGTTCCCGGCGGTGCAACCGAACGCGAAGCGCATCTGGTCATGGAACTTCTACACGAAAGCGGGCTTGTATGCTCGCTGGACCTGGTCGAATTGAACCCCTTTTTGGATGAACGCGGTCGAACCGCAAAACTGATGGTCGATCTGGCTGCCTCATTGCTGGGGCGTCGAATCTTTGACCGCCCAACCCGGAGTTTCTGATGACACAACCTTCTGACAAGGCGCTGGTGCCATTTGTTTCTGTCGACAACATGATGCGACTGGTGCACCACATCGGTGTCGAGCGTATGATCACGAAGCTCGCCGCCCAGATCGAAGCAGACTTCAAACGCTGGGAAAGTTTCGACAAAACCCCCCGTATTCCAGCACATTCACCGCACGGCGTTATCGAGCTTATGCCGACATCGGACGGTGAGGCCTACGGGTTCAAATACGTTAACGGCCATCCGAAAAACACCTCGGAAGGGCTGCAAACGGTCACCGCCTTTGGGCTGCTGGCTGACGTGTATACTGGGTACCCCACATTGCTGACCGAGATGACCCTTCTGACGGCGTTGCGCACGGCCGCGACATCAGCGCTTGTCGGCAGCTATCTGGCACCAGAATCAGCCACAACAATGGCGATGATCGGAAACGGCGCGCAGTCAGAGTTTCAATGCCTGGCTTTCAAGGCAATGTGCGGCATCGATACGGTGCGCCTCTACGACACGGACGCCAAAGCAACCGAGAAATGCGCAGCAAATCTCAGAACGTCAGGCCTGACCGTCATTTTGTGCAAGACCCCTGAGGACGCTATCGAGGGCGCCCAAATCATCACCACCTGCACTGCCGACAAGAAATACGCCACGATCCTGACCGACAACATGGTCGGACCCGGCGTTCATATCAACGCAATCGGCGGCGATTGCCCCGGCAAAACCGAGCTTCACCGGGATATCCTGCTAAGGTCAGACATTTTCGTCGAATATCCTGAACAAACACGCGTGGAAGGCGAAATTCAGGCGCTTGATCCCGGTCATGCGGTCACGGAGATGTGGAAAGTAATGACCGGTGAGGCACAAGGCCGACGCGACGACCGGCAGATCACGCTGTTCGACAGTGTAGGCTTTGCAATCGAAGATTTCTCGGCCCTGCGCTACATCAAAACCGCGATCGAAGGGACAGATTTTTACGAGCCGCTCGATATGCTGGCTGACCCTGACGATCCGCGCGACCTATACGGAATGTTGATGCGGGCACGTTGAACGGGGGCTCTGCCCCCGCCGCCCTGCGGGCGCCTCCCCCGGGATATTTGGGGCCAGATGAAGCAGGGGATCCGCTCTTCATCTGGCTAAAAATATCCCGGAGCGCGAGGCAGAGCCTCGCAAAATACAAACTGCTAACCGGCAAGCGACGGAAGATAGAGAACAATGCCTGGGAACGCGACAAGCAATGCGATAGTGACCGCATCTGCTACAAAGAAAGGGGTCACCCCTTTGAAAACGTCCTGAACACTCAGGTCCGGGCGCACACCGGCAACGACAAAGCAATTCAGGCCGATCGGTGGTGTGATCAGGCAGAATTCAGCCATTTTGACCACAAGGATTCCAAACCAGATGGCGCACATCGGCCCTGACATGCCAAATGCACTATCCGCTGCACTGACAGTCTCGCCCCCGTTCAAAGCCATGACCGCAGGGTAAACAACTGGAAGTGTCAGCAACAGCATCCCGATGGCATCCATGAACATGCCCAGCACCGCATAGGCAAGCAGGATGCAAATCAGGATCAACATCGGAGACATTTCCAGCCCGGTGATCCAATCGGAGAACGCGCCCGGCAGATCGGCAAAACCGAGAAAGCGCACATAGATTAGAACGCCCCAGATGATCGAGAAGATCATCGCCGTCAGCTTTGCGGTCTCAAGCAGTGCGGACTTCAACTCGGTCCAGCGCATCCCGTGGAAAAGAGCGAAGCAGAACACGATAAATGCGCCGATTGCTCCACCTTCGGTAGGTGTACCCCAGGCTTTTTCACCAAAGGGATTGTAGACGAAACAGATGATGATCAGGATTACGGCCACGATCGGAAAGGCACCCGGTAGCGCGGCAAAACGCTGTTTCCACGTAAAGCCCGTGACCGGAGGGCCAACGGTTTTGAACACAACCGCAATCCCCACGATCAGCAATCCGTAGACCACGGCCGAAAACGCGCCCGGAATGAAACCAGCCAACAGGAGTTTTCCCACGTCCTGCTCAACAATGATGGCATAGATCACGAGAATCGCGGAGGGCGGGATCAAGGACGCCAGTGTCCCCCCAGCCGCCACCACACCCGCGGCGAATTGCTTGTTGTAGCCGACCTTCAGCATCTCGGGGATCGCGATGCGCGCGAAAACCGCTGATGTCGCAACTGAGGCTCCGGAGACAGCCGCGAAGCCCGCCGTGGCGAATACGGTCGATACGGCCAAACCTCCGGGCACCCAGGCGACCCAGCGTTTGGCCGCCTCGAATAATGCGCGGGTCAGGCCTGCATAGTAGGCAAGGTACCCGATCAGGATGAAGGTCGGGATCAGGCTGAGAGTATGGGCGGCGACCTTGGAATGCGGCACCTGCCCCGCTGTCTTGACAGCTACCGTCAGAGCTTTGCCGAACCGGTCCGGGTCGTAGCCAAACTTGGCCCAGAAGATCCAGACCAGCCCAACCAACCCTGCCAGTCCAGCGGCAAAAGCCACACGCATGCCGGTCACGACCAATACAAGCAGGCCACCGGTGACCCAGAGCCCGATGTCAATACTGTCCATCTACTCGTCCTGCCCCTCAAATTGTTCGGCTTCGGCTGCGGCTTGCGCTGCGGCATCCTGGATCAAAGGCACGGCCACAGGGCTTTCCAGCCCAAGAACAAAGGCACGGCCGTATCCCCAGATTTGAAGAACCAAACGCACACACAGCACCGAAAACGCGACGGGCGCCAACAATTTTGCAGGCCAAAGCGGGATACCGATGTCGATCGAGCTGTCGCGGCTCCACAATGGCGCGCCGAAATCGAACGAGCGGTCGAAATGGGACCAGCTTCCCCAGACAAGGGCCAGCATCAGCACAAGGATCAGAATGACCGAGATCAGTTCAAACAGCCAAAGCGCCCGCCCATGCAGGCGCGAGATAACGATGTCCATACGTATGTGGCCGCCATCACGCTGCACATAAGAGACGCCGAGGAACGCAATCAATGGCATCGCCTGTTCGATCCAGTCCACGTATCCGGGCAAGGGTGCGTTGATTGCATTTCGCCCGCTAACCGACACGACGGCAAGCACCATCAAGCCAAAGACGGCAAGACCGCTTATCAGGGCAAGAAACCGCTCTATCCTCAGTAGATGGTGATCCAGCCGGCTGAGGCGACTGCCATCTTCCAGCACCGTGGCCTGTCCTGCCATTCCGGTGATCCTCTTGTTTATTATTGGTATCCGGGTGCCCTGTCAGGCACCCGGAACAATCAAGTCAATTTCCGCCGCGCTGCTGTTTCAGCGTCGACTGAACCAGATCATACAAGTCCTGTGCAGGCAGACCCTGTGCGCTCATGTCCGCAATCCACTGTTCGCGGATTGGATCTGCGGCCTTGGTGCGGAATTCTTCGATCACGGCGTCGTCGATCATTACTTTCTCGACGCCCTTTTCGGAAAGCACACCGTCCCACTGCTCGAGCAGACCGCCGTAATTGGCGAGGTAGTGGTCAATCGCCTCGTCAACCGAACTGTCCAGAGCTTCGCGGTGCTCTGGTGACAGCGCCTCGTAAGCATCAATGTTCACGACAACCGGGCAATTCACAGTGCCGGGGTTCAGGTTGGCCGTCCACCAGTCAGCTTCGTTAATAGTGCCGAATGACAGGTGCGCGTGCTGAGCAAACGCTACGGTATCGACAACCCCTGATTCCATCGCGTTGAACGCCTCGGTTGCAGGGACCGAGGTGGGAACACCGCCAACCGCCTCGAACGCCTGACCCAGACCACCCGTCGCACGCACGCGCATTCCGTCGAAATCAGCGAGAGTTGCGCGAGGGTCGCCTGTTCCAACGAGGTTGTACTGAGGCATGGGCGACGTCATGATAATGCGCGCATTCCACTGGGCCATTTCATCCTTTACGGCGGGATGATCGTAGACAGCGTGGCTGACAGCCACCTCCTCGTCCAGAGTGTTTACCCCAAGGAAGGGCAGCTCAAGTACCGTGATCGCGCGGTTTTTGTCACGGTGGTAGCCCGCACAGAACTGGGCCATCTCAAATGCGCCGATCTCGATTCCGTCAAGGTTTTCACGCGGTTTGGACAAACCGCCATAGCTGACATTGATCGTGAAGTCGCCGCCGGTCTTTTCGTTGACCAACTCAGCCAGCTTTTCAACATGTTCGGTAAAGGCGCGACGTTTGCCCCAGACCGAAGCATTCCATTCAGTTGCTGCGGCCTCAGAGACAAACGCAACAGTCAAGGCAGCGACGGCGGCGCCGCTCAACATCTTTTTCATCATGATTTCTCCCTTTGATGCGCCCCCTCGCCTGGGCGCTTGGGGTAAAGCTAGCGCCAACATTACAATGTGCCAACCCCGGACAGCTGTCCGAAAATTCTACAGACAGCTCAGTTGAGCGCTAACAACCAAAAGATGAATTAGAAATGCTTCATTCAAAGTCGGGGGCGACCTGTGCGCCCCACGAAAATCTGTGACATTTAACAGTTTGTCTTTGCTTTATTTTTTCCAATTTTGTTGATTTTATTTACAGATGGCAACCAATGAAAGAAAGTTATTTACAAACTAATCCATAGTTTTCTGTAATTTATTTCCTTGTTTTCAGTTCTCCGTATTATCCGGTACTGGGAGGAAGCGGGTCGACATTGCCGGTTCAGCAGGCAAAATCGACTTAGTGAAATTTAGTCCAGAGGGAGGAGCCTCAGAATGACAACCGCTGCTCAGGCAGATGCCAAAGTCTATCCGCCATCCGCAGATACCGTTGCGCGTGCACATGTCGATGCTGAAAAATACACCGAGATGTACGCGGCCTCTGTCAACGACCCTGTCGCGTTCTGGGACGAACACGGGAAACGCGTTGACTGGATTAAACCCTATACGCAGGTCAAAGACGTCAACTTCGATTTCGGGTCCGTCGGAATCAACTGGTATGCCGATGGCACTCTGAACGTTTCGGCCAACTGCCTGGATCGTCACTTGAAAACGCGCGGCGATCAGACGGCGATTATCTGGGAGCCGGATGATCCAAACGACGCGGCCCAGCACATCACTTACGCCGAACTGCACCGCCGCACTTGCCGGATGGCAAATATCCTTGAGTCGATGGGCGTGCGCAAAGGCGACCGTGTGGTGATCTATCTGCCGATGATCCCCGAGGCCGCCTATGCAATGCTGGCCTGTGCACGGATCGGCGCGATTCATTCCATTGTTTTTGCAGGTTTCTCGCCGGACGCTTTGGCGGCGCGGATCAATGGCTGCGACGCGAAGGTTGTCATCACAGCGGACGAAGCACCGCGTGGGGGCCGCAAGACGCCGCTGAAGTCCAACGCGGATGCGGCTCTGCTGCACTGCAAGGACACCGTAAAATGCCTGGTGGTCAAACGCACCAACGGGCAGACCACGTGGATCAACGGTCGTGATTTTGACTACAACGAAATGGCGCTTGAGGCGGACGACTATTGCGCACCCACCGAGATGAACGCCGAAGATCCGCTGTTCATTCTTTATACCTCTGGCTCCACGGGCCAACCCAAAGGGGTTGTGCACACGACCGGCGGTTATCTGGTTTATGCCGCGCTGACACATGAGGTCACATTCGACTACCACGAAGGCGACATCTATTGGTGTACCGCTGACGTCGGCTGGGTCACCGGCCACAGCTATATCGTCTATGGACCGCTGGCCAACGGCGCGACCACGCTGATGTTTGAAGGTGTACCCACCTACCCGGACGCGGGCCGCTTCTGGGAGGTTTGCGCCAAGCACAAGGTCAATCAGTTCTACACCGCCCCGACCGCGATCCGCGCTCTGATGGGTCAAGGCAACGAGTTTGTCGAAAAGCACGACCTCAGCGATCTGCGTCTGCTGGGCACTGTGGGCGAGCCCATCAACCCCGAGGCGTGGAACTGGTACAACGAGGTTGTCGGTAAAGGAAACTGCCCGATCGTTGACACGTGGTGGCAGACCGAAACCGGTGGTCACATGATGACCCCTCTGCCCGGCGCACATGCGACGAAGCCGGGTTCGGCCATGAAGCCCTTCTTTGGCGTTCAGCCCGTGGTTTTGGACCCGCAATCGGGTGTCGAGATCAGCGGAAACGGAGTCGAAGGTGTTCTCTGCATCAAGGATAGCTGGCCCGGTCAGATGCGCACCGTCTGGGGCGATCATGAGCGGTTCGAGAAGACGTATTTCTCTGACTACAAAGGCTATTACTTCACTGGCGACGGCTGCCGCCGCGATGAGGATGGAGATTATTGGATCACCGGCCGTGTGGATGACGTGATTAACGTCTCTGGTCACCGCATGGGCACCGCCGAGGTTGAAAGCGCGCTGGTCGCCCACGCTGCCGTGGCCGAGGCCGCTGTGGTGGGCTACCCGCACGACATCAAGGGTCAGGGCATCTATTGCTACGTCACCCTGATGAATGATCGCACGCCTTCGGACGATCTGCTGAAAGAACTGCGCACTTGGGTGCGGACTGAGATCGGACCGATTGCCTCGCCGGATGTAATCCAGTGGGCACCGGGTCTGCCGAAAACCCGTTCCGGCAAGATCATGCGCCGTATTCTGCGCAAGATCGCCGAGAATGACTTTGGCGCGCTGGGTGACACGTCGACGCTGGCTGATCCGTCGGTGGTCGAAGACCTGATCGAAAACCGTGCGAATAAGTGAGGATGTGATGGACGCTGCCACGATCACCACACCCGCTGTTCTGATCCTTCTCGGCCCTCCGGGTGCCGGAAAGGGAACGCAGGCCCGGATGCTGGAGGACAAGTTCGGGCTTGTTCAACTCAGCACCGGCGACTTGCTACGCGCAGCCGTGGCTGCGGGGACAGAGGCAGGCAAAGCCGCCAAAGCCGTCATGGAGGCCGGTGACCTGGTCAGTGACGACATCGTCATCGCTATCCTGCGCGACCGTCTGGCCGAACCGGACTGCGCCAAGGGTGTCATTCTTGACGGCTTTCCGCGCACCACGGTTCAGGCGCAGGCGTTGGATACGCTGCTGTCCGAGACCAGTCAGAAGATCAACGCCGCGATCAGCCTTGAGGTTGAGGATGCGGAAATGGTCACGCGCATCTCGGGCCGGTACACCTGCGCCATGTGTGGCGAGGGGTATCATGACACGTTCAAGATCCCTGCGACTGACGGGAAATGCGACAAGTGCGGCAGTTCAGAGTTCAAGCGCCGCGCGGATGACAATGCCGAAACCGTTGCCTCGCGTCTTGCGGCCTATCACGCGCAAACGGCGCCTCTGATCACCTATTACCAAGACCAAGGCGTTCTGAAAGGTCTGAACGCCATGGGCGACATCGACGACATCGCAAGCCAGCTTGAGAAAGTTGTCAGCAGCGCGATGAACTAGGGGAACTCGGCCCGCCCGAAACTCAGGGCCGAATTCCTAAACGAATACTTCATCGGAACCGCCCTGGCGGACCGGAGGGGTTTTGCCTGATGCCACCCGGCCTTGGGCGTTACGAAAAGCGGCCCCAAGCGCTGGAGGACAAAGCAAGGGGTCGCAACAGGAGGAAGCGAAGGAGGACCCCGCGATGGCGGATCAATCAACAAACTCCGCGCAGACTGCCGAGGCCGACAAGGGCTATTGGCAGGCCAATCTGCGTCTCATCTACATCAGCCTCGTGATCTGGGCGCTGGTGTCTTTTGGATTCGGCATTTTGCTGCGTCCGCTGCTGTCGGGTATTTCCGTAGGCGGCACCGATCTGGGCTTTTGGTTCGCCCAGCAGGGTTCGATCCTGGTCTTTCTGGTGCTGATCTTCAACTACGCCTGGCGCATGAACAAGCTGGACGCCGAATTCGGCGTGGATGAGGAGTAAACCCCATGGACCAGTTTACCATCAACCTGCTGTTTGTCGGCGCGTCCTTCGCGCTGTACATCGGCATCGCGATCTGGGCCCGCGCGGGTTCCACTTCGGAATTCTACGCCGCCGGTCGCGGCGTTCACCCGGTCACCAACGGTATGGCGACAGCGGCGGACTGGATGTCTGCGGCCTCGTTCATCTCGATGGCGGGCCTGATTGCCTTTACCGGCTATGACAACTCGACCTTCCTGATGGGTTGGACCGGCGGCTACGTGCTGCTGGCGCTGCTGCTTGCGCCCTATCTGCGTAAATTCGGCAAGTACACTGTCTCGGAGTTCATCGGTGACCGGTTCTACAGCCAGACCGCACGTGTCGTTGCGGTGATCTGTCTGATCGTCGCCTCGGTGACCTACGTGATCGGTCAGATGACAGGCGTGGGCGTGGCCTTTGGCCGCTTCCTCGAAGTGTCGAACACATCCGGTCTGCTGATCGGTGCCTGTGTGGTGTTTGCCTACGCGGTGTTCGGTGGGATGAAGGGCGTGACCTACACGCAGGTCGCTCAGTACTGCGTGCTGATCACCGCCTATACCATCCCGGCGATCTTCATCTCGTTGCAGTTGACTGGCACACCTGTTCCGGCGCTGGGCCTGTTCGGTGACACCGCCAGCGGTGAGCCTCTGCTGACCAAGCTGGACGCGATCGTGACCGAGCTGGGCTTTAACGAATACACGGCCCACCACTCGAACACGCTGAACATGGTGCTGTTCACCCTGTCGCTGATGATCGGTACGGCGGGTCTGCCGCACGTCATCATGCGCTTTTTCACCGTGCCCAAAGTGTCGGACGCCCGCTGGTCGGCAGGCTGGACGCTGGTCTTCATCGCGCTGCTGTACCTGACCGCCCCTGCGGTTGGCGCAATGGCTCGTCTGAACATCACCGACATGATGTGGCCCAATGGAGGCATCGACGGTGGCGCTGTGACGGTTGAACAGATCGACAACGATGCCCGCTATGACTGGATGCAGACATGGCAGAAAACCGGTCTGCTGGACTGGGAAGACAAGAATGGCGACGGCAAGATCCAGTACTATAACGACGCAAATGCCGACATGCAGGCACTTGCCGAGGAAAAAGGCTGGGTTGGTAACGAGCTGACCAAGTTCAACCGTGACATTCTGGTTCTGGCCAACCCCGAGATTGCCAACCTGCCGGGTTGGGTGATCGGTCTGGTCGCGGCCGGTGGTCTTGCGGCTGCTCTGTCGACTGCTGCGGGTCTGCTGCTGGCGATCTCGTCGGCTGTGTCCCACGACCTGATCAAAGGGGCGATCAACCCGCAGATCTCGGAAAAGGGTGAGTTGATGTCGGCCCGTGTCGCGATGGCTGTAGCCATCGTCGTGGCAACCTATCTGGGTCTGAATCCTCCGGGATTTGCGGCGCAGACGGTGGCCTTGGCCTTCGGTCTGGCGGCGGCCTCGATCTTCCCGGCGTTGATGATGGGGATCTTCTCGACCCGCATCAACAACACCGGCGCGGTCGCGGGTATGCTGGCCGGTCTGGTCGTCACTCTGGTCTACATCTTCCTGCATAAGGGCTGGCTGTTCATTCCGGGCACCAACTCGTTCACCGATGCTGACCCGCTGTTGGGTCCGATCAAGTCGACCTCGTTCGGCGCAATCGGTGCCATGGTCAACTTTGCCGTCGCCTATGTGGTGGCCGGTGCGACCAAGGAAACCCCGCAGGAGATCAAAGATCTGGTCGAAAGCGTCCGCATTCCCCGTGGCGCGGGTGCAGCTCAGAATAAATGAGCATGATGCGGCCCAAAGCGTACTTGCCAAAGGCCGCATCTTTCGACTGACTACTCCCGCCCGGCACACCACCGGGCGGGATTTTTCACCCCGAGACCGAGGAGTATTCCATGCCCCTGTCCCATGACGAGATCACCCGGTTTCTGAAATCCGTACACCCTTATGACGCCCTGCCTGCCGATGTCCTGGACTCGGTGGCAAATCAGATCGAGGTCTGGGAGGTCGAAGAAGATTTCCCCGTGTACGAGCTGGGCCACTCCCTGCCCGGCGTATTCGTGATTTATGAAGGACAGGTCGAGATCAAGGATGAGAATGACGCCGTCGTATCTCATCTGGGGTTGCGCAACTCGTTCGGAGAGCGAGGACTGCTGAAAGACGGGAAAGCCTCGACAAAGGCCCGAACGCATGCGCCGTCGGTCCTGCTGGTGCTGCCGCCCGAATTGGTCAAGGAATTGATCGAAGGGCATGACGTCGTATCGAAGTTTTTCGACCGGTCCAGAGGTCAGCGCGCGGGACCGCAGAGCCTCGCCACCAGTGCAATCGACGTACTGATGGCCCACAATCCCGCCACGTGCCCGCCCGAAACTCCGGTCCGAGAGGCCGCAAAGATGATGCGGGACATGAGCATATCATCCCTGTGCGTGACGAACGGCGAAGACCTGCTTGGCATCATCACGCTGCGGGATATTTCCAGCAAGTACGTCGCCGAAGGGATGTCCAAGGATACCCCCGTTTCGACCATCATGACGGCCGACCCGATCACGTTGTCTCCGTCCGACATTGGCTCAGACGTTCTGCACGTGATGATGGAGCGCGGGATCGGCCACATCCCGATTACCGAAGGTGGCCGCATCGTTGGGATCGTGACACAAACGGATTTGACGCACTATCAAGCCGTAAATTCAGCAGAGCTTGTACGTCGGATCGCCGCTGCGCAAAGCGCACAACAGATGGCCGTTGTGACCGACGAGATTCCACAGCTCTTGGTGCAGCTTGTCGCCGCCGGAAACAGGCATGAGATCGTCACGCGTCTGATTACCGACATCGCGGACACTGCAACACGGCGGTTGCTGATACTGGCCGAGGCGGAACTTGGCCCGCCGCCCGCGCCCTACCTCTGGCTCGCCTGTGGATCGCAGGGACGGCAAGAGCAAACGGGGGTCTCGGACCAAGACAACTGCCTGATACTGGATGACAGTGTATCGGATGGTGACATGGCCTATTTTCATGCGCTGGCCAAATTTGTCTCGGACGGGTTGGACACATGCGGGTATTTCTACTGCCCCGGCGATATGATGGCGACCAACCCGCGCTGGTGTCAGCCCGTGCACGTCTGGCGGGACTATTTCAAAGGCTGGATCGCCAAGCCCAATCCCGAGGCGCAGATGTTGGCCTCGGTCATGTTTGACCTGCGACCGATCGGAGGCGCATTCAACCTGTTCGACGACCTGCAGGCTGATACGCTGGCCTCGGCGCAAGCAAACTCGATCTTTGTGGCGCATATGATCTCGAACTCGCTGAAACATACGCCGCCGCTCGGATTGCTGCGCGGCTTTGCCACGATCAGATCAGGTGAACACCGTAACACGTTGGATTTGAAACATAACGGAGTAGTTCCAGTGGTCGATCTTGCACGCATTTACAGCTTGCAAGGTCAACTGACCGAAGCCAACACCCGCGCGCGTCTGAAAGCTGCTGGTTCCGCTGGCATCCTCAGCCCGTCTGGAGCGCGCGACTTGCTAGACGCATACGACCTGATTGCTGAAACACGGCTGGAACATCAGGTCAGGCTGGTGAAATCTGGCAAGAAACCGGACAACTTCCTACCGCCCTCTGACCTGTCCGACTTTGAGCGAAGTCATCTTCGGGATGCTTTCGTCGTGGTAAAGACGATGCAGTCTGCGGTAGGTCACGGAAAGGGAATGCTGGGTTAACCCGGCTGGAATTCGGAGAAGCACCATGTTCTTAGAACTGCTTGGCACCATTTTTGCAGGCGTCGCCTTTGCGGGGGTGGTGATGGTCGTCAACAAGCTCTCGGGTGGCCGCCTGCCCCGCTGGGTTGCGCCTGTTGCCGCCGGGCTGGGCATGATCGGCATGACGATATCCAGCGAATATTCCTGGTACGACCGCACCCGCGCGACCTTGCCAGAAGGTTTGACCGTCATTCACGAAGTGGAAAGTCGCGCATTTTACCGCCCCTGGACCTATGCCGTGCCTTTCGTAGATCGGTTTGCGGCCATCGACACCGCCTCGGTCCGCACAAATGATCAGGTGCCCGAACAACGCCTTGTTGATATGTATTTCTTCGGTCGCTGGGCACCGGTTTCAAAATTGCCCGTCGCAGTCGACTGCGCTGAAAACTTGCGCGCAAATCTGGCGGACGGCGCTGAATTTGGGGACAGCGGCGAGCTGCTGAATGCTGATTGGGTCGAGGGCGAAACCGTTGATCCGATTATCGAGGCAACCTGCGAGGTTTGAAATGCTGACTCGGCTAAGTCTGCGTCTTCGCGTTTTTCTGTTTTTCTGCCTGCTGGCCATCGGTGGTCTGGCGGTCAGTTCCGTCGCGCTTTGGATCAGTTACCGCCGCATCGCCGACCCGGAACTGATTAACCCCTTTATTTTCGCTGAAATCCTCATGGGGTTTGGATTTGTTGCCCTGATCGTCGCGGTTTGGCTTCTGTTTGATGACAATGTGGCAAAGCCCATAGAGCGACTTTCGGCAGAATTGCGCGCCCGTGCGCATGCGGGCGTCAGTACCGACATGGATGTTCGGGCTGCTCGGTATTTGGGCGACTTGGCTCCCGCTGCCGCAGGGCTGGCCGAACAGCTTTCAGACAAAACCATGAGCGTGGCCGAAGCCGTCGCTGCGGAAACCGCGCATCTGGCCGCGGAAAAGCAACGACTGACTGCTTTGCTGACGGAAATACCTGTCGCCATGATCCTGGCCAGCCCGACTCATAAAATCGTGCTCTATGACGGTCAGGCCGCACAGGTGCTGGCGCAGATTGCGCATCCTCGCCTGAACGCATCGCTGTTTGAATATCTGAAACCTGGCCCGTTGGAGGACGCGCATGCCGCGCTGATAAAGACCGGGCTGGAAGTTACCTGCGACCTCACCAGCATAGATGGCGCACAGACATTCAAGGCCCGAATGAAGCCATTGGGGGATGCGCCGGGATACATCCTCATGCTGGAAGACAGTGCGGCGAATATCGCGCCCGAGGCTGCCCGTCCTCTGGTCTATGACTTTGACCTGCTAAACTCTACGACCGACGCAGCCTTTGAAACCCTTGCCTTGCAGGATCTTTGCTTTGTCGTGTTTGACACTGAAACAACGGGACTACTGCCGCATAAAGATGAGATTGTCCAAATCGGCGCTGTCCGAGTCCTGAAAGGGCGTATCGTGTCTGGTGAAAAGCTGGACATGCTGGTCGACCCCGGCATGCCTATCCCGCCCGCCTCAACCAAGGTGCATAAGATTAACGACCGGATGGTCCAAGGGTCGCCGGACATTGCCGAAGCCGGGCGTGTTTTCCATCAGTTTGCGCGCGATGCTGTGATCGTTGCCCATAACGCTCCATTCGATATGGCTTTTCTGCGACGGCACGCCAAAAGAATGAACGTGGATTGGAACCACCCGATTTTGGACACGGTCCTATTGTCCGCCGTCCTGTTCGGCGCAAGCGACAAACACACGCTGGACGCGTTGTGCGACAGGCTCGACATCACCATCCCGGTTGAACTGCGCCACACTGCCTTGGGCGACGCGGTCGCGACGGCAGAAGCCTTGGTGAAAATGCTGCCAATGCTGCAAGCGCGCGGCATGAGCACTTTTGGCGCGGTGATCGAAGCAACCCGGCAGCATGGCCGCCTGCTTGAAGACCTCAACTGAGCAGGAAAAATACAGTAAAGATTCAGCTTTTCGTGGACAATCTGTGCAGGTCGTGGCACCTGATGCGCGGCTACGGATTGAGCGCACGATGACGGAAAACACCTTTACCCCAACCCCGGACACTAGCACCGCCTTTCGCGAGGCTTTGGGGTGTTTTGGGACCGGTGTCACTGTCGTCACGACAAACACCGGCCAAGGACCACGCGCGATCACCGTAAACTCGTTTTCCTCGGTGTCATTAGATCCACCGCTTGTATTGTGGTGTCTTGCCAAGGATTCAAACCGGTTCGACGCTTTTGAAGCCTGTGAGCATTACGCAATCCACGTAATGGCCGAAGAACAACAAGGGTTGGCTCTTAAATTCGCACGAGACGGGTCTGATTTTTCCCATGCGGATTGGGCTGTTGACCATCTTGGGCGCCCCCAACTAGCGAATTGTCTGGCGCGGTTTGACTGTCAGCTTCACACCCGTCACGAAGCCGGAGATCACCTGATCATTGTAGGTCAGGTGGAAAAGGTAATGTTTCGCACCGGCAAGGGACTGATTTTCAAACGCGGTCAATTCGGCGGGTTCGCCGACCTGCTTTAGGCGTCAGTCATCAAGCGAGCCGTGAACGGCCAGCGCCTCAAGCTGCGTTTCTTGTGGCGTGATGATCCGAAACGCTTCGTGCACACCTGTGTCGGTTAATTCTCTGACCACGGTCAGAAGTGTATTCGGCGCGTGTTCATCGCATAGTTCAGTCATGTGTTTGATCTCGGATCGCGCGACTTCCAGCGCAACATCGACGGACGGCGCGCCATAGAATTGCACAAAGTGATCAGCAAGGTTCTGCATGATCTGATCAAGCTCGGCCTGTTCGATCTGCGTGACCGCAACAAAGGTCACGCGCCCAAAGGTTTCCAACCCCAACCAACCATTGGAAAAGGCTTGACGAGCTTTGCCCTCCAGATCGCCCTCGCCCCAGTTTGAGAACTCGAATCCGCCGGAAATACACCACTCACCCGTCCGGGCCGGAGAGTGAAAGACATTCATGTCGCTTTCATCGAAATGGATCGCTCGGGCCAGTTTCATTTTCCGTTCTCCAATAACTCCGTCAGCGGCACAAGGTGTGTGTCTGCCCCGTCGCGGATCAGCATACCGAACCTCTCATCGGTGCCCAGAAAGACGCCCTTTTCGCCGTAAGGTTCCCCGACCCCACGCAATAGCCCCATCCATTCGGCGTGCAGCGACGCATTGCCGTCCTCTTGCCAGCGGTTGAGCCATGTCAGCGTGTGCCGCGACCAGCTTTCGACCAACTGAGTCGCCGTAACTTCGGCGCACCCCTCGTCATAAAGCGCTGTAATATCGGGGTTTTCGCCGGGCGCGTCGCTGGTTTGCAGCAAGGCCAGATCCCACCCCACGATCAACCAATCCGGTTCCTCATTCGGCGCATCTGTCGATGCCACGACGTGAAACGCGCCGCATTTCGCACCATTCACGCAGATCGGCCCGTCCCAATCCAAATGCACCGCGACTTCGGGCGGGGCCAAGGCACCTAGTGCATTCTGAAACCCCACGGCACAAAGCGGAAGCATAGCCATCGCATCCTGCAAGGGAACTTCGGGCGCAAAGACAATGGCAACACGCAGGCGGTCCGCCTGAATGTTGTAGACCACTGCCCCCGCATCACATCCTAGCGCGGCCATGGCCTGGGCGCGCTGGAACGGATCTTCTCCACCTTGTACCGGATGCCCTGTCAGCAAAGGTGGAAAGACCGGCTGCGTCATGCGTTGCCCTTGGCGATCAGATCGCGCGCGATCTTTCGGAACGCATCTGCCTGCGGGCTGTCGGGTTTACTGACCACGATGGGTGCACCTCCGTCAGCGGCGACGCGGATGTCCAGATGCAACGGTATTTCGCCTAGCAACGGAATACCCAGCGACTCGGCTTCGGAGGCCACGCCTCCGTGACCGAACACGTGTTCCTCATGCCCGCAGTTGGAACAGATATGGGTGGACATATTCTCAATCATCCCGACGATCGGTGTCTTGAGTTGATTGAACATGTCGATCCCCTTACGGGCGTCGATCAGGGCCACGTCCTGCGGAGTCGACACGACGATTGCCCCATCCACCTTGAACTTCTGGCTCAGCGTCAACTGGACATCGCCAGTGCCGGGCGGCAAGTCGACGATCAGCACGTCGAGCGCACCCCACTGCACCTGATTCATCATCTGTTGCAGCGCGCCCATCAGCATCGGACCGCGCCAGACAACCGCCTGACCTTCGTTTGTCATCAACCCCATCGACATCATGGTGACGCCGTGATTGCGCAGCGGCAGGATCGTCTTTCCATCCGGGCTGGCCGGACGACCAGAGACACCCAGCATCCGAGGTTGCGACGGTCCATAGACATCAGCATCCAACAGGCCAACCCGCCGCCCTTCCGCCGCAAGTGCGCAGGCTAAGTTCGCGGAAACCGTAGATTTTCCTACGCCACCTTTACCGGATGCAACGGCAATGATCCGGTCAACACCCGCCACAGCCTGCGGCCCGGTCTGCGATGGTTTGGGTTTGGGCTTGAGGTCAGGCGGCGCCTTTTCGGAATGGGCGGTCATCATCGCCGAGACTTTGGAAACTCCACTCACCGTCTGTGCCGCCTGCTCAGCAGCGGCGCGCACTGGCTCCATGCGTTCGGCCTGCTTTGGGTCGATTTCCAACACGAACCGCACGGTATCACCATCGACATTCAGTGCGCGGACCACGCCAGCGCTGACAATGTCCTGTCCGGATACAGGGTCTGTGATTTTCTTCAGGTTCGCTAGAACCGCGTCACGAACGCTCATGCTGTAAACCCTTTGCCTTGCCCTACCATGTGTCTTTATCTCTTTCAGTCTATTTGACGCATTCGGGTCCGTGCCGTTAGGCTGGCCCCATGCGCATTGTCCTTTTGTGCCTGAGCCTGACGTTCTCTACCACCCCCTCTTGGTCGCAGGAGGCGTTGGGGTTTGCTGCCCCGGCCGAGGTTACAGACTCTGGTCTATTGCAACATATCCTTCCACGCTTCTCTCTCAAGACCGGTATTCGCGTTATTGCAGATGACGCGGGTGTTTTGGTGCTGGAAACGGCCCCGCCGGGCGATCCCGTCTTTGCCCGAGACGGCGTGATCTACCACCTGCGCATCCAAGACGACGCCAGACACGAAAGGTTCCGCGACTGGCTGCTGTCGGACATTGGTAAACGCACCGTCGAAGGGTTCAGCCCAGAAAACGGCCCGCCGTTTTCCGCCAGCTTCAAGGTTACTGCCGTCCAACAGGAAACCGTGATCGACGGCAATGCAGCATTGGGCGAAGAACTGTCGATGACGCATTGCGGACGGTGCCACGTGATCGGCCCCAAAAACAGAATGAACGGTCTGGGCTCCACCCCGTCATTCGCGGTGCTGCGCGCGATGCCTGACTGGTCTGAACGGTTCGAGGCGTTTTTTGCCCTCAACCCCCATCCGTCCTTCACGCAAATCGAAGGGCTGACCCCTCCGTTTGACCCTGAACGCCCGTCCCCCATCCATCCGGTCGAGATGACACTGGACGAGTTAGAGGCGATATTGGCTTTCGTATCCGTCATAAAAGCCGCCGATCTGGGCGCGCCGCTGCAGCTTCAGTGATCCTTTCTTTTTGAAAAGTAGTCGTCGGTGGTGACGACCTTTGGCTTCGGATTGGACTGGAACGGGTTGTCCTTCTGCTGAAACTGCGCGTTCACGCGGCAGTTGTCGCACATCTGGATCATGCGCGCCTTGTCCGAGGTCGCAAACATCGGGTGCGCACCCGACAGTTTTTCCATGATACGCTCGACCGTCGATTTGACACCGAACAATGCCCCACATTCCACGCAGGCAAAGGGTTCTTCCTCGTTCAACACCTGCTGGGACAGGGCCGCATCGCTGAGGTCAAGTTGCGGAACAAGCGTTATCGCGTTCTCGGGGCAGATCGTTTTACACATCCCGCATTGCAGACAGGCGTCCTGCTGAAAGTTCAACTGCGGCTTATCCGGGTTGTCGATCAATGCCCCGGACGGGCACAGCGACACGCAGCTCAGGCACAAGGTACAGGCGTCTGTGTTGACCGCGACAGCCCCATACGGTGCGCCTTCTGGCAGTGGCATCGGCGCCTCAGCTTCGGGATTAAGCGCCTGAGCCGCCAATCGCGCGATCTGACGGCGATTGCCAAGCGGCAGGACCGGATCAGCCAGTGGAACCGGCGCGTTTTGTTCATACAGCACATCCGACAGCGCATCCGGGTCGGTCTCGTCGATCAGACCAAGCGCGTCAGTTCCGGCGATCGCCTGTGCCAGTTCAAGCTCACGTTCCAATGCGTCCCGTTCTGTGGTCGGCGCAAGCACAACATCGACCCGCGCAAACCCATGCGCCAGCGCTGCCAGCATTTCGGCATGGCCAAAACCGGAGATCACATTCAACTCAATCGGGATCACATCGGAGGGCAGCCCCCTGCCGAAACGAGCAACCAAACGGATCATTTCAGCCCCATGCGCATCATGGACCAACAGCCGCGGTGCTTGCCCTCCGGCCCGGCGATAGGTTCGCGCAAGGATATGCATCCGCGACAGCAGGGCCGAGACAGGTGGGTCTTCATACGTGATTGCGGTTGATGGGCAGAGCGCGGCGCACGCCCCGCACCCCGCGCAAATCATCGGGTCTATTGCAACATGCTCACCTGCCGGAGTGATTGCTCCGGTCGGGCAGATATCCAGACAATTCGTGCACCCCACCTGCTCGGCCCGTGAATGGGCGCAAAGGCTTTCCTCAACCCGAACATATAGAGGCTTCTCAAACGTACCCACCAGTTGCGCGGCCTCGAACGCCAAGCGTTCGACGGCAACGGCATCCTTGGGGTCTGCGCTCAGATACCCTTCCCGTTTGGCGGGCGCCTGCACAAAGGGCGTGCCGCCCGTGAGGTCCAACACGATGTCGCAGGACGACTTGGCCTTATCACGCGGCTCGCTCCACGCAAACGCTCCACGCCCACCGGGTTCAAGTTGCTGCAAAGCGTCCATCGACAGGGTGAACCCGCCCAAAGCTCCGTCCAGCGATTTGATGCGCCCCCGCACAACGTCGTAGGCCCGCGACACCGGTTCGGCGTCATCTGTCACCAATACCGTCACAGCGAGCGTGGTCGCCAGCCGCTCGGCCACATCAAAGGCGACTGCTCCGGGTCCAATGACGAAACAGGTGCCTTCGCTGAACACATCCACACTTGGCGTTATTGGCTGAGGCAGCAGAGCCTCGGCAGCCAAGGCCGCCATCTTGGGTGCTGCATCTTTCCCCTGCTCGGACCAGCCCGCACGATCCCGCAGATCGACGAACCCCGGCACATCCAGTTCCAGTTCTTCCGCCAGCGCCCGAAAAACGTCTTGTTCCTGCCCACAGGCGATAATTGTGTCGCCTTCCTGCATCAGCGCAGCCGCCGCCTCGATCTCTCGGGTGCATAGCGCCGTGTGAACCTTTGAACACGCCACATCGCAGGCCGACGTTAGCTTTTCGGCGTCAATGGATTGAGACCCCGCGCAGTCGCAAAGAAGTATCTTGGTGCTCATATCCCCTCCCCGGACGTCGCGCCTTTCCTCAGCACAGTAGGCTGTATTCCCAAAGTGGCAATGTAAACCCTGTGCCTGAACGGGTTGGGCGCATGCCAAATACCCCAGATAAGCGTTAAAACTAAGGTGTCCCGAGGGTTGCTCGCGAATATGCGATCACGCCCTACGACTAAGGTCGTAGGCATCGGGCTTGGCACAGAGCTATTTTGTGTATCATAGTGGACGTAGGGGAAGGTCGGGGAGAGCCTTCCGGGGAGGATTACGTGGCGAAGGCCGCTAACCAGATTGAAATGCCAATAGGCGTCGTCGTGCGCAAGACACCTGGTGTAACCCGCTGGGCCAAGTGGAACTGGCGCGCCGTTGCCGTTCTGCCCGGTGCGGGGCCAGCCGATTGGCATGAAATGCGACGCGAGGGTGAGGCCATTGAGTACCATGCCGCCACCCTGCCGCTGACCCTTTGGGCGGACGAAACCGAAGCCTACATGGTGAACCTGTCGGACGGGCAGCCGTCGATCTATCTGGTTTTGCGTGACGCCTTGGATGGCCAGCGCCCGATGGACGCGGTTCTGGTCACCGCGTCCCCGTTCGAGGGGCAGGACTATGCCGATACCGGAGAGGAGATTGTCGAGAAGATCCCGATGACTGAAGGGTTGATTGCCTGGGTTCGGGATTTCGCTTTGGAACATCACCGTGACGAGGTTTTCGTAAAACGCCGCCGGGACAAAAAGCGCACGGACCTTGTAGAGGACGGCAAAGGCGACGCGCGCATCCGGCAAGCATCAGATGTCTACCGCGCACCTCGGAGGATTGTGCAGTGACCGAAGCTCGCGATTTCTGGTCCCGCCGCAAGGCCGCTGTTCAGGCCGAAGCCGATGCCGAAGTACTGGCGGTGGAAGAACAGGCCATCGCTGCTCAGAAGGCAGAGTTGGAGGAAAAGACGGACGCTGAAATTCTGGCCGAGTTCAACTTGCCCGATCCCGATCAGTTGCAAGCTGGCGATGACGTCTCGGGTTTCATGGCAAAGGCCGTACCTGACCGACTGCGTCGCCGCGCGCTGCGTCGGTTGTGGCGGCTGAACCCGGTGCTGGCCAATGTCGACGGGCTTGTTGATTATGGTGAGGATTACACCGACGCCGCCTGCGTGATCGAAAACATCCAGACGGCTTATCAGGTTGGCAAGGGAATGCTCGCCCATATCGAAGCTCTGGCGGCTGAGGCCGAAGAAGACGAACCTGAGGTCGAGATCGAAGCTGCTGCAATCGAAGAAGAACCTCAAGTCGCTGAGGAACCAGCCCCTACGCCTATTATCATGGCCGACCTTGAAGAACCGCAAGAGGCAGACGTGCACCCTGCCCCGCGCCGCATGAAATTTGAATTTGAAGGGTAACCCTATGACCGCAAGCGAAGCGCAAAAGATGGATGTCTCGACCGAAGACCGTCTGCGCGCGGATTTCTACAACTTCCTTGGGCTGCTGATGGCGGCGCCGCCGGATCAGATACTGCTGGATCAGGTGGCCGGCCTGACCGGGGATGAAACTGATCTGGGTCAGGCGATTCAGGCAATGTCGCGTGTCGCCAAGGTGACGAAACCCGCAGCGGCCGAGCGTGAGTTCAACGCGCTGTTCATTGGCTTGGGGCGCGGAGAATTGCTGCCTTATGCAAGTTACTACCTTACAGGTTTTCTGAACGAGAAACCTCTGGCCCAGCTTCGCAACGACATGGCTGCGCGTGGGATAACCCGTGCACAGAATGTATTTGAACCGGAAGACAACATCGCCTCGCTGATGGAGATGATGGCGGGCATGATCGTCGGGCGTTTCGGCACGCCCGCCACGTTGGACGACCAAAAAGCGTTCTGGAACAAGCATATCGGCCCGTGGGCCGCACATTTCTATTCGGATTTGGAAGGAGCCGAGAACTCGGTCCTCTATGCCTCGATCGGTACCGCCGGTCGGGTCTTCATGGAGATCGAACGCGAAGCCTTCCGAATGACGGCGGCCTAGCCGCCACTCGCCAGCGTCCCAAAGGGCGCTCATACGCAAATGGGAGAGGAGACACCCATGAGCAAGACCAAGGAAGAAGGCGCAACCCGCCGCGACTTCCTCAAACTGGCCGGAACCGCAGCGCCCGCTGCTGTCGCCGCCGCCAGCCTGACCGGGAAAGCCGAGGCAGCCGAGCTGCCGACGGACGAAACCCGGATGCAGGATACCGCGCACACACGCGCCTACCTAGACAGCGCCCGGTTCTAAGCCGGACGACGTCACACCCGACAGACGGTTGCGATTGGCCCTGACGTCGGCATCAGCAGTACCAAGCCAGCCATGGCTGACATGGCCAGCAAGGGAGGAAAGAAATGCTTAGGAAAAAGACCAACGGGGTTGCGAGACGCCCCCAGCGGACAAGTATCCTGTCCCAGATCGGCGAGAAAACCGTCGATCGCCGCGCATTCCTGCGTGGCTCGGGCCTGACGATCGGCGGCCTTGCCGCGATCAGCGCCACGGGTGGAACCGTGACGCCCGCCAGCGCCCAGACAGCGGCAAATCAGGCCGTTGAAAACATAAAATCCATCTGCACCCACTGCTCGGTCGGCTGTACCGTCGTCGCCGAAGTGCAGAACGGCGTCTGGATCGGGCAGGAACCCGGCTGGGATAGCCCGTTCAATCTGGGTGCCCACTGCGCCAAGGGTGCCTCGGTCCGCGAGCACGCCCACGGCGAGCGCCGCCTGAAATATCCGATGAAAAAGGAAGGCGGAGAGTGGAAGCGCATCAGCTGGGAAGAGGCGATCAACGAGATCGGCGACGGCATGATGCAAATCCGCGAAGAATCCGGGCCGGACAGCGTGTATTGGCTGGGATCGGCCAAGCACAACAACGAACAGGCTTACCTGTTCCGCAAGTTCGCCGCCTACTGGGGCACGAACAACGTGGACCATCAGGCCCGTATCTGCCACTCGACCACGGTTGCGGGTGTTGCGAACACATGGGGCTACGGCGCCATGACCAATTCGTACAATGACATCCACAACTCTCGGGCGATCTTCATCATCGGCGGCAATCCAGCCGAGGCGCACCCCGTCTCGCTGCTGCATGTTCTGCGCGCGAAAGAACAGAACAACGCACCGCTGATCGTCTGCGACCCGCGCTTTACACGAACTGCGGCACACGCGGATGAATATGTCCGCTTCCGCCCCGGCACGGACGTGGCGCTGGTCTGGGGTATCCTGTGGCATATCTTTGACAACGGCTGGGAGGACAAAGAGTTCATCCGCACCCGTGTCTGGGGCATGGACCAGATCCGTGAAGAAGTCGCCAACTGGAACCCAGAGGAAACCGAGCGTGTAACCGGCGTGCCCGGATCGCAGCTCAAGCGGGTTGCCCGAACCATGGTCAACAACCGTCCCGGCACGGTGATCTGGTGCATGGGCGGTACGCAGCACACCAATGGCAACAACAACACCCGCGCCTACTGCGTACTACAGCTTGCGCTTGGCAACATGGGCACTTCGGGTGGTGGCACCAACATCTTCCGCGGCCATGACAACGTGCAGGGCGCGACGGACCTTGGTGTTCTGTCCCACACCCTGCCCGGCTACTACGGCCTGTCCAAGGGTGCTTGGGGTCACTGGGCCCGTGTCTGGGGTGAAGAACCCGAATGGTTGGCTGGTCAGTTCGCGACGATCAAGGACAAGGAAGGCAAGGACAAACCGCTCCAGAACGAGCGCGGCATCCCCGTCTCGCGCTGGATCGATGGTGTTCTGGAAGACCCAGCCAACATGGATCAGGACAACAACGTCCGTGCCATGGTTCTGTGGGGTCACGCTCCGAACTCGCAAACGCGGGGTCCAGAGATGAAGACGGCGATGGAGAAGCTGGACATGCTGGTCGTGATCGACCCGTATCCCACCGTCTCGGCCGTTTTGCATGACCGCACCGATGGCGTCTATCTGTTGCCCGCTTGTACCCAGTTTGAAACCCGTGGCTCGGTCACGGCATCGAACCGGTCGCTACAATGGCGCGACAAGGTGGTTGATCCGCTGTTCGAGAGCTTGCCGGACGAGGTCATCATGGCCAAGTTCGCCAACAAGTTCGGCTGGGCGGATCGGTTCTTCCGCAATATCGAGATGGAAGACCCCGAAACCCCGAATGTTGAAAGCATCACGCGTGAGTTCAACTCGGGCCTCTGGACCATCGGTTACACGGGTCAGTCGCCGGAACGTCTGAAAAGCCACATGGCCAACCAGCACACGTTCGACAGAACCACGCTGCAAGCGGTTGGTGGTCCGAATGACGGCGAGTACTACGGTCTGCCCTGGCCCTGCTGGGGAACGCCGGAAATGGGTCATACGGGGACTCCGAACCTCTATGACATGTCCAAACCGGTGGCCGAAGGCGGCCTGACCTTCCGCGCCCGTTTCGGCGTGGAACGTGATGGCGACAACCTGCTGGCCGAAGGGGTCTATAGCGTCGGTTCGGAAATTCAGGATGGATACCCTGAATTCACGATGCAGATGTTGATGGACCTTGGTTGGGATGGCGACCTGACGGCCGAGGAACGCGCGGCCATCGACGCCGTTGCGGGACCAGAGACCAACTGGAAAACCGACCTTTCCGGCGGTATCCAGCGGGTCGCGATCGAGCATGGCTGCGCCCCCTTCGGGAACGCAAAGGCCCGCGCGGTCGTCTGGACCTTCCCGGATCCGATCCCACTGCATCGCGAGCCGCTTTACACGAACCGGCGCGATCTGGTGGAGGACTATCCAACCTATGAGGACCGGCACGCCTATCGCCTGCCTACCCTTTACGCCTCGATCCAAAAGAACGACTTTTCAAAGGATTACCCGATAATCCTGACGTCAGGTCGCTTGGTCGAGTATGAAGGCGGCGGCGACGAGACACGGTCGAACCCGTGGCTGGCCGAGCTTCAGCAGGACATGTTCGTCGAGATCAATCCGCGCGATGCCAACAACCTTGGTATCCGTGACGGATCGCAGGTCTGGGTCGAAGGTCCTGAGGGCGGCAAGGTCAAGGTGATGGCGATGCTGACCAACAGGGTCGGTGCCGGCGTCGCCTTCATGCCATTCCACTTTGGCGGCCATTTCCAAGGCGAAGACCTCAGGGCGAAATACCCTGCTGGTGCTGACCCTTATGTCTTGGGTGAAAGTACCAATACCGCCCAGACCTATGGCTATGATTCAGTGACCCAGATGCAGGAGACGAAGGCGACTCTCTGCAAAATCTGGTCAGCGTAAGGAGGACGATAATGGCTAGAGCAAAGTTTCTCTGCGACGCTGAACGCTGCATCGAGTGCAACGCCTGCGTAACCGCGTGTAAGAACGAACACGAGGTGCCGTGGGGCATCAACCGCCGCAGGGTGGTGACGATCAATGACGGCGACCCGGGCGAACGCTCGATCTCGGTGGCCTGTATGCATTGTTCGGATGCGCCTTGCATGGCGGTGTGCCCGGTCGACTGCTTCTATCAGAACGAAGAAGGGGTCGTCCTGCACTCCAAGGATCTGTGCATCGGTTGTGGCTATTGCTTCTATGCGTGTCCGTTTGGCGCGCCGCAATACCCGCAGGCAGGCAACTTTGGATCGCGCGGCAAGATGGACAAGTGTACCTTCTGCGCTGGCGGTCCCGAGGAAACGCACTCGACCGCAGAGTTCGCCAAATATGGTCGCAACCGGATCGCCGAGGGCAAACTGCCCATCTGCGCCGAGATGTGTTCCACCAAAGCCCTGCTTGCCGGTGACGGCGACGTGGTCTCGGCCATCTACCGCGAGCGCGTCGTCGCCCGTGGCTTTGGCTCGGGCGCGTGGGGTTGGGGCACTGCCTACGACCAGAAAGACGGCTAAGGTCTTCAAATGAAACGACAGTCCCCGCGTCACGTCGGGGGCTGTCGCACTGATTTGTGCGGCATCCACTGTTTGGTTCGGCCGTACGATTTGACCGTGACGGAGTTGAAATGACCGACGAAATTTACTGGCTGCTAAAGCTGGACCTGAGCCCCGAAAAACAATCCGATTTCGAGGCGCTGATGGCCGACATGGTGAAGGCCACCCTTCAGGAAACCGGCGCAAAAAGTTATGAATGGCACCAGAGCGATAACTCGGTCCACATCTACGAACGCTACGCCAGTTCCGAGGATGCCATGATCCACATGCAGAACTTCGGCGCCAACTTTGCCCAGCGTTTCATGACGCTGCTGACACCCGTTCAGTTTGATGTTTACGGACCTGCGAAAGATGACCTGCGTGCGGCCCTGTCCCCGGTTGGCGCGGTCTTTCACCAACAGATAGGCGGGTTCGACCGCTAAGCCACCAACCCACAGGAGGGTATCCCAATGCGCCTGATCCACTTCCTGCTCGTTTCGATATTCCTAACCGGGGTCGCTTGGGCGCAGGACACTTCCGAAGCTCAGGCACCTGACCGCGCCTCTACTGGTGGTGCAACCACGTTAGAGGACATTCTTGCCCGACAGCGCGGCGAAAAGGTCGACAATTCTTATCGGTCAGAGAATACGGGCCAAGGCAACGCCGAAGGATTGCTGGGGCAACTAGGCACGCGCGGCGTGGCTTCTGACAGCGATGTATATCGGGCGCTGCGCTATGGATCGGCGGATGTGACAGTTTCATCCAAAGGTCCGGCTGCAAGCGTTTTGATCCAGGATGGCGGCATGTGGTGGCTCAACTTCCGAACTGGACCGCTGCGCGAGTACGGAACCTACATAATCGCCGGAATGATGGCGATCATTCTTCTGTTTTTCCTGATCCGGGGAAAAATACGGATCGACGGGCAAAAAACGGGGCGGACGGTCACTCGGTTTGATGGGTTCGAGAGGTTCGGGCACTGGCTGTTTGCAGGGTCGTTCCTGATCCTTGGTCTGACCGGACTGCTTACACTATATGGGCGCGATTTCCTGATGCCTATCTTTGGCAAAGAGGGATTTGCAACAATCGCGCAAGGGTGCAAATGGCTACACAACAACCTCGCCTGGGCCTTCATGATCGGGCTGGTGATCGTTACCATCAACTGGATTTCGCACAACATACCAAACCGCGTCGACCTAAAGTGGCTGGCTGCTGGCGGAGGGCTTTTCACCAAGGGATCACACCCGCCCGCTAAAAAGTTCAACGCCGGTCAAAAGATCATCTTCTGGGCCTGTATCCTGTTGGGTATTTCGATCAGCCTGTCAGGTCTGTCTTTGCTGTTCCCGTTCGAGATGCCGCTTTTCGCCAAGACCTTCTCGATTGCAAATGCGACGGGCCTGCCGCAACTGATGGGGCTGGACTTGCCGACGCAGATGTCGCCGCAAGAAGAAATGCAGTACGCACAGGTGTGGCATGTGATGGTTGCCTATATCTTCATCGCCATCATCATTGCGCACATCTACCTCGGGTCGGTCGGAATGGAAGGCGCGTTCGACGCGATGGGCACAGGTGAGGTCGAAGAACAATGGGCGCGCGAACACCATTCGCTTTGGCTTGAGGAAGTGCAGGAAAAAGAGGCCGGTAAAACAGCAGCCTCACCCGCCGAGTAGATGCGTATTCTGGTGCTGGCTCTGGCGTTTTTGCCCCTGCCCGCCTTGGCCGAGTTTTTTACGCTCAAGGGTCACGGCGGGCCGATTATGGGGATCGCCACTGCTCCTGACGGGCGCATTGCCACTGCCAGTTTCGACAACTCGGTCGGCATATGGTCCGACAAGAAACCCGAGTGGCTTGAGGGCCACGAAGCCGCAGTCAACAGTGTCATCTTCAATGGCACCGCGATCTATTCCGCCGGAGACGATTTTACCCTCAGAAAATGGCCCGGCGGCCAAGTTATAGGACAGCACAAAGGCAAAATCGTCAGCATTGCGGCCTCGAAAACTCAAGTGGCAACGGCAAGTTGGGATGGCAGTATCGGCATTTGGCCCTTAGACGGCAGTGCGCCCAAAACGCTTGGCCCGACTGGGGGCGGCGTAAACACTGTGGTGTTCTCTGCTGACGGATCGCAGCTTTATTCCGCCGGTATGGATGGCACCCTGCGGTTGTGGGACTTGAAGACCGGGCAAGAAACCCTGCGCGTGGTCGAGCATGGTTTTGGTATCAACGAATTGGTTTTGAACGAACAGGACAACTGGATCGCATATGGCGCAGTCGACGGCGTCACCCGTATTCACGATTTGAATACCGGTGAGGAACGAGATTTCACCCTTGATCGTCGTCCGATCCTTGCCCTTGCGCTTAGCCCTGACCGCAGCCTTCTGGCTGTGGGTGATGGTGAGGGATACATCATGGTCATAGACACGGTTGAATGGCGCATTGCGCAGGACTTTCGCGCAACCCTGCGCGGCCCGGTCTGGGCGTTGGCATTTTCCGCAGATGGTCTGAACATCCACGCGGGAGGTATCGACGAAGCCATGTATAGCTGGCCGGTGGCAAGCCTTGGCAACCAGACACAAATGGCCCAAGGCGAGCTCAGCTTCCTGAAAAACCCGGATGAAATGAGCAACGGCGAGCGTCAGTTCGCCCGCAAATGCTCGATTTGCCACAGCATAACGCCCGATGGTCAACGCCGCGCCGGACCGACCCTGCACGGTGTCTTTGGACGCAAGGCGGGCAGCGTGCAGGGATATTTGTACTCGGATACGCTGCAAGACTCTGATATCGTTTGGAATGACGACACGATAAACGCTCTTTTTGACGAAGGGCCGGATCACTACATTCCGGGAACGAAGATGCCAATGCAGCGGATTACGCAAGCCAACGACAGAAGCGATCTGATTGCCTTTCTGCGCCGCGCCACGGCACCGGAAAACTAAGCCGGAGGAGAACATGAAAGCCTTTCTTGCCGCACTCGCTGCAATGGTCGTGATCACTGTGGCCGCGCCCTTTGCGCTCAGCCAGATCGGTTTCAGCGCTGCAGATGCCGGTACAGGTTCGGCCGTGCGTCTCGACTGAATGTCTCAATATCTGACCACCAAAGAGCTGGCCGACTTGCTGCGCATTGGCGAGCGTAAAGCCTATGACCTGGCTTCCTCGGGTGAGGTGCCCTGCGTTCGCGCGATGGGCAAATTGCTGTTCCCAAGGGCCGAGATCATCGCGTGGCTGAACGCATCCCGCACAGGTCCGCAAGTCGCCGAATCCCCACTTCCCCCTATTGTCGCTGGAAGCCATGATCCATTGCTTGATTGGGCGTTGCGTGAAAGCGGTTCAGGATTGGCGACGTATTATGATGGCTCATTCGACGGGCTGAACCGCCTAAAGGATCGAACTGCACAGGCCGCGGCCCTTCACATTCACGAAGGTGGCGGCTTTAACGAAGAAACCCTTCGGGATCATCTCGGCGAAGCGCCAGTGGTTCTGCTCGAGGTCGCTCAACGGCAACGCGGGCTTTTGACAGCCCCCGGCGTAACCGGCGTCTCGGGCTTTCCCGATCTAAAAGGCCGCAGAGTCATTCTCCGTCAGGACAGCGCAGCCAGCCAGCGACTATTCGATGAACAGCTTAAGGCCCACGGTCTGACACGGGATAATCTGAAGCCCCTACCAACCTGTGCCCGAACCGAGGAGGAATTGGCCATCACCCTGCATGACGGCAAGGCCGAAGCGGGATTTGGCCTTGGCGCTCTGGCAGGGCTGTATGACCTTGGATTTGTTCCGACCCACGCAGAACGGCTGGACCTGGCCATCTGGCGGCGCGCCTATTTCGATGAACCAATGCAAAAGCTTCTCAGCTTTCTTCGGTCCGATCGTTTCGCTTCCCGCGCGGCAGAATTCGGCGGTTATGACCTTTCAGGGCTTGGCGCGATCCACCACAACGGAGCCAGCGGCTGATTTCACTCGGCGTTTGGGAAAAATAGCTGCTGACCGTTCAACCTGTAGGATGCGATTGCGGCCTGCCCATCCGGGCCTTTCAGCCAGTCAATAAACCGTTGCCCGGCGGCCGCACGAACACGGGGGTGCTTTTCCGGGTTTACCAAAATGACACCGTACTGATTGAAAAGACGCGGATCCCCCTCGACCATGAGTTCAAGGTTTCCTTTGTTCCCGAACGACTGCCAAGTCGCGCGATCGGTCAGCACGTAAGCGTCCATTCCGCTGGCCACGTTCAGCGTCGCGCCCATGCCGGACCCGGTTTCACGATACCAGGTGCCCGACGCAGATGTGGGATCAATCCCAGCGGCTTGCCAATGACCCATTTCTGCCTTGTGAGTGCCGCTGTCATCACCTCGAGATGCAAAGGGAATTTCGGCGTCAGAAACCGCCCTCAGCGCGGAAACGATATCGGTTCCACCTTTGACCTTTGCCGGATCCGACTTTGGCCCAACAAGGACGAAATCGTTGTACATCACGTCAAACCGTTCGACCCCCCAGCCATCGGCCACAAACTTCTCCTCGGCGGGCTTTGCATGGACTAAAAGAACATCACCATCCCCGTTGATCGCATTGCGTATCGCCTGCCCAGTTCCGACGGCAACCACCCGCACATCAATGCCAGTTTCCGCTTCAAAGCCCGGCAGGATGTAGTCCAGCAGGCCCGAGTTCTGGGTGGAGGTCGTCGATTGCACCACGATAAACGGTGCCTCGGCAACAGCTGGCGCTGCTGTCAGGCCAAGCGTCACCAGAGCCGCCCGAACGATATTCCGGATCATTCTGATCTCCAATTGTCTACTAGGTCACCAAGCCGCCAGAGAGATACCGGCGCGAGGCGACGCTTTCGGGGGCATCCAGTACCTGTTTCGCAGCCCCATGTTCAACCACTTGGCCGCCTTGCATCATCACGATATCTGCGGCCAACCGGCGCGCCTGTCCAATATCATGAGTCACCATGACGATACGCACGCCTCGGGAAGATGCTCGAAGGATCATCCGCTCGATCGTCTGTGTGGCGCTAGGGTCCAACGCACTGGTCGGCTCATCGAGGAACAGCGTTTCAGGGTCCAGCGCCAGCGCGCGCAGGATGGCAAGGCGTTGAGCCTCACCACCCGACAATGAACGGGCGGATTGGCGCGCCTTGTCCTCAAGCCCGCCTTCAGCCAGCAATTCCTCGATCCGTGCTTTGCGGGCCTGACGCGGAATTCCCTGTCGTTTCAGAACAAAGTCCAGATTTGCAGCAACGGACCGCCGCAGCAATACGGGTTGCTGAAACACCATCGCCTGCCGTGCTTTGTGTTCGGCCCCCAGCAGCGCACCATCTTGTTCGACCCGTCCGCGATCAGGTGCAATCAACCCGTGCAGGCACCGCAAAAGCAGGCTTTTGCCGGCTCCGTTCGGTCCAAGGATCAAAGTCGGTCCGGGTCCGTCCAGAGACAGATGTGGCACCTGCAACAACGCTTTGCCGTTACGCGCTATCTGAAGGTTGTGAACGGACAGACACCTGACCATATCGGGCGCAAGATCACGCATGGCGCAGACCCTCCTGCTCGGCCCGCAGGCTAAGCGTGCTGACCATTGCATTCACCGCCACGGCTATACCGATCAGGATCGCGCCCAGAGCCAGCGCCAGCGCGAGATTGCCCTTAGATGTCTCAAGCGCAATGGTCGTGGTCATCACCCGCGTCACGTGGTTGATGTTGCCGCCAACGATGATGACCGCGCCCACCTCGGCTATGGCGCGTCCAAACCCGGCCAATAACGCCGTCACCAAAGCCAGCCGCGCATCCCACAAAAGCACGGGGACTGACGCCAGACGCGACACACCCAGCGACCGCAACTGTTCCGAGTATTCCTCGGCCAGCATTTCGATCACCTGCCGGGTCAGCGCAGCAATGATCGGCGTGACCAAAACCACCTGAGCGATGATCATCGCAGTCGGCGTATAAAGCAGTTCCAGAACACCCAACGGCCCCGAGCGTGACAACATCAGGTAAACCAGCAGGCCGACAACGACCGGTGGAAATCCCATCAGCGCGTTCATAAAAATTATCAGAAGCCGACGCCCCGGAAATCGCGATACAGCCAGAGCCGCGCCAACGGGCATCCCGATCAGCGCAGAAATCAACACCGCGAATACGGAAACTCTGAGGGACAACAGCACAATCGCCCACAGCTCGGTATCCCCTTCAAGGATCAGAGTGAACGCTGAATTGAATTCTGTTGCAAATCCCTGCATATCCTCCCCTTGCGCGCTTCTTCCGCATCAAATGCGCCCAATTACAGGATTATACTAGGTCATTTCGGGTCTAAATACACGCATAATTGCGACACCAAATACAAGAAACGCGGCCCCGGTTGGGACCGCGCTGCAAAGCCCTTTAAGGCTATTTTAGTTTAGCGCCGCATCCGTGATCTGGTGCGTCCAAGCGCCCTCGGGCTGCTTGGTGATCACCGGATCAGAACCGCCTGCCAGCAGCGTACCAACAGTGCGCTCAAAATCCGCCGGATCCAGCGCGCCATTTGACCCTGCGGTCAGCTTGGCAATCTCACCCATCATGCGCTTTTGATGTTCTTCGGTCTGAGCGCCCGTCGCGTCGTTCTCCAGAACGATGTCCGCCGCTTCATCCGGGTTTTCTTCGGCATATTTCCAGCCCTTCATTGAGGCGCGCACGAACCGTTCCATCTTGTCGACAAAGGCGTCGTCGCTCAGGTTCTCCTCCAGAACGTACAGACCGTCTTCCAGCGTCGCGACGCCCTGGTCTTCGTATTTGAAGGTCACCAGCTCATCGGGGCTGACGCCTGCATCAATGACCTGCCAGTATTCGTTATAGGTCATGGTGCTGATGCAATCGGCCTGACGCTGCAACAGCGGGTCAACGTTGAAGCCCTGTTTCAGAACCTCGACACCGGACTCGCTCTTGCCGCCTGTGTCGATACCAAGCTGGCTCATCCAGCTCATGAACGGGAATTCATTGCCAAAGAACCAAACGCCCAGCGTGCGGTTCTTCAGATCCTCGGGCGAGGAAATTCCGGCGTCCTTCCAGCAGGTCAGCATCATGCCCGAGCTTTTGAAAGGCTGCGCGATGTTCACCAATGGCAAACCCTTTTCCCGCGCTGCAAGCGCCGCAGGCATCCATTCGACGGTCACATCCGCACCGCCGCCCGCGATAACCTGAGTGGGCGCGATGTCGGGACCGCCGGGCAGAATTGTAACGTCCAGCCCTTCTTCCTCGTAGAACCCTTTGTCCTTGGCCACATAGTAGCCCGCGAACTGTGCCTGCGTGACCCACTTCAATTGCAATGTCACCTCATCCGCCGCCAGTGCAGCACTGGCTGCCAAACTAAAGGCGGCGACCGCCCCGCTGAGTAACTTTTTCATCTTCATGTCTCCTAGTTGCAGTTGATGCCCCGTTCTCGGGGTCTGTTGAGAATTTAGTGTTAGCCTCGTTGCGACGGATGCCAGAACGTCACAGCCTTTTCGATCATCGCCATCAGGCCATAGAATGCAGTTCCGGCCAAAGCCGCGACCACGATTTCCGCCCAGACCATATCCAGCGAAAGCTGACCGACACTGGTCGAAATCCGAAAGCCCATCCCCAGTGTTGGCGAGCCAAAAAACTCGGCCACAATAGCACCGATCAAAGCAAGGGTTGTCGAGATTTTCAAGCCATTGAAAACAAAAGGCATTGCGGCAGGCAGGCGCAGCTTGAGAAAGCTCTGCCAATAGGTTGCGGCATAGGTCTCCATCAAATCGCGCTGCATGGCAGTTGCCTCGCGCAGCCCCGCGACCGTGTTTACCAGCATCGGGAAAAACACCATAACAACGACAACCGCCGCCTTGGACTGCCAATCAAACCCGAACCACATGACCAGAATGGGCGCCGTGCCCACGATTGGCAGAGCCGCCACGAAATTGCCCACAGGCAACAGACCCAAGCGCAGAAAGTCCCAGCGGTCCACCGCGATTGCCGTCAGGAAGGCCGCACCGCACCCGATGATATACCCGCTCAAAGCCCCCTTGATGATGGTCTGCACAAAGTCGGCCCACAAGATCGGCAGGCTGTCGGCAAACCGCACAGCGATGACCGACGGGGCAGGCAGGATGACCAGTGGCACATTAAGCCCCCGGACGACCAGTTCCCAAATTCCGATAATCGTCAGGCCAAAAATCAACGGCGCAAGAAAACGCACCATTCGCGTATCCGCATACGGCCCGCTGGCGAGGCGACTATTTAGCCACCAGCCAATCAGCCACAACAGGATTGCACACAAAACCAGTATCATTGCGCCATCCCCATCCGCTTTAGAACCGTCCGCTCGATCAGCCCAAGCAGACCGACAAGGCAGGCCGCAAGTATGGCCGCGGCAAACAGCGCCGACCAGATTTGCACCGTCTGACCATAATAGCTACCGGCCAATAGACGCGCGCCCAGCCCGGCGACGGCACCGGTCGGCAGCTCTCCGACAATGGCTCCGACCAGCGAGGCAGCGATACCGATCTTCAGTGAAGTGAACAGGTACGGCATCGACGCAGGCAGGCGCAGCTTCCAGAACCACTGAGACCGGCTGGCATTGTAGGTGCGCAACAGGTCCAACTGCATCGCATCCGGACTACGAAGCCCTTTGACCATCCCCACGACGACAGGGAAGAAACTCAGATAAGCCGAAATCACGGCCTTTGGGATGATCCCCTGAATGCCTACGGAATAGAGCACCACGATAATCATCGGTGCCAATGCGATGATCGGGATCGTCTGACTGACGATGGCCCAAGGCATCACCGATAGGTCCATCACCCGGCTATGAACAATCCCGACCGCCAGCAAAATGCCCAGCCCTGTGCCAATCGCAAAGCCCAGAACCGTCGCGCTAAGCGTCACCCAACCGTGATAGATCAACGACCGCTTCGAGGTGATCTTCTTCTGAACCGTCGTCTCCCACATCTCGATCGCGACCTGATGCGGCGCAGGCAGTCGGGGGCGGTCCTGTTCCCATGTTGCAGGGATGGCAAAGCTATTGTTCAGCACCAAACCCAGCTCGGACATATCCCGCCGGTCTTTGGCAGTCGGAGGTTGCACTGCGGCACCCGCGCGTTCCTGCTCGGTCAAAACCCCTTTGATATTCATCGGAACACACGCCACGTACCAGAAGGCCACGATCACCGCGAGAACCGTAAGAACCGCCCAGAACGCTTTGAAACCAGAGCTATTCATCCGAATGCCCCGCCCGCAGCCCTTCTCGCACCCGATGGGCAACCTCGATGAATTCCGGCGTGTCGCGGATATCCAAAGGCCGCTCTTTAGGCAGAGGACTGTCGATTACATCCGTAATCCGCCCCGGCCGGGGACTCATGACCACAATCTTGGTACTCAGATACACCGCCTCGGGGATCGAGTGCGTAACAAAGCCAATGGTCTTTTCCGTCCGCGCCCAAAGCGCAAGAAGCTGTTCGTTCAGGTGATCGCGCACAATCTCATCGAGCGCGCCAAAGGGCTCATCCATCAGAAGGATATCAGCGTCAAAGGCCAACGCCCGAGCGATACTGGCCCGCTGCTGCATCCCACCCGACAATTGCCAGGGGAACTTGCCGCCAAACCCTTCCAAATCAACAAGTTCCAAGACCTTCTTAACGCGGTCTTCCTGCTCAGCGGCGGAATAGCCCATGATCTCAAGCGGCAGCTTGATATTCTTGGCAATGGTCCGCCAAGGATACAGCCCTGCGGCCTGAAACACATATCCATATGCCCGGTTCCGCCGCGCCTCATCCGGGGTCATTCCGTTGACGGTCAAAGAGCCAGCTGTCGGCGTCTCAAGCGCCGCGATACAGCGTAAGAAGGTGGTCTTGCCACACCCCGAAGGGCCGATGAAGCTGACAAAATCCCCCTTGTCGATGGTCAGGTTCACGTCTTTCAGTGCGTGGACCGGGCCGTCGTTGGTCTGGAAGGTGAGGTCCAGTTGTTTCGCCTCTATGACAGGCTGAGTGGTGCTTTCAGTATTCATTCCAGTGCCTTGAAAAGGTTCGGTTATGGGCCGCACTTAAATCGGCCCAACCAGGTCACACACCTGTGGCCGGGATACCCGTCCGCTCAACGGGTCGCGGAGCCGTCAGTTCCTTCCACGTGCTCAGCGCCCGGTTCACATGCCCGTTCGGTTCACGCGCCACGAACTCACCATGGCCTTCCTGCGTGCGGATTTCCCCGTCATGCACCGCTACCTGACCGCGTGTCAGGGTAAAGCGCGGCAGGCCCTTGACCTCTTTGCCCTCGAACACGTTGTAGTCGATTGATGATTGCTGCGTATCGGCGCTGATCGTTTTGGTCTTCTCGGGGTCCCACACGACAATATCTGCGTCAGCACCCACCAGGATCGCACCCTTTTTTGGATAACAATTCAAAATCTTAGCGATGTTTGTCGAAGTAACCGCCACGAACTCATTCATCGTAAGGCGACCAGTATTCACCCCATGAGTCCACAGCATCGGCATCCGATCCTCTAACCCGCCGGTCCCGTTGGGGATCTTGGTGAAATCGCCCACGCCATAGCGCTTTTGCTCGGTCGTAAAGGCGCAATGGTCGGTCGCCACCACGCTTAGCGTTCCCGAATGCAGCCCGTTCCACAGGCTATCCTGATGCTGCTTATTCCGGAACGGAGGGCTCATGACCCGGCGCGCCGCATGGTCCCAATCTTGATGGAAATACTCGCTCTCATCCAAGGTCAGGTGCTGGATCAGAGGCTCCCCCCACACCCGTTTTCCCTGCATCTTGGCCCGGCGAATGGCCTCATGCGCCTCTTCGCAGGATGTATGCACCACGTAAAGCGGCACTCCAGCCATATCCGCAATCATGATGGCGCGGTTCGTGGCCTCACCCTCGACCTGTGGCGGGCGGGAATAGGCGTGGGCCTCGGGGCCGGTATTGCCCTCGGCCAGCAGTTTCGCACTCAACTCGGCCACCACATCTCCATTCTCGGCATGGACCATAGCGATCCCGCCCAGCTCGGCCAGACGCTTGAACGAGGCGAACAACTCGTCATCATTCACCATCAATGCGCCCTTGTAGGCCATGAAATGCTTGAACGTATTGATCCCGCGCGTCTCAATGACCGTCTTGATGTCGTCAAACACCTGCTCACCCCACCAGGTGACAGCCATGTGGAATGAATAATCACAATTCGCCCGCGTCGATTTGTTATCCCAGCGCTTCAACGCGTCCAGAAGGCTCTCACCCGGATTCGGCAGCGCAAAATCCACCACCATCGTAGTGCCCCCAGCCAAAGCCGCCCGCGTCCCGCTTTCAAAATCGTCGCTGGAATAGGTCCCCATGAACGGCATCTCCAGATGCGTATGCGGATCAATTCCACCCGGCATCACATAGCACCCGGTCGCGTCCAGCTCTTTGTCGCCCTTCAAACCCAAACCAATCTCGGTAATCACCCCGTCTTCGACCTTCACATCTGCTTTGTAAGACAGATCAGCCGTCACGACGGTCCCATTCTTGATCACAGTACTCATTTTAAACTCCCTGATGCGGTCTGCGCCGCTTGCTTCATCTGGCTAAAAATATCCCGGGGGAGTCGCCCTCGGGCGACGGGGGCAGAGCCCCCTATTCCACGATTTCCGCTGTTTCCACCACCGCATGAAACAGAACATCCGCCCCGGCAGCAGCCCAGTCCTTGCTGATCTCTTCGGCCTCATTATGGCTCAATCCATCCACGCAAGGGCACATCACCATGGCCGTCGGAGCAACCCGGTTTATCCAGCACGCATCATGCCCCGCGCCCGAAATGATGTCCGTATGCGAATAGCCTAGCCGTTCGGCCGCATCACGCACCGCCGCGACGCAACCGTCGTCAAACTTCACTGGATCGAACCCGCCAACCTTTTCAAACTCAATCTCAAGGCCCATTTCTTCCACGATATCCTCGGCGGCGACACGCAGCCGGTTCTCCATATCCGTGATCACTTCCAGTTCAGGTGACCGGAAATCGACCGTGAACACCACTTTGCCGGGGATCACGTTGCGCGAGTTTGGAAAGACATCGATATGCCCCGCCGCCCCAACCGCATGAGGCGCATGGGACCACGCAATCTCATCCACCTTTTCAAGAATGCGCGCCATGGCGAGGCCAGCATTCTTGCGCATCGGCATCGGGGTCGAGCCAGTATGCGCGTCCTTTCCGGTGACCGTGATTTGCGTCCAGCTTAGACCCTGACCGTGGGTAACGACACCGATATCCTTGCCCTCGGCTTCCAGAATCGGACCCTGCTCAATGTGCAGTTCAAAGAAGGCGTGCATCTTACGCGCACCCACCTCTTCGTCACCGCGCCAGCCGATCCGCTGCAATTCGTCACCGAATTTCTTGCCCTCGGTGTCCTCTCGATCATAGGCCCAGTCCTGCGTATGCATCCCGGCAAACACGCCCGAGGACAGCATCGCAGGTGCATAACGCGTGCCCTCTTCATTGGTCCAGTTGGTCGCGACAATCGGATGCTTGGTCTTGATCCCAAGGTCGTTCAGCGTGCGAATGATCTCGAGCCCGCCAAGAACACCCAGAACACCATCATACTTTCCGCCCGTGGGCTGCGTGTCCAAATGCGAGCCAACATAAACCGGCAAGGCCTCTGGGTCCGTCCCCTCGCGGCGCGCGAACATGTTGCCCATCTGGTCCAACCCCATCGAGCATCCCGCGTCCTCGCACCATTTCTGAAACAACGCCCGCCCTTCGGCATCCTCATCCGTCAGCGTCTGACGGTTATTGCCGCCCGCAACGCCGGGGCCAATCTTGGCCATCTCCATCAGACTGTCCCACAACCTGTCGCCATTGATCCTGAGGTTCTGCGCCGGAGCTGCCATCTTGTTCTTCCCTGTTGCTTGCGATTTGGCTCGCTATTGGTGTCTTGATTTGACCATCTGGTCAAACTCACGCTATCACGGGTTCGAGATCAGTCAAGAAAATGCAGGACGCCGCAGGAATTTTTGGCCTATCCAGCGCCTGCTTGCCGGAAAAAGAGACAGCCTGAAAACATGCCCAAAGACCGCACCCCCACCAGAATTCAGAAAAAGAACCGCGCTGCAATACTCGAAGCCGCTCTGAACGTATTCTCGGCCCACGGATTCCGCGGCGCAACGGTTGATCAGATCGCGGCAGAGGCGGGGCTGAGCAAACCCAACTTGCTGTACTATTTTCCATCGAAAGAGGCGATTCACTCCGCCCTCTTGTCAGGTCTTCTGGATACATGGCTGGCCCCTTTGCACGATCTGGATGCGGACGGCGACCCGATGGAGGAAATCCTCGCCTATATTCGGCGCAAGCTGGAAATGAGCCGCGATCTGCCCCGCGAAAGCCGGCTGTTTGCGAATGAACTGGTTCAGGGCGCACCGCGCATTCACGAGTCGCTGTCCAATGACCTGAAGGCGCTGGTGGACGAAAAAAACGCAGTTCTTTCGGCTTGGATGGACCAAGGCAAAATTGCCAGACTGCATCCCTATCATCTGATCTTTTCGATCTGGGCGCTGACCCAGCATTATGCGGATTTTGATGTTCAGGTCCGGGCGATCCTGGGGGACGAAGACCCGTTTGAAGGGGCCGAGCCGTTCATTGATACGCTCTATCGCAAGCTTCTGACGCCATAAAAAAGGGGCCAATCGCTGGCCCCTTTCTTTGTTTACTCGGCAGCTTTTGCCATCGGATTGTTCGGGTGCGTTGTCCAGTTGGCATAGTCTGGCTGCACTTCGCGCCCTGTACGTGGATCGACCTCTCCGGCGGCCATCGGCACCATCGAGATACAACCGTCAACCGGGCAGACATCCACGCAAAGGTTACAGGCCACGCATTCGTCATCCATGACCTCGAACACGCGATCCTCGGACATCGAAATCGCCTGATGACTGGTGTCTTCGCAGGCAGCGTAGCAGCGGCCGCACTTAATGCACTGGTCCTGATCAATCTTGGCCTTCGCCACGTAGTTCAGGTTCAGATACTGCCAGTCTGTCACGTTCGGTACGGCCAAACCGACGATTTCGGAAACGTCCTTATAGCCCTTCTCGTCCATCCATTTGGACAGGCCAGCCGTCAACTCATCAATGATCTTGAAACCGTAGGTCATGGCCGCCGTACAAACCTGAACGGTTCCGCAGCCAAGGGCCATGAACTCTGCCGCGTCGCGCCACGTGGTCACGCCGCCGATACCCGAGATCGGCAGGCCATGCGTCGCTTGCGCCCGCGAAATCTCGGACACCATCGACAGCGCAATCGGTTTCACCGCTGGACCACAGTACCCGCCATGGCTGCCCTTGCCATCAATCGACGGCTCGGGGCTGAACGTGTCTAGGTTCACGCTGGTGATCGAGTTGATCGTGTTGATCAGCGACACCGCGTCCGCACCGCCATTTTTGGCGGCTTCGGCAGGTTTGCGAATGTCGGTGATGTTCGGCGTCAGCTTTACGATGACCGGACGGTCATAGTATTTTTTGCACCAGCGCGTGACCATCTCGATATATTCCGGCACCTGCCCCACAGCGGACCCCATGCCGCGTTCGCTCATGCCATGCGGACAGCCGAAGTTCAGTTCGATCCCGTCTGCGCCGGTTTCCGCCACGCGCGGCAGGATAGCTTTCCACGCGTCTTCCTCACACGGCACCATGATCGAAGCGATCAGCGCCCGATCCGGGTAATCCGCCTTGACCCGCGCCATTTCCTCGAGGTTCACCTCAAGCGGGCGGTCCGTGATCAGCTCAATGTTGTTCAGCCCCAAAAGCCGCCGATCCGCACCATAGATCGCGCCGTACCGAGGCCCGTTCACATTCACGACCGGCGGCCCCTCGGATCCCAGCGTTTTCCAGACCACACCGCCCCATCCGGCCTCGAAAGCGCGGCGGACGTTGTATTCCTTGTCGGTCGGCGGCGCCGAGGCCAACCAGTACGGGTTTGGGCTCTCGATACCCAAGAAGTTTGTTTTTAAATCAGCCATTTATCCGGCCTCCCTGATGCCGTTCAGCATCTTTATCTGTGGGTTTCACGCAGTCAGGCTTGCGTGGATATCCATTGCGGCATCGCGGCCCTCGGCCACGGCTGTCACGGTCAGGTCTTCGCCACCAGCGGCACAGTCGCCCCCGGCCCAGACACCTGCCATCGAGGTGCGCCCGGCCCCGGAGACGGCGATCTTGTTGCCGTCCAGTTCCAAGCCTTCCGGTGCGCCTTCCAAGGTCTGACCAATCGCCTTGAGCACCTGATCAGCGGGCACGCGGACCATCTCGCCCGTGCCGGTCAGTTGACCATCATGGCTGGCAGTATACTCCAGTTCGATCTCTGCGGCTGCCCCGTTTCCGTGCACGGCCACAGGCTGCACGTTGGTCATGATCTTGACCCCGTGCGAAGCAGCCAAATCCTGTTCGTATCGGCTGGCCCCCATCGCGTCACGGCCACGCCGGTAAGCGATTGTGACATGCTCGGCGCCTAGCAGCTTGGACTTCACTGCCGCATCCACGGCCGTCATACCGCCACCGATGACCACGACATTCCGACCAACCGGCAGGTCAGCCAAGTCACTGGCCTGACGCACATCGGCGATAAAGTCGACTGCAGCCCGCACACCGTCCTTATCGACACCACCAGCGCGCAGAGCATTCACCCCGGCCAGACCGATTGACAGAAAGACAGCGTCGTAATTTTCCGACAGACCTTCCAGCGAGATGCCCTCGCCCAGCACCGAACCGGTTTCGATGGTGATCCCGCCGATTCCAAGCAGCCAGTCCACCTCAGCCTGCGCGAAATCGTTGGTCGATTTGTAGGCTGCGATTCCGTATTCGTTCAAGCCACCCGGCTTGGGCTTGCTTTCGTGAATGACAACGTCATGGCCCAGCATGGCCAGCCGATGCGCACAGGCTAGACCCGCAGGGCCAGCGCCCACAACCGCCACTGTCTTTCCAGTCGGTGCCGCACGTTCAAACGGGTGTGCCCCATCAGCCATAACGCTATCCGTCGCATAGCGCTGCAAACGCCCGATTTCCACTGGCGACCCCTCGGCCGTCTCACGCACGCAGGCTTCTTCGCACAGCGTTTCGGTTGGACACACACGGGCGCACATCCCACCGAGGATGTTCTGCGCCAGAATAGTCTCACCCGCCGCTTCGGGCTGTCCGGCCTGAATCTGTCGCATGAACAGCGGTATGTCGATGTCCGTGGGACAGGCCGTTACACATGGCGCGTCATAGCAAAAATAGCACCGATCAGCGGCCACGGCAGCCTCATGCGGGGCCAATGGCGGATGCAGATCCGTGAAATTCGAGGTCAGCTCATCGCTGGAAAGCCGCCCGGCAACTATGCCGGGGACCATCTGGCCCTGTGCCATCGCTCTACTCCCTGTAGATATGTTTGTTATGACCTCAGCTTGCCACAATCTGATTTTTTATCAATTGGTAAAATTTGTCAAATGGTCAAAAAATGAAAAAACCGGGCCAAAAAGCCCGGCTTCACCGTTCTACTGCCTGTTTTTAAAGCAATCGCGGAATTCAGATCATCTGGTTCAAATGGCCGGATTTCATCCAAACACGTGCGCCAGATGCCCCGGCTTGCGCGCTGGACTTGTCACCGGGTGGGAGTCTGAGCCAGTCCCAGGCCGCGAAATCCTCGGACGATTCCTGCACCGAGCCTTCGATTACGAACATCTCAAGCCCTCCGTCAGCATCCAGTTCGACTGTTTCGCCTGGGCCTAACGTCAGAACGCGCACGTCCTCTTGCGCGTCTTTGAAGAGTTGCATGTTACCCTCTCCGTTAATTGACCGCCGCACTTGTGTGCGATCCTCGGGATCGAACTGATGCAGTTTGACCAATATCGTTGCACCTTCCTTTGCCGAAGGCGTGTGAGACGAGGTCGGTGGGTTCCGCACGTAGCTGCCTACAGGAAAGTCACCTGTTTCATCCTGAAAGACGCCGTCCAGAACAAGGTATTCCTCACCCCCGTCGTGGGTATGCGCAGCAAACGCACTGCCCGGCGCAAACCGTACAATTGTCGTCGCGCGCGCGACTTCCTCGCCGATCCGATCAAGCATTTTCCGCTCAACCCCCGCCGCAGGCGATGCGACCCATTCACTCTGATCGAAATGGACAGCGACACGTTTGGTGAAGTCCGCGTTGACCCTCATGAGGTTTCTCCTGTTTCGTCACATGTTCAATAGATGGGCACACCGCCGGCAAAATCAATTTTCTCGGGGTCGGTCCATCCTGGCCTCTGGTTTTGACTGAGCGCGCTGCATACTGTACGTCCAACACAAATCGAGCAGCCCACTAAGCGGCCAAAGTCCGAAAGTTCTTCGATGCAGGCCAACGCCCACAAGTTTAACGTCGTCATCGTCGGACAGAACAACCGACTGCAGTATGAGGCGCTTTTGTTCGCTGCTTCATTGCGGCACAGCTCACCTGATTTTGCCGGCCGACTGTTCGTAGCCTCCCCGCAATCCGGGCCGCGATGGTCACAGGATCCTAGCATCCGGGACGAAGATGTTCTCAAGGCGCTGAAACAGTTGGATGTCGAAGTTCTAGCATTCGACAACCACGTATTTGGTGAGAGTTATCCAAACGGCAACAAGATTGAAGCCTTGCTCGCACTGCCCGAGGGTGAGCCGTTCGTGTTTTTTGACAGCGACACACTCATCACCGGAAACCTGAACAGCGTTCCTTTCGACTTTGATCGTCCTAGTGCCTCGCAAAAGGTCGAAGGGACATGGCCCCGCCCAACGCTGTATGGTCCCGGCTTTGATGGTATCTGGGGCGCATTTTATCGCCGGTTCGGGCTTGATTTTGACAGTTCTTTAGACAAATCGAAGCCGCGCGATTATTGGCGGCGGTATCTGTATTTTAATGCTGGGTTTTTCTTTTACCGTTGTCCCAATGAGTTCGGAGAACGATACTTGGAGTATGCTCGCACCATCCGGGACGAGGACATCCCCGAACTGGCTGGGCAAACGCTGACCCCTTGGCTGGATCAGATCGCTCTGCCACTTGTCATCCATTCATTGGGCGGTGGGCGTGACACCCTGCCTTCGGGCCTTCTGGACGGGTCGGTTAGCTGCCATTACCGCCTGTTTCCTTTGCTGTACGCGCGCGAAAACGACCACGTGGTCGAGGTACTGGAAACCGTCGTTGCGCCGAACAAGGTCAAGAAGGTGCTCAAGAGGTATGACCCGATCAGGAAACTGGTGATCCAGCGCAAGGGCTATAAAATCCGTGAGATGTTTGATCGCACCAACCTGCCCAAACGTGAACAAGCCATTCGCAACAAAATCAAAAGCAGCGGCCTCTGGATGCGTTGACTGGGTTGTTGTGCGCAAGCGCCCAATCGCCTAGAGAGTCAGCAACACACATTCCAGAGGGAGATTTCAACGATGTCGGACGGTCCAACCTACGGCTTTGACACGCTTCAAATTCACGCTGGTGCGCGCCCTGATCCGGCAACCGGCGCACGGCAGACCCCAATTTATCAGACCACCGCGTATGTATTTCGTGACGCGGACCATGCGGCCGCCCTGTTCAATCTGCAGGAAGTCGGCTTTATCTATTCCCGCCTGACAAACCCAACCGTGGCCGTCCTGCAGGAACGTGTTGCCACTTTGGAAGGCGGCGTAGGCGCGGTCTGCTGTTCCTCGGGTCACGCGGCGCAAATCATGGCGCTGTTCCCGCTGATGGCTCCGGGCTGCAACATCGTTGCCTCGACGCGCCTTTATGGTGGAACCGTCACGCAGTTCACCCAAACCATCAAGCGCTTTGGCTGGTCCGCTACATTCGTGGATACGGATGATGTAGACGCGGTGAAAGCTGCCATCGACGAAAACACCCGCGCGGTATTCTGCGAATCCGTCGCCAACCCCGGCGGATACGTCACCGACATCCGTGCTCTGGCGGATGTAGCTGACGATGCGGGCATTCCTCTGATCGTCGACAACACCTCGGCCACCCCATATCTGTGCCGCCCGATCGAGCACGGCGCGACGCTGGTGGTGCACTCAACCACCAAATATCTGACCGGCAACGGCACAGTAACGGGCGGCTGCATCGTGGATTCCGGCAAGTTCGACTGGTCGGCGAATGACAAGTTCCCCTCGCTCAGCCAACCCGAACCCGCCTATCACGGCCTGAAGTTCCACGAGACGTTCGGCCCGCTGGCCTTTACCTTCCACGGCATCGCCATCGGTCTGCGCGATCTTGGTATGACGATGAATCCGCAAGCTGCCCACTACACGCTGATGGGAATCGAGACCTTGTCGCTGCGGATGGAGCGCCATGTTGAGAATGCCCAGAAGATCGCGGCCTGGCTCGAAGCGGATGACCGGGTGGAGTATGTGACCTACGCCGGACTGCCCTCGTCCCCCTATCACGACCGGGTCAAGGCGCAGTACAAGAAGGGCGCAGGCGCTCTGTTCACCTTTGCGGTCAAAGGTGGATATGACGCCTGCATCAAGCTGGTAAACGCGTTGGAAATCTTCAGCCACGTGGCCAACCTTGGTGACGCACGTTCGCTGATCATCCACTCGGCTTCGACCACCCACCGCCAACTGACCCCCGAACAGCAAGAGGCCGCAGGTGCCGGTCCGGGCGTTGTGCGCGTGTCCATCGGCATCGAAGACGCCGACGACCTGATCGCTGATCTGGATCAGGCGCTGGCAAAGGCGTCGGCCTAAACCATGGTCGAGCACGTAACGAACGAATTGGGTCAACCCATTGGCCTACCGGTCTCGGGCGAGTTTCCGCGCCCGACCCCGCCCTACACGCCGATGGAAGGTCGCTATTGTTCGGTCGTGCCACTGGATGTGAATAGGCATGCGCCCGGTTTGTACCGGGCGTTTGCCAACGATACCGACGGGCGGAACTGGACCTACCTGCCCTACGGCCCGTTCAAGGCCGAAGAAGACTTTGAGGCTTGGGTGCGTGCGTCCTGCACGGACGCTGATCCTATGTTTCACACCGTGCTGGATCACGAGGGCACTCCGGTCGGGATGGCCTCGTTCCTTCGGATTGACCCCGCTGCGGGTGTGATTGAGGTTGGGCATATCCATTTTTCGCCGCTCTTGCAGCGCAAACCGCCTTCGACCGAAACGATGTTCCTGATGATGCGCCGCGTATTCGATGAACTCGGCTATCGGCGGTATGAGTGGAAATGCGACGCCCTGAACGCCCCGTCACGCAGCGCGGCCGAACGGCTGGGCTTTACGTTTGAAGGGATTTTCCGACAGGCGACGCATTACAAGGGACGCAACCGGGATACGGCTTGGTATTCCATACTCGATACCGAATGGCCCCGCATCCGCTCTGCGTTCGAGGAATGGCTATCCCCCGACAATTTCGATCAAACGGGCCAGCAACGGCAACCGCTGCAAGCCCGCGCCAAAAGCTAGGCTTATTCCGAGATCCCGAACTCCATCGAAACGGTGACAGAGACCGAGATTTCCCCGCCTGCAACTGGCACTCCACTGGAATCCGCCATGTTGTACTCGCGCATCTGAGCGGCAGGCCGGACGCTCGCGACCTGCTCGCTGATCGTCTGGACCGAGCCCAACGTCAGGTTCGCAGCTTGCGCCAGTTGTTCAGCCTTGGCGGTCGCCTCGGCCACAGCTTTGGCACGCGCTTCCGCCTCAAGGGGCTTCGGGTCTTTGATGCCGAAACTGAGACCACCGAAATCGTTGGCCCCATCCTGAATGACGGCGTCCATTAGCGATCCAAGCTGCGAGAGATCCTTAATGCGCACAATCACCCGGTTCGAGGCAACAAAACCCGTGATCTCTGGCGTTTCTGCGTTTTGATTGCCGCGTCCCGACCAAACCGGCGATACTGAGATATCTCGGGTCTGCACGTCCCGCGCTTCGACGCCCAGTTCCTCCAGACGTTTCAAAATCTGAGCTACTGCGTCCGACGTGGCTTGCATCGCGGTTGACGCCTGCGCATCCTCATTCGTGACACCCAGATTGATTGTCGCCATATCGGGGGCCGCCTGAACGGTGCCTGCCGCAGCGACCGAGATGCGACGTTCTTCCGCATGCGACACACTCGCGGCAGTCATGGCCAGCACAGCGGCCAAAAAAGCAAGTTTCTTCAAGGTCTTCCCTCCAAATTCATTTATACCAAGATGGGGTGGCAACGGTCTGCCGAACAAGGGGAAGTATTGGCTTTTTCTTTCCCTCGGCGGGATCCTGCTTTAATGTCGGTCTGCGGACGATTTATCGCCCGCTCTGACGCTGACAATTATGGTTCTTCCGGAATATGAAACCTGCCTTCGCGCTGTCTTTTTCTTCTACCGGAATTTCTTTGCATCACCTTGCAGACGGCGACTGGTTTTGTGTCGGCGAGGTTTCCGTGGACGCACTGGACCTGAACGCGCAGCTTCAAACGTTGCGCGAACAGGGATTCGCCCTCGAAAACAACCTGCGTTGCAAAATTGTCCTGCCCGCCAGTCAGGTGCGCTTTCTTGCCGTGGAGTCCGCAGCGGATGACCCTGCGCTCCTAAACCAGCGTGTTCAAGCGGCGTTGTCAGAAGCCACACCCTATGCTCTGGACGAACTGGTTTATGATACAGCCATAGACGGCCCCAAAACCCATATCGCGGCGGTTGCCAGGCAGACGCTGCAAGAGGCGCAGACCTTCGCAGTCGAACACGGATTTATTCCTGTTCAATTCACAGCCCCAACCGATGAGCAGGAATATCCAGCAGAACCCCAGTTTTCCTTGGAAGTTCCAGCTCAGGTGGACGCAAAAGAGGAAAGCAAGCCAGAGGAATCCGGGGCACATCCTGTCCATGCGATCGCCGCGTCTTCTGTACCTGCCGATTTCCGTTCAGCCCCTTCCCCTAAGCCACAAGGCTACCGTGTCTTTTCGCGCAGTACATCGCTCGGTGGGTATGCGTTGCCTATCGGCGCTGCTGTTTTTGTGGGTGCTGCGTTGATAGCCTGGGCTTTGATCGCACCCGATGGGGACAATTCCCCTGAAGTCGTGACCGCGCAGACCGAGGAAACGCCATCAGATCCGGTGCTGCTGCCTGAAAAAGTCACAGCGCCAGATACGGTTGCCTTGGAAACGCCCCCAACGAACCCGCCAACGCAAGCCGAAGACAACGAACCCGACCTATCCCCAACGGATGCCGCGATTCTGGAGGCGTTGAAAGTCGCGCCGACGATCGTCGAACAAGTGGCACGGGACCCCGACCCTGAGCCTGTTCAAAAACATGCCGGTGCGCGAATTGTAACCCCCGAACCGTTGGCAGAGCCTGCTCTTGAGCCGGATGAAAGCCAGTCCAACGAATTTTATCTGACATCAATTGACAGGTCTGATCTGTCGCGTGATGCGCTCGCCTTGCCAGCGGTCAGCAGTTTTGACACTGACACTGCGTTCGTTCCCGTAGCGCCGATAACCGAGCGCGAAGACCCGGAAACGCAGTTTGACCTTGATGATCGAGGGCTCGTGACCGCGACGGCCGACGGCACGCTAAACCCGGACGGCGTGGTTGTTTATCTTGGACGCCCAACCAAGGTGCCGCCTGAAGCCCCCGTTCGCTTTGAAGAAGAACCTATTCTCGAGGATACGAGCGCGCGTTTGGCTCTACTTCGACCCAAGCCCAGACCCGCCGATCTGATTGAACGCTTTGAACGCCAGCAGCTAGGCGGACGCACACGTGAAGAACTGGCCAGCGTAAGACCGAAGCTGCGACCCAAGTCCGTACAGGACCGGCCGCAGGTTGACGAAACACCCACGGCGCTGGCCGTGGTGCGCGTGCCTCGGCCCAAGCCCCGCCCCGCCGGGCTGACACTTAAGCCGCAGACCTCCACCGCCAAGCTGGGCTCGACTGCGGCGGTCCCTCAAAAAGGTGACGAGGCGGGTTCGTTCCAGGCGAAGTCTGTTGCGCCCAAAATACCATCATCTGCATCGGTCGCGCGGCAAGCAACTATCGACAACGCGATCAATCTGCGAAAGCTGAACCTGATCGGCGTTTATGGCACACCGTCAAATCGGCGGGCACTGGTCCGGCTGCCAAGCGGACGCTACAAGAAACTGAAAGTCGGAGATCGCATTGACGGCGGCAACGTGATCGCCATCAGCGACAGCGAGTTGCGATACCAGAAACGAGGCCAGAACGTCACGCTAAGAATGCCGCGAAGTTGACGGGAACGTGGTCAGAGGCAAGTGTGATCCACCACCTCTGACCGGCTTTAAACACCAACCTTAAGCTGCTGAAATCTCGCCGCTTTCGATCTGTTCGCGCTCGATGGATTCAAACAACGCCTGAAAGTTGCCTTCCCCGAAACCATCATCGCCTTTTCGCTGGATAAACTCGAAAAAGATCGGGCCGATTACGGTTTTCGAGAAGATCTGCAGCAAAATTCTGGTTTCGCCGCCGTCCAACACGCCCTCACCGTCGATAAGGATGCCGTGCTTCATCATTCGGTCCAGAGGTTCCTCGTGATCGGCAACCCGTTCCGTGGACATGTTGTAGTAGGCTTCGTTCGGGCCGGGCATAAACTTCAAGCCCTTTTCCGCTATCGCGTCTGTCGAGGCATAGATGTCCTCGCTCCCGACCGCGATATGCTGAATGCCTTCGCCCTTGTATTTTTTCAGATACGAGACGATCTGCCCTGTCTCACCCCGGTCTTCATTGATCGGAATGCGAATTCGCCCACAAGGAGACGTCAAGGCACGGCTGTAGAGGCCCGTGAACTTGCCCTGAATGTCAAAAAAGCGGATTTCGCGGAAATTGAACAAGTCGCCGTAGAACTTGAACCACTTGTCCATGTTGCCCTTGTAGACGTTGTGCGTCAGGTGATCGAGGTAATAGAACCCATCTCCCCGAGGTTTGGACCGCTTGGTCCAAGTGAATTCGCGGTTGTAGGGCGAAGTGTCGTAGTACTGGTCAATGAAATAGATCAGCGACCCACCGATTCCCTTGATGGCAGGGACGTCCATTGTTTTGTCGTCGGCATCGTAAGGCTCTGCCCCTTTGGACACCGCGTGCTCATACGCTTTTTGGGCATCCACCACGCGCCACCCCATCGAAGGGGCGCAGGGGCCGTGCTCAGCCACAAATTTCGCGGCAAAGCTATTTTCGTCCGCATTCAGAATATAGGTCACATCCCCTTGCTGCCACAGTTCGACGGCTGGTCTGTCCTTGTGGTGACCGATCAGTTCAAACCCCATTTTGGCAAACAGATCGCGCAGCTCCTGAGGGTCTGGGTGGGCGAATTCGACAAACTCGAACCCGTCAGTTCCGGCGGGGTTTTCTGGGCTGATGACAGATTTCGGGGCGTTGTGCGGGAAGGGTCCCATGGCGCGTCTCCGTAAAACAGGAATTTCTTTGCTGATTCCAAAATACGCCTTATCCAACGCTGTTTCTGCGCATTGTTTTCGTGTAACCTAACAGCAGGCGCGCAATTTGCGCACCCCTTGGACAAACCGTGGAGATTTTCCGCATATGCTGGATTCGACTGATACTCGCCTGTTGTCCGCCCTGCAGAAGAATGCACACCTGACCGCGCACCAGTTGGGTGAAATGCTGAACCTGTCACCCAGTCAGGCTGGACGCCGACGGCAAAGGCTGGAGGCCGAAGGCTATATCACTGGCTACGCGGCCAGATTGGACCCGCTAAAGCTGGGGCTTCAGGTTCAGGGCTTCATTCAGGTTCATCTGGGCACGCACGGCCCGGAACAGTCCGAGGGCTTTGCCCGCATGGTCGACACCCGCCCCGAGATCACCAGCGCCTGGACGATGACTGGAGAAGCGGATTATTTGCTCCATGTTTATTGCGACGATCTATCCGCCCTCAATCGCTTGCTTCATCAGGTAATACTGCCGCATCCTGCAGTGGCGAGGGTTCAAAGCCAGATCGTTATGGACCAACTCAAGCGCGACGCGCCCCTGCCCACCTGACCCGAGCAAGAGGACAAACATGGACAACTTCCTTTATCAGGCGACGATCTATCTGGCTGCCGCTGTGATCGCTGTGCCGCTGTCGGCGCGCCTGGGGTTGGGCTCTGTTCTTGGTTATCTTGCTGCAGGCATCGTCATTGGGCCAATGTTCGGTCTGGTCGGTGCCGAAACCGAAAGCCTACAGCATGTGGCAGAGTTCGGCGTGGTCATGATGCTGTTCCTGATCGGGCTGGAACTCGAGCCTCGGGCGCTGTGGGATATGCGCGACAGGCTCTTGGGGCTGGGTGGTTTGCAAGTACTGCTTTCGACCGCGGTGATCGCCTGTGTTGCCATTTACGCAAACCACCCGTGGTCGGTAGCTTTGGCCGTCGGGCTGACATTGTCGCTATCATCGACCGCAATCGTGTTGCAGACGTTATCCGAGAAGGGACTGATGCAAACCAACGGTGGCCGAGCCACCTTTTCCGTGCTTTTGACACAGGACATCGCGGTCATTCCCATTCTCGCGCTGCTGCCGCTATTGGCCCTGCCTGCCCTTCCGCATTTCGAGGACGACGGCTCCATCGATCGCGGAGTCAAAGACCTGCACGACACAGCCCATCGCAGCCTTTCGCTGGTTGAAGGGCTGCCCGGCTGGGCCGTAACGCTGGTTACCATAGGCGCGATTGCGTTTGTCATTCTTGCCGGGGTCTATCTGACACGCCCGCTATTCCGCTTTATCCACGCGACACGACTGCGCGAGATGTATACCGCACTTGCCCTGATGATCGTGGTTGGTATTTCGTTCCTGATGACGCTTGTTGGCCTTTCGCCTGCTCTGGGAGCGTTTCTGGCGGGCGTCGTGCTGGCCAGCTCGGAATTCCGGCACGAAATGGAAAGCGATCTGGAACCATTCAAGGGGCTGTTCCTTGGTCTGTTCTTCATCACGGTCGGCGCTGGCATTGATATCGCCTATTTCTTCAACGATCCGCTCGATCTGATCGGGCTGGCCTTGTTGGTCATTCTTGCCAAAGGGATCATCCTTTATCTGGTTGGCCGCGCTTTCAAACTGCGCGGTCGTGACCATTGGTTATTCACACTTGGATTGGCGCAGGCTGGCGAGTTCGGCTTTGTTCTTCTCGCCTTTTCGACCCAGCAGAACGTGATCCCGCCTGACCTGTCGCAAAAGCTGTTGATGATCATCGCATTGACGATGCTGATAACCCCGCTTTTGTTCATCATCTTCGACCTGCTCTCACGTCGGATCGGAGAAGGCGCGCCGGTGCCGGAACCGGATGAGATCGACGAAAAAGGTCCAGTAATTATTGCGGGTATCGGTCGCTTTGGTCAGATTGTGAACCGACTGGTTCGCGCCAGCGGGTTCAAGACGATCGTCCTGGATCATGACATCGAAACGGTTCAACTTATGCGTCGGTTTGGGGTCAAGGGCTTTTTGGGCGACCCAACCCGCCCCGAGCTTCTGCGGGCAGCTGGCCTTGAAAAAGCGGCGGTTCTTGTTGCTGCTATGGATGATCCCAAACAAGTGACACGCCTTGTCAGCTTCGCCCGACGTCAGCGACCCGATCTGCACATCGTAGCACGCGCACATGATCGCACACACGTATACGAGCTGTATCAGGCAGGCGCTGATGACATCGTGCGCGAGATGTTCGACGGCTCATTGCGGGCGGGTCGCTACGTGCTTGAGAACGTCGGCCTCAGTGAATATGAGGCGGCGCAGGCCGAACAGACCTTCTACCACCATGATCGGATGTCAGTCCGTGAACTTGCCGAGCTGTGGATTCCGGGAATGCCCACCGCCGAGAACAAGAAATATATCGAGCGCGCGCAGCAGCTTGAAAAGGATCTTGAGACCGAACTTCTGGAGCTTGCAGAAAAGCACGCCAAGAAATCCGCCTGACCCAAGCCGGATCAGGCCAACTAGATTATCCGTCCGAGACGCCAGCCTCAGCGAATGTCGCCATTCCAGAGTGGCAGGCTACGGCGCTTTTCAGGATGTTGATGGCAAGCGCGCCACCGGATCCCTCACCGAGACGCAGCCCCAGATTCAATATCGGCTTTTTGCCGAGGCGCTCAAGAACAGCGCCATGAGCGCCCTCGGCGCTCTGGTGCCCGGCAATCGCGTGATCCAGCGCTCCGTCAAAGGTTTTAGCCAAACAAGCGGCCGCCGCCGAACAGATGAACCCATCAAGTATGACCGGAATACGCAACACACGAGCCGCTGCAATCGCACCCGCCATGGCCGCAATTTCACGCCCCCCAAGTCTGCGCAGAATTTCCAGCCCATCCCCCGAACCGGAATGCAGGGCTACGCCCTGTGCTACGACACGGGTCTTGTTGGCGAGCCCGGCGTCATCGACACCGGTTCCGCGACCGGTCCAATCGGACGCGTCCCCACCAAACAACGCGCAGGAAATCGCGGCTGCCGGCGTTGTGTTGCCTATACCCATTTCGCCCACGACCAAAAGATCAGCCTTGGGATCAACGGCCGCCCAACCAGTTTGCAATGCCTGCAACAACTCGCCTTCGGACATGGCCGGTTCAACGGTAAAGTCCTTGGTCGGACGATCCAGATCCAGCGCGTGCACATTCATTGACGCCCCTGCCGACTTGGCGAGCTGGTTGATCGCTGCACCGCCGTGTTCAAAGTTCATGACCATTTGAACAGTCACTTCTGGCGGAAAAGCGGACACACCCTGTTGCGTGACGCCGTGATTTCCGGCGAACACGATGACCTGCGGCGAGGCGATGTGCGGACGCGCGTCCCCGCGCCATCCTGCATACCAGATCGCAAGATCCTCTAGCCTTCCCAGCGCTCCGGGTGGTTTCGTCAACTGGCCGTTGCGTTCAGCCGCGCCTTGCAACGCATCACTGTCGGGACCACGCGCTTGACCAAGAGCGTCACGGAAGGAATCAAGATCATTCAGTTCGGGCAGCATCCAAAGCCTCGTTGCATCACAGTGGTCCTGCGTGTTTAACCGAAGCGACCAAAGCAACAAGACCTAGAAAGGCGCGGGAGTGCTAAAAAACGACACCAAGCTCATTTCCCTATGGGATATCCCGCTTGCGCTGGTTCTGTTGACGCGCCTGCCGGTCCCTCGCTTGCCAGAACACGTCTTTGCGCGACAGGCAGAGTCCGTATGGGCCTTTCCGCTTGTGGGGCTGGTTGTCGGGTTCTTGGCTTGCGCTGTGGGTTGGGTTTCCGAGACCTCGAACCTGCCCACTATAGTCAGCGCCGTTCTGATCGTATCCATTCTGGTCATAGCCACGGGCGCGATGCACGAAGACGGTCTGGCCGACAGCGCCGATGGGTTTTGGGGAGGGTTCACTCGGGAACGCCGTCTGGAAATCATGAAGGACAGTCAGATCGGAACATATGGCGTCCTGACGCTGATATTGTCTCAGACCCTCAGGGTCGCCCTGATAGCCACGGTTCTGACAGCCGGAGGGTTTGCCGGTGTCCTCGCCGCCTGCATCGGATCACGTTCAGTCATGCCGGTATTGATGGCTGCGCTGCCGAATGCACGAAGCTCTGGCCTCAGCCACTCTGTCGGAGCCCCAGGTGCTGGTGCCGTTATTTTGGGGGTCGGTGTCGCTCTGGCACTTTCCCTTCTATTGGTTGGAGCGGCGGCCTTGGCCCCGGTTTTGGCGTGTGCCATCTCGACCGCAGCAGTCGCGGCTCTGGCCACAAGCAAGATCGGCGGACAGACTGGCGACGTGCTTGGCGCTGCTCAGCAACTATCTGAAATCGCATTTCTGCTGGCTCTGGCAGTTATTCTCTAGGACGCACCACCTGTTTCGATCCTAAGAGCCTCACCGCAGTGTTTGCAGTGCACCGCATCCGGGTCATGGCGGAACAGGCCACAGCTTGGGCATTTGTAGCGCACTTTCTGAGGCATGAAGATCGCTTGCGCCAGCCTAACGAACAGAGCCACGCCAACCACCATGATGAACACCGAAAACAACTTACCCCCCGGTGTCGCCAAGGTGATATCCCCGAACCCAGTGGTGGTCAGCGTCGCCATCGTGAAATACAGCGCGTCGATATACGCCGTTTGGCTGTTTTCAGGAATGAAAAAGACCAAAACCGCAGTCGAAGTCACGAACACGAAAACCAATAGGTTGATCGCGGCAATGACCGCGTCTTCATGTGTCCTGAAAAACTCGCTGTCGCGGCGTAAGTCTCTGAGCAGATGGTAAGAATGGATCAATCGCAACGCCCGCAAAATGCGGAGGAAAGCCAGATTCCCGGAAATGAAGGGATCCAGCATCAACGAAACGATCACGACCAGATCGGCAAGTGTATAAATCTTGAAAAATAGCTTCCAGCGATCTTTTGCGATCCACAAACGCGCGGAAAAGTCGGCAAGGATCAACAGCCCGATGACCATGCTTAGAATTGTAAGTCCCGGCCCATGTGGAACATGTGCGGTGGCGACAAAAAATACGATCGTCACCAGATCGAACAGGATTAACCCGTACCGAAACCAGACGGAAACTGGGTCGTGTCCGATGTAAAGATATTTGAGAGTCCGCTTTACCTTAGCCATGTACCCGCCTCTGTTTACAGGAAAATTAGCCGCAAATAGACAATTCACCAAGCGTTCGGGCACGAAAAAGGCCGCTCTGAATCCAGAGCGGCCTCAAATTTGTGTTCTGCAACGTCAGGCGGCTGCTGCGCGTGAGGTCAGAACTTCGTCCACTTGTTTGGCGGCCGAAACCTCTCCGGCACCGGAAACAGCGGCGACTTCGCGGGTCAGACGTTCCAGCGCGGCTTCATAAAGCTGGCGCTCGGAATAGCTCTGCTCGCGCTGATCGTCGGTGCGATGCAGGTCACGAACAACCTCGGCGATCGAGATCAGATCACCGGAATTGATCTTCTGTTCGTATTCCTGCGCGCGACGGGACCACATGGCGCGTTTCACCTTTGCCTTGCCCTTGAGTGTTTTCATCGCCTGGCTGATAACATCAGGCGAACTGAGCGACCGCAAACCGGACTCGGTTACCTTGTTGGTCGGAACCCGCAGGGTCATTTTGTCTTTTTCAAACGAGATAACGAACAGCTCGAGTGAATATCCCGCGACTTCCTGTTCTTCGATCGAAATGATCTGACCCACGCCATGCGCGGGGTAAACAACGTAATCGTTTGGGCGGAACTCAAGCTTTTTCGACTTAGACATACAGGTTCATCCTTAGTTACTGAGCGAAGGACAGACAAAAAAACACACCAGCCCGCGCCCATATTCGGCCCGGTCAGGCGGTCTATTTGTCACTAAATCAGAACTCCAAAGCGCACATACTTACGGAGCACATCCCCAACTCATTCATCATTCAGGTTCTGATTATATCACAATATTGAGGCCTGCGAAAGTCGCAGCCGACTTACAGCCAGCAATCCCCTTTGTGTCCAAGGGATTACGCCACCTTTTTGCATTTGACCAACCGGTTCAAAAACGCGAATCGGTCAACCGCCTTCGCCGGGCGCTTCAGAGAAATACTTCTCCATTTTACCTTCTTCACCGTCGCGTTCTTCTGCGCCGGGCAGAGGGTCTTTCTTGGTCACGATAACCGGCCACTGTTCCGAGAACTTCCGGTTGAACTCTACCCACTGATCCATTCCGGGCTCGGTATCGGGTCGAATTGCATCGGCAGGGCACTCAGGTTCGCAAACACCACAGTCGATACACTCGTCGGGGTGGATGACCAACGTGTTCTCACCTTCATAGAAACAATCGACCGGGCATACTTCGACGCAGTCGGTGTATTTGCAGGCGATGCAGTTTTCGGTGACAACATAGGTCATTGTGGACTTCCTGTTTGCGCTTTGGGCGTCTAGCTAAATCAGTATGGCCGGGTCTTCAAGATAAGATCAGCTATCTTGAGTGCGAGAAAGATCAAGCGCGCGCCGTTCTTTCTTTGTGGGACGACCTTTTCCCTCAAATCCGGGATTTCTGGGCGGAGCGTCCTGTTTTTCGGTCAAATCAGTATAAAGCGTTTGAGCCTCGGTGGCCGGGCCTCGCCGCTCACCCAGCAATTCAACACGGACCACCCGGACAATGCGACCCTGCGGAAAGGTTAGAACATCCCCAATCACAACTGATTGCGAAGGCTTCTGCACCCGATTTCCATTTAGTCGCACATGTCCGGCGCTGACCTGCTTGGCGGACAGGCTACGAGTCTTGAAGAACCGCGCCTGCCACAGCCATTTGTCGATCCGCAGCTTGGCATCCGCCATCCGCGTTTAGTTGCCGTCCTTCAGGCCCATAAGCGCCGCAGCGAATGGGTTATCGGGATCAATGGCTTTCTCTTTCTTGGGCGGACGGGCCGAGAAGGATTTCGCGCCTTGCGGCTTGCCGCCCTTCTTGCCTTGCGGCCTACGGTTATCCTGAGGCTTGCCACGCGGCTTGCCCTTGCCCTGCCCCTGCTCACGGCGAGGGCCACGGTTCTGCTGCCGCTGGCGACCCCATGTGAACGTGAAGAACACCTCAACTTCTGGCTCATCCGCAGCCTGAGCCTCGGCTGACGCCTCGGTGCTTTCGGTGGCCTCGGCTGGCGCCTCGGCGGGTGCGGCGACTTCGTCGGTGAGCGCTTCGGGGGCCGGGGTTTCCTCGGTTACGGGTTGCTCGGCCGCTTCCACCTCAGGCTGTTCAGCCAGCGCAGGCTTGATCTTTTCACGCTCGCCGCGTTCGGCCTTGTAGCCCAAGCCCTGCATCAGGTCCGCGAATTGTTCTAACGTCATACCGGTGATCGAAAGCATGTCGGGCTTGGCCTCAAACCCGCCTCGGCTGTCTTCGGCACGCAGCATATCGGCCAGACGTTCCAGCATGTCGATGCGGATCGAGCGTTCGCCGGCATCGCGGTAGCCGCTCATGGTGTCATAGCCCTGCGGGGCGTCCTTGGCGACGGGCACCGTGACCAGACCCGGGGGCGGTGCCTCGGGGAATTCCTGCAACCCGCTGGACAGCGCCCACAGCACCAGACGCAGGCGCGTGGGTGCGGGTTTCAGCAGCAGTGGCATGAAGATGGTGAACTGGCCAAACCGAATACCATGCTTGCGCAGCGCACCACGGGCGTCCTGATCCAGATCCTTGACCTCTTGCGCGACCTGTGCGCGGGGCAGAACGCCCAGAGCTTCAACCATGCGGAAGGCAAAGCCCTTGGCCAGACCGCTGAGTTCCTCGTCCCGCGACAGGTTCAGCAGCGGTTCAAACAGCGCGGCAACTTTGCGGTCGATGAAGTGCTGCAACCGGCGCTGCACTTTCTGTTCGACATCGGGGCCAGCGGCCTCATCCACAAACACCTCGACCATCGGCTTGAGAGGTTCAGCCCCGGCAACCAGCTTGCCGACGGCATATTCGCCCCACATCAGGCCACCTTGTTCGGTGAAATCAATTTCGGTATCGGGCGCGTTGTAGAAGCGGTCGGCGCGCAGATGGAATTGCGGCGCGAGAGCCTGCAAGGACGCCGATTTCAAGGCTTTCGCCTCGGTCCCCTGCGCGGCTTTGTCCGGGATAAACCGGAACCCTTCCAGACGACCGACGAATTCGCCTTCGACGGTCACTTCACCCTTGTCATTTACTTCGGCCAAAAGGGCCTCCTTCTGTTTGAGCCGCCGCAGCAAAACGGATGTGCGCCGGTCCACAAATCGTTGGGTCAGACGGTCATGCAGAGCGTCCGACAGCCTGTCTTCTACAGTGCGCGTTTCGCCACGCCAATGGGATTCGTCACGAACCCACCCGTTTCGTTGCGCAACATATGTCCAGGTGCGAATATATGCCAGCCGTTTGGACAGCGCATCAATATCCCCATCGGTTCGGTCGATCCGGCGGATTTGCCGCGCCATGAAGTCATCTGGGATCGATCCGCGTTCATGCAAGTGGCCGTAGATCACCTCAAGCAGGCTGGCATGTTCGGCATGGCTAATGCCGCGAAAATCGGGGATTCGGCACACATCCCACAGCAGACGGATAGATTGCGGGTCGCTGGCGCGGGCCATCACCTCGGTCACTTGCGAGAGCGACTTCAGCACGTTCAGGTCATCGGCGGGACGCGCTTTGAGCAGGTTTTCATTGTCCGGACTAACTTCAAGCGAGTCGATCAGTGCCTCAATCGAGCCGAACCGCAAAGCGGCATTCCGCCAGTTCAGCTTTTTCATCGGCGTAAAGCGGCTGTCCATGATCGCTTGCGCCACCCCCTCGTCCAGCGGCGGAGCCTCGCCGGTGACGCCAAAGGTGCCGTCCGACATGCCGCGTCCGGCCCGACCTGCGATCTGCGCCAGTTCATTCGGCGCCAAGGGCCGCATGCGCCGACCGTCGAATTTGGTCAGCGAGGAAAACGCCACATGGTTTACATCCAGGTTCAGCCCCATACCGATGGCGTCGGTGGCGACCAGATAGTCGACCTCGCCATTCTGATAGAGGTCCACCTGCGCGTTGCGTGTGCGCGGGCTGAGTGCCCCCATGACGACCGCCGCCCCGCCCTTTTGACGGCGCAGCAACTCCGCGATGGCATAGACGTTGTCGACCGAGAACCCGACGATGGCGCTGCGCGGGGGCATCCGGCTGATCTTTTTCGACCCGGCATACACCAGCTGAGACATCCTCTCGCGCCGCACAAACTGCGCCTCAGGCACAAGCGCTGCGATGGGTCCACGCATGGTGTCCGAGCCCAGAAACAACGTCTCATTGGTCCCACGCGACCGCAGCAGGCGGTCAGTGAAGACATGGCCACGCTCGGGGTCGGTACAAAGCTGGATTTCGTCGATGGCTACGAAGTCGGCCCCCATGCCCTCGGGCATCGCCTCGACCGTGCAGACCCAATATTGGGTGCGCGGCGGCACGATCCGTTCCTCGCCAGTGACCAACGCCACGACGGACGGTCCACGAATGGCGACGATCTTGTCATAAACCTCGCGCGCTAGCAGACGCAGCGGCAGGCCGATCACACCGGTCCGGTGTCCCAACATCCGCTCGATCGCGTAGTGGGTTTTACCTGTGTTGGTTGGGCCCAGTACGGCCACGATTCGGGATGACCCGCTCACTCTTGCCCCCTGCCCCGGCGCTTTAGAGGGCCGAGCCCTCGACCTGAGGCTTAAGTCGATTCACCGCATTGGTTACTTCTTCATGATGGGGATGTATAGCCAAGGCGCGTTCATAGGCCGCCAGCGCCTTGTCAGGCTTGCCGACAATTTCAAAAATCAGACCCAAGCCATAAATGGCCTCGTAATTATTCGGGTTCAAAGCGAGAGCTTGCCGTAAATCGGCCGCCGCCATGCCAAAGCGTTCGATGCCAAAAAACGCCGACGCGCGGACATGCCAACCCTCTGCGAATTCGGGCGCGTGATCGGTCAAGGCCGTCAGGTGGTCAATCGCGGCCTGCGTATCACCGTCGTCCAACGCCTCGCGTCCACGCTCTAACAGCAAATCGGCCGATGCGGACCCGGACAAAGCCCACAGCGCCTTGAGTTGGCGATCCAGCCCCGTCGCTTGTTCCGGCGTCGATTGTGCCAGTTGTTCCAGCAGTTCAGCCTCGTCCCTGGAATCTGCGGTCTGCGCAGCACAAGGAATGGAAAACGTGACTAGCAATGCAGTTGCCGCAACGATACCTTTGAGATTTGTGCAAGTAGTGATCATAACAGCGTTCAGTGTAGCGTAGCGCAAAGGGATGTCCATTCCTCGCGCTCAAATCAATGTGAGGAGAATCATGAGCGACACTCTGGAAAAAGCCGCAGCAGCGCTGAACGAAAAACTGGCCGACAGCGGTTTTGCAGCATCTGCCAAGTTTGCAATCGCGGATCTGGGCTCGATCGTACTGGACGGCAGCGGCGCACGCGTCAGCGACGAAGACACCGACGTAACGATGAGCGCGGATGCTGAAACTTTTGAACAAATCCTGAGCGGCGAACTGAACCCGACCGGTGCATTCATGTCCGGCAAACTCACTGTAGACGGCGACATGGGTATCGCCATGCAGTTGGCGTCGGCTCTGGCCTGATGAATCTGTTGCCGGCCCTTTTGTTTGAAGATGTGGCCGGCGCACCCCCCGGCGGTCAGGCTCATTGGCTGAACACCGCGGATGATACACGTATTCGGGTTGCGCATTGGACGCCCGAAGGTAATGCCTGCGGAACAGTCATGATGTTTCCGGGGCGAACCGAGTATATCGAGAAATACGGCGACGCAGCATCCGAATTCGTGGGGCGCGGGTTTGCTTTTCTTTCAATCGACTGGCGTGGACAGGGGCTGGCGGATCGACTGTTGGATGACCCTCGGGTTGGCCACGTTGACAAGTTCACCGACTATCAACAGGACGTGCGGGCCAGCCTTGAATTGGCGGAACATCTTGAGCTGCCACGGCCTTGGTACGTTATCGGACACTCGATGGGCGGCGCAATCGGACTGCGCGCCGTTTTTGAGAACGACTGCTTTGCAGCTTGCGCCTTTACTGGGCCCATGTGGGGGATTTTCTTTACGCCCCTGATGAAACCTCTCAGCCGATTGACGGCCTATTGGGGGCCACGTTTTGGCCTTGGGGAAAAGACGCCTCCGACCACGTCGCTAGAGAGTTACGTTTTATCGCAGCCCTTCGAGGGCAACGTTCTGACACGCGATCCTGGCATGTATAAAATGATGCAGGACCAGTTGATCGCCTATCCGGATCTGACCTTGGGCGCGCCTTCGACCATCTGGCTGCGCGAGGCACTGGAGGAGTGTTCGTGGCTCATGGCGCAAACCGCCCCTGCAATCCCATGCATGACTTTCCTCGGCAGCCATGAGCAGATCGTCGACCGCAAGGCGATCCGTGCGCGTATGGCGAATTGGCCCAGTGGAACGCTGGTCGAGATTCCAGATGGCGAACACGAAGTCCTAATGGAAGCGCCCGATATACGCGGGCCAGTATTCGACCAACTGGCAGCGCATTTCAAAGCTGCAAAAACCAATCCAAAGTCGGAACCGGCACTGTCAAGCTAAGACCCTGCTTGTGATCCTTGAGCGTCGCGCCTAGATGTTTGCAAATGCAGATTTTCGAGGTGATCCATGCGCGACCTTCCCTTTCCCGTCCGTGACGCAAATGCAGTCGGAGGAGCCGACAATCTTGGCGACCTGCCGGAATGGGACCTGACGGACCTTTACTGCTCTGAGGACGCGCCTGAACTGGCTGCCGATCTGGAATGGCTGGAGGGGGAATGTGCTTCTTTTGCCGCCGACTACGAAGGCAAGCTGGCCGATCTGGATGCCGACGGCTTGCTGCACTGCGTCCTGCGCAACGAAAAGATCAACGCGATTGCCGGGCGGATCATGTCCTTTGCCGGACTGCGCTATTACCAACTGACCACGGATGCCGAGCGTGCCAAATTCCTGTCGGACATGCAGGAAAAGATCACGATCTTCACAACTCCGCTGGTTTTCTTCACCCTGGAAATCAACCGTATCGACGACGATGTGCTGAAGACGCATTTCGGGTCGAACGCTGATCTGGCGCGATACGAGCCCGTATTCCGCCGTATCCGCGCGATGAAACCCTACCAACTGTCTGATGAGCTGGAAAAGTTCCTACATGACCTCGGTGTGGTCGGTGACGCGTGGGAACGTCTTTTCGACGAAACCATCGCCGGATTGACCTTTACGGTCGATGGCGAAGAACTAAACATCGAAGGCACTCTGAACTTCCTGACCGAGCAGGATCGCAGCAAGCGCGAAGCCGCCGCGCGAGAGCTGGCCTCGGTCTTTCAGGACAACATCAAAACCTTTGCCCGCGTTCACAACACACAGGCCAAGGAAAAGGAAATCGTGGACCGCTGGCGCAACATGCCGACCGCCCAAACCGGTCGCCACCTGTCGAACGATGTCGAACCCAAAGTGGTCGAGGCACTGCGCGAGGCGGTCGTGGCCGCCTACCCCAAGCTGAGTCATCGCTATTACGAGCTGAAACGCAAATGGCTGGGGCTGGACGTCATGCAGGTCTGGGACCGCAACGCGCCGCTGCCGATGGAAGATACGCGCGTCGTAGGCTGGGACGAGGCCGAGAAAACGGTGATGGATGCCTACAACGCCTTCGACCCCCGGATGGGCGAGATCGCAGCGCCCTTCTTCTCAAAAGGTTGGATTGATGCGGCGGTAAAACCGGGCAAAGCGCCGGGCGCGTTTGCGCATCCGACGGTGACGGACGTCCACCCTTACGTGATGCTGAACTATCTGGGTAAACCGCGCGATGTGATGACGCTTGCGCATGAGCTGGGCCACGGCGTGCATCAGGTACTGGCCGCGGATCAGGGTGAGATGCTGTCCTCGACCCCACTGACTCTGGCCGAGACAGCGTCGGTGTTCGGCGAAATGCTGACCTTCCGCAAAATGCTGGATCAGGCCGAAACGCCGGAACAGCGCAAGGTTCTGCTGGCCGGAAAAGTCGAGGACATGATCAACACGGTCGTCCGGCAGATCGCCTTCTACGACTTTGAATGCAAACTCCACGCCGCCCGGCGCGAGGGCGAACTGACCCCCGACGACATCAACGCCCTATGGATGAGCGTTCAAGCCGAAAGCCTTGGGCCGGCGTTTGAATTCATGGAAGGGTATGAGACCTTCTGGGCCTATATCCCGCATTTCGTCCACTCGCCCTTCTATGTCTACGCCTATGCGTTTGGCGATGGCTTGGTGAACGCGCTGTACTCGGTCTACGAAAGCGGATCAGAAGGGTTCGAGGATAAGTACTTTGAAATGCTGCGCGCCGGTGGATCAAAGCACCACAAGGACTTGCTGGCCCCGTTCGGGCTGGACGCCAGCGATCCCAAGTTCTGGGACAAAGGGCTAAGCATGATCTCGGGCTTCATCGACGAATTGGAAGCGATGGAAGGCTGATCACCTCTGATTTTTGGTTGTCAGAAAGACAGCGGCCACAATCAGCACTGCACCTGTGGCCGCGATCGGAGTGATCGCGGCCCCCAAGAAAATCGCCGCATTGATGAATGTGAACACGACCGAGGCTGCGAACATGAGTGTCGCGGTCAGGGTCGAGACGCGTGCTGCGGCCTCGTACCAAAGGTAATAGGCCAACGCGGTCGGCAGAACGCCAAGAAGGATAAGGAACAGCAAGTCCGTTGCTGTCGGCACTCGCATGGACAGCGCCGCCAACGGCAGCAATAGAAGTCCCGAGCACAAGAATATCCCGAACAGAAAATTCAGACGCTCACCAGTGGTTTTTGATGCCCTCATTGCCCGGCTGCTCGCGATCAGGAACACGGCCCAGCTCAAGCCCGCGCCTATTTCAAGGATATCGCCGAATAAAGGCTCCCCACCGCCCTGGAAGTCCCGAAAAACGGTCAGAAACACTCCCAAAATCGCCAAACACGTTGCCAGAACATCGGTTCGGGTAACGGGTGTTTCGGCGAAAAAATACAGAAACACCAATACGAAGAACGGTGCCGTGTTCTCTAGCACCATGGCATTTGCGGCCCCGGTATACTCCAGCCCGATATGAAAGAGGATGTAGTTGATAACGGTCGACAGGACTGCAAGCTGAAAATAGCGGTCGCGCCATCGGATCGACGCCGGAACTTTCAAAATACGCAACAGGCCGTAGATCGCCAGCGCCGCAATAAACAGGCGCGACACCGCGATCTGCATTCCACCAAGATCGTTGGTCAGAAACCGAACGATGACACTGTGCGTGCCCCACAGGAACGCCGCCATAAACCCCAGAAACAGCCCATTTTGCCATATTGACGGCTGTGCGCGGGTGTCGGCCAAGCTGTTCCTCCGGCGTTATTTGAGTTGGCTGTCTTTGGACCCGCGCCGATTGATCCCGGCGCGCGACTTGTAAGTCCCGTCACGCTCCTGCTGACAATCCAGACACAGTTTCACGCCCGGTATGGCGATCCGCCGCTTTTCAGGGATCGGTTCTTCGCACTCGGCGCAATGGGTCAGGCTTTGACCCACAGGGCTCTTTTGGGCCTGCATGCGGGCAAGCTCGTCTGAAATTGACGCCTCGATCTGTTCACTCACCGCGCCGTCGCGCGCCCAGCCACCAGCCATTTGCACCCTCCTGATCCGGTACCCGGCAGGTTAGTCCACTCAGGCAGCGGCGCGCAAGTCAGAGGGGTTCCGCGCCCTCGAAAACGCGGTCAATTACCACTTGCGTGCCGCGCGAGAATTCAAGTGGGCATGGGTAATCGGCACCGTCACGTACCGATCGGCTGAACGCTTCGACCTGCAGCTTATAGTGGTCATCCCCGGGAAAGCGCGTGACCTGCACTTCAAGACCGGGGCGATGCAATTCCACACGCGCCTCGCCAAATACCCGCGCGTTGAACGGGGCGGTCAGCCGTATGACCCCGCCTTCGCCATGAAATACCATCTCTTGGTGTGGGTGCATTCGGATGGAGACATAGCTGGAATAGGTGAAACCCGGGAACTGCGCGCGAATTTCGGTGAAGGCATCAATACCGTCTTCCCAACGGATCGCGGACTGCACCGAAACGGGCTCCTGCCCCGTCGCAAACCGAGCACTTCCGATCACGTAGACGCCGATATCGCGCAGGCCACCGCCGCCAGTCTCGGCCCGATTTCGGATATTTCCTGTGTCGGTGCGGTTGTCGAAACTGAACGCGCCGGTCACATGCGCCAGCTTACCGATCGCGCCCTCCGCAATGAGTTTGCGCGTGAACTGCCACTGCGGGTGATGCACGATCATATACGCCTCTGCCGCCAGCAACCCTGTTTGGTCGCGTTTGGCGATCAACGTGTCAAATTCAGCGGCCTGCATCGTCATCGGCTTTTCGCACAGCACATGCTTTCCAGCTTCAAGCGCCTTCAAGCTCCATTCAACGTGCAGATGATTGGGCAGCGGGATATAGACCGCTTCGATGTTCGGATCACCCAGCAACGCCTCATAGTCATCATAGATTTTCAAGTCGGGGCAAAACGCCTGAAACGGCTCGGCCTTTTCCGCGCTCGACGTGGCAAGCCCCGCCAAACGCGAACCATTCGCTGCATGGATCGCCGGAGCCATATGGCGACGCGCAAAGTTGGCGGCGCCCAAAACGCCCCATTGAACAGATTTTTGCATGTGTCTCCTCCCAACCCAAACGCGGCCTTTTGCTGCGTGTCCAAACCTCTTTATCAACCAGTGGACGCTAAGTCAGGCTTTTCTCGGCAGGCATTCTCCGTAACCTATCCGCCAATAAAGAGAGGGAGAGCAAATGCGCAAATTCTTGAAATGGGTCGGTATCCTGATCGCCGTCACGGTATTTGTGGGGGCGTTGGTTTTCTTCGTATTTCTGCCACCCTACATCGAAGCAGAACGAAACAGTGTCATCGCGCACGGCCCTTACAACGTGACGGATGATGCCGCCGCATTGCACGAGACCCTCATCGTCGGTGATCTTCACGCCGACCCTTTGCTGTGGAGCCGGGACCTGACCGAGCGTGGCACGCGCGGACAGGTCGACATCCCGCGCCTTATCGAAGGAAACGTGGCCTTGCAGGTTTTCACCGCTGTGACGAAATCTCCGGCGGGTCAGAACTACGAAGCCAACTCCGCGGACTCGTTTGACAACATCACCCTTCTGGCCGTGGGTCAGTTGTGGCCGCTGCGTACCTGGAACAGTCTGAAAGAGCGCGCGATTTATCAGGCAGAAAAGCTCCACCAGTTCGAGGCCGCGTCCGACGGTCAGCTCAAAGTCGTTAAAACACGCGGTGATCTGGAAGACGTGCTTGAGGCGCGCGCCGAAGGCAAGCCAATCGTGGGCGGCATTCTGGGCATCGAAGGTGGTCACCCATTGGAAGGTGACCTGTCCAATCTGAAAGAGATTTTTGACGCCGGGCATCGGGTATTCGGGCTGCACCACTTTTTCGACAACGAACTGGGTTCCTCACTTCACGGTCAGACAAAAACCGGACTGTCTGATTTCGGGCGCGAGGTTGTGGCAGAGCTGGCGGCAATGCCCGTGGTGATCGACCTTGCGCATTCCAGCCCGCAGGTCGCGCGTGACGTGATCGCGATGACAGACGTGCCCCTGATCGTCAGCCACGGTGGGTTGCATGGGTTCTGCCCCGTCAAACGGAACTATCCCGACGATCTGATGCTGGAGATTGCCGCCACCGGGGGCGTCATCGGCATGGGATACTGGGCGGACGTCACCTGTGGGGACATCACGCCAACCGGCATCGCCAAGATGATCAAGGCCGCCGTCGAAACGGTTGGCGAAGATCATGTTTCGCTTGGGTCAGATTATGACGGGTCAGTCGAGACCGCGTTTGACACATCCGAACTGGCGGCCCTGACCTCGGCGCTTTTGACCGAGGGATTGACCGAGGATCAAATCCGTAAAGTGATGGGCAAGAACATGGTGCGCGTGTTCAGGCAACAGCTCGCCCAGTAACAAAAAAAGCCCGCCGGTTTCGGCGGGCTTTACCAGAATTGGGGTGGTTTACACCGTACCCAACATTCCCTTTTCACGCGCGAGATCGCGCATCTTTTTCTGCAGCTTTTCAAACGCGCGCACCTCAATCTGACGAATGCGTTCGCGGCTGACATTGTACTGCGTGCTCAGCTCTTCCAGCGTGACAACCTGATCCATGAGACGGCGCTGGGTCAGAATGTCCTTCTCACGGTCATTCAGAACTTCCAAGGCAGCGGCCAGCAGTTCGCGCCGTGCGTCCAGCTCATCCCGCGCCTCGTAGTCGCCAGCTTGGTCGGCATCCTCATCCTCAAGCCAATCCTGCCACTGCATAGTGCCTTCGCCCTCGGACCCAACCGTCGCGTTGAGCGAGGCATCGCCACCGGACATCCGGCGGTTCATGCTGATCACTTCCTCTTCGGTCACGCCCAGATCATTGGCGATCTGTGTCACGTTTTCGGGGCGCAAGTCGCCCTCCTCCAACGCGCCGATACGAGCTTTGGCCTTGCGCAGGTTGAAAAACAGCTTTTTCTGCGCCGAGGTCGTGCCCAGTTTCACCAGAGACCAGGACCGCAGGATATATTCCTGGATCGAAGCGCGAATCCACCACATCGCATAGGTCGCCAGACGGAAGCCCTTTTCCGGGTCAAACCGCTTGACCGCCTGCATCAGGCCCACATTGGCCTCCGAGATCACCTCGGCCTGGGGCAAGCCATAGCCGCGATAGCCCATAGCGATCTTGGCCGCCAGTCGCAGGTGCGATGTGACCATTTTATGCGCAGAATCAGTATCTTGCTCCTCCACCCAACGCTTGGCGAGCATGTATTCTTCTTCCGGCTCCAGCAGAGGAAACTTGCGAATTTCCTGCATATAGCGGTTCAGTCCGCCTTCCGGCGTCGGCGCGGGGAGATTTGCGTAATTTGCCATGTTTCATGTCCCTCCGACAAATGTTTAATTCGTTAACATAGGATATGGGAGGTCATCCCGATCCATTCAAGAGGTACCGTTAACAGTTTGGAATTAACAATCGATAAAGGAAAGATAAGAACGCGTTACTCACAATGGTTTGCACATTATGACAGTGGCGCGCGAAGCCGATCAATCAGATTTTCCATGTCTTTGGGCAAATTTGCCTCAAACCGCATGGATTCGCCTGTGACCGGGTGCTCGAAACCCAAAACTGCAGCGTGAAGCGACTGTCTGGGAAAGGCGCGCACCGCCTCGGCGGTTTCTGGAAGAAAGGCTTTTGCAGCCAGCTTACGCTTGCCACCATAGACCGGGTCGCCGACCAAACCGTGCCCCGCATGCGCCAAATGAACCCGGATTTGATGTGTGCGACCTGTTTCCAGCCAACATTCGATCAAGGCCAGCCCCGCAGGAGAGCCAAAGGTCTCAACGACGCGCGCCCGTGTCACCGCATGCCTGCCACCATGAAACAACACAGCCTGCCGTTGCCGGTCCGTCTTGTGGCGGGCAAGTTGCGTGGTCAGACGCATGACGTTTCCGGGCTCAAAACTAACCCCTTTGACCCCGCGCAGCCTGGGGTCGTTCGCGTCCGGCACGCCGTAACAGATGGCGCGGTAGTACCTTTCGACCGTATGCGCCTCAAACTGGGCGGCCAAACCGTGATGCGCTGCATCTGATTTAGCAACGACCAACAAGCCACTGGTTTCTTTATCTATTCGGTGAACAATGCCGGGGCGCTTCACACCGCCGACGCCAGACAAATCCGATCCGCAATGATGCAGCAGCGCGTTCACAAGCGTCCCGCTCGGAGACCCCGGCGCCGGATGAACCACCATCCCCGCCGGTTTATTGATGACGATCAGATCGTCGTCCTCGAACACAACATCCAAGGGAATATCTTCGGGCCCGATATGGCTGTCCTCGGCTTTTGCAACGGTGACTGTGACCACCGCCCCTTCTTTGACCTTGGCCTTTGGGTCCGTGACCTGAGTACCGTCAATCAGAACAGCACCGTCTTCGATCAAACGCGCCAACCGTGTGCGCGAAAGGCTTTCCTCGGCTGGCACATCACGCGAAAGCGCCTTATCAAGGCGTGACGGCGGATCAGCCGCGATGTGAAATTCAATCTGGCGAGTGCCCATGACTGTCCCTTCCGAACCCCAAGAACCGCTGGAAACGCCGCAGATCAGATTGTTGCGGCGGATGGTCATGCTGCTGACCGCGGTGATGATTGGCGGCGTTCTAGTGACATTCGCCCTGATTGTCATCCGGCTAACTGATCGAACCCCTACCCTACCCGATCAGGTTGAACTGCCGGACGGCGCGAAAGCGCAAGCGGTGACAATCGGTAGTAACTGGTACGCCGTGGTCACTGATGACAACCGAATACTGATCTTTGACAAAACAACAGGCCGTCAGCGGCAGGAAATTGTGATCGAGTAGTCAGAGCCTAACCTTCCAAAGCCATTCGGAACACGATTTCGGACGCTTTGCGAAATGCTTCATATTCCTCGGGTGTATCCCTGCGGAATCGGGCATCCTCAGCACTCAGCCCGACCGGATTGAACAATCGAGGGCGATCGGGGAAGAATTCCTTCTGAAAGGCCACGTCCTCCTGGGCCATTAAGTCATCCAGCCACGCCCTTTCGTCAGGCTCCAATACGTCGTAGCGGCGCAACATGACCGGGTCCGAAACTGACATCCGCCTTAACTGACGGCCTTTCTTTCGCCCTATTGCGCGCGCAACGATGCCAAATGCCTCGCTTGCTGCGCGTGATTGCGACGGATTTGACAGTTTGTCATTCAATAGGTCGTCAGGCGCCGATACGCCGATCCGGGACAGAAAATCACTCTCCACGCTTCCGCGGATCATTTCCGAGCGGTCGTACAGCAGCGGCACAACGGTCACACCGGGAAATGCCTCGCGAATCTGGGCTGTTTTGGCCGAAAAACTCAGTTTCGAGGGCTGCTGCTCAATCTGCGATAGCTGCGATTTAATGTAGCTTGAGCCACCGTGCGCCAATCGCCCGTTCTTGGCCCGCTGTTTGTAATCGGCCTCAAAAAAATCCGAATAGCGACGGCAGTAAAACGTGATCTTCATCTCGCGCGCCGGGATGTCAGCAAAAACCTCGGCCAACCTGTTGAGATCACACCCATAGAACATCTCTGACGAAACAAGGCATGTCTGATCAGAATGCGCGTCAAACTCGCTGGTCATGGACGCGCGGAACGGGTCCATCGGCTGATTGGTCTGGTTGATGTGAAAAGCAATAATGTTGTGACTGCTCGCCAAACGAGAACTACCTTCCAGACGGCGGCGACCAGCCTCCATGTAGTGGAGGCCAACGTCCGACAAGGCGGCACCATTTTTCCTAAGAAAACCCTGAAGCGCCGTCGAACCGGTTTTCGGCATCCCCAAGTGCAGCCAAAGCATTAGCGGGCTCCTGTTCGTGATAAATTGACAGTCATTCTGTCTGACTGGCCGTGAAGCCCGCAGTCATTTTTTGCATTAAGTCCTGCATTTCAGGGTCGTCGCGCAGGGTTGCGATTTGCTGTCGGTGCAGATCGCAGGACATGTGGTGCAGGCGCGCGGTCTCCGTGTCTGACAGCAATTCGTAGTAGTGGTCGCGCTTCCGATCCAACACTGCGTCGATCGAGGTGTCCGTCTTGGCGTTCTGGTTCATCATATTCCAGTAGTCCATCCCAAGGCTTTCACCCAGGTGGTGCGCACGCCCACGCAATTTCTTGACCAGATAACTTTCACATGACTTCAACGCGTAGTGGTTCACCTGAACCAGATCATAACCCACCGAGTCCCGCGCTGATCGCCAACTGCTTGTGAAATAGCGGTCCGGCATCGGCTGGCCCGAGCCGTTGTACCAGTGACACTCCTCCATCGTCTCAACTGTGGGGCGCTTGGGTCTATGCACGCCAAGCATTCCCCACAAACCCTGCTGGAACATCGTTTTTATACCCCAAGCCTGGGGCGGACGGTGCATTCTGACCTGCGCGGCTTGGCGAAATTGTTCGGATAAAAAACGATCTTCGTATCGAACCACCCCAGCGTTTCCAAACAGGCGCCAAGTCATTGAAATGGTTTTCGCATCCGGTATTGCATCGGTCAGCGCGCGCAGCGTGTTGTCGCCGGTTTTCACATTGATAAGTTCGTCCGCATCGATAACGATGACCCAGTCCTGCGGCCGGGCGATCTCCATCTTCAAGAACTTTTTGTACGCGCGTTTTTGCGGGCTGGCCTGCCGCCCCGAATTATTGTCAATGTGGGTAACGATCCCCCGTTCGTCCAAGCGCTGAAACAAGGCGTCTGTGCCGTCGGTGCAGTCATTGGTCATCACCACGATCTGATCCACGCCAATTGCCCGATTATGCGCGACCCATTCCAATACAAACGGCCCCTCATTCTTCATCGGGGTTACACTGATATATCTGGGGTCTGCACTGATCATAAGCTGCTGCTCTGTTCGTTTCTTGTCACCGCTGAACTACCAGAGGTTTCGTTTGGATTTTGGAAATAAATTACGTTCATTTGTCAAAGCCACCAAGGGGAAGTCCAGCCTTTTCAACCGCCCGCGCGTTTCAGTTGATTGGAAAATCGGTTGAAACTGGGGCACAGGTCTCGGGCCTTTTGCAAATAGACGCGCGCCTTCTCTTTGTCTCCGCGTTGCAGCAGAAGCCGACCGGCCTCGCCCTGAATTGCTGCGGTGTCATCATCGATGTCTGCGGCCTGCAGGATTTGGTTCTGCCCCTGCTCAACAGCTTCGTTTTGCACAAGAAACTGCCCCATCGCAAATATCAAAAACGGGTTATTCGGGTCGCAAGCCAGTGCATCCGCCACGGCCAGACGCGCCGATCCTGTATCGCCTTCGGCGGCATAAAATTCGGACAGGCGCTTGTGGTAAAGGGGATTGTCCGGAACCTTGGCCAAGACTTTGCGGGTTATATCGACAGCTTGCGCTGTAGACATTTCCCCCATGTGCACCTTCAGTTTGGCAGAAAAACTCTGAACCCGCGGATCGTGATCCGGGATCTCGGTCATGCGCATGAGATCTATGTGCAGTTGCTCCAATCGGGACGGAGCAGACAACAGCCTGCGCGCCTTTTGGTCCAGAGACAATTCTGACCAGTCCAAAAGTAGAAAATCAAAGTTACAGGGGAGCCGCTTCAGTACTTTGCTCTGCGCTACATGCAAATTAGTACTGAAACGAGGCCGACGGATCACCTTTTGCAAAGACCAGTCAGCGGGGGGGAACAGGCGCAGAGAAATCTGATCGCGATACAGAAGTCGAGATCCAAAGACCAAAACATCTGGTCGAATGGATTTGGCCCAAAACGCCTGGCTGAACGCTTGACCTGCCTGCCAACGCTTGCGTTTCTCACCCAGCGCTGCTGCCTTCAGCGCCCCGGACACCGCGTAGTCCTCGGGCCAAACATGGGGGTTGTCCATCACCACACCTGTAAGCTCGACAACCCGATCCCACTGGCCGCCATAAAACAGGTTTAACGCCTGAAGCAGAGGCATGAAGGCATTGTCAGCCCCTGCGTCCAGAAGGCTCTCACCCATCTCGACGGCCTCGTCGGTTCGATCCTCACCGTTTAGGCGGTTGATGTGAAACAGCAGCTTGGCGTAGATATGAGCCGCCTCAGACAGGTTCAAAAATCCGCCTAAACCGCCTTTCAGCCTGTCGATCGCAGCTTCGTTGGCTTGATGGATCTCACCCTCGGTCAAGACATCTCGGAACACCTTTCGTTGCTGCCCGGAAATCCGCGCAGCAGCCATCGAAAAGGCGGATATCACCGGCGCAATAACATGATCCGCCCGGGACATTGTGAACAGTTCCAGAAAGTCGCGTTTCGCGCGCGTCATGCCAGACAGGTCCGCGACATCCGACATTTGCAACAAATTCGGGTATCGCTTTTGAAACCGTGAAATCAACTCGGGCTGATCCGAAAACATAATCGCGGTCTGCCCCGCATTTTTGTCGAGATGCGCCTCGTAAAGTTCTTCAATCTCGATCTTGGCGGGCCAGGTCGCATGCTTCCAAGGCAACCCGTTTAAAATGTCGCCGCGACGGATGTGATATGCGGCCACCCCGCGCCCCGACAACATACTGTCCGCGCGGTCCATGATGGATCGAATTTCATCCGTAAACCCGATCCGGTGAATAAAGTCGTGGTACCTTGGGCGGATCGCCTCAATATCTTCCCAAGGAAAGGCCAAAACCTCAAACCCTTCCTCAACCAGAACCGAGCGCCCGGATTCCAGGTGCGCCTTCAAGCGGTCCGGAGAGCTGTCCCCCAGAAAAGACCAAACCGGCACAGCATCCCGTGTCAGCTTGTCAAACTTCTTAGGGTTCAGGAAATGCGTGTTCATCCAGCCCTTGCTGAACAGTTCGCCCGGATTGCCGAGTTCCGGCGCGTCCGCGCCCTTTGGAAACCAGTTCACCTTGTAGGTAGTGCCATAGTCTTCGGCCAGGCGAATACATGTCAGCATCATCAGCAACCGGGCGCCCATTCGGTCCTTGCGCTGACCGATAAAGACCCCCTTGTCGACACTCATGAGGAGTCCTTTTCGGCTTGCGCCATAGCCATTCGGCGCAACCTACGGAACCTCTGGCGCGCCTGCGGCACCAGAACAGGGTGACGGTCTGCGCCCATCGCCTCAATTCCGCGCATATACATGGGCAGACGTCGGCGCGCGCGCATCAATTTGTAGTAGTCACCCGGTTCCAACGTGCCATTCATAGCCCCCAACATAACGGGCTTGAGGATATCCAGCTTGCGCAGCATCGGCGCCGCGAAGTGGTTCGAGAACCAGGTCTTGAGCAAGACAACATTCTCACCTTGCAGACGCTGAACCTGTAGCTTGTCCAGATCAAAATAGGGATCGTAGAATACATACGCTCTGCGCGCGACCCCTACGGTCTGCGCTGCGTCGCCATAGGGCAAATCCCAATCCTGCACCCGACCAAACCGGTATCTGGTTTCCCAAGGAACCAACCTTTCGTCCAGCGTGGTCTGAGGGTTGAACGCAACCACGTTCGAGCCGGGTGCGACCTTAGAGAACGTCAAGGCACCGAAACCTCCCATCGATGCTCCGGCGAACACGACATTTTGGTATTGGTCAAAGAACCCTGCGGCAGCCTTGTCTTCAAAATACGAGATGATCTCAGGATCCCGATACCATGCCTTGGTGCGCGCAAAGACGCCCATATGGGACCATCCTTCATCGCGAAAGAACTTCCACCCCCATGGTTCGCGCGCAAATGAAAGGTCGTTGGCATTGGCAATGTTGTCGAAGCTGACCACCAACTGAGCCGCTGAACGCCGGTGAAAGAGGACGGAATGTCTTTCCAACTTGTCCAGAAATCCAGTTCCATCACCACCGGGGTAAAGCTCGACAAACCAAGGGGGTGCGGGGTCTGTCAGTATGCGTTCATATCCCGTCTTGCGATCGGGGTGATCCGGTTGCAGTTGGTCTTTGGAAAGCTCATCTGCCATGACGGTTATATCAAGTTATCCGCCAGCCAAACGCGAAAGTTCACCCAGTCAGGCCGCATCTTGATTTCGGCGACCTTAGCCCGATGCCAGTCGCAGGCTTGCTCGTGCAGGCGCTTGAGCTCGGCATCTGCCTTCAACTCGTCCAGCAAGGGCGCGGCGCGGCGCGCTGTCGGCAGGATGGACTGGTCCATTTCCTTGTTTACGTTCATGTCCTGCCAATAGGATTGGCCCTGATCCACCAGAATATGATTGGTCCGCCCTCGGTCGCGTTTTACCAAGAAACCGTCCATTGACCGAACCGAATAGTGATGCAAGCGCCCCAGCGAATGGTCGAACTTGCGCCATGCCCGCCAGCCAACCTTGTCCGCTGGGAACAGGTTTCCACCCGCGTCAGACCACGCAATATCCGCGGCTTGTTCTTCGTCGAACCCTTTCGGGCGATGCGGTCCAAATCGGTTGAATTTCCCATTGTTCCGAAACAGCGTCTTCAGACCGGAGGCCCGGCCAGAGTGATAGGGAAACGGCTGATCCCCCATTGGAAAGGCTTCGGTCACCGGCTTGTCTTCAAAGCTGATGTTGCCAGAGCTGCCAAACAGTTTCCACGCGAACGAAATTGCATCCACTGGCTGACCGGCTCTTTGTTCAACTTCGGCGATCAACGCGCCAAAGCTGTTGTCGCCACACTTAATGTTCCAGAACTCATCAACATCCATGCAAAGCAACCAGCCAGATTCCTTCACTCTGGGCTGGCGCCGCGCGCGCCAAAGCATCTGGTGCTGAGGGTTCCCGCCATCCTTCACTTCATTCGGGACATGTGTCGCAAGTCCAAGGTCTTGCAATCTGCGCGCGATGTCGTCCGTGCCATCTTCACAGTTGTTGGTAAAGATCAGAAAGTGGTCAACACCGATGCTTTTGTGGAATGCCACCCATTCCAGCATATAGGGACCTTCGTTCTTCATAGTTGTGAAAACGGTAACGGCCTGAGACATTTGCACCTTTCCCGAGCAATCCTTTCACCCGTCATACACATCCACGCGAATATGCGCGAGATGCGAAATCGAGGTATCGGCAATACAAACAGAACTGGTGCAACCCTACACGCACAGACAAGAATAGATTGTAAACGCCGAACTACAGCATGATACGTGTCAGGTCGCCTACATTGGGGCGCTGCAGATGCTCGCCGGAAGAAAAGGAAAAAACGCACCGCGCCACGACGATCACAGGGTACCGCAACCCTCGCTGCGCAGCCCTTGCAACCCTAAAAGAGGCTCCTTGCCATAGGCAGCCCAGCTCAGATGGCTGCATCTACCGTGGTATTCTGCGCGAAGGGAATACTTGATTGTTGCAAGGGGTAAATGCGTTGACCACCAACTTAAAGTGAATACCCGGTAAACTGATTAGAGCTGGAAAACGCATCATAAATCGCTCTTTTATGGCGCTCTGAAACATCAATATCCTGACGAAATCCTGCCTTTGCCTTAGCCTTTAAATCAAGGTTAAAACCAAGCATTTCTCCAACTGCACTTAACTCTTCGGATAAGTTTTCGTACTTCAAAATCTTATCGACGATTAGGGCGCCATGCTTGTCTGTATATTTTCCAGTATCCACAGGAAACTTTTTCATTTCGACATAGTCATTCCAAGATAAATTCTCGTTACCGGAATTATGGTCCGGGCTGTTCTTAATCATGCTGTAGTGACTTATGCACTTATCCAATGGCTCTCGTTCAACGCAAAAAACAAAATAATCGCTGAATGTACGGCTCCCTACTATTTTCTTAACGTCGGCCGCGCCCATATGGTTCCGAAATCTTTTAGTAAAAATACCAAACTTCTTGAATTCAAAATTCTGCGCTTTGTGACCAGATACGACCGGAAAAATTGGTGTTGCAACGTCACTCTCTCCCAGAACTTTATTCAAATCGACTTCGATAGAAGTTCCCGCAGTCTTGACTGTCTTAATGAAAATAAATTTGAATTTGTGAGAGATTATCATTTACTTTTTAGCCCTTACCGGCAAGCCAAGATTACCTTTCCCTTTAAGCAATTCTGCTACTTTTGGAAAGGCGGCTTACAAGAACACGATCTGTATGAGTTGCTATTCACGGTTCGCCGCTGGCTACCATGCGCCGAGTGTTGACACCACCCAGCCAAAACGTTTTCGACGAACTATTTTGGCCCGAAATTCGTCTTACCTAAGGCTTTCAGCCAAAACCTCTTTCCGCTGAACCAAAGCCTCAGCCAAATCCTGCGCTCCGCCCCCGCACGATCTCTTACTTACCGATGATATCTTGATAGATATTGGGTACCGCGACTCTTACCGCGTAGCTCCTACTTCTATAAAAGAGCCGTTTGGCGCCAGCAAAGCACCTCAGAAGGCTGCATCTACCGTAATATTAGGTGATTAGAACTGCTGGACATGAAGTAGTTGGTGCGGTCGAGAAGACTCGAACTTCCACGGGAGTTACCCCACAGCGACCTCAACGCTGCGCGTCTACCAATTCCGCCACGACCGCACTGCCCATGACTTAGTAGAGGCGCGTATAGACGGTGCGGAACGGGATGTGAAGAGGCAAAAACACGCCGGATTGAATTCCTTTTCAGCTTTCATATCTGTACCACAGATATCCTGTTGCCGACGTCGCCCGGAGCCGAACCATGACCACGCCAGATCAGCGCCCCATCATCCAAATCGATATCGTTTCTGATGTCGTATGCCCTTGGTGTGTAGTTGGTTTCCGGCAGCTCGATCTTGCCTTGCAACAGGAAAACGTGCTGGCGCAGCTCAGGTGGCACCCGTTCGAGCTGAACCCCACCATGCCACCAGAGGGACAGAACCTGCGCGAACATATTGTCGAGAAATACGGCTCGACCGCAGAGCAAAGCCAACAGGCGCGCGACCGGCTGACCCAGATCGGAACCGGGCTGGGCTTTGACTTCAGGTTTCACGACGACAGCAGAATGGTTAACACATTTGCAGCGCACCAGTTGCTGGACTGGGCCGAAACACAGGGCCGCCAGCATCCGCTGAAGATGGAATTGTTCAAAGCCTACTTCACCGATCAACGCGATGTCTCGGACATTGAGGTTTTGCTGGAGGCCGTCGAAGCGGTCGGCCTGGGCCGGGCCGCCGCGCAGCAGGCTCTGGCATCCGGCGCACATGTAGCACCCGTCCGCCAGAAACAACAGTTCTGGACCAGTCGAGGAATTTCAGGCGTACCCTCAATGGTTTTCGGCGGCAAATACCTTCTGACCGGTGCGCAGGGAACCGATACATACGTTCAGATACTTAAGCGCTGTCTGGCTGAAGCCGCCTAAACCCTTTTCCAATTTGTCCACGCACGGTAAGAGGCCCGCATGGAGTGGAAAATCACAGACGGTTTGACCGACTATGACGAGGCTGTTGCCTTTATGGAATCGCGTGTGGCGGCCATTGCTGCGGGCGAGGCTGATGAGTGTGTCTGGCTGTTGGAGCATCCCCCCTTATATACGGCCGGCACATCCGCGAAAATCGAGGATCTGACGGACCCTGACCGCTTTCCGGTTTATGAAAGCAAGCGCGGTGGAGAATACACCTATCACGGCCCCGGCCAGCGCGTTGCCTATGTCATGCTCGACCTGAACAAGCGCGGCAAAGATGTCCGACGCTTTGTCAAACAGCTCGAAGAATGGGTGATCGCGTCCCTCGCTGAATTCAACGTTCAAGGCGAAATCCGAGACGGGCGCGTCGGTGTCTGGGTGCGGCGGGATGACAAACCGCTGACTGCCACTGGGCAACCCGCCGAAGACAAGGTGGCCGCCATCGGCCTGCGTCTTCGCAAATGGGTCAGCTTCCACGGAATCTCGATCAATGTCGAACCTGACCTCGACCATTTTACCGGGATCGTACCCTGCGGCATCTCGGAATACGGGGTCACGTCGCTCGTGGATTTGGGTTTGCCGGTGACCATGGCGGATGTGGACTCAGCGTTGCGAAAAACCTTCACCGAGGTGTTCGACTCGGTCTCGGCCTGACCGAAATCGAATCGACGTTGCGTACAATTTAATCAACAATAACGCAGATTTGACCGTTTCTGTTTCCCAAAAGACCCACAATTCGACGGTAAGCCGGGTATGTTTGGGCCAAATTCATCTAAAATTAATTCTTGGGGATACAGGATAGCCGATTGGGGGTATTATATATTCACCGTTCTAGAGTGAGTGGTGTGTTAAACCGGTACTCGTGGGTCAACCGCGAAACGGAAAAGTCTTTTATAGAGTGTCTGCCGTTCCGACTCCAAATCGGAACGGCAATTCTATTTAGTGGCCTCCAAACAGACGCGCCTATCCGCCACCGCACTTTCTTTCCGCTCCAGCCTTAGGACGAGGGTAGGCAAAACGCCGGCCCCACAGCCCACACAACCGAGGCAATATCGTCCACCGCTGCGACGCATGTCGTAGACAAAGCGCGACACGACTCAACCAAGCGCGGTTTTGATCTTTTCGGCATGTTCCGCGATGAGGTCAAAGTCACCCATTTTCCCCGGCGCACGGACCGAGACCCCTTCGTGGCGTGGCAGAACATGGAAATGCAGGTGAAAGACCTCCTGCCCGCCTGCAGCTTCGTTGAACTGCTGGACGGTTACACCATCTGCGTCAAATGCCTTGACCACCGCCTTAGCGAGTTTCTGAACTGTGGCGGTGACAGAGGCCAACTGTTGGGGTGATGCATCCAGGATATTTCGGCAAGGGGTCTTAGGGATCACCAGAAGATGCCCATCCGCGCGCGGCATAATATCCATGAATGCAAGTGTTTCATCGTCCTCGTAGACGCGGGTCGCGGGAATTTCCCCACGCAATATCTTGGCAAAGATGTTCTCTGGGTCATAGGCGGTCATATCAGCTCTCCGATTGCGGTGTTGACTACAGTTCTGCGGCCCGACCCTCGAAGGGTCAAGTCGAGAAACAACACAGAAATTCCGGCCTTGAAATTCCGCTGCCAGTTCCCAGATTGACGATGAATTTGAATGGAAACGCGCGGGTCATGCCTCTACCCGCGACAATTAATCTTGATCCAGATCAAACTCGACCATTGAAGGCACCCTCTCCACATTCTAAAACCAGCAGGAATCCCGCGCGCCGGAGAGGTCCGGCTGCGCGGTAGAATTGTAACAGGAGGCACCTAATGGCAGACGCAGCCATTCATGGTCACGATCATGAAGACCAGCGAGGGTTCTTTACCCGCTGGTTCATGTCGACCAACCACAAGGACATCGGGATTCTCTACCTGATCTTCTCGGCGCTGGCCGGGTTTATCTCGGTAGCGATGACCGTCTACATGCGGCTCGAGCTGATGCACCCCGGTGTGCAGTATATGTGCCTTGAAGGGTTCATGGCGGACCCATGTACCCCGAACGGTCACCTGTGGAACGTTATGATCACCTATCACGGTGTTCTGATGATGTTCTTCGTGGTCATCCCTGCCCTGTTTGGCGGATTTGGCAACTATTTCATGCCGTTGCAGATCGGTGCGCCGGATATGGCGTTCCCGCGGATGAACAACCTGTCCTTCTGGCTTTATGTTGCCGGTACCTCTCTGGGTGTGGCCTCGCTGCTGAGCCCCGGTGGCAACGACCAGCTCGGTTCCGGCGTTGGCTGGGTGCTTTACCCGCCGCTGTCCACGACCGAGGGCGGCATGTCCATGGACCTTGCGATCTTTGCCGTTCACGTTTCGGGCGCCTCCTCGATCCTTGGCGCGATCAACATGATCACCACCTTCCTGAACATGCGTGCCCCGGGCATGACCCTGTTCAAGGTGCCGCTGTTCAGCTGGTCGATCTTCGTCACCTCGTGGCTGATTCTTCTGTCGCTGCCGGTTCTGGCGGGCGCGATCACCATGCTGCTGATGGACCGCAACTTTGGTTTCACCTTCTTTGATCCGGCTGGTGGCGGCGATCCGATCCTGTATCAGCACATCCTGTGGTTCTTCGGCCACCCGGAAGTGTATATCGTGATCCTGCCCGGTTTCGGCATCATCAGCCACGTGATTGCCACCTTCGCGCGCAAGCCGATCTTCGGTTACCTGCCGATGGTCTGGGCGATCATCGCGATTGGTGTTCTGGGCTTCGTCGTGTGGGCACACCACATGTACACCGTTGGCATGTCGCTGCGTCAGCAGGCGTACTTCATGCTGGCCACGATGGTCATCGCGGTGCCAACCGGCGTTAAGGTCTTTTCGTGGATCGCAACCATGTGGGGCGGCTCGATCGAGTTCAAAACCCCGATGCTGTTTGCCTTCGGCTTCCTGTTCCTGTTCACCGTTGGCGGTGTGACTGGCGTTGTGCTGTCGCAAGCCGGTGTGGACCGTGCCTATCACGACACCTACTACGTCGTTGCGCACTTCCACTATGTGATGAGCTTGGGCGCAGTCTTCGCGATCTTTGCCGGAGTGTACTTCTACTTCTCGAAGATGACCGGTCGTCAGTACTCGGAATTCTGGGGCAAGGTACACTTCTGGCTGTTCTTCATCGGCGCCAACCTGACCTTCTTCCCGCAGCACTTCCTGGGTCGTCAGGGCATGCCGCGCCGCTATATCGACTATCCCGAAGCGTTCGCTCAGTGGAACTTCGTGTCGTCGATTGGTGCGTTCATCTCGTTCGCCTCGTTCCTGCTGTTCTTCGGCATCGTGATCTACGCCCTGCTGCGCGGCGCGAAAGAAACACGTCCGAACCCGTGGAACGAATATGCGGATACGCTGGAATGGACCCTGCCCACACCGCCGCCCGAACATACGTTCGAGCAGCTGCCCAAGCAGGAAGACTGGGATAAAGGCCACGCGCACTGATCCCCTTTCGATACCCTAAGAAAACCCCGCCCAACTCGGCGGGGTTTTTTCTTTGCTCGCTTCCCTCGATGAGAAATTCGCCAGAACAGTCAAAATGCGCTATTCTATTTAGGGCACACATCCGGCAACCCGGAGGGGTAAGATGCCCGAAATTGATTTTTGGTATTCCATTGGCAGCACTTACAGCTTCCTGACGATCATGCGAATTGACGATTGGTGCGCCGAGAATGGCGTCTCAGTGACGTGGCGCCCATTCAATGTGCGCACAGTTATGTCCAAACAGCAGAACATCCCGTTTGCTGGCAAACCTGTTAAGTCGGAATACATGTGGCGCGATATCGAACGTCGGGCAGCCAAGTATCATATTCACGCCCAACTGCCCGCGCCCTACCCCATCTCAGACCTCGCACTCGCGAACCAGATAGCGCTTTTGGGCTTGCAGGATGGCTGGGGCAAGGATTTCACTCAGAACCTATACCGCATTTGGTTTGAAGACGGGGTCGAGGCCGGCAGCGAGGCGGCTCAATCCGAGGCTTTGTTGCGATGCCAGCAAGATCCTCGCCTGACACTGGCTCGCGCACGAAGCCCCGATGCGGTAACGGCTCTGGAATTCCAGACCGACCGAGCAACCCGGCTTGGAGTATTTGGCGCGCCCAGCCTCGTCGTCCGCGGCGAGGTTTTCTGGGGCGACGACCGGCTCGACGACGCGCTGTCCTGGGCGCGCGTCGGTCATGTTGTTTGATCATTTACCTTCGACTTCGAGAACCCGTACGCTATTTTCCGAACATGCCATACCAATGGACTCAAACCTCTGGCTCAGAGCTGGAACTGCGACTTTGGCCGCACAACTCATTGCCGCCGCGATGGGCTGTGCGCGTGGTGTTGTCGGTCTTTTTGTTCGGCCTCATACCCTTGATGGCGGTGCTGGGGTCCGCGCTGCTGTGGGGGCTGCTGCCATTTTTGTTGCTGACGGTGCTGGGCCTGTGGCTTGCACTCCAGTCGAATTATCGGTCGCGCAGCGTTTTTGAAGTATTCACCCTGACCGGGACGCAAGCACGCCTGGTCCATCATCATCCCGGCCGAGGTCAGCAAGAATGGACCTGCAACCGATACTGGGCGCGGCCAGCAATGCACAAGCAAGGCGGTCCAGTCCCCAACTACGTCACTCTGACCGGAGACGGGCGCGAAGTCGAAATTGGTGCATTTCTGACCGAGGAGGAGCGGATCGCCCTGTTTGACGACCTAACAAAAAAACTGCGCGAACCAGTCGCGCAGTAAATATTCCAAGGCTTAAACTGTGTCAGCAGCCGCCAGCAGAGGCCGAGCAGAGCTGATCCTTGACCATCGGGCCAACTTTTCCAAAATCCATCTGGCCAGTGTAACGCGCTTTTAGTTCGCCCATCACTTTGCCCATATCGCGGATCGACCCAGCCCCGGTCGCGGAAATTGCCGTTTGGATGGCCTGAGATACCTCATCATCATCCAGTTGCTTGGGCAAAAACTCCTCGATCACCTCGACTTCACGAAGTTCCCGCTCAGCGAGGTCAAGCCGCCCGCCTTCTTCATAGGCCCGAGCACTTTCCTTGCGCTGCTTGGTCATTTTGCCAAGGATTTCAAGAACCTCGGCATCGCCGCAGCCCTTCGCCTCTTCGTTGTCAGAGGCGCGTGACGCGATGTCACGATCCTTGATTGCGGCATTAATCAGCCGCAGCGTCGACAAACGCTCGGCATCCTTATCTTTCATTGCTTGCTTCAGGGCAGAGTTCACCCTTGATCGCATATCCATATGATCTGTCCATCCCCATGGAAAAGGAACCACGACCATATATAAACAAAAAGCGTGATACAACAGGGAACGAATACAGCTAACCCATTGATTTTCCAAAATAGCCCAAAATTTGAACAGGCTTGACCCAAGCGCCCAACCCCCTTAGGTATGCGCCGATTTACCCTGCAGGAGAGTCGCCCAATGGCACAGAACCCCCCGACCAAGCCCACCGCATGTCTGGCATTGGCCGATGGAACACTGTTCTACGGAATGGGCTTCGGCGCTACCGGACAGACCGTAGCGGAACTGTGCTTCAACACCGCCATGACAGGCTATCAGGAAATCATGACCGACCCGTCCTATGCGGGGCAGATCGTGACCTTCACTTTCCCGCATATCGGCAACGTCGGAGTGAACCCCGAAGATGACGAAACCAACGATCCGGTTGCGGCTGGCATGGTTGTTAAATGGGATCCGACCGATGCTTCAAACTGGCGCTCTGCTGAGGAGTTGAAATCCTGGCTGGCGCGTCGCGGTCGTATCGCGATCGGCGGCGTTGACACACGCCGCCTGACCCGCGCTATCCGCCAACAAGGTGCGCCGCACGTTGCACTGGCCCATGACCCCGAGGGCAATTTCGATATTGAGGCGCTGGTTGCTGCCGCACGCGGGTTCTCAGGTTTGGAAGGGATGGACCTGGCCAAAGAAGTTACTTGCGCGCAAAGCTACCGTTGGGACGAGATGCGGTGGGCATGGCCCGATGGCTACACACGCCAGGAAGCCCCTGCTCACAAGGTTGTCGCCGTCGATTTCGGCGCAAAGCGAAATATCCTGCGGTGTCTGGCAACAGCCGGATGCGATGTGACCGTTCTGCCAGCGACAGCGACTGCAGCCGAAGTTTTGGCGCACAATCCCGACGGGGTATTCCTGTCCAATGGCCCCGGCGATCCGGCGGCAACCGGCGAGTACGCCGTGCCGATGATCAAGGAAGTTCTGAATACGACCGACCTGCCGGTCTTTGGCATCTGCCTCGGTCACCAGATGTTGGCATTGGCGCTAGGTGGCCAGACGGTCAAAATGAACCACGGTCACCATGGTGCGAACCACCCGGTAAAAGACCTTGAGACTGGAAAGGTCGAAATAACCTCGATGAATCACGGTTTTGCCGTCGATGCGCAGTCCCTGCCCGAGGGCATAGTGGAAACGCATCGCTCGTTGTTCGACGGATCGAACTGCGGAATTCGCATGACGGATCGTCCGGTCTATTCGGTGCAATACCACCCCGAGGCTTCGCCTGGTCCACAAGACAGCTTTTACCTGTTCCAGCGCTTTGCCGAGGCTATGGCAAGCAATAAGGCGCAAGCGTAAACGCTTTCACGCCTAAAGTTAACGGGCTGTTAACCTTAATTGATCAACCCTGACGCCGGTAAAACGTGTCAGGGTTTTTTCATGGTCGAGCTGAACCAGCGGCGCTTTGTGCACGCCCCGCCGATATCTGCGCAGGTCAGAAAACCTCTGGGCGCCTGCCTGATTGATCGTGGCCTGATCACGCAAGCGCAGCTCGACTCTGCCCTAGATCTAAGGTCCGGACAGGATGCTCCGCTGGGTGAGATCCTTGTGGCGAAAGGATGGGTGAGCCGCCAGGATGTGATGAACGCGCTTGCCGACCAAAATCATCTTCAGTTCGCTGACCTAACGAATTTACCCCCTTCCGAAGAACTGTGTTCCATCAAGCCAGTCAGCTTTTGGCTTGAGCACAACGTCGTCCCCTGGATGCGTGTCGGGCCAATCCTGCTGGTCGCGACCGCACGGCCCGACCGCTTTGCCACCGTTCGAGAACATCTGAATGACGCTGATTTTACTGCCGTACCCGTTCTTGCCGCGCCCAACGAGATAGACCGCGCGATTGCAGCCACCTTTGCGTCAACCCTTGCGGCCGCTGCCGAGACGCGCGTGAGCGAAAGGCACAGTTGCCGAACCTGGACGCCCCGCGCACGTGCCGGACCTACGGCGGTACTGATTGGCGTGGCCGCCCTGTTCATCTGCTTTCCAGATGCGGGTCTTTTGTTGCTTTTGACGGCCGCAATAGGTTCGTTGATCCTTTTCTTTGGGCTTCGCCTGTGCGGACTGATCGCTTTTCTGGTTCATCAAACCATGCGCAATACAAGTGACCGCCACGTTTTGCCCGACCCGCTGCCCTGCGTGTCGATCATGGTTCCTTTGTTCAAGGAAAAGGAAATCGCCAACGCCCTGATACAAAGGTTACAACGCCTGACGTACCCAAAGGCACTGTTGGATGTCATTCTGGTACTGGAAGAAACTGACGAGGTGACGCGCACAGTTTTGGCCAACGTGGACCTACCCTCGTGGATCAGAACTATAGAGGTGCCCGCGCTGAATGGGCTGACCACCAAACCCAGAGCCATGAATTACGCGTTGGATTTTTGCCGAGGGGACATTTTGGGCGTGTGGGACGCCGAAGATGCGCCTCAGCCCGATCAGATCGAACGGGTGGTGGCGCACTTCGCCAACGCGGACAAAGACGTTGTCTGCCTTCAGGGGGTGCTGGACTATTACAACCCGCGCACCAACTGGAGGTCGCGCTGCTTTACAATCGAATATAACAGTTGGTTCCGCGTTCTGCTGCAAGGCATCGCGCGCATGGGCCTTGTGGTGCCGCTGGGAGGTACGACATTTTTCTTCCGGCGTGACAAGCTGTTAGAGCTGGGTGGATGGGACGCCCACAATGTTACGGAAGATGCCGATCTTGGCGTCCGGTTAAGCCGTGCGGGATACCGCGCCGAGATGGTGGATACCACAACATTCGAGGAGGCCAATTTCCGCGCCTGGCCTTGGGTGAAGCAGCGTTCTCGCTGGCTCAAGGGGTTCATGGTCACATATCTCGTTCACATGCGCGCCCCGGTTCGGCTGTGGCAAGAGCTCGGGTTTCTGAAATTCCTGGGCTTTCAGGCGTTCTTTCTAGACACAATCGGGCAGTTTCTGCTGGCTCCGGCGCTTTGGGTGTTCTGGCTTACTGCCCTTGGGGTCAACAGTCCCCTGGACGCATTGATGCCGCACGGCATCATGGTTTGGCTGATTTACCTGTTTATGGCGGCAGAACTCACAAACCTCGTTGTGGGCATTCTAGCGGTCTGCGCGCGCGAGCGGCGGTTCCTTGTACCTTGGGTGCCGACCATGCCGCTGTATTTTCCACTTGGAGTCGCAGCAGCGTACAAAGCCCTGTGGGAATTGATCGGAAACCCGTTTTTCTGGGACAAAACCCAGCACGGTCAGGCCAGCGAAGAGAATACCCCTTGATGGGGCTCAGTTTTCTCGGCGCACAGCGTCCTGTTTAAGGCGGGTCATGAAAGCAACCGAGATATGCTCTTTCAGAGCTTGTGCCGCTGCGACCTCATCACGGGCGGCAATCGCTTCAACGATGCCCTTGTGTTCGCTCTGAGCAATTTCACCGCGCCCTTGCACGGCCAAAGAAGTCGTCGCCATCAAAGCCATCGTTCGGTGTACCAGATCCAGTTGCTGAACCAGATATCGGTTGTGCGAGGCCAGGTGGATCTGTTCGTGAAAACGGCGGTTGGCACGAGACAGCGCCGTCGGGTCGTCTACCAAAGCGTCGTCTGCCGCCACCATGTCCTGCAGAACCTTGATTTCTTCCTCGGTCGCGTGTTTTGCCGCCAGGCTTGCCGCCAGACCTTCCAACTCGCGTCGCACCACGTAAAGCTCGGCCATCTGGTTGTGGTCCAGCGAGGCCACGATCAACGACCGCCCGTCCCGTTCCAGCAGCGACTGCGTTTCCAGACGTTGCAGAGCTTCGCGGATCGGCGTCCGGGATACCCCGAACCGTTCCGCCAGTTCGCTTTCAACTAACCGGTCGCCGGGTTTGTAAACCCCGACGTCGATCGCTTCCAATATTAGGCTGTAGGCGTCCCTGTTGGACTGTTTGGACTGGGGCATTGGATGGTTCGTCTCCTCGTTCGGACCTGTCTATCCGTCTCAGCCCCCACCAATCAAGTGCAGCATTGAAAACGAGTTCACAGCGGCCTAAACCCTAGGCATGGTCAAACCTGCTTTTGTTCACGTCACCCAATGGGTGTTCGACCTCGACAATACACTGTACCCGCCCCATATGCGCCTGTTCGATCAGATCGAGGTGCTGATGACCGACTACGTGGTGCAGGCCATTGGCGTGGACCGGGCCGAGGCGGATCGGCTGCGTTCGCAGTACTGGCGTCAATATGGCACGACGCTGGCGGGTTTGATGGCAGAGCATGATCTGGACCCCGATCCATACCTGCATGCCGTACATCAAGTGGACACGAGCCACATGGACCCCGATGCAGAACTGGCGGATCACATACGTTCGCTACCCGGCCGACGGATTGTTTATACAAACGGCAGCGCACCATACGCGGAACGTGTGCTTGAGGCCCGCGGCCTGAGCGGACTTTTCGACGCGATTTATGGCGTTGAACATGCAGGCTACCGCCCAAAACCGGAAAAAGCCGCGTTTGAAGCGATTTTTCAGCAGGATGGCATCGACACGACCAAGGCGGCCATGTTCGAGGATGATCCCCGCAATCTGGCGGCTCCGCACGAAATGGGAATGCGCACTGTCCACGTCGCGCCCGAGCCGCACAAAGCCGACCACATCCACCATCACACGGACGATCTGACCGCGTTTCTCGCCCGGCTGCGATAGGCTGTCGCACTGCGACGTTCTGCACATTTTGCAGGTGCAGCATCGCCCCTATATGCGCCTCAGCGACGAACAGAATCGGAGATATCCATGAGCGCGATCGAGGCCCCTCGGCGCCTGCCAATCTGGCAGCGCCTATTGTTTGCAATTCCCCTGTTTGGCTGGATGGCCAAAGACGCCGCCCATGGCGAGGCCGAAGATTGGGGCTATACCGCCTTGGCGATCTTCAGCATGTGGGGCTGTTCGGCCCTTTTGTTCGGTCTGCCGGGCCTCTACATCCCTGCCGTGATGATGGTGCCGGTAATGTTCCTGATCCTCATCCTCATTTCACGAGGCTGAGACACGGGACAGGATGTCACTTGGCGCGTGCCTTGGAACCGCACTAGGTTCTGCCCAAGATACGGAGACCGAGGCCATGACTGACAGCTGTGACATCCTGATTTCCGGCGGCGGGATCGCCGGGTTGACTGCTGCGGCAGCCTTTGGGACCGCCGGATTCGACGTAGTATGCGTCGACCCCGCCCCACCTATTACCGAACGCGATGTCGACGGGTCTGACATGCGGACCACGGCGTTTCTGCAGCCCGCGCGTGGGCTGCTTGAACAGTGCGGGCTGTGGGAGAAACTGGCCCCACATGCGGCCCCTCTGCAGATCATGCGTATCGTGGATGCAGGCGGCGACGTTCCTGAACCGCGCGTTGTACGAGACTTTGACGCCGCCGACATTTCGGATCAGCCGTTCGGGTGGAACCTGCCGAACTGGTTACTTCGCCGCGAGATGGTGAACCGTCTGGCCGAACTTCCAAATGTCGATTTCCGTCCCGGCACCGGAACCGTCAGCCTTTTCACGCGCACGGCTCACGCCCGTGTTGGTCTGAGTGATGGCAGCCGCGTTTCCTGCAAACTTGTTGTGGCCGCCGATGGGCGCGGCTCTCCGATGCGCGAAGCAGCCGGAATTTCTGTACAAACAACGCGTTACGGGCAAAAGGCGTTGGCCTTTGCGGTTACGCACCCCATTCCGCACGACAACATCTCGACCGAGATTCACCGTTCCGGCGGTCCCTTCACACTGGTCCCCCTTCCAGACTGGCAGGGCCAACCTTCGTCCGCAGTCGTGTGGATGGAGCGTGGACCGCGCGCCGTTGAATTGCTGAACACCGAACCACAGGCGTTTGAGGCCGCCATGACCGAACGCTCTTGCGGATTGTTCGGGCCGCTCAAACTCGCGTCACGGCGAACCATATGGCCGATCATCAGCCAGTCGGCGGAACGTCTGTCCGGGGAAAGGATCGCTTTGATGGCCGAGGCCGCGCATGTCGTGCCGCCTATCGGCGCGCAAGGTTTGAACATGTCGCTGGGCGATCTGCGCAGCCTGCTGGACCATGCACAGGCACGGCCGGACGGTCTGGGTGACACGCAAATGCTGGATGCCTACCACAAAGCCCGCCACACCGAGATCGCGATGAGGGTCAAAGGCATCGACCTTCTCAACCGCGCCTCCATGATCGAAACGCGCCCGCTGAGAGATGCGCGGGCGATGGGTCTGAATGCCCTCTATTCCTTGCCGCCGGTGCGCAAGACACTGATGCAGATGGGTCTTGGCGTGCGCTGAAGCCCGGCGCTTATAGAACCTGATCCAGAACACGCCTCAAACGGGCAATCGTTCCATCAACGTCATAGAGCTTGTCCAGGCCAAACAGACCCAGCCGGAAAGTGCTGAAACCTTCTGGTTCATCACATTGCAGTGGAACACCGGCTGCAATCTGCATGCCCAAGGCAGCAAATTTCTTACCGTTTTGAACTTCGGGATCGGCAGTATAGCTGACCACAACGCCCGGCGCGCCAAAGCCGTCTGCGGCGACTGACATCACGCCTTTGTCCTGTAGCATCGCGCGAACACCGTCCCCCAACGCCCATTGCGCATCGCGCAGCTTTTCAAACCCATAGTCTTTGGTTTCAACCATCGTATCGTGGAAATCGCGCAATGCGTCCGTCGGCATTGTGGCGTGATAGGCATGTCCACCGGATTCATAGGCCTCCATGATCTGACGCCATTTCTTTAGATCAATCGCAAAGCTGTCGGACGATGTTTCGTTCAGCCGCCCTTCCGCGCGTTCTGACATCATGACCAAACCGGCGCAAGGCGACGCGCTCCAGCCTTTTTGCGGAGCCGAGATCAAAACATCAACGCCAGTAGCCTTCATATCGACCCAGGCGCACCCGGACGCGATGCAGTCTAGAACCATCAACGCACCAACTTCATGAGCGGCACTGGCCATCGCCGTCACATACTCATCGGGCAGAATGACACCCGCCGACGTTTCCACATGGGGCGCAAAAACCACTTCGGGCCGCTGTTCACGAATGGCCGAGACAACCTCCTCAATCGGGGCTGGGGCAAAAGGCGAAGGGCTGGAGTTCCCCACCTGCCGAGCCTTGAGCACCGTCGCTGACGCCGTCAGACCACCAGTCTCGATGATCTGGCTCCACCGATAAGAGAACCACCCATTCCGAACAACCAGCACATTCTTGTCGCGCGCGAACTGGCGAGCAACGGCTTCCATCCCGAAAGTACCCCCGCCGGGAATAATCGCGACGGCATCCGCGTTGTAGACGTCTTTCAACATCCCCGAAATACCACGCATAATCTGTTGAAATTGGACAGACATGTGATTCAAGGACCGATCCGTGAAAACGACCGAGAACTCCTCGAGCCCGTTGGGATCAACGGTATCCAATAGCGCTGGCATGATTTGTCCTTTCAAATTGTGTCGGCGACCAGGGGAATGAAACCATCCTCGACAGGCCACCCCCTTACTTTCGCCACTTGACCCCAGGGAAGGTGGTAACATCAACAGAAAATTCACCCTTACCGCACGGAAATTGCCCGATAAACAACGCCAAGCAGGGCCAGCGACCTTTACACTGTTACGTGTTTCTGACCAGATAAGCTCACTTTATAGAAGAAAGGTATTTTTGGACGTGACGGCACAAAAACGGATAAGTTTTCAGGTTGTACGTGACGAGGTTAAAAGGCGGATCGAAACGCGTGTGTGGCCACAAGGCTCATTGCTGCCTACCGAAACGCAACTCGCAGAAGAATTTAGTTGTGCGCGCGCCACTGTGAACCGTGCTTTGCGCGAACTGGCTGAACAAGGGTTCGTCGAGAGAAAGCGCAAAAGTGGAACGCGCGTCAAGAAAGAGCCCAGCAAGCACGCGAAACTTGAGTTTTCTCTGGCGCGACAGACGGTTGAAAACCAGAACTCCACCTACCGCTACTCACTGGTGGAAAGAAACGTCGAGACAAGCCCCGGCTGGCTGGCGTCGCAACTTGGCGTTTCGCCCGACGTACCGGTCCTGCATGTTATTTGTATGCACTACGCAGATAACCGCCCGTTTCAGCTGGAAGAACGCTGGATCAACATCAACGCCGTTCCAGAGGTTGAGCACGCCGATTTGGGCACGCACGGCCCGCATGAGTGGTTATTGAGCGCCGCGCCATTCACCGAAGCCGAAGTCGCATTCAGTGCAGTTTCGGCAGACAGTCGCCTTGCCGAATTCATGGGAACAACGGCCGGGGCGTCGATGATCCAGCTCGAACGCACCACTTGGAAAGATGGGCAACCGATGACCTTTGCGCGGATGACCCATCATCCGGGGTATTGCATCCGCACAAAATACTGACCTATCCGATTGGTCCGGGCAGGCGTTCTTCACTCAGAAGAACGTTTGCTTCCACGTCTCCGGCACCGGGCAAGGTCATGATCCGCCGTCGCAGAACACGTTCAAAGTCCGCCAAATCGCGCGCGACGACCCGTAGGCGGTAATCATACAGCCCCAGAACATGCTCGACTGTTTGGACTTCGGGGATCGCGCTTACCGCGCGTTCAAAGTCCTCAAGACTGACCTGCCCTTTGCGTGCCAATTTAACCCCAAGGAACACGGTCACGCCAAAACCCAGCGCTTCTGCGTTCAAACGCAGACGACGCCCCTTTATCACTCCGGCGTCTTCTAACCTGCGAATCCGGCGCCACGTCGCAGGTTGCGATAATCCCAGCTTGCGCCCCAACGCCCCTGCGCTTTGCGATGCCTCTTGCACCAAAGCGCGGAGGATTTTGCGGTCGATCTCATCCAATTCGGTCATACCGGAAGAACCACTTCGCTTTTGACGCGCGCGATGTGCATCAGAGCCTCGATATCCGCGATATGCGGCAGGGTCAGAATCTGATCCCGGTAGAGCTGCTGATAATGGGACATATCTCGCGCCAGTACCGACAAGCGAACGTCCACCCGGCCAAGAAAGGTCTGAATCTCAATGACCTCGGCGACCTGACGTGCGGCTGCTGTGAACTCGTCAAATGCGCGGGGTTGCGTTTTATCCAGCGTGACCCGGAGCGACACCTCCACAGCATATCCAAGCGCGGCCCAATCGATGACGGCCTCCTGCCCTTCGATCACGCCGGCTTCCTGCATCTTCTCTATGCGACGCCAACACAGGCTTGCGCTAATGCGGCTGCGTTCGGCCAATTCCGCAGTGGACAAGCTGGGATCAGATTGAAAGTGGCGCAGGATTCGCCGATCTATGTCATCAAGCATGATTTTTCGCAATTATTGCTATCGAGCGAATAAATTCTCACAAACTAAGCGGAATAACAAGGGAAACGCTATCGCCATCCCTAAAGATGACAAGTAGAACCGTCGCCAAGTTAAACAGAAAGGACCAGCGACATGCGCGTCTATTACGATCGCGATTGCGACATCAACCTGATCAAAGACAAGAAAGTGGCCATCCTGGGCTACGGCAGCCAAGGCCACGCCCACGCACTGAACCTGCGTGACTCGGGCGCCAAAAACCTGGTCGTCGCGCTGCGCGAAGGCTCGGCCTCGGCCAAGAAAGCCGAAGCCGAAGGTCTGACCGTGATGGGCATCGCCGAAGCCGCTGCTTGGTGTGACGTCATCATGTTCACCATGCCCGACGAACTGCAGGCCGAAACTTACAAGAAATACGTGCATGACAACATCAAGCCCGGCTCGGCCATCGCCTTCGCCCACGGCCTGAACGTCCACTTTGGCCTGATCGAGCCGAAAGAAGGCGTCGACGTCATCATGATGGCCCCCAAAGGCCCAGGTCACACCGTGCGCGGCGAATATGTCAAAGGCGGCGGCGTTCCCTGCCTGGTTGCCGTGGACAACGACGCGACCGGCAAGGCGCTGGAAATTGGTCTGTCCTACTGCTCGGCCATCGGTGGCGGTCGCTCGGGCATCATCGAAACCAACTTCCGCGAAGAGTGCGAAACCGACCTGTTCGGCGAACAGGCTGTTCTGTGCGGCGGTCTGGTTGAGCTGATCCGCTGCGGCTTTGAAACGCTGGTCGAGGCAGGCTATGCGCCTGAGATGGCTTATTTCGAGTGTCTGCACGAAGTGAAACTGATCGTTGACCTGATCTATGAAGGCGGCATCGCGAACATGGATTACTCGATCTCGAACACCGCTGAGTACGGTCAGTACGTCACCGGCCCGCGTATCCTGAAATACGACGAGACCAAAGCGCGTATGAAAGAGGTTCTGAACGACATCCAGCAGGGTAAATTCGTTCGTGACTTCATGCTGGAAAACGCCGTTGGCCAGCCGACCATCAAAGCGTCGCGCCGCGCGAATGACGAGCACATGATCGAGGAAACCGGTGCCAAACTGCGCGCCATGATGCCTTGGATCTCGGCCGGCAAAATGGTCGATAAGGAAAAGAACTAATCCTTTTGGGATAGTGCGAAAGGGCGGCCCACGGGTCGCCTTTTTTGTCGGGGCCGGAGGGCGCAAATGGTCGATCAACCCACATCCCGCGACTGGAGCGGCGTATTCTCCCTCGGCCTGATCTGGGGCGGCACATTCATGGTCGTCGCCATGGCGCTTGAGGGGTACGGCCCGATCACTGTCGCAACCGCCCGCACCACTTTGGGCGCGGTGACATTGCTGGGGCTGATGGCCGTCACAAAACGACAATTGCCGGGATTTTCCGTGGAGCTGTGGTGGTCGATAGTGATCATCGGCATCCTGTCCTCGGCCCTGCCCTTCCTGCTGCTGAGTTGGGGTCAGCAATATGTACCATCAGCCTTTGCCGGCCTGTCGATGGCCGCGATTCCCCTGATGGTTCTGCCGCTGGCGCATTTCTTCTCGGATGAGCCAATGAATGCACGACGGTTCCTGGGGGTCTGCCTGGGGTTTTCTGGCGCGCTGGTGCTGATCGGACCGGGATTGGCGCAAATCGGACAAGGCACTGAACCCTTGGCGCAATTGGCCTGCGTCAGCGCCGCACTGTGCTACGCCTGCGCGTCCATTTTCACACGACGGTGCCCACCGATTGACCCTGTGGTTCTGGCTGCCCTGACACTATTGGTTGGCGCGATCATATTGCTTCCCATCATGCTGATGACCGAAGGGCTACCGGCTTGGGAAGGCGCTCGGCCAAGCCTCGCCATCATCGCACTGGGCCTCGTGCCAACGGCGCTCGCCACATTGCTGCGCGTTTCAATCATTCGCAGTGCGGGATCGGTCTTTCTGACGCTGGTGAATTACCAAGTGCCGATCTGGTCGATGGTTTTTGGCGCATGGATTCTGTCCGAAGCGCTGCCACTTCGGTTCTTTGTCGCCCTTGCCATGATCCTGACGGGATTGGCGATCAGCCAGTGGTTCAGCCTGCGCAAGATGTTGTTCGGCCGTTAACCTGCGACGGCCTCAACTTCCGCGACAATACCATCCACAACTTGCGTCAACAGGGCGTCATCCTCACACTCTGCCATAACGCGGATCAGAGGCTCAGTACCGGACTTGCGGATCAGCAAACGACCTTGCCCGTTCAAACGCGCCTCGGCGTCTGCGATCGCTGCTTGAACGCTTGCGACTTCAAGCGGAGTTTGCCCGTCTGCGTAACGCACGTTTTTCAGCAATTGCGGAACGGTCTCAAACTGGACCGAAAGCTCTGACGCCTTGCGACCGGATTGAACCATTTCAGCAAGGAAATGCAGCCCAGCCATCAGACCGTCGCCGGTCGTAGCATAGTCGCTCATGACGATGTGGCCGGATTGCTCGCCACCCAGATTGAACCCGCCTTCGCGCATCCGCTCAACCACATAACGGTCACCGACCGCCGTTCGCTCCAACCGCAAACCCTGAGAGGTGAGATGCCTCTCCAACCCGAGGTTGGACATGACGGTCGCAACCAAAGCGCCGCCCCGCAGCAGGTCCGACTTGGCCCAGCACGTAGCGAGCAGAGCCATCAATTGGTCACCGTCAGCCACCTGCCCGTGCTCATCAATCATGACAACGCGATCAGCATCACCATCGAGGCATATCCCAACGTCCGCGCCATGTGCCACCACCGTTTCGGCGGCCAGCCGGGGCTTTGTTGAACCGCAATTCAAGTTGATGTTCTTACCGTCGGGCGTGACGCCGACCGGAATGACTTCGGCCCCCAGCTCCCATAGAACTTCGGGGGCGGTTCGGTGCGCTGCGCCGTTGGCGCAGTCAACCACAACTTTTAGCCCATCCAGACGCAAATCGCGGGGCAGCGACGACTTAACACGTTCACCATAGCGAAAACGCGCGTCATCTACTCGCCTGGCACGCCCGATGTTCTGCGCTTGCGCGGGCCTTACCCCTTCTTCGATCAACTTCTCGATCTCAACCTCTGCCTGATCGGACAACTTGAACCCGTCAGGCCCAAAGAACTTGATCCCGTTGTCCTCGGCCGGATTGTGACTGGCTGAAATCATAACGCCCAGATCAGCGCGCATCGACCGAGTCATCAGGCCCACGGCAGGCGTAGGAACTGGTCCCAACAGCAACACGTTCATACCTGTCGAGGTCAGACCCGCGGTCAGTGCGTTTTCCAGCATGTACCCTGACAGCCGAGTATCTTTTCCAATTACAACGCGGTGCGCGCGGGACTGGTCCCTGCGAAAATACCGCCCGGCCGCTGCTCCGATACGTAGAGCCATCTCAGCGGTTATCGGATGCGTGTTCGCGGTGCCCCGCACCCCGTCGGTTCCGAACAACTTACGCATAGATGTCACTCCGTAATTTCTTGCCTGTAGATGGCTTACCGGACGGCGGCCCAAAGACGCAAGGCTTGAGCCGTCTCGATGACGTCATGAACCCGCAGGATCTGTACCCCTTGTGCCAGACCTGCCAACCCAACCGCAATCGACCCCGGCGCACGGGCGTCCTTGCGCGTCTCTTTGCCGATCTGACCGATAAAGCCCTTGCGTGATACACCCAACAGGATCGGGCAACCCAGCCCGTGAAACAGGCTAAGGTTTTGAAGCAGCGTCAGGTTATGGGCCTCAGACTTGCCAAACCCGATCCCCGGGTCAACCAGAACCTTGCTTCGATCCAGCCCTAAACCCTCAAGATAAGCCACTTGGTTCTCTAGAAAATCATACACGTCCAGCAGCACGTCGTCATAGGTGGGATTATCCTGCATCGTGGCCGGATCGCCCTGCATATGCATCACGCAAACCGGCGCACCGACCTCGGCACAAAACGGGGCCAGTTGCGGATCAAAAGTAAAACCCGAGACATCGTTGATCAGCCCCGCGCCAGCCTCCCACGCGACCTTTGCAACAGCAGATTTGCGCGTGTCGATGGAAATCAGCGCGCTCGTTTCAGCCCGAATTGCCCTGATCAGAGGTTCAGTCCGCGCGATTTCCTCGGCTTCTGGCACAAAAGAGGCACCGGGTCGCGTCGATTCACCGCCGATATCCAGAATACTTGCGTCATGGGCGACCATGGCACGGGCAGCCGCCTGCGCCGCGTGGACCGAGTTGTGCACCCCACCGTCCGAAAAACTGTCTGGTGTGGCGTTCAGGATGCCCATGATCTGCGGACGGTCCATCGCCAGACCTGCAACCGGCTGGTGTGGCCTCGTCAAGCGATCCAAAACCTGATCGGGCACTTCGGCTGCGGGCAGGACTATAGGCGCATCCGTGCGGCTTAGCCGTTCCACATGAGAAAACCAAATCTGCTGCCCGGCCAAGGCCACTGCCCCATCGGGACGAGCCGGTCCGTGCTGAACCAGAGGTCGGTAGTACGCTGTCACAGTCGGGCCTGATCCACGGGTACTGCACGTAACGGGGTTTTTGGCGCTTCGGGCAAATCGCCGCCAATCACCATCATCTCGCTTGCCTCGAAGGTCGCGGCGAACCACGCAGCCAATGCAACCGCATCAGACGGAGCCGCAGACGGTCCATCCACCGCATCCAGAACAATCTTGGACGGTGCCCAAACGCAGATTTGGCCGTTCTTCATCGCCCAGTCCAACTCGGTTCGGGTCGAAACGACGACGCAACGGTGATCACGCGCAGCCAGCACCCACGCATTCTGTTCGATGGCAAGAAGGTCGATCCGGCGCTGTGTCATCGCGTGCCCTGTTTGCGAAACCGCTATATCCGCAGCGCCAACACACAGGATCAACGGACGTTTGCGGTTTTCCAGCTGATCAATCCAACCAGTCAGATTTTCAGATGCTATGGCCTCGTTCGACAGGAATACTAGCCGGGGATGCGGGCGTTCTTCCTCGACCAGATCATGGTGAACCATGTCCCGACCACGCACGATCTCGACACCCAAAGCCCCCGGTCCTCGATCAAGTTTTTCTATTCTAACAAAAGCTCTTACAGCCTGAGGTTCAAGCAAAATCCGTTCCGCAATTCGATCGGCCAGAGTCTCCAACAGGTTCAGACGCTCGGCGGCCAGTTCGTAGGCGATCGCCTCAGTCACACGGTCATAGGACAGAATCCGGTCAACATCATCGTCAATAGGATCCGTCAGAGGGCGCACTTCGACCACGATGTTAAAACAGATGCGCTGCGTCGTCCCGCGTTCTGCCTGAAACGCGCCGATCTCAACCTCGACAATATGGTCGCGCAGGGAAATGCGGTCCAATGGCCCCCGAGTGGCAGTTGCCTCGGACCTCTCAGAGGGGTGCGCAAAAGCAAGACGGATTTCGGAACTCATGCAACGGACCTTTTCGGACTTTTGGGACAGGTTTACCCAAATTAGACGATGCAGGCGCGTATAACACCGCAACAAACGCCTTTCTAGTCGTCGAATGCGGCGTCAGGTGACACGGAACCAGCTCATCATGCCCGAAGCCGCATGCCCAAGCATATGACAATGCAGCAGCCAGTCCCCCGGATTATCGGCCACCAGTGCAATTTGGCGGGTTTGCCCACGCTCAACCAAAACAGTATCGCGCCACGGGCCCAAAGTTCCGTCCTGAAGGATCAGGCGAAAATGGTGACCGTGTAGGTGCATGGCGTGCGGAAACGCAGTCTCGTTGACGAACTCAATCCTATGAGTAGTTCCCTTTTGAGCATCCAGAAACGGCTCTGCCGGTCGCTCGGCATCGCCGTTTAACGCCCAGAACCGCCCGAGTTGAGCCAATTCCTGCCCCGAAAGCTCTGACTCACCGATCCTTGCCGATTCCAGCCAACGCATCGCGCCGCCCTGCATCTCCATTCGATGCAACGGCACATTTTCCGCCGAGGCGTCGGGCATCTGGTTCGGGACCAATGGGGTAATTCCGGCTCGTGCAGTTTTCGACGGGCCGGTCACGTCGAACCGAACCAGCCCATAGCTACCGTCCCTTTCAAAACTCACGAGGTTCGCAACTGCGGAAGACTCTGCCCGGACATCCACGATCAGGTCCGCCCTCTGCGCCGGCGCCAAGGGAAACCTGTCGTTGACCTCTAACGGAACCTCTAACGGCATACCGTCAAGCGCAACAATCCAACCGCTCAGTCCATCCAGTCCAAGATCAAATATTCGAGCATTGGAGGCATTGATCAGGCGCAAACGCAGCCTTTCACCACCGCCTACCGAATAGACAGGATCAAACCGGCCATTGACAGAAACCAGGTTGCCCAGTCGTCCCGCGTGGCTCAGGTCATGACCATTCCCAAAATCGTCCATGATTTGCGCGGTTTCAGGGTCCAACCGCCAATCATCCAACATCAAGGTCAGATCACGGTCAATGTCCGGCGCGACTGCTTCTTCAACGATCAACGGCCCGTACAGCCCCCGCGCGACCTGCTCCATCGAGCGATTATGCGCATGATACCAATATGTTCCGGCATCCGGCACCTTGAAATCATAGTCAAAATGAGAGCCCGTCGGAACAACGTCCTGAGTCAGGCCCGGGACCCCGTCCATTGCGTTGTCGATGCGAATCCCGTGCCAATGCACGGTCGTCGGTTGCGGCAAAGTGTTCGACAATCTTCGCTGAACCCGCGCGCCTTGCGACACCCGGATTTCCGGGCCAGGCACCTGACCGCCATATGTCCAGACGCGGGTTTCAGAAAACCCGTCCGGGGCGATTTGTTGCGCCGCTTCCTTGGCGACAAGCGCAGGGTAAGAAGCCCACCCAAGATTAGGCAGAGCGACCGCCGCTGCTGTCGTTTGCATGAATTGTCTGCGGTTCAAAGTCATTGCGGGCCTCCCGGCCCGCAACATAAGGCAAAAAACACCCCGCGCCAGTAAGCTTCCAGCGCGGGTGCGTCAGTTAGTTGCTCGCTGTCCGATAGTTGTGACGATAGAAAATGTGCACACCAATGCGCGCCGTTTCCTTGTACACACGCGACCAGGAAGGACGAACCGCGGTGGTGTGATAGTGCGTAGCACCTTCGGTCATGTCGTTCACAACACCGTCAATGGCCGCCCGCGCAACTTTCGATACGCGTTCATAGGCCTTTTTCTCGTTGATCACTTCCTTGAGGCCATCGCAGGTGTAGGTGAACTGGCATTGGTACTTCTTGCCTGTTCCCTGCTTGATCACGCCACACAGAGAATCTGGAAAGCGGCTGCTTTTGACCCTGTTCAGGATCACTTCAGCCACGGCGAACTGGCCGCGAACACTTTCGCCACGCGCCTCAAAGTACAGCGCCTCGGCCAGGCATTTAAAGTGTTCATCCCCGGTTGCGGCCGGAAGTTTATCCAGCCAATCCTTGGAATAGGACATTTTCATCGGTTCATCCGATTTTCGCGGCTTGAACAGATTTAGGTATTCACGGAAATTCTGACCGGGCGGTTCGCTCCGCGTCACAAGTTCACGCTTGGCAGTATCAGTGGATTCCCTCTCAGCGACGGAAACACTTGGCAGCACGGTTGCTGCCAATGTGGCAACAGCCATTATGTATCGTAGCATCAGATAACCTCGCACAGGCACGTTCCGCGCCATACCCTCCCCCGGCGGGCGCGACGAGCCTGATACCGAATTGAATCGGAAACGTCCAGTTTTCGTGCAATGGCAAGTGGAAAATCGCCGTTACGTCAAAAATGATCGACGACGGCGCTCTTTGTTTCCTACTAATCCTAGCGGAAAGGGTGAGTGTCAACCCCCAAGTCTGGACGAAATCGCTAATTGTGCGGCAGCCAGCCGAGCGACCGGAACGCGGAACGGAGAACAGGACACATAGTCGAATCCCAGCTCTCGGCAGATGGCGATTGATTCGGGGTTGCCCCCGTGTTCACCGCAAACCGACAAAGTCACGTCCGGTTGGGCCTGCCTGCCACGCTCGGAGCCCAGTCTCAGCAGTTCGCCTACGCCATCCGGGTCAAGCACATGAAACGGGTCTTCGGCAAAGACGCCCTGCCGGACGTAAGCGGACATAAAGCGCCCGGCGTCATCTCGGGAAAGACCGTAGGTCATCTGGGTCAGATCGTTTGTCCCGAAGCTCAGGAACGAGGTCTGCGGCGCGATCTCGTCCGCTCGCAGACACGCGCGCGGTGTTTCGACCATGACACCCAGACGGTATTCAAACTCCTGCCCTTGCTCGGATGCGACCGAGGCCGCGACGGAATCAATACGGGATTTCACAAGCTCGACCTCACGCTTGGCCGAAACCAGCGGGATCATCACCTCTGGCACGACGGGTGCACCGTTTTTGCTGGCCTCAAGCGTCGCCTCAAAGATCGCACGCGCCTGCATGTCGTAGATTTCAGGGACTGTGACACCCAGACGAACCCCGCGCAGACCCAGCATCGGGTTGTATTCGGTCATAGCCGCAACACGACGCTCGACATCTGAGACCGGCAGGTCCAAAGCCTCGGCCAATTCGCGTTGCCCACCGCGCGTTGTTGGCAAAAACTCGTGCAAGGGCGGGTCAAACAGGCGGATGCAGACAGGCTGCCCCTCCATGATACGGAAAAGCTGAACAAAGTCCTCTCGCTGCATCGGCAACAGCCGTTCCAGCACCGCAGCGCGCCCGGATGACGTTTGTGCAAAGATCATTTCGCGCATCACGATCAGACGGCCCGGGTCAAAGAACATATGCTCGGTCCGGCACAGGCCGATCCCCTGCGCCAAGAAATTGCGCGCAGTTTGCGCGTCGGCGGGCGTATCAGCGTTTGCGCGGATTGCGATGTCACGTTCGGCATCGGCCCAGCCCATGAGGGTTTGGAAGCAATCGTCCAAAGCAGCCTCTAGCATGGCCGGTTGCCCCGCCAGAACTTGCCCGGACGAACCGTCGATTGTCAGGATGTCGCCGGTTTTGAACGCACGCCCATCCGGGGCCGTCAGCAACTTTTTCTTGGTCTGGAACCGCATCTCTGACGCGCCGACAATACAAGGCAACCCCAATCCGCGCCCGATAACCGCGGCGTGGCTGGTCATCCCACCCTTTTCCGTCAGAACGGCCACGGCTGCATGCATCCCACGCACGTCCTCGGGCGAGGTTTCGCGGCGGACCAAAATACAAGGCTCTCCTCGGGCCGCGCTCGCCTGCGCTTCGGCAGCGGTAAACACGATCTTGCCTGTCGCAGCGCCGGGGCTGGCGGCGATGCCGGTTGTAAGAACATCCCGTCGCGCTTCTGGGTGAACCTGACGGTGCAGCAATTCGTTCAAAGAGTGCGGATCGACCCGCATTACCGCCTCTTGCGGTGGGATAATGCCATCTTCAGCCAGACGCACGGCAATGCGCATCGCAGCCCTCGCGCTGCGCTGGACGCGGACGCCATCCAGAATATGAATATGGCCGTTCTCGATGACGAACTCGACCTGCATTTCCTCGCGCAACTTGATACGCATCAGTGCAGCATGGGTTTTGAGCTCTGCAAAAGCCTCGGGCGCAACGTCCTCTAGCGATTTCCCACGTGGGTCTTTTTCGAGGTAGAGCGCAGCGACACCCTCGCCCAAAGCGTCCCTGCCCTGACTCTGGCTTAGATAGCGGCCGGTTAACTGCGGCAAACCGGTCGTCGGATCAACAAGTTGCAGCACACCTGACCCGCACTCACCCTGCCCAACCCCCGGGATCATTTCCTGAATGACCAGCCCCAGTCCAGCGTCCGCTGGCGCACCTTTGGCCTGGCGCAGAAGACGCGCCGATGTTCCATCCCATGCACGGGCCATCGACCGCAAAACCGCAACCAACTGCTCGCCCCGGTCTTGCGGGAAGGCTTCGTCTGTTTCGTCCTCGTATGCGCGCAGCGACTGCCTTAGACCTTCGCGACCGTCAGCGTCGATATCGTCGAACACATCAGCGTCCAGACGCGCAACGTGCACGGCATAGCTTTGAACAAAGCGCAAATACAGCGCCGCCGCTGCTTCGACGCCCATTGAATCCGAAAGATCAACATAGCGGGCGTCATTCATCCCGATGTTCAGGATCGCCCCTGGCCCACCCCAATCAGGGTCTTCAGAACTGGGCCGCACACACAAAAGCGCCGATTGATCGAATTGCTCGAGTATTGACTCGATATCGGGAACCTGCCCATTGGCGATCTGTTGAACGGCATCAAACGACAGGGCCACCGTGCGCGGCACCGGCAGGTCCAGACGGACAAGGCGTTGCAGACATTTCGCCCGGCCACCATGTGTCGTGGTGGCGACAGGCGCGGTCGAAGTAATAAGCGTGGTATGCGGGTTATTCTGCACTGCGGCACCTTTCAAACTGACCGCAGCATAAGCCCATGCAATGTTGACGCAAGCGCGTTCTGGTCAGCCTTCGATCTTGGTCAAATCCGCGACACTAGAACACACCTGCCTGATCTGGCTCAGCAGGTTCAGACGGTTACGCCGCAGAATTTCATTGTCGGTATTGACCTGCACATCCTCAAAGAACGCATCCACAGGACCGCGCAGGGCCGCCATCGTCGTCATGGCCAGCGGGTAATCTTCTGCCTTCAGCGCGGCGTTGATCTTGGACTGCGCCGCTTCCAAAGCTGCAAACAAGGCCGTTTCGCTGTCAGTCTCTGCGAATTTCACATCAGCGCCATAAGAGTATTCGACGCCATCCTTTTCCTCAGCCTGAGTAAGGATGTTGTTGGCGCGCTTGAAGCCCTGAACAAGGTTTTCGCCATCCTCGGTCGCGATCACCTCATTCAGTGCACGAGCGCGTTTGACCAACAGGTTTAGGTCATCATTGCCTTCCATCGCGATACAGGCGTCGATGATGTCATGACGAATGCCCTCATCGCGCAAGAAAACTTTGAGGCGGTCGTGGAAGAAAGAGAGGAGATCAACCGAAGTGTCGGGAATCTTCTGTTCCAGTTTTAGGAACTCGGGGGTCGAGATTTCACCCAACTTGTCTTTCACAGTTCGGAACGCCGCGCCAAATACGCCGTGATCTGCGATCTCATCCAACAGCTCCTTGACGTTTTCCGCAGGCAAAGTGTCATTCATCGCAGCCTCGGCCCGAACAAGCTGCGCGTCAAAGTAGCGATCCAATTTCAGACGCAAGTCATTCGTCAATACCAACCGAATTACGCCCAACGCAGCACGGCGCAGCGCAAACGGGTCCTTGGAACCAGTTGGCTTTTCGTCAATCGCCCAGAACCCGGTCAGCGTGTCCAGCTTGTCCGCAAGCGCCACGGTAACAGATACAGGTGCCGTCGGCACATCGTCCGACGGACCCAAGGGAGAATAGTGCTCCTCACTGGCCTGCCCCACTTCGGACGGAAGCTCAGCGGCCTCGGCGTAGTAGCGACCCATCAAGCCTTGAAGCTCGGGGAATTCAAACACCATTTCCGAAGACAGGTCGGCCTTGCACCCCTGCGCCGCCATCATCGCCAAAGCAGGGTCTGCGTTTACGGCCGGGGCCAATTCATGCGCCAGTTCAGCAATACGCGCCACACGTTCGCCTTGCGATCCCAGCTTTGCGTGGAAAGTCACAGAATTCAGTTTGTCCACCCACGGCTTGAAGCCATCTGCCTTGACGATGCGCAGGTCGTTCTCCCAAAAGAACTTTGCGTCCGCCAAACGCGCCGACAACACCTTTTGGTTCCCCGCCAGAATGGTTGCGCCGTTGTCAGAGGTTTCACGGTTGGCGACCGTGATAAAACGTTCAATCCGTCCTGTCTTTGGGTTGCGCACCGAGAAGAACTTTTGATGCTCTTTCATCGAGGTCTGCAGCACCTCGGGCGGCAGGTCCAGAAACTCGTCGTCGATCTTGCCCATCAAAACCACCGGCCATTCGACCAGTCCCGCGACCTCGGCCAGCAGACCCTTGTCTTCAACGACTTCCAGCCCTGCTGCAAAAGCCATATTGTGGGCATCGTTCCAAATATGCTCGGCCCGGTCAGCCGGGTTCAGCACCACGAAAGCGCGTTTCAACTTGGCGGCGTAGTCATCAAACGAAGTGACCGAGAACCGATCGGGCGCCATGAACCGGTGGCCGCCCGTTTTATCACCGGATTTGATCCCCTCAATTTCCAGCGGAACGACCTGCGCACCGGTCTCGTCGCTGAGGATGCACAGGATCGAGTGCAAAGGCCGCACCCAGCGCAATGGGCCACTGCCCCAGCGCATTGATTTGGGCCACGGGAAATTGCGGATCGTGGCTTCAAGAACCTCGGCCACAATCTCGGCCGCTGGACGACCCGTTTTTTCAATAGTGGCGAAGTAGACCGCCCCTTTGGGGGTTTCACGCTCCTCCAGCTGGTCGCGGGAAAGCCCCGCGCCGCGCAGAAAACCTTCGATTGCCTTGTCCGGCGCGCCAACTTTCGGGCCTTTACGCTCTTCCCGGATGGTCGGGCTTTCCGCCAGTAGCCCGTCCACCGCAAGGGTCAGGCGCCGCGGCGTGGTCAGGGCTGCGGCCCCGGCATAGGTCAGACCGGCCTCGACCAGACCGTCGGTGATCCGCTTTTTCAGATCTTCACCAGCGCGGGTTTGCATACGCGCGGGGATCTCTTCAGAAAACAGTTCGATCAGCAGGTCGGGCATTGTCGGTCCTTAGAAATTGACGATCGTCTGGATGACGATGGCATTGGCGATATCCACAAAGAAGGCGGATACAAGGGGCAGCACGATAAAGGCAATAGGTGAAGGGCCATATCTCTTGGTCACGGCGGTCATATTTGCAATTGCGGTGGGTGTCGCGCCCAAAGCAAAGCCACCGAACCCGGCTGCCAGAACTGCCGCGCGGTAGTTGCTGCCCATCACCGGGAATAGCACCCAGATCACGAATACAACGGCAAATATGGTCTGCGCGGCCATGATCACAACGATAGCAAGCCCCAGTTCGGCAATGGTCCACAACTGCAAGCTCATGAGCGACATGGCCAGAAACGCGCCCAACGAAAACTCGGAAATCAGCGCGAGCGACGGTGTGCGCGCCACTGGCGGAGCGGATGGGGTCAGTACGGACCGCAGGTTGGCGATGACGATGCCCATGATCAGGCAAGGCACGAATAGCGGAAGCCGCAACCCAGCGGCCGTAATCGCCTCGTTCAGCATGTATCCAAGGACAATCGCGATATTCAGGTAAAGCATCACCCGCATGATCGTCAGATGGTCAATCTTAGAAGCGGCTTCACTCGGGCTTTCCGGCAGCCCAACCGTGTGCTCTTCGCCCGGACGATCCGGTGTCAGCCCCCTCCCCTCGATCAACAAACGCGCGATTGGGCCGCCGACCAATGCCGCAAGAACCAGACCCAAGGTGGCCACTGCTACGCCAAGTTCGGTCGCTCCGGCCAATCCGGTTACAGCGCCCACTTCTGGCGCCCAAGCTATGGCTGTTCCGTGCCCTCCGATCAGAGCGGCCGAGCCGAACAACACGCCAGCTTGCGCTGGATACCCGAATGTCACCGCTCCGACCGCGCCGACGATGTTTTGGGCAATGATCGTCACCAGCGTCAAAACCAAAAGCAAAACCAGCGGCTTGCCGCCTGATATTAAGTCAGAAAACCGAGCATTCAGGCCGATACCCGCGAAAAAAACCACCAACAGGAAATCTCGCGCCGCCAGGTCGAACGTCAACTCGAAACCGAAAACCAGATACAGAAATAAAAAGAAAACCGCCGCCAACAGGCCGCCCGTTACAGGCTCGGGGATATTGAACTGACGCAGGACAGCCGTTCGCGCATTAATCTCAGCACCGATGAGATAGACGGCGAACCCCAGAGTTGCCGTCAGAAAGCTTGGAATTTCCAGCATTTCCTCAGTCATTGCGATCATTCCTGCGGCCTTGGTGGGCACTCCTCGCCCACTACGGTTCCGTCATAGGCCTTTTCCCCGCAGTTGTTCAGCGCGTGCCAGACATATCCTTTGCCGTCTTTGGTAATGGCGACGATGCGATCAACACCGTAGTGAATGTTTTTAACGCCGACAAACGCTTGCGCCTGTCCGGAGTCCAAAGCGTCCGCCACCGCCGCAGCGTCATAGCAATCAAACCAGCGCGGAGCCGTCAGCGGTTCGGGGTTCTCTATCGGTATAAACCCCGCCAAGTCAGTCACCGCCAGATTCGTTTCAAAACACGCACGATAGCGAATTGGCGAGCTGTCAGCGTCTATCGCTTGAAACGCGGAATATGGGATCGCGACGGGTGCCTGGTCTTCTGCGGCCAACAAAGTCACGTCCTCGCCCGCTTTGGGCTCTACGGAATAGTAGAACCCATACACCTGAAGATAGTACATGGCCGCGCCCGCAAGAGCAGCGGACACAAGCAGAAGGATGGCAAGCAGTTTTCCGGTCATAGTTCCCACATCCTGATCACGCGGCCTCTTTCAAACTTGCGAAAAATGCGACAGGTTTCAATCCAGTACAGGTTAAGTTTAGGCATACGGAATGGATCCCACCCTTGCAGCCGGATTTTTCGGCGCGTTGTTCGCGATCATGAACCCGATCACCAACCTGCCCGTCTTTCTGAGCGTGACAGATGGCCTGTCGCCCACCGATCAGAGAAAGGTCGCGACCAAGACCGCGCTTTATTGCCTGATACTGGGTGGAGCGTTCGCCGCGATAGGCAATAAAACCCTTGGTCTTTTCGGCATCAGCGTGGACGACCTGCGCGTCGCGGGCGGACTGGTCGTCCTCATGATCGGGCTGAACATGCTGAGCGGCACCGAAAGCACCACCCATCACGGCACGGAAGGGGAAAAGCAATCCTACCCCGAACCCGACACCGTGGCTTTTTATCCGCTGGCCTTCCCCATTCTCGTTGGCCCCGGCACGATCACGACGCTGATCCTGTACGCTCACCACGTTTCCAAACCAGTTGACGCCATGATCTACTCGGGCGTTTTCCTGGCGGTGCTGTTCTTGCTGTTCATCACCTTCTGGAACGCCTCGGCGCTGGCCAAACGGCTGTCTGCGAATGCGCGTGTGATCATGAGCCGTTTCATGGGCATGATCCTGTCTGCCATTGCCATCGGGATGATCGCAGACGGCCTGAAGGTTCTGTTGCCCGGATTGGCCTGAACGCCCCATCAGCCCCCGAACCCGGCGGCCTCGGTCAATACAAACGCATCGGCGCATTGCTTGGCCAGAGCTCGAACACGACCGATATAGGCTTGACGTTCTGTCACAGAAATCACGCCACGGGCATCCAACAGATTGAACAAGTGGCTGGCCTTTATGCACTGGTCATAGGCCGGGTGCGCCATCACGATACGCTTGCCGGTTTTCGGGTCGTCATGTTCCTGAGCAAGAATGTTGGCGCATTCGGCCTCTGCCTCCTCAAACTGACGCAGCAACACTTCGGTATTGGCAACGTCAAAGTTCCAGCGGGCGTATTCTTCCTCGGTCTGCTTGAAAATATCGCCGTATTTCAACAGGCTGGGGGACTGTGGGTCATTGAACGGCATGTCCATGACATGGTCGATGCCCAGCACATACATGGCCAGACGCTCCAACCCATAGGTCAGCTCGCCCGAGACCGGCGCACAGTCATGTCCGCCGACCTGTTGGAAATAGGTGAACTGGCTGACTTCCATACCGTCACACCAGACTTCCCAGCCCAGACCCCACGCGCCCAAAGTCGGGCTTTCCCAGTCATCCTCGACGAACCGGATGTCATGCAGATCCATGTCGATCCCGATCGCCTCTAGCGACCCCAGATAAAGATCCTGCAGGTCCGGCGGGCTGGGTTTGATCAGCACCTGATACTGATAGTAGTGCTGCAACCGGTTCGGGTTCTCACCGTAACGCCCGTCCGTCGGACGGCGCGAGGGCTGCACATAGGCGGCTGCCCAAGCCTTTGACCCCAACGCGCGCAGAGTGGTCGCCGGGTGGAACGTACCTGCGCCAACCTCCATGTCGTAGGGCTGTAGAATGGCACATCCTTTCGAGGCCCAATAGGTCTGAAGCCGCAGGATTATCTCCTGAAAAGAGCGAGGTGCACTGGACTGTTCGGTCATGACATTCCCTTTGGGCGACGACGCGCCCGGTTCCGATGGGTTTTGCCCTTCCTATGCAAGGGGCAAAGGGGCGTCAACGTCCCAGTGCGCTTTGGCTGTCACTGCACCGCCACACTGGAAATTCCCCGTAATCGGGGCATAGCGTTTAGCCCCTCAAATCGCGTATTCTGACCGAAAGATAAAACACCGCGGACACGGGCAGACAATGACACGCATATTCACTGCAATTCTGTTTCTATTCTTCTTTGGCGTGCGCGCCGTATTTGCCCAACAAGACGCTGGCGTCTGGGTTCAGGTTGAGGCGCAGCCCTCGCTGCGTGAGGCCCAGGAACGGGCGCAGGCTTACGCCAACGTCCTGCCGGATGTAAACGGGTTTCGCCTTAACTCTGGCTGGTATGCCATTGTAATTGGGCCGTATTTGCAAAGTGACGCCGAACAAGTCCTCCGGGTCTATCGCGCCGAAGGGCAGATCCCCGCAGACAGCTATATCGCATTCTCAAATTCCCTTGAGCAGCAGTTCTGGCCCGTCGGAGTCAATATTCTGGATCGCGGGGTCGTGACCCCTCCGGTCGAGTCTGCGCCCGAGCAGCCTGTAACCGGGCTGACGCCGCAAGTATCTGATGAAAGCCGCGCGCAAGCCCTTCAAAGTGAACGCTTGTTGACTTCTCAGGACCGAAAAGACCTGCAAACTGCACTGCAGGCTGCGGGGTTCTACAACTCGACAATCGATGGCGCATTTGGTCCCGGCACCCGCCGGTCCATGAGCGATTGGCAGCGTTTCAACGGCTATGATGCAACGGGCGTGCTAACCACTGCTCAGCGGCAAGCATTGATAGACGACTTCAATGCCCCCCTGATCAGCGTTGGAATGAAGCGCTATTCTGACCCGCAAGCCGGGATTGTTTTGGACTTGCCGCTGAGCGCGGTTGCATTTGACCGGTATGAGGCTCCATTCGTTCATTTCAACGGCACGTCAAGTTTGGATGCCAAAGTATTGCTGATCAGTCAGAACGGAAGCAAAGCCACACTGCGCGCACTTTACGAAGTCATGCAATCACTTGAGATTGTTCCCTTGGATGGCCCAAGGCAGTTGCGCGGGGATAGCTTTACGCTTGAAGGGCGCGGCAACGGCGTTGTCTCCTATACCGAAGCGCAATTGAAAGACGGGGCGATCAAGGGCTTTACGCTCGTCTGGCCCGACGGGGACGAGGCGCGCCGCGCGCGCGTACTTGCGGCTATGAAGGCCAGCTTCGCCACAAACAGCGCGGTTCTGGACCCCGCAGTTGGTGAAAACGCAGGGCAACGCATCGACCTTGTATCTGGGTTGCAGGTCCGTAAGCCACGCCTCTCTCGATCTGGGTTCTTTGCCGATGCCAAGGGTACAGTTCTTACGGTCGCCGAAGCGGTCGACAGTTGCGCACGCGTGACACTGGACGGCGATCAAGAGCTGCAAGTCGCCTGGACCGACATCGATCTCGGCGTTACGGTCCTACGCCCCAAAGTCGATCTGGCCCCTCTCAGTATTGCGGAATTCCGGGCGGGCACCCCTAGAATACAATCCGAAGTCGCGGTTTCCGGGTTCTCATACGAAGGCGCGTTGGGTGCGCCCACGTTGACATATGGCCAGATTGCCGACGTGCGCGGCCTGAACGGTGAAGAAGGCATAAAGCGCCTTGCATTGGCCGCTCAACCCGGCGACGCAGGCGGTCCGGTATTTGATGACAGCGGCCAAGTCGTTGGCATGCTGTTGCCAACTCCGTCCGAGGGACGCACGCTGCCCGCGTCGGTCAGCCTGGCCGCATCCGCGGATCGGCTGAATGAGGTTTTGGGCAAAGCCGGACTATCAGGCCAATCTGGTCAGGCAACAACACAAGTCACTCCCAACGAACTGAACCGCCGGGCAAATGGAATGACCGTGTTGGTTCATTGCTGGGACTAACCACACCTGCAAAAAACTCAGCGCCGCTTTTGCAAGCGGCGTTGTCGCTCTAAAGTATGTCTGGCGTGACCCGGATCAAAGTTGGGACGGGTGCGTCAAAAGCCGCGCGAACAGCATCCTGCAAATCTTCAAGATTTGACGGGGTCGCCGACAAAGCGCCGTAGGCTTGTGCCAGTTGGCAGAAATCAGGGTTGTGCGCAACGACGGCATTGGGTGCGATCTGACTGCGTATCATGCTGTCTTCGATCTCTTTTAATTTGCCATTGTCCCAAAGAATTATGGGCAGTGACAGTCCAAGTTCAACCGCCGCCCCCAGTTCCATCATTGTGTACTGAAACCCATAGTCCCCCGCGATCACAGCCGTTGGCTTTCCACGGCGGGCAACCGCGCCGCCGATCCCCGCCGGCAACGCATAACCCAGCGTGCCGAAACCCGTCGGGTGATGCCAATGGTAAGGATACGCCATGTCCCAAACTTCTTTGGCGACGTAGGCAAACTGGGTCATGTCCGAATAAATCATCGTGTCCGAGGGCATCGCCGCGCGCAGCGCGTCTATCACTGGAACGATACCCGGACGTTCGGCATCCACTTCGGCGCGCCAGCGGGCCCGCGCCTCGACCACTTCCTCAGCAGTCCAGCCCGTGGCAGGTTTCACGTGATCAACAGAGGCCCAAAGTGAATGCGCAAAACTCTCACCATCCGCTTGCAGCTTTACGGCTGCGCGATGGTGATCAGACAGCACCTTAGGATCGATATCCACCCGCACAAGGTTCGCTGTATGTCCTAGCCGATCTCGCCACAAATCGACCTCGCCAAGCTCGGCCCCGACCGCGATCACGAGATCGGCCGAGGCAATAATATCTGCGCTTCCCGGGCGCGTAAGCGCAGCGCCGAAATCCAGCGCATAGTCCAGCCCTGCCATACCGCGGCCAGCAAATGTCGTGAAACAAGCGGCACCCAACTGCGTCAAAATCTGCCGCCAGAGGTTTGATCGTGTCCCGCCACCCAAGATGAAAAGTGGCCGACGCGCGATATTGAGCATCGACAGAACCGACGCAACATCCGGCGGGAGAGCCTTTGTCCGCAGCCCCGACTGATTGGGAAAAGGCGCTGGGTCGGCCTCGGCTTCAAGCTGGGCTATCGGAACCTGAATGTGCTTGGGGCGAGGACGAGCCAGCTCGAACTCCTCGAATGCGCGCTCGATAAGCCCGTAGGCCGCCTGAGCGGTATTGGCTTGATGAGACCAGTCCGCCACCGTTTCAGCCGCAGCACGTTGGTCTTTCATCTGATGCAACTGGCCATGCAACGCCTGCGTTTCATCCAGACAGGACGAAATCACCAACATCGGAACCGAGTCCGTGAACCCCTGCCCCATCGGTGTCATGACATTGCACAAACCTGGTCCCGTAATCACATATGCCACTCCGGGCTTGCCCGTCGCGCGCGCATACCCGTCGGCCATAAAGCCAGCACCCTGCTCGTGCCGCGCCAAGACATGCGTTATGCCTGCCTCCTCGATGCCGCGGTACATCTCTTGGTTATGAACGCCGGGAATACCAAAGATAACATCGACACCACGGTCCTTGAGCATGTGGGAAATCTGAGCGCCAAGGGGTCTTTTCATCAACTTCTCCAGAATTGCGCCGTGAACAGGGCGTAGACAGCCAGCAGTTCCAGACGCCCGACCAACATTCCGATCGACAGCAGCCATTTCGCCGTATCACTTAGCCCCGAAAAATTCCCGGCGGGTCCGATCTGATCTCCGAGACCGGGGCCGACATTGGCCAGAGCGGTCGCAGCGCCTGAGACTGACGTGATAAAGTCCAAACCCGTCAACGCCAATGCCCAGGCCAAAACGCCCATCGACAGAACGAAGAACATGAAAAAGCTCATGACCGAGGTCAGGACATCCGTACCGATGGGACGCCCGCCGTAGAGAGGCATAAACACGCCGTGCGGTGATCGTATTCGGCGTATCTGCGTCTTTATTGATGCAAACAAAAGTTGATAGCGGAACACTTTGATCGAACATGCGGTCGATCCCGCGCAGCCACCGATCAGACCGATCAGAAAGAACACCATGACCGGAAAGCTACCCCATGTCATGTAATCGACGCTGGCATAGCCCGTGCCTGAAATGATCGACGTGATGTTAAACAGGGATTCCCGGAATGCCTGCTCCCAGTGGCGCGGGAAAACTGACAGTAGAAACACCGTCATGACAACGACGAGCACCAAAATGGTCGCAAGGAAAGCTCGGATCTGGCTGTCCTGCCACAAGGAACTGGTATTTCCGTTTGCAAGCTGCACATACCGAACGAAAGGCAGCGCGGCCAAGATCATAAACACCGATGCGGCGTATTCCGTCGGCCCGGAAAACGTGGCGAACGAGCCGTCGTAGTTTGAAAAACCACCTGTTGCGATCGTCGTCATCGCGTGGACAACGGCGTCAAAAAAGCTCATGCCGAATCCGGCGTACACAAGAACACAGACAAATGTCAGGAAGACATAGATCAGGGAAATCTGACCCGCGATCTCTTGCGCGCGCGGTAGAATTTTGCCCATCGTCTCAAAACCTTCCGAGCGGAAGATCTGCATGCCCCCGACCCGGAGTTCGGGCAGGAACACCATAGCGACAACGATGATCCCAATGCCGCCCAGCCACTGAAGGACACCGCGCCACAACAGTAAGCCCTGCGGCAGGTCATCCAATCCCGAAATCACGGTGGAACCTGTCGTGGTCAGCCCGGACATTGCTTCAAAATAGGCGTCCACAAAACGCAGTTCGGTTTCGCCGAACAAAAACGGTATCGCTCCAAAGAACGGGAGGGCGACCCAAACTCCGGTGGTGAGCAAAAAGGTCTGCCGAATGGTCAGCCCCTCGCCCACTCCGTTCGAGCAGCTCATGGCCAGAACCACGCCGGTCAGGATGGTTATGACACCGCTTTCAAGAAAAACCGGCCATTCGCCGCGACCTTCGATCAGGTCCGCAAGCAGCGGCAGCACCATGGTCGCCCCAAGAATGGCGACCAACAGGCCAATCACATATCCAACCGGGCGCATATCCGTCATGAGGCGCAGCGTTGGCGCGCCTGCACGACGGTGTCAAGCTATAGTCCGGTTTTACTTATCCGTTTTGCGAACCGGGGCAGGCATTGCCGGCGGCTTGGACGGAGACCTTGTACGCCGAACGGGAGCCGCAGGTTTTGGTGTTTCATCCTTTTTTGCGACTGTTTTGGTCGCTGCTTTGGGTTTTGCGGCACTTGCAGCCTTGGGCGCAACAGGCTTGGCCAAAGTGGGTGCTGCCTTAGCTTTGGTCGCGGCGGGCTTTGGTGCCGCTTTTTTCGGCGCTGCCTTGGCAACCGCAGGCGTCGCCTCGGCAGTCGCTGCAGGCTTGGTTTTTGCGGGTGCTGCTTTGGGCGCGGCAGGCTTTGGCGTTGTGGTCCGGCCCGCTCGTGTTGCTGGTTTGGGTGCTGGCGCTTTGGCGGTTGCAGGTTTGGCCGCTGGGCGTTTAGCGGCAGGTTTTGCGGCTGCGCTTGCCGGCTTTGCCTTGGCTGGCGTTGTTTTCGGCGCTGTCGGTGCAGCCGATTCGGGTTTCGGCTTGGCTGATGCGTTTGCCGTCACGACGGGCTTCGGTTTTGCGACCTGAACAGTCTTGGTTTTCGCGGCACGGACCGCAGGTTTGGCTTTTGGCTTGGGCTTCGCCTTCGGCTTTGCCGGTGCCGGAACCGACGACGACGCGTGCAGGGCATGCACCGAGGCAAAGGGCAAGTCCATCGCTGAACGCGCCAAAATTTGCATTATTTTCATCTGGTTACTAACCGCATAGCCAGCCATACGAATGGCAGCAGCCTGAAATTCCAGCGGTTGGGAAATCGGGTTCATAGGTAGTCTCTCCTCTGAAAAATATGCAGCTTACGAAAGAGAAAACCGCCCTGTCCGACCCGATTTCTCAGGCGGAATGAATTATTTTGCAGGCTAGGGCGTCGCACGTCTCAGCTTCCTTTGGAGTGGCAACGGCCTCTAAAAAGCGGAACATGCCACGGCTGCATTACGCACGAGTGTAGCTTGAAACACCGTGCGTTCGCAGCATTTTTTGCTGCACTGCGGCAGAAACCCGCCTCCAAACAGATTCTGAGACTTTTTTAACTCACCGCGAAGGTCACCCGACGTGGAAAAGGGTCGTGAACAACCGCGGGTCCAAGCTGGCTGCCACGAACGTCGGACCTTCGGTCAGGACTGACACAGCGTCGTGGCTGTGCAGACTTTCCTGATGGCTGGCAACAACGCGGAAGTCACCGACGTGATGATCCGCCAACAACTCGGCGCAGAATAACCGGGCCGCATCTTCGACAAAAATCGGATTGGCCGCGTTAAGCTCTGCGAATGCCTGCTCGTCTTCGCGCTTGACCATCACCTGAGTTTCAGTCGGAACTGCACGGCGGCACAGTTCGATCAGGTCTTCAAACCACAGGCAGTCTGCGTCGCAATCCACGACAACAGAAATCCGCGCGACCGAGCGCTGCGAGTGCGGCGTCGCCAGTTGTCCGCGCGTGGACCGAGCGTGCTCGCTCAGTTCCAGAGAACAGGGACAGGTCGAGGAATAGACGTAATCCAAGTGCATGATCTTCTGGCGCACGCCATTCTGCTCAACCAGTTCCAGCGCGATGTCGTAATACTGATAACCTTCAAGACCGGACCGCAGGCTTTTCACCTTGTCGGGATACGAGAACCGCATCTGAATCCGTGCATCAAAGCTGTCCAGATCAGTCATATAGTCGTCCAGCGCGGCCTCCATGACCTCAAAGCTGAACGTGCGCTCGGCATGTTTGTAGAAAGAGCGCATGATCCGGGACATGTTGATGCCCTTCTTCTCAGCATCAAGGCTGACCGTGCCGGTGACCGACGTCTCAAGTGTCAGGTCTTGGCCCTGTTTGCGGTGAAATCGGATCGGCAGGCGGAAGTTCGAGATACCGACATGCTGAATCTGCTGCTTCGCGCCACGGATCAGGCTGGACGGGCCGTTTTGAAGATCGGGCAGCGTGGCGCGATACTCGGGGTCAACCTTGAAATCCTCGGGGTATTCCCGAGACAGTGAGGGATAGTTCACCGGCACCAACCCCGGCACAAGACGCGCGATAGCGGGATCGAGCTGGCTGATCTCTGTCTCGGTCGCGGATTCCGCCCATTTGCGCAACACTTTCAGCGCGGCCGCAGCCTCGTCATGGTCGGGTGCATCGTTAATGTCGCGGGGGTGCACGTTCATCAGAGAGGGCTCCTCGGGTTGGTCGCCGGACTATATACAGCTTTGGCGTGTTTTCCAGTGTAACCGTATACGCACCAAAACGCAGCCCGGATCGATTTTCTGTGCAGGAAACAGGGTTTGCCCCCTGCACACTTATACGACATAGCGCAGGATATCAGCCCAGCAGCCCGCCTTATCGCTGAGAAACGTCCAATGCTTGCTTGATATCGGCAAGCAGGTCGCCTGCATCCTCAAGCCCGACTGAAAAGCGGATCAGGCCCGGTGTGATCCCCAACTCATCCTTTTGCGCATCGCTCAGGCGCTGATGGGTTGTCGTTGCAGGATGGGTTGCAATCGACTTTGCATCACCAAGGTTGTTGGAAATCACCGGGATCGCCATCGCGTTAAGGAAGGCAAACGCTGCCTCTTTCCCGCCCTTGATGTCCAGCGACAGAACAGTGCCGCCCTTGCCACCCAGTTGGGACTGAACCAAAGCGTTCTGCGCGTGCGTTTTAAGGCCAGGGTACAATGTGCGTTCTAGCGCGGGATGCCCTTCCAGCGCCTCGGCAATGATCTGCGCGGACTCGGCCTGCGCGTTGACCCGCAGAGCCATCGTTTCCAGACCTTTCAGCATTACCCACGCGTTGAACGGGCTGAGCGCGCCTCCGGTGTGTTTCAGATACGGCTCCACGGTTCCGCGAATAAAGTCCTTGGTCCCGATGATGACGCCGCCAAGCGCCCGCCCCTGCCCGTCGATATGCTTTGTCGCAGAATAAACCACCACATCCGCGCCCTGCTGGATCGCACGCGAGAAGACCGGGGTCGAAAAGACGTTATCAACGACGACGGTCGCGCCCACAGCGTGAGCGAGCTTGGCCACCGACGCGATGTCGATCACTTCGAGCGTCGGATTCGACATGGACTCGAAAAACACGGCCTTTGTGTCGGGACGGATCGCGGCCTTCCAAGCATCCAGGTCAGTGCCGTCGACAAAGGTTACCTCAACGCCAAAGCGGGTCAGGATGTTCTCAAGGATATAGAGACAGGAGCCAAACAGCGCCTTGGCCGAAACCACATGATCCCCGGCCTTCAACATCGACGTCAGCGCCGCGTTTACCGCAGCCATGCCAGAGGCGGTGGCAAATGCGTCTTCACCACCCTCAAGCGCGGCGATGCGCTGTTCAAACATGGATACGGTCGGATTGCCGTAGCGGGCATAAATGAACTCATCCGGGCCGGTTTCGATGAACCGCGCCTCGGCCTGTTCAGCGTTTTCATACACGAAGCCCTGCGTCAGAAATATCGCCTCGGACACTTCATTATATTGGCTGCGACGAATGCCGCCGTGGACGGCTTGGGTGCGTTTGTTCCAGCTCTCGCTCATGTCATTCCTCTCGGCCCTTGTCTGGCAAGGGCATCAAAAAAACCCCAGACGCGGTCAAGCGAAAGGGGCCTTTCATCCTGACCTTTTAGCGGTGTTGTTTAGCGTGGCCCGCAATCCGGTAACAAATCGCCACGTATTGCGTTGCGCATACGCCTCAGTTGCCAGCACGTCAACCCTGACGGGCGCGACGTCACGGTTCTGAAACTTTCCCTGCGCCGATGTGTCATAGCGTTGCGGCTAAACCGCACCACAACATCTTGCGCGATAACAAGCAGACGCGAATAGTCGGGTTCGACGCGGTGACGCTGCAACTTGCACTGCCCGACCACAAGAACTGTTGCCCTTCGTTCAGAAAGCCTCATGATCCTATCAACCTGAGGAGACATCATGATCGATCTGTATTTCTGGCCCACGCCAAATGGCTGGAAGGTATCCATCGCGCTGGAAGAGATGGACCTGCCATACACAACTCATCTGATCAATATCGGCAAGGGCGACCAATTCGACCCCGAGTTTCTGAAGATCGCTCCGAACAACCGAATGCCCGCAATTGTCGACCCGGACGGACCGGATGGCCAGCCAATCTCGGTTTTTGAAAGCGGTGCGATCCTGATGTATCTGGCCCGAAAGACCGGTCGGTTCTACGGAACCACCGAACGCGACCGTGTCGCGGTTGAGGAATGGCTGATGTGGCAGATGGGTGGCGTCGGACCAATGGCGGGTCAAGCGCATCATTTCCTGAAATACGCCCCTCAAATGGATCCACCGCAGGATCTGCCCTACGCGAAAGATCGTTACCGCACCGAGGTTGGGCGTCTGTACGCAGTGCTCGATCGTCGACTGGCTGAGAACGAGTTTGTTGCAGGTGATTTCTATTCCATCGCCGACATGTCGATTTGGGGATGGGCCAGCCTCTGGGAAGGACAACAGCAGGTGTTGGAAGATAAGCCGCACTTCACGCGCTGGCTTGAGACTGTCAGCGCACGTCCGGGCGTTCAGGCCGGGCGCGCTCTACATGCCGAATTGCGCGGTGACCACAGAAGCAAGCAGTCACAAGAGGTTTTGTTCAAGCGGTAAGCCAACCGAAGTCATCATTTGTTCATGGCTGTGGCGCGTCAGAACGCCCCTCTGCTGGTGAAACCGCACGTCGATAGAGATGCCACGTTGTGTGCCCAAGAATCGGAAGGGTGAACACCAGACCCAGAAACGCCGGAGCCATCGATAATAGCATAGTGACCGAGATGATTGCCGCCCAGCCCAGCATGACGACCGGGTTCTCTGTCACAACGCGAATGGAGGTCAGCATGGCGGACACAAAATTTGTCTCTCGATCAAGCAGCATGGGCATGGCAACAACCGTTACCGAGAACAGAACCCCAGACAAAAAGGCACCGACGCAAGTGCCAATGGCAAGAAAGGTCCATCCCTGCGGTGTGTAGAACACGACGTTTAAAAACCCTTCAAAATCCGAAAAGGAAGCATTCTGCAGGGTAATCGCCAGCCAAAGCCGTACCTGATAAATCCACACCCAGAAAATGAACAGGGTCACAAAGGCCATCCAGCCCATTTCACGCTTGCGCTGGTTGGCCATCACGCCGAGGATTTCAGACCAGCCGAAACTCTTGCCCTCCTGCAACCGGCGGGACATTTCATAGAGCCCGGCAGCCGCGAAAGGTGCAATCAGCGGAAAGCCTACGGCGGCAGGAATGATCATCCAGATTTTGCCAAGCCAAACCAGGCACCAAACAAATAAAAGCCCGAAAACCGCATAAAACAGGCCGAAGAATCCGCTCATAAAGGGGCGCGCTAGAAAATCGGAAAACCCCGCCTTCAGCGCCTCGGTGATATCCTCCGCTGTGATCTTGTTGACCTTGGGCATATCCTGCTGCTGCGGCGTCAGGTTGTCGGGTGGCGTGGAACCCTCGGTTTTGGTTGGCATGGCACGTTCCTCCCAAAGCGTGACGCCGCGCTGGTCCGCTTGCCAATCGACTTGGCGGCGAAACAGGCGTCCTCCGCACAAAAGTTTGCATCAGGCAAGGCGTGTGGGCAAGGCGGGAATATGGCCTCTAAGAGCGATGAGCACGTGCCTCCTCCCCCCGCACCAGCACATCCAGCATGCCCGAAATATCCTCAATCTCTTCCGCGATCACATGGGTCACCGAATGCGCCCGCTGCATCCGCCCCGTGACACGTAGCAACCGCCCCGAGATCACGGCGCGGCGAAAGCGTTCGTAGATCGCACGCCAGACCACCACGTTCACGATACCGGTCTCATCCTCAAGCGTCAGAAAGATCACCCCCTTGGCCGTCCCCGGCCTCTGCCGCAGGATCACCAGCCCGGCGACAGCAACCCGTGCGCCTTCGGGCGGGTCGTCCAACCGTTTGGCTGGAAGACAGGCAGGCGGGCGCGGCCAGTCTCGGTTTGAAACCGTGGGGCGAACAGGGGCAACAAGCATAAGAACAAAAATAGAACATACGGCTGGAAAGTCCAGACACGGCACGTCGAGTCGCAAATGAGGCTGGTCAGACCTAAATGCCTTCACTAAGGAAGAATTCGACAATCGAAAAAGGAAGACGCACGCAATGGCAAAGATCACCTATGTCGAGCATGGCGGTACCGAGCATACAGTCGAGGTCGCCAACGGACTGACCGTCATGGAAGGGGCTCGTGACAACAACATCCCCGGCATCGAGGCCGATTGCGGCGGCGCCTGCGCCTGTTCGACCTGCCACGTCTATATCCACCCCGACTGGGTCGAGAAGGTTCCAGCCAAGGACGACATGGAAGAGGACATGTTGGACTTTGCCTTTGAACCCGACCCTGCCCGCTCACGCCTGACCTGCCAAATCAAGGTCACGGATGCGCTGGACGGTCTGGTCGTGCAGATGCCCGAAAAGCAGATCTGATGCAGCCCAAAGCGCCGCGCCTGCCCGCTCGCCTGTGGCAAAGCGGGACTCGCGGCGCGCTGCTGGCGTCGAGCCTGTGGCTAATGGGTGCAGCGACCGACGCGATCGCAAACACGATAACGGCTGCCCACTTTACCGAACCGACAACGCGGTATCCACACGGTGTTCTGGGGGACAACGTAGAATACGGTGCGCTAGAGCTCATGGTTGACGGTGAAATATTAACCGTCTCCCTGCCGCTGGACCGCGTGTTTGAAGACCTTGCTCCCAGATTGGTGGACATTGATCTGGACGGCGCTCTCGAAGTGATGGTCGTCGAGTCACAGAATCAAACCGGCGCTCAGCTTGCGGTCTACAACGCGCTCGGCGAAAAAATCGCCGCCACACCCCATATCGGCACCCGTTTCCGCTGGCTCGCCCCAATCGGCGCAGCCGATCTGGACGGCGACGGCTATATCGAAATCGCCTATATCGACCGCCCCCATCTGGCCAAAACACTACGCATCGGGCGCTTCAAAGATGGCGCGCTCACCGAAATCGCATCACTCCCCGGCCTGACGAACCACAAGATCGGAGAGGATTTCATTTCTGGCGGTATCCGCGATTGCGACAACGGCCCCGAAATAATCGTCACCAGCGCCGACTGGAGCAGAATTATCAGCGTCACTTACAAAAACGGCTGGCACATGACCAACATCGGCCCCCTTAGAAAACGCAACGACCTGACGAAGGCGCTCACCTGCTGATCCGCCCTTCATCTGGCTAAAAATATCTCGGGGAGCCGCCATTGGCGGCGGGGCAGCGCCCCTCGACCTAACAATCAAGTCGGGCGCAGCCCGGCAATTTGACTACAACGCCCGCCAGCCGATATCACGGCGGAAAAATCCGCCGGGCCAGTCAATCCCGTCCACCATCTCATAGGCCCGGTCGCGGGCGTCCTGCAGTGTCTCGCCCCGTGTAGTCACATTCAACACCCGACCACCCGTCGCCAGAATTTGCCCATCCTCAGCTTTGGTCCCCGCATGAAAAACCATGTTCTTACTATCTTCAGGCAGCGCGTCCAAGCCGTTGATCACACTTCCCTTTTCATAAGACCCCGGATACCCGTTTGCCGCCATCACGACGGTGATCGCATGATCATCCGCCCAATTCACGCGCGCCTCTGCCAACCGCCCCTCGGCCGCAGCGTGCATGAGGTCCATTACCTGTGCTCCCAGGCGCATCATCAGCACCTGACACTCCGGGTCCCCAAAGCGCACGTTATATTCCACCAGCCTCGGTTTCCCGTCCTTGATCATCAGGCCCGCATAAAGCACACCCTGAAACGGAGTTCCGCGACGCTTCATCTCATCCATCGTCGGGCGCACGATTTCATCCATCGCGCGCGCCTCGATCTCGGCGCTTAGAACGGGTGCCGGAGAATACGCCCCCATTCCGCCTGTATTCGGGCCAGTATCACCTTCGCCAACGCGTTTGTGATCCTGCGCCGTGCCAACCGACAGGATGTTCTCACCGTCACAAAGCACAAACAGAGAAGCCTCCTCGCCCTCCATGAACTCTTCGATGACAACCTCAGCGCCTGCCCCGCCAAAAGCCCCACCGAACATATCATCGATCGCCTCCAGCGCGGTTTGCTCATCCATCGCGACGATCACGCCCTTTCCGGCGGCCAGACCATCGGCCTTGACCACAATCGGAGCGCCCTGCTCGCGGATATAGGCCTTGGCAGGATCGGCCTCGGTAAACCGCGCATAAGCCGCCGTCGGAGCCCTAGCGGCATCGCAAATCTCTTTGGTAAAGCTCTTGGACGCTTCCAGCCGTGCCGCCTCAGCCGAGGGACCAAAGACCAGAACGCCTGCCTCTCGCAACCGATCCGCGACACCGGCAGCCAGAGGCGCCTCGGGACCGACGATGACGAAATCAATCGCGTTTTCCTCGGCAAAGCTAACAACCGCGCCGCCGTTTTCGATATCCAACGCCGCACAGTTCGCAATCTGTGCGATTCCTGCATTCCCCGGAGCCACGATCAGTCGATCACATTTTGGGTTCTGCATCACCGCCCAGGCCAGGCTGTGCTCACGCCCCCCGCTTCCGAGAATAAGGATGTTCATAACTGCTCTCCGATCTGCTTGGCCTCGCCTGCCGCGCGTTCTAAGCTGGGCAGGCATTTGACACAAGGCGCTGAAATGTCCGACCTGCTTGACGACCCCATTCCCGGCCAAAACACCCCCGAATACACCGTTTCGGACATCTCAGGAGAGGTAAAGCGCACGCTGGAAGGCGCATTTGGCCGAATCCGTGTGCGCGGCGAGGTCGGGCGCGTTTTCAAGGCGCGCTCAGGCCATCTGTATTACGACATCAAGGATGACCGGAACGTGCTGGCCTGCACCACGTGGAAAGGCCAGATCTCGGGCTTGTCCGTGGTGCCGGAAGAAGGGCTTGAGGTCGTTGTCACCGGCCGCCTGACCGCATTCGGCGCGCAGTCGAAATACAACCTGAACGTCGATGAGGTCGCCGTCGCCGGGCAAGGCGCACTGATGGCGCTGCTGGAAAAACGCAAGAAACAACTTGAGGCCGAAGGGCTGTTCGCGCCCGAACGCAAGAAGCCCCTGCCCTACCTGCCGCAGATCATCGGCGTCGTGACATCCCCGTCTGGCGCGGTGATCCGCGATATCCTGCACCGCCTGCGCGACCGGTTCCCGCGCAAAGTGCTGATCTGGCCCGTCGCCGTGCAAGGATCAAACTGCGCGCCCGAGGTCGCCAATGCGATCAACGGTTTCAACCAACTGACGCCCGGAGGGGCCCTGCCGCGCCCCGACCTGATCATCGTCGCTCGCGGCGGTGGCTCGATCGAAGACCTTTGGGGCTTCAACGAAGAAGCCGTCGCACGAGCGGCAGCGGCGTCAGACATCCCGCTGATCTCGGCCGTGGGGCACGAATCCGATACAACACTGATCGACTTCGTCTCGGACCGACGCGCGCCCACTCCGACTGCTGCTGCCGAACTAGCGGTTCCCGTGCGTATGGAGCTGCTGGCCTGGACCGGCGAGCAAGGTGCGCGCTTGTCCCGTTCCGCCAGTGACGCGGTTCAACGCCGCGCCCAGCGTTTGCGCGACCTGTCACGCGCCTTGCCACGCCCGGACACTTTGTTGAACACCCCGCGCCAACGCCTTGATCTTGTTGCGGATAGGCTGGCCCCAGCGCTTGGCCGCAGTGTTCAGAACCGCCGTTTGCGTGTCGTGGAAATCTCGGCCCATCTGCGCCCCTCAACCCTGCGCAATCTGGTGGCAACGCGGCAAGAGGCTGTTCGTAACCTGTCCTCCCGGCTGTCCCTGCGGCCGATCCAACGCGAAATCGAAACACAGCGAAACAACGTCGCGCGACTGGCTGAACGCCTGACCAGCGCTCAGACCGCAAGGCTTGACCGGATGCGCCAGAATCTTGAGGCGACAGACCGGCTGCGCGAAACACTCAGCTACAAAGCGACGCTGGAAAGAGGCTATGCGGTGGTGCGCGCAGAAGGACATGTCCTGACGACAAAAGAACAGGCTGGACAGCACTCAGAATTCGAGATCGAGTTCGCGGATGGCACACTAAACACAAGTCAGGCAAACCCGTCGCGCTCCCCGCAAAAGAAGATTCCGACCAAGGACACGCCGGACCAAGGGTCACTGTTTTGACAGGGTGCTAAACGCCGACATCCGGACCGTAACAGACCATTTCTTCGTCGATCTCATCGGCCTCGTACAGCTCGGTTCGGTCCGGATTCCCCTCGAACTGAGCGATCAAACCGCTACTCGATTCCGTGAACAGCCAGCATTGCGGGTCCAGACGATCCTCATAGAGAAAACAAATTTGGCCACTTTGTTCGTACCAGACACCTTCCTTGCAGTCCCCGTCCAGAAAAGACCATATAACTCTGCGGTTTGGCAGGTAACGCTCAACCCCATAAATCTGCCCTTGAAACCCGTAGAACAGTGTTTTCCCACGGGTGTATGCGTCAAATTCCGAACCCGAAAGACCAGGTTCCGCGCCCACAACCGGACCGGACATTGCCATAAGAATCGCGATAGACCTCAGCATAAGATCATTTTGGCAGATGTGATGCAGCAACGCCAACTCTGCGCGCAACGCCATGTTTACCCAACGTAACCGGTTGAGCTATTGCCGGTTTCACGGCGACGCTGCTCAAAAACCAAAACACGGGGGAGCCACCAAATGACCGCCTTGTTCCTGATCGCCGCAGCTTGTGCGCTGGCCTATTTGCCTATGACGCCAAAACCCGCAAGTGGGCTGAGGTCTGTCCTGAAAACGCTATCGGTCGCATTCCTTGCAGTTATTGCAGCACTACAGGGTGCGCCCCTTCTGCTGATCGCAGCCCTGTCCTTCTGTGCCGTCGGTGATGCGTTGCTGTCCCGGGACTCCGATGCCACCTTCATGGCCGGTATAGGCGCCTTTGCTGCCGGGCATCTGGCCTATATCGCATTGTTTTTGTCCCATCCATCCGGTGAAACGGCTCTTATCTTCGAAAAGCCCGGCTTCTTCTGGTCCTTGATCATCTTGGGCGTCGTGGCCGCAACCTTGCTCGCCCCGCGCGCCGGAGAGTTAAAGGTGCCGGTCTTGGGATATATCCCAATTATCCTCGGCATGGGTCTGGCAGTACTGGCGGTGCCCGAGATCGGCCCTTTGCGTTGGGCATTGCCCGCAGCGATGGCCTTTATCGCGTCGGACCTGATCCTGGCGACGGAAAAGTTCCTACTGCCCCAAAATCATCCAAGCCTCCGCTTCACCCCTTACATGGTGTGGATATTGTATTGGGGCGCTCAGGCTGGGTTGCTGACTGCCTTTCTGTGACCCTTTGCAACTGGTTCAAATCCGCATTAGGTGAGAGGAACATCTGCGGAGACCAAAAATGGCGTTTTTCTCAAAGCTCAAGGACAAGCTGTTCAAATCCTCGTCCCGCCTCGAACAGGGGCTGGAAGCCATCGTCGAAGATGGCGGCGAAGAAACGACGGCCCCTGATCCAGTCATCCCCGAGCCGGAACCTCAGCCAGAACCCGTACCGGAGGTTCCGCAGCCGCAGCCTGAACCCCAGCCCGTCGAAGCCCCTGAGCCGGCCCCGGTCGATCCAATGCCAGCCCCCCCGCCGCCAGAGGCAGCTCCGTCCAAAGGTGTTCTGGCGCGCATGTTCAACCGGAACGAGGCCAAAACCGCAGTTCGCCGCACACTTGACGACGACATGCTGGAGCAACTCGAAGAACTGCTGATCGCCTCGGACATGGGCGTGGACACCGCCCTGCGCGTCACCTCGAACATGGCCGAAGGGCGTTTTGGCCGCAAACTTTCAACCCAAGAGATCAAGCAGCTTCTGGCACAGGAAGTCTCGCGCGTGATGGAACCTGTCGCCAAACCGCTGCCGATCTACCCCAAGCGCCCCCAGGTTGTGCTTGTGGTCGGCGTGAACGGATCCGGCAAGACCACAACAATCGGCAAACTCGCAAGCCAGTTCAAAGCAGCAGGCAAAAAGGTCGTGATTGCTGCGGGCGATACGTTCCGGGCAGCCGCTGTCGAACAGCTTCAGGTCTGGGGCGAACGCGCCGGGGTGCCGGTCCTTACCGCTCCCGAAGGATCTGACCCCGCCTCTCTCGCTTTTGACGCCCTCACACGCGCGCAAGAGGACGGAGCAGACCTGTTGATGATCGACACCGCTGGCCGCCTGCAAAACCGCGCCGACTTGATGCAGGAACTCGCCAAAATCGTGCGCGTCATCCGCAAAGTCGACGAGACCGCTCCGCACAACACCCTTTTGGTGCTGGACGCGACCACCGGGCAAAATGCGCTCAGCCAGGTCGAAACGTTCCGCAAGCTGGCCGATGTCTCGGGCCTTGTAATGACCAAACTGGATGGCACGGCCAAGGGCGGCGTCCTGGTGGCGCTCGCGGACAAGTTTGGCCTACCGATCCACGCGATCGGTGTCGGGGAACAGATAGACGACCTCGCCCCCTTCGACCCTGAAGAATTCGCCGCCGCGCTCACGGGTCTTGACCAAAGCTGATCCGCACCTTCATCTGGCCTAAAAATATCCTCGGGGGGTGTGGGGGGCAGACAGACCCCCAAAACAGTTCACCCGGCTCATCTGGTGGTGTCCATACCGCACTTCTGGTGTATCCGAAACACCCGAAGCATGTATCCGAAACACCCCGCGCACCCGGTCAGCCCTCCCCGCGCCCTCCCAGGAGGGACTGCAGACCATGTGACGCCCGGGCGAGGTCGTCGTCATAGACGTCAACATATTCGTCTTGAGTGAAGGCCACCGAGTGATGGCCCAGCATGGCCGAGACGAGTTTTGGTTGGGTGCCTGACGAAATCATGGCCGAGGCCACGAAATGGCGCAGCCCGTGCAACGGGGACGCTTTGGGCAGCCCCAGCCGGTTTCGGACCCGCCGCGCCCGGTTGGTCAGGGTGTCCAGTCGCAGGGGCGTCCCGTCGGGTTCAGGGAATAGCAACCCGTGTTCCTCCCAGACCGGCCCCGCCTTCAACTTCAACACCTTGAGCGCGGTCAACTGGTTTCGGAACAGTTCTTCCAAGTCGGGCGTCAGGGGCAAGGACCGCTGCGAATTGGCCGTCTTGGGCGGGTATATGACTCCGTCCCGGCCCAACGAACCGTTGACCGTGAACAACCGGCGATCAAAGTCGACATCCTGTATCCGCAGCGCCCCGACCTCTGACCGGCGCAGACCTGTCATGGCGATGGCCCGAACAACCATCCCGATGCCTGCCGCATCCAGCCCCTCTAGGTATCGGACCACGTCGTCGGGTTTGAACGGTGGTTTGCGTTTCCGAGGTGGCGCTTTTGGGTATCGCGCTGCCTTGACCACGTCGAAAGTGACGAGTCGGTGACGAATGGCGGTCTGGACCACACCCGAGACGATGGACCGAACCTGACCCAGGGTTTTGTGCGAGTACGGTCGGCCACTGGGCGTCCCCCGTCCGGCCAGCAACTCGGAATAGAGGTGTTCCACGTCCGAGGGCTGGAGGTCGCCCAACTCGATATCGCCAATCACGTTCTTGATGGCTTGGCCCTTGTGCCGATACCGGGCGCTGGTTTCGGGCCGATGTTCGCCGCTCGTCAACTGGTAGTCCAACCAGTCGTCCACCGCCTTGGACACCGTGGCCCGACTTGGTGTGACCCCGGCCTGTTGTTGGACGTCCCACTCCACTTTTTGGGCTTGGGCCTCTCGTTTGGTGGCGAATGTTTTGCTTTTGCGCTGCCGGATTCCGTTCCGGTCGCGCCATTCAAAAAAGACCCGGTACCTTACGGTGCCGAGCCTTGTGACCTTGGTTATGGAAGCCATATCGTGGCCCCCAGCGCCTTATTTGCCTTTTTCAAACCCCTTCGGGCCTTATCCAGAGCCAGCAGACATTCGGCGTCCACTTCATTACGCATCTGGTTGCCAATCGCTGTTTCAATATCGGTTAGCAGTTGGCGTGTCCGCTCGGACAGGTCGTGGGTTTCGTCCCGGATGTTCATTTTTCGGCCCCCTTCGCCGCTTCTCGTTGTCTGTATGTTGCCGCCTGACCTTTGCAGGAGGTCGAGCAGTATTTGGCCTCTGGCCGCTGTGGGAAAAACGGGTGTCCGCAATGGTCGCACCACTCGACCGGTCGCCGCGTCCTGATGGCTTCCAACAGGTCCAACACCATCTGCCCAGACGGGTAGTCGGCGTGAAGCCTGACGCCCCCGGGCAACGTGCCTTCGGCGCAGTCAAAGTGGACGGACAAGACCCCGGCTTTGATCAGGTCTGTGATAATCCGACCCAAATCCGCAGCCAGACGATCCCACAGGATCGCGTTGAAGTTGGATGGACCGGAGGTTCGGGGCTTGTGCCTCAACAACCCGGTCACGTTTAGGAGTATGGAGATACCGATCTAAAACCCAAGGGTTGGATATTGGTTTATTGGACACCGGGGCTATTTCTTGTTGGCTTTGATCAACAATAAACTATGCATCCTGCGTCTAAGCTCTGGACCAATAAATCCGAAATCTGCTCACTGGTGGTAAAGCGGACGCTCAGGCAGACTGCAGAAAACGGCTGCAGTGAGCCCGCAGTGGACGCACAAAAATTTCTGAAACGCGCGAGTTTTTATCTTTAGTCTTCCACTACATCCGTCTCCTCGTTAGTCCTCCACCAATCAGGCCGCCACTCAAAGTCGGCTGGATTTGAACTCCAGTCCATCCTACTTCGTTCCAAGTATCGACGGCTTCTCTCAAAGCGACGACGGGCCTCCGCTTCATCGTCTACGGGCACATAGTACTTGCAGTCGTGCGCTGCATTGATGTCAGTTTCGATACCTTGTTCAAAGCAGAAGATTTCCTTCTCGTACTTGCCCAAACCGCCTTTGCGACAAAGTAGGCAAGACAGCACTTTAATGTCTTTCTCAAACCGGGCTTCGACGCTGTTTTCAAAGTAGATGTCCACGTAATCCCAAGGCGCTATATGGCCGTCCGACCCAAGAAACTTAAAGAGCTTTGTGGCGCTCCATGATTTCATTCTTCGAAGTTCTTCGAACGTAGCCGTTTTTACGATTGTTTTGCCGCTCGCGTACGCAACAAATGCAGTTCCAGTCGCGCTACAGGCTTTCTTGCACAGAACGTCCTTTGGTTCGATGTCCCTAAGCCCGTAGGTTTTGGTGGAACCTTTATTGAGTGAGATGCCTTTTTTTAGTCGGCTAATATCAGCTTTATCAGACACCTCGACTTCTATAATCCGAAAACCACTCTTTATCTTCTCTTCTTCACAGCCGTGAGAGACCTTTATTTCCAAAAAGAGTACATCATCGTGCCTACTACTCGACAGCAGAACATCCGGTATGAAATCGGCATGACGCGTTTCCAGTGCAACTTTATCGAATGCACGTGTGACGTCCCATTTTTCGATCCCGCTATGTTGTCGACAGACATGCCCAAACTCCATTTTATTTCGGTTGCAAACATACGGGCGCTTGAACTCGATGTTGTAAGGTCTCCCGGCCGCCATAGCGTCCCGGATTGTTTCGTATAGTTGGGTCTTTGCTAGAAAGTGCAGGTAGGTTTCGTCTGTACAAGCAGGTGTTCGCGGACCGAAATGCTTAAAGTGATGCGCTCGAACTTTGCCCTTGTGGGGTACCATTTCACTGCCACATTCGATGCACTTAAACGGACCAAACGCGTATCTGTCGTTTGGATCAACTTCGCCGATTTCGACTATTGTGCCGGATGCACCCACGGCGAACAGCGTGCCCGGACTTGTCACTGGTGAACTGGGTATCATAAAGCAAGTTCAACTTCGAAAAATCGTCAGGGCGATACGTATATCGCGCGCCCTGAAACCGTTTGTTCATCATACGGAACGGCGATGTTTCCGCTCATTACAAAACCACCGACCTGAGACCCCGGCTGCCCTATGATTATCCCGTTTGCACCAACAGCGGCAGCTTGCTTTTTCAGTTCGTCCACCGCGTAGTCGACGGATCGCTGATCCGTCCATCCGTTAGCGCTGCTGGCGTTTACCAAGGCAATAACCTCGAAAGGAGTTTCCGGTGGCACGACATAAATCTGTATCTGATTTGCGTCGGTTGCTGGCCGTTGTTTGCCGGTGACTACGGCGGTTCCTTCGGCGCAACCAGCGATGGCCAAAAACGCTAGTATTCCAAACGCACTCTTTATTTTGGTCATATTCATTAAACTTTTCCTATGCTTTTGCGGGTCTCATTCGTCTAACGAACTGGCCTCTTCCATTAAGAAGTATCACCGTATGAGGTCACATATATTGTTGCACTTACTCAATAACTTTGTCTTTTGCGCCAAAGTTTTGTGATTGTCGGTCAGACACGCCCGAATCTTCACCGATAGCGCCTGACGAACGCGAATAGAAATTTGAAAACTCAACCTTGCCGCGGCTGCATTGACAGGCAGCAAAGTCCGCAACTCGTTCGTCGAAGCGCCTCGCATCGAACGGCTGTTTTAATGCAAGTTTTTCGATTCCGGGACAGTCAATTCGCGTTGTCGGGTCACGGGAAGCTATTTTGGGGCGCTCTCGGGTATTAATATAGCCTGAAAATCCGTCAGACCCGTCCCGATCCCCTCCGGTTGGCTTCCTTGGGTATCAGACGGTGTCGTCCCAGTGGTAGGGGAGTTCCGATTCACGGGGCAACACATCCGGCGCGGTCACTCCGTGCTTGGTCAGCCACTCGCGGATGGTGGTCCACTCGTCCTGTAGGCTCGGCTTCGAGCGCCATTCCTGCAGTTGTTCGAGTTTGCATTTGAGGTCAAAGGGGATAGTTCGGGGCCACTCGGTCATGGCTCATGTTCTACTTTTGTTCTAACTCAGGTCAAGTCACATTTTCGCGGATTACCCGAGTGCAAAATCCAGGATCACACACCCTATCGCGAACACGCATAGAAACAACGGACCCCAAGGAAAGGTCGCCTTGGGGGTCACTTGGATGTTGATTGTGATGTTGGGTTCATGGGCATCGGTTTCGGGCGTGTCCTTGGACCCGGGGAACTGGACTACGTTGGTCATGCCGCCAATGGGGTTAGGGACATAAGATAATACGTCTGTTGTGTTGGAAAGGATCACATCAACATAACTCCTGCGGCCAGTTGGTCTTCGGAAAGCTATTTTGGCACCAAATAACAAACGGTTGACCTATTTTCGCATGACCATTCCTTCCAACCCACTATTTCTGGCCTTGATGCTGCTGATTTGTTGGTGGGTTGAGTTTGTTCACGAGGGGGTACGCAGCAGCATCAGGGGGCGCACACTGCCGACTTCCCCCGAAACTCGGTGGTGTGTCGCCCCCATCCCGCGTGTCAATCTTCCTACTGAAATCGGTGGCTGTTATTTTGGGGTGCGGTCGCGACGAGTGGTTCCCAACGCCAAGCGCGCGGCTAGCGTGAAAACCCTCGGGGTTCCGGCCTACATTTGCTATGGCCATCCTCGGCACTCCGGGGGTTTTCAGACCCTCCCACGGCCCACCCGACCTTGTGTTCCGTTCAAGCGGGCTTTAACAAGCCGGGTATCGTTGGGGGGCAGACAGCCCCCCACCCTCTCCTCCCAACACAAAGATCCAAAACTTGAGCGACTGGCTGATCTCACTCGAAGGCACCGAAGCAGGCCACCAGCTCGCGCTGGGACTGGCTTTGATGGCGGCGTTCCTGCACGCGGTTTTCGGAGCGTTGCAAAAGGGCCGGCACGATCCTTGGCTGTCCCGCGGAGCTATCGACGCGTGCTACTGTCTGATGGCCGCGCCTTTTGCCTTTTTCGTGGTGCCGTGGCCAGAACCCTATATGTGGCCCATTTTCGCCGTCGTTTGGCTGATTCACATCATCTACAAAACACTACAGGCGATGGCCTATACCAAGGGCTCCTACACCGTCGTCTATCCGGTCGTCCGCGGAACTGGCCCACTATTCACCGTTATCGGAGCCTACCTTCTGTTCCGCGAGACCTTTACCGGCATCCAATGGCTGGGTGTCGCGGTGCTGCTGGCAGGAATATTTGGACTGGCAGCCTATAACTTCCGCTTTCTCGAAACCAACCGCGAAACGCTTGGGATCGCCCTGACGCTGGCAATCGCTACCGGATTGTTCGTAGCGCTTTACACAACGTACGACGCTTATGGCATACGCGCGACCGCCGACCCTTTCACCTTTTTGGCTTGGTTCTTCATGATCGACGGCGCCACCATGCCCTTTTATGCCTTCCTAAGATGGCGTGCGATGCCCCACCGGCCAGCGCTCGGTCCGTTGATGCTGCGTGGTTTGGCTGGCGGCATAATTGCCCCGCTGTCTTTTGGCGCCATCATGTTGGCCACAAGGCTGGACAAAGTCGGAGAGGCCGCCGTTCTTCGCGAAACCTCAACTGTATTCGCCGCCCTGATCGGCTGGCTTGTTCTCAAAGAAACCGTCGGACCAAGGCGGATCGCTTTAATGGCATTGATTGCATTGGGCGCCGTAATAGTTGAAATGGGCGGGTAAGCAGCAGGAAGCCGACATGACAGGTAAAAAAGAAATCAATCCGTTTCTGAAACAGGTGCTGGAACTTGGCCCACCCTTGGCTTTTTTCTTCATCTACCTGCGCCTGCGTGACGACAGTTTCCAGTTCGCGGGCACCGAGTATTCGGGCTTTATTGTCGCCACCATCATATTCGTCCCCCTGATGCTGACGGCAATGGCGGTCCTGTGGTACCTGACCGGGAAACTCAGCCGGATGCAGATTTTCACCGCCGTCATGGTCATTTTCTTCGGTGGCCTGACAGCCTGGTTCAACGACGAGCGGTTCTTCAAAATGAAAACCACGCTGGTCTACGGCTTTTTCTCGATCATCTTGGGCATTGGCCTGCTGCAGGGAAAATCATATCTGGCCTATGTCCTCGACGAGATGCTTCCCATGCGACACGAGGGCTGGATGATCCTGACCCGTCGCCTGTGCGGTTGTTTCGCCGTACTCGCTGTGGCTAACGAACTGGTCTGGCGGACCATGTCCACCGACCTCTGGGTCAAAATCGAAACCTTTGGGTTTCCGATCGCGTTGATGGTCTTCCTTATGCTCCAATTCAGCATGTTGCAAAGCTATATAGACGACCCAGATCACCAGTAAAACCCCTGCATCCTGCCCGATATTCCGATGCCAGATAGTCGCCTGACCCAAGGAAACTGATAAAATCCTTGGCTAAACGTCATAGCTGTGGAAAGTTGTGGGACCACTCACCATTGGCAGCCGGAGCACCACATCCACATGACCGCCATCCCAAACAGCGGCTTTCTGGCCGAGGCATCTGACAGGCTCAGGGCCATGCTGTCTGCTCAGGCGACGGAAATTTCGCTTGAACAGGGTGAGACGCTGTTTGAACAAGGCGACGAAGGAGACTCCCTTTACGCCCTCACTGAAGGCACGCTGGAAGTGTCTTTTCTAGCCATGAGTGGACGAAAACTGTCATTGAGCCTGATGAAGCCGGGCGAAATCTTCGGTGAAATCGCTCTGTTCGACAACGGGCCGCGCACCGCCACGATTGCGGCGGCCGAACCGTCCCGCGTTCTGCGCGTCCGGCGCAGCGACGTTATGAACCAGATCCGTCAGCATCCCGATCTTGCAGTCGATATGATCCGCCTCGCGGGATTGCGTATGCGCTGGATGGGGTCGCAAATGAATGAGCAGGTCTTTTTGCCAATGCCCATTCGCTTGGCGCGTAAGCTGCTGCACCTGTCCGACCTTCAGGACGACCCTGCCAAACGGATCACCCTGTCGCAGAGCGAGCTGGCCGAGTTCGTCGGCGCGACGCGGGAAGCGGTTTCCAAAACGATCTCAACCTGGAAGCGCGACAATGTGGTCGAGGCATCACGCGGCGGCCTGATGATCCATGACTTTGAGGCTCTGCGTGAATTGGCGGAATCCGATTTGATCTGATCCGTTGTGACCTGCTTCACATACGGCGGCGGCCCTTAAGACTATGGTCATAACTGTTACCGTAGGAGGTCAGAGAATCATCCCCGATATCTGTCCACTGACCTCTCCCTGTATCAGAGCCACGCGCCTTCCCCGGCGTGTGGCTCACTTCTTTGCGGAACAGAAAAAGGCCGGAGCAAACGCCCCGGCCCTCAAATCAGGAAAAGCTGTTCGTCACTCCTCGAGGCTTAGCGCCACAAAGCGCGGGTCACCGCCGCGACGCACCAAAAGCAGCAGGGATTTCCGCCCGGCCTCGCGCGCTTCTTCCATTCGCGCCTCAAGGTCTTCGACCGAACTTACCTTCTGCTGGCCTGCTTCCGTGATCAGGTCACCGGCCCGCAATCCCTTGGCATAGGCTTCCGAGGCTTCGTCGACCTCGGTCACCACCAAGCCTTCTGCGCCAGCGTCCAAGCCCAGATCGGTGCGCAGTTCATCCGTCAGCGGAGAAATCGTCAGGCCAAGAATATCAGCGTTTTCTTCAACCGGAGCTTCTGACGTTTCTTCTTCGCTTTGCTCGGACCGCTCAGCGTCTTCGCGCCGTCCCAGGGTCACCAGAACCGTCTGCGTTCCGCCATCTCGGTGAACGACCACGCGAACCGACTTACCCACGGTCGTTTCGCCAACCTGACGAACAAGGCCGCGCGTATCTTCAACCTCAACCCCATCGAAGCTGAGGATCACGTCACCGGCCAGCAATCCAGCGTCCTTTGCGGGTCCATCCGGCACGTCGCTGATCAAAGCGCCGCCCGGTTTGTCCAGCCCCATGGCTTCGGCCATATCTTCGGTCACGTCTTGAATGCGTACACCCAGCCAGCCTCGGCGAGTCTCACCAAACTCACGCAGTTGGTCCACGACCTTCACGACAACATTCGAGGCCATCGAAAACCCAATCCCGATCGAGCCACCATTGGGCGACAGGATGGCCGTATTCACACCGATCACCTCGCCGTCCATGTTGAACAACGGCCCGCCCGAGTTACCTCGGTTGATCGCCGCATCGGTCTGGATGTAGTCGTCATAGGAACCGCTCAGCGCACGGTTACGGGCCGAAACGATCCCGGCCGAAACCGAAAACCCCTGCCCCAAAGGGTTGCCCATCGCAATCACCCAGTCGCCCACGCGGGCGATATCGCTGTCACCAAATTTGACGTATTGCAGCGGCCCTGTTGCCTCGACCTTGAGCAGCGCAATATCGGTTTTGTCATCCGTACCAATCACCTTGGCGGGCAATTCCTTCTTGGGTTGACCGTCACCGGGAAAGAACTCGATCAAAATCTCATCCGCTTCGGCGATCACGTGATTGTTCGTCACAATGTAGCCGTCCTCAGAGATCACGAACCCCGAGCCCAGAGCATTGCTGCGTCGCGGAGCGTTCTCACCATTATTGTCCCGGTCCTGGAACTCACGGAAAAAATCCTCGAACGGCGAGCCCTCGGGCACGATACCTTGTGGGCCGGTCTGGTTCTCGATCAGGGTCGAGGTGGTGATGTTCACCACCGCCGGGCTGATCTTTTCCGCCAACGGCGCAAGGCTTTCCCCTCGCGCGAAAGCCACCGATGTCTGCGCCAGGATTATCAACATCCCTGCAAAAGCCAGCCACATCAGCCGCATGAAACTAACACTGTCGTCCGCCCGGACGGAAATACTGCGCGCTTGTGCCTGCACTTGGGTACTCCTTGTCGTCAATTCTTCGGGGATCGCGCATGAACGCCCCCTCTTACCAACCAATGTAGTCGGTTTGCGCAGCCCCGCAACTGAGGATCGCGGGGAAATCACTTGCATTTGAAACCGCTGAACTAAAAGCCGACCTGATACGCGCCCCACAGCAGGATAAAGCCACTGACCACGCAGAGCAGCCCTGCCAGCCGCCGCGCTTGTTCAGGCAGCGATCGCAACGCCTCCAGCATCCGTTCAATAAGCGAAGGGGCCAGCGCATAGGCCAGCCCCTCGACAATTAACACCAGCCCGAGGGCCAGAAGGATCATACCCATTACTGGGATGCCTGTCCTGTTGGTGACTTCAGATAGTTAAAGAACTCTGAATCCGGGCTCAGAACCATCGAGCTGTTGCTTCCGCCCAGCGCGCGCTCATAAGCGGAAAGAGACCGGTAGAACTCAAAGAACTCGGGGTCCTTGCCAAACGCTTCGGCGAAGATCGCGTTACGTTCGGCGTCGGCCTCACCGCGAATGATCTCGGCCTCACGGTTGGCGTCCGAAACCAGTTCGACCACGGTACGGTCAGCTTGCGCGCGCACACGCTGCGCCGCTTCGTTACCACGGGCGCGTTCGTCGGTGGCTTCACGTTCCCGTTCAGCTTTCATCCGGTCGAAGGTCGCCTCAAGGTTGGCTTGCGGCAGATCGGTCGCTTTCAGGCGCACGTCGATCACGTTGACGCCCAGCGCGCGGGCTTCGGCGATTGCGCTGTTGCGGATACGCAGCATCAGCGCCGCACGGTCCGAGCTCAGAATGTCACGGGACGAGACCGAACCCAGAACCTCACGCGTTTCAGCACGCAGGATACGGTCCAGACGATCTTCGGCGACAGGAATGCCACCTACACCGACGGCCTGACGGAATTGCTCCAGATCAGAAATCCGGTAACGCGCGAAGGCATCGACCACCAGACGACGGTCATCCAGAGGCGTGACCTCCAGCGGCTGTACGTCAATCGAAAGGATGCGGTCATCATAGCGGACAACGTCCTGAATCAACGGGATTTTGAACGCCAGTCCGGGTTCTTCTTTGACAGCGACCACGCGGCCGAACTGAAGGACCAGTGCGCGTTCACGTTCATCCACGATAAAAATCGAAGACAGACCGACCACGCCAATGATCACCAAGGCAATGAGGATAAGGGGTGATTTACGCATCAGTTGCTCTCCTCAGCCTGATTGCGGCGCAACTCGTTGAGCGGCAGGTAAGGCACGACGCCCTGCCCCTGCCCGGTCGAGTTTTCGTCCAAAATTATCTTGTCCACGTCGCCGAGAACTTGTTCCATCCGTTCCAGATACAGACGCTTGCGCGTCACGTCCGGCGCTTTGGAATATTCCTCAAGAACCGCGATAAAGCGGCTGGCTTCACCCTGTGCGCTGTTGATCTGCTGCGCGCGGTAGGCTTCGGCCTCTTCCAGAACCTGAGCGGCTTCACCACGTGCCTCCGCGAGAGCGCGGTTGGCATAGGCGTCGGCCACGTTCTGCAGACGGTCACGTTCCTGCGCGGCGGCCTGAACGTCGCGGAAGGCGGCAATCACGTCTTGCGGCGGGTCCGCCTTGTCAAAGTTGACGCGGATAATGTTCACGCCCGAGTCGTAGCTGTCCATCGTTGTCTGTATCAGTTCCTGCAGGCGTTCAGCAATGACACCACGGTCACGGTTCAGGATCGGCGCCAGCTCGCTTTGCGCAATAATCTCACGCATGGCCGATTCCGACACGGCGCGGATCGTCTGGCGTGGGTCGCGCAGGTTAAAGAGGAACTTGGCCGGGTCGTTGATGTTCCAGACGACCTGATAGTCGATGTCGACCACGTTTTCGTCGCCGGTCAGCATCAGGCCATCATCGCTGCCGCGCGTGCCACCCATATCTTCGGTTTGTTCGCGGGTTACCGGAATAACCTCAGCCGTTACGAAGGGCCAAGGCGCAAAGTTCAGACCCGGATTACCAACGGCCGAGAACTCACCCAAAAGCAGTTCAACCGACTGTTCTTCGGGTTTGACAGTATAGAAACTTGCTGCCCCCCACAGGACAGCACCGACCACAAGACCGATCAGGGCCGTCCCCTTGGTAAAGATGGGACCACCCCCGCCCGAGCCTTGACCGTTTCCGCCACGGCCAGAGCCGCCACGTCCGCCCATAAGGACACGCAGTTGTTCCTGACCTTTTTTCATCAACTCGTCGATCTCAGGGATTTGCGGGCCGTCGCCTTCGGGCGGGCGTTGCCCGTCCCCGTTGTTACCCCGATTTCCTCCGCCACCCGAGGAGCCTCCGCCCCCCCAGGGGCCACCGCTGTTGCCCGCCATATGTATATATTCCCTTGTATTGGACCGTGTGATCACGGCGTCCTTTGTAACTTGTGTGCGCGCGGTTGCAAATCAAGCAGTGCGCACGGGTTCCCGCATTGTCACCAGTTCCTCGGCCATAACCGGGTGAACTGCGACTGTCCTGTCAAAATCTTCCTTGGTTGCGCCCATTTTTACGGCAATTCCCGCAAGCTGGATCATCTCGCCCGCGCCCGGAGCGACAATGTGACAGCCCAGAACCTTGCGAGTCGCCTGACTGACGATCAGCTTCATCAATACCCGCTGCGTTCCACCTGCAAAGGCTTTCTGCATTGGCTTGAAGGACGTGGCATAGACTTCGATCGGTTCCTGCGTGGCGGCTTCTTCCTCGCTGAGGCCCACAGTCCCGAATTCCGGCTGCGTGAAAATCGCCGTTGGGATCAGCTCGTGATCTACCGGCGTCGGGTTACCTTTGAAGACCGTCTCGACGAATGCCATGCCTTCGCGGATCGCAACCGGAGTCAGGTTCACCCGGTCGGTCACATCGCCGATGGCATAGATCGAGGGAACACCTGTCTGGCTATAGTCATCAACGATGATCTCACCCTTGCGACCGCGTTCAACGCCCAGCGCCTCAAGGCCAAGCCCATCCGCATTGGGTGTGCGACCAGTTGCATACATAACGACGTCAAACTGATCTTCTGTACCATCTGTGGCTTTCACGCGGATCTTGTCGCCGTCTTTCGTCATCTCCAGCACATTGGTGCCCAAGCGCACATCAATACCGTTCTGCCGCATTTCTTCACAAATCAGACCACGGGCTTCTTCGTCAAAGCCCCGCAAGATTTGCGCGCCCCGGTAGAACTGAGTAGTTTTCACGCCCAACCCGTTCATGATCCCGGCAAATTCGCTGGCGATATAACCACCTCCGACAATCAGGATGCTTTCGGGCAGCTTCTCAAGATGGTAAATCTCGTTCGACGTGATCGCAAGGTCCGACCCCGGAAAATCCGGCACAACCGGGCGACCGCCAGTGGCAATCAGGATATGCTTGGCGGTCTTGCGAGTTCCGTCCGCCAATTCAACGGTATGCGGGTCCACGACCTGAGCACGCTGATCATAACTTTCGACGCCGTTGTTCTTCAGGATATTTCGGTAGATACCTTCCAGCCGGTCCAGTTCGGCTACCAGTTTATCGTGAAAGGTGTTCCAACCGAACGCACCGGGCTGAATGTCCCAACCATAAGCCTGCGCGTCCCCGACCATGCCAGAGAATTCACTTGCGAACACCATCAGCTTTTTCGGCACACACCCCCGAATGACACAAGTGCCGCCGTAGCGGTCCTCTTCCGCAAGCGCCACTTTTGCTCCGGTTTCTCCGGCCGCAACACGTGCTGCGCGGACCCCGCCCGAGCCTCCGCCGATAACGAATAGATCGTAGTCAAAGCTCATCGTGAGTTCCTTTGTCAGTCATGCCAAAATTCGTTGAGTATCTGGGATCGAATAACAAGCTTCCAACCCTTGGTGTTCAGAAAGTTTGCCGAAGTCTACGCGTTGCTGCACGACTTGGCCTCAGGTCTATTGTCATTCCGCGATATCTGCGAACAGGTTCTTGACGCTATCGGCAGGCTGATCCGTCTCAATCGTGCCTTCATTGATGTCCCGCAGTTCGACCCGTCCATCCCCAAAGCCGATCACGACCTTGTCACAGATATCGACAAACAGGCCGTTTTCCACGACACCGGGAACCTGGTTTAACACCATCGCCAGTTGGCGGGCGTTTCCGATCCGTTGCAGGTGCAGGTCCAGAACGTGGTTCCCTTCATCTGTTACAAACGGTGCTTTGTCGTTCATGCGAAGTACAGCCGACGTTCCCAGAACATCCATCGTGTCCAAAACCTCTTGGACAAGGGTCCGGGTTGTTTGCCATCCAAAGGGAATAACTTCGATCGGCAAGGGAAACGCACCCAGCGTTTCAACCTCTTTGCCGGCATCTGCAATCACCACCATCTGATCGCTGGCGGTCGCTACGATCTTTTCCTGCAAATGTGCGCCACCGCCGCCTTTGATCAGATTGAGCTCTCCGTCAAACTCGTCTGCGCCATCGATCGTCATGTCCAGCCACCCGGCCTGATCCAACGAAACGACCTCGATCCCGACCTCACGGGCCAGTTGTGCCGTACGGGTCGAGGTAGGGACGCCTTTGATCTTGAGCCCCTGCTGCACCCTCTCGCCCAATCGACGCACCATCCAAGCGGCGGTCGAACCGGTTCCAAGCCCCACACGCATACCGTCCTGCACCATGTCGGCAGCGCGTCGCGCAGCAACGTATTTGGCCTTGTCGATAGGCGGCAACTCTCCGATCATTGCGGCTTTTCCCTATTTTGCTGACGGACTTATACGGAATGACCACGGCAACTGCGAGAGCCAATTCACCCATTTGCCGGGCCAACATGTCGCGAAACTACGCGTTTCCGATGGGAAACGTCGCAATCGAGGCTTTGGCGAACGCTGCCGCGGTATACATAGGGTCCATGAAGAGCCCCTATCTACTGCACTACGCCCCTGACAACGCGTCGCTGGTCATTCGGCTGGCGCTGGAAGAAATGGGTCTTCCCTTTGAAACCGTACTTGTGGATCGCCGCCAGTGCGAACAGGACAGCCCAGCGTATCGGGCGCTGAACCCCAATGGCCTCATCCCGGTTCTGGAAACTCCGCAGGGACCGATTTTTGAAACGGCCGCAATCCTGCTTTGGCTGGCGGATACTCACTCTCAGCTTGCGCCAGCACCGCAGAGCCCTGATAGGGCCGCTTTTCTCAAATGGCTGTTTTTTGCATCAAATACGCTGCACGCTGACTTGCGAATTCTTTTCTACGCCGAGAAATACATAGAGGTCTCGCAGACCGAACCCTTGCGCGTCGGAATGCGCCAACGACTGCGCCACCATCTTCAACTTCTGGAAGCTACCGCGAAACAGGCGCCCGACTGGTTGCGGCCAGACAAACCGTCAGTTTTGACCTACTATCTCGCCTGCCAGATGCGCTGGATGGCCCTTTACCCAATCGATGCCGACCGTAGCTGGTATCACATTGATCATACGCCACATTTGCGCGAGATTCTGTTGCAGCTCGAAACCCGAGACGCAACACGCGCGGCCACCGCAGCCGAGGGGTTGGGAGTGACACCCTTTACCTCTCCGTCTTATGCTAACCCTCCAGAAGGCTCTGCTATCTGATATGTTTCTGTCTGTCTTCGATATGTTCAAAGTGGGCATCGGCCCGTCCTCGTCTCATACCATGGGGCCGATGGTTGCCGCAGCGCGGTTTCTGGACCTGATGCGGGCGTCTCCGTTTGAGTTCTCCGGCCTGCGTGGGTCGCTGCACGGTTCGCTGGCCTTCACAGGTGTGGGGCATGCAACGGACCGCGCGACGATATTGGGGCTGGCTGGGTTCGTTCCCGATACCTACGACCACGAAAAGGCCGAAGCCGTTCTGGTTGCGATCAAAGAGAGTCACAGCGTAACCCCCGAAGGATTGCCGACGCTGCAATTCGATCCCAAAACCGACCTGATCTTTGACTATGAAAACAACCTGCCCGGCCACGCAAACGGTATGGTTCTCATGGCCACGGACGCGCAGGGTGACGTGATTTTGCGGCAGGTCTATTACTCGATCGGGGGCGGCTTTGTCCTGACCGAAGAAGAACTGGCCGAGGGTAAAGCCACAGACGAGGGCGCGCCGGTTCCCTTCCCCTTCAAATCAGCGGTCGAGATGCTGGACATGGCAAAAGCCAGCGGCAAAAGCATCGCCGAGATGAAACGCGCCAACGAAATCGCGCGGGGATGTGCGGACAGTTTTGCCAAAGGCTCGGCCCGATTGTGGCAAGTCATGAACGACTGCATCGAGCGCGGCCTGACAACCGACGGCATCCTGCCCGGTGGCTTGAACGTGCGCCGCCGCGCCAAGGGTATCCACGACGCGCTTCAGGCCGAACGGGGCATGAACCTGAATGCTCCGCACACGATCAATGACTGGATGAGCGTCTACGCCATGGCCGTGAACGAGGAAAACGCCGCCGGAGGCCAGGTGGTCACAGCGCCGACAAACGGGGCGGCCGGAGTGCTTCCTGCCGTGTTGCGATACTACCTTGACCACGTGCCCGGCGCGTCTGAAACCCACATTGAGGATTTCCTTTTGACCGCCGCCGCCATTGGCGGGCTGGTGAAGTTCAACGCTTCGATCTCAGGGGCCGAGGCCGGATGTCAGGCTGAAGTCGGCAGCGCCTCGGCAATGGCCGCGGCAGGGCTGTGCGCCGTAATGGGGGGCACGCCTGAGCAAGTTGAAAACGCCGCCGAGATTGCGTTGGAGCACCACTTGGGCATGACTTGCGACCCGGTCGCCGGTCTGGTGCAGGTCCCCTGTATCGAACGAAACGGGCTGGGCGCGATCAAGGCCGTGTCTGCGGCGTCGCTGGCGTTGCGTGGAGACGGCCGGCATTTTGTGCCTCTGGATGCGGTGATCGAGACGATGCGTCAGACTGGGCACGACATGCACGAAAAATACAAAGAGACTTCTCTGGGCGGTCTGGCCGTGAACGTTCCAAATTGCTGACCAAGTGCAGGGCCAAGCCGGGACTCAACCCGCTTTCCCCCTTCGCCCAAAACCCGTAGCGTCGCGGTCATGACACAGGATCGTCCCCTCTTCGGCATCGTCTTGATGCTTGGTTTCTGCGTGCTCGCCCCGCTGGGGGACGCAATGGCCAAGCTGTTGGGTGAAACGACACCGGTCGCGATGCTGGTATTCGTGCGCTTTGCGGTTCAGGCAATGGTGCTTGTCCCTTTGACCGTTGCAACCAACCGCAACTGGCGGCTACGAGGGCGCGTCTTGCGGCTAACGGTCATTCGGACCGTTCTGCACATCATCGGCATCAGCGCAATGTTCAGCGCGCTGCAATTCCTGCCATTGGCGGATGCAGTTGCCATTGCATTCGTGATGCCCTTCATCATGCTGCTATTGGGCAAATATGTACTAGGTGAGGACGTCGGCCTGAGACGCCTTGCGGCCTGCATAGTGGGGTTCGCAGGCACCTTGCTTGTTATTCAGCCCAGCTTTGCCCAGGTCGGGGCGGCAGCACTGTTGCCTCTTGTCGTTGCCGTGGTCTTTGCGCTGTTCATGCTGGTCACGCGCCAGATCGCCAAAGAAACCGATCCAATCGCCCTTCAAGCGGTATCTGGCGTCATGGCAACAGCCATGTTGCTGCCCATTCTGCTATTCGGAACCGCTGCGGACATGCGGGAGCTTTCGTTGATTGTCCCGAACAGTGACAGCCATGTCTTGCTTGTTGCCATTGGGCTTTTGGGCACCGTGGCGCACTTGTTCATGACCTGGTCTTTGCGCTATGCGCCTTCGGCAACGCTGGCGCCTATGCAGTACTTGGAAATTCCGGTGGCAACCCTGTTCGGCTGGATGATTTTTCACGACTTGCCAGACGGAATTGCCGCGATCGGTATTGCGATCACCGTAGCTGCCGGGCTGTATGTCATTCTTCGCGAACGGGCCAGCGCCCGGTCTGCCCCGACAGAAACGCCTGCATGACCTGATCCAAAGCGGCTCGAGGCACCATCACCAGCAACCCCGGACAGTCCAAATGCAGCTCAACGCGGGACAAAGCTCGGTTGGATGTGCCGACCAGCCCGTTGGGTTCAAGCACCAGATCGTCGATTGGCCACTCCAGCCCTCGGCTTCTTCCCGTTACACGCTGAAATGGAAACAATGAGACTACGTCTCCGGGCGGTATCTCCAGCGCAATTCGGGGCGGGGCGTGAAACACGACTTCGCGCGCACCAAGCAGAACACATGGTCGATCCTGCCGCCGAACCAACCCATTAAGCACAGCTAGCTGGTGATCCAGACGCCGGCCCAGAAAACCAACCCCAAAGACCAGCGGCGCTTCGATATTGCGCAACGACTTGTCGAAATCCGTGCTGTCTTGTTCACGAATTGGAAACAGACGATCGACAGGAATTTGGTCCTTGTGGCGCGGTTCCAGCGAATCAAAATCACCAATAACCGCGTCCGGAATACGCCCGGCGTCCATCAGCGGGGCGGCCCCTCCGTCGGCGGCCACAACCGTCCTGGCGCGAATCAGCGCCAGCTCCAAATCTTCGGGGCCAATTTCGCCCCCTCCGACCAGCGCAATTGGCTCATCAGAGCGCACAATTGGTCTATTTTTACGAAGATTGATCATTTTTCCCGGATTTGGACACATTCAGACCACAAAATGATAGGTTTATAAGCGAAGTTTCGAACCAATAGACATGCCCGGACCTGGGCAGGCTGGTTCAGGTAGTTTGTAGAGGACGTGCGTCTGATGGTACAGAATAACAAGGTTTTGACCGTTTCCTACGGAACCTTCTCATGCACTTTGGAAGGTTTTGACGATTCGTTCGAGACGATGAAGGCGATCGCAGAGTACTTCCGCGACCTTGCGGCGGAGGATCGTTACTTCGGATCTGAACCACCTCAGCCAGACGCCGAGATGCTGGCCCGCATCGCGCAGCGTGACGCATCCAGACATGTCGAGGCACGCCAGAATGAAACGGGCTTGTTGCTTCGCGCAACCGAATCCGCCGCCGCACCGGCGACCATGGCCGTGAGCCAAACTCCTACCCCGGTCGAAGAACCAGCCATCAGCTCTCAGCCCGCACAAAGTCCTGCGACGTTCTTTGAAGATGCGGAACCGGTCGCGGACACATCTGCTCCTGCCGCTGACAGCATCGCTGCCAAGCTGCAACGGATTCGGGACGTTGTCTCACACACCGACGAAAACTCGGTCATCTATGCAGAGGATGAAGAAACAACCCTGATGAAAGAGGCCGCAGGCCCGTCGGACGCTGTTGCCGCCGCGTTTGAAGCAGGCAGCCTGAGCGCAACAGACCTTCAGGAAGAAAAAGAAGCTGACACACCCGCGCAGCCCGAAAACGAGCCGTTCCAATTCACGGCGCGTGAACCCGTTCTCGAAGACTATGAGACCGACGAAGCGGACGAACCCACGCCTGAAGCCGAGCCTGTGTCGCCGATTGAAGAATACGCCGAAACGGACGAGACGATCGAGCCAGATGCACCGGCCGCATTTGACGATGAGGCCGAGGAAGAAACACCTGATCCCGAAGTTCTGTTTTCGGAAGATGACGAAAACGCGGATGAGGAGATTCTCAACATCCTCAGTGACGATACTGAGAACGATGAGTCTGCTGAGCTTGAAGAAACCGTCGCCGACACCGAGGAAGGTATCCTGAGCGCTGAGGATGAAGAAAACCTGCTGCACGAGATTTCGGAAGTTGAAGCGTTTCTTGCAAATCGCGCGGCGGAACCTGCGCCCGATTCCGCAACGCCGGACCAAGATGTGACGCGTTTGATGGACAAGGCCGAGGTCCAAATGGACGATCCGGCGTCGAATTCGCAGCGGGAAACCTATTCTCACCTTCGCGCAGCAGTCGCCGCGACCGAGGCGGAACGCAAGGACAAGCCCAAAGCAGACGACGCCGAAGACGAATATCGCAATCTGACCTCGGCGGTCAGCCCTCGACGCCCTGAGATTCAGGTGACCAGCATGCGTCCTCAGTCTGACGCCCTGGCCCCTCTCAAGCTGGTTGCCGAGCAACGGATCGACAATCAGGACGAGGACGCAGGACCGGTGACACCGCGCCGTGTTCAGACCGAAGCCGAGAACCAGTTGGGCGAAGAAGGTGGCTTTGCAATGTTCGCGCAAGAGCAAGGCGCACAATCCCTGCCCGAACTTCTGGAGGCCGCAGCAGCGTATCTGTCGTTCATCGAAGGTCAGGAACAGTTTTCGCGCCCACAATTGATGAACAAGATTCGGTCGCTCAAGCAGGACGACTTCAACCGCGAGGAAAGCCTTCGTTCGTTCGGCCAGTTGCTGCGCGACGGTAAAATCGAAAAAGCCGGTGGCGGTCGGTTCGCGGCGTCCACTCAGATCGGCTACCGCCCCGATGACGAACGCGCCGCTGGCTAATTGCTACTGACCTCTGACACAAAGGGTCGGCGCAATGCGTCGGCCCTATTTTTGTGCGCTTTGCGATTTGGTACGACTGCGGCACATCGGAGCGACACACCAACTATGCTGCGCCGCAGAAAAGTGATACGATTGCCCTGTTTACGAATTGGATTGCAATAGTTCATTCAAACAGGAGTCGTGCCATGTATGAACTCCCGATACGACGACTTAGAATCTACGACAAACCGAAAATATTAAGTCACTACAGGAACTTGGATACAGAAGCCCTGGCCTCGCGTTTTGGCATGCCGGTCAATGCGGATTTCGTCCAAACATATCTTGCCGGAATGTTTGACTACCCTTCGCTGATCTACGGAGCATTTCCAGATTCCTGCCTTCGCGGGGTTGGCGAGCTTCGGACTGTGCCGGACAGCCCAAAAAACGTTGCAGAAGTAGCATTTACAGTCGAAACGCCGTGGCAGGATCGCGGGATAGGAGACGCCTTGCTGTCTCGAATCATAGCGGCGGCCCGAAACCGGGGGATTCGCGAGGTCCACATGCTTTGCTTGGCCACGAACCAGAAAATGCGCCGCCTCGCGACCAAGCACCATGCCGAACTCAAACTCATCACTGGACAGGTCGAGGCAACCCTGACGACCCCGTGGCCTTCACCTTTCAGCCTGGCCGAGGAAATTTCAGGCGAGTATCACGCCTTTGCGCGCGCGATCCTCACCTGGCCGCAGCTTGATGCCGGAAACAGACGGTGAAAAACGCCTAGTCCGAGGATTGATTGGGGTCCTCTTTGCCCACGCCTCTGAAAACGAATTTGAAAGGCAAGGCCCACAAAACGCCCAGAACCACATAAACCAGAAGTTCCAACCAGATCGGAGGACGGTCGAGCCAGTTCACGACCGTCACAACCGCCACGATGTAAGCAGGCAGCCCGACCAACAGCAATACCAGCGACCAGCGCCGACGGGCTTTGTAGCTAAGGCCGGGCTTCTTTTCGTCGACCATCAGTCGGCGAATGGGTCGGTCACCAGAATGGTGTCGTCCCGCTCCGGGCTGGTGGACAAGAGTGCGACGGGACACTCGATCAGTTCTTCTACCCGACGCACGTATTTGATCGCATTCGCCGGCAGGTCTGCCCAGCTCCGCGCGCCTTCCGTGGATTCGCTCCACCCTGGCATCTCTTCATAGATGGGAGTGCAACGCGCCTGCTGATCAGCCGCGGTTGGCAGGTAATCCAAATGCTCGCCGTCCAACTCGTACCCAGTGCAGATTTTTAGTGTTTCAAACCCGTCCAATACGTCGAGCTTGGTCAGCGAGATCCCGTTTACACCACTGGTCGCACAAGTTTGGCGTACAAGGCAGGCGTCAAACCACCCACAACGCCGCTTGCGGCCGGTGGTCGTGCCAAACTCGTGGCCGCGCTCTCCAAGGCGCTGACCGTCAGCGTCGTCCAACTCCGTCGGGAACGGACCTTCACCAACCCGAGTCGTATACGCTTTGACAATCCCCAAGACGAAATCGATCGAACCCGGCCCAATACCGACACCAGTGGCCGCCTGCCCCGCGATAACGTTAGAGGACGTCACAAACGGATAGGTTCCAAAGTCGATATCCAAGAGGGCGCCCTGAGCCCCCTCAAACAGGATTCGCTTACCTGCCTTGCGCTTTTCGTTCAGCACCTTCCAGACGGGTGCGGCGAAGGGTAGGATTTCAGACGCGATTTCCTTCAGCTCCGCAATCAATGCGTCGCGATCGACAGGCGCGATGCCCAGCCCTTTGCGCAACGGGTCATGGTGCTGCAACGCGCGATCCACCCGAGCTTCCAACGTGGCTTCATCCGCAAGATCGGCAACACGCACGGACCGGCGCCCCACTTTATCCTCGTATGCTGGACCAATGCCGCGACCGGTCGTTCCGATCTTCGTTCCCTTGCTGGCCGCTTCCTCGCGCGCGCGGTCAAGCTCACCATGGATCGGCAAAATCAACGGCGTGTTTTCGGCAATCATCAGTGTTTCAGGAGTGATCTCGACGCCCTGCGCCCGGACTGTTCCAATTTCTTTGATCAGGTGCCAAGGATCGAGAACAACGCCGTTCCCAATGACACTCAACTTACCGCCCCGTACAACGCCCGAGGGAAGCGCGTGCAGTTTATACACTTCGCCATCAATGACCAACGTATGGCCGGCATTATGCCCACCTTGAAAACGCGCGATCACATCTGCTCGCTCGCTGAGCCAGTCGACGATCTTGCCTTTTCCTTCGTCACCCCATTGGGCGCCGACAACAACCACATTGGCCATATCCGGTCCTTTAGCGCTGATTTATCAAACTCGGCTCGTATAACGATGTGACAGCCGCAGGGAAACCGGTAATTCGCCGCAGTTCAGAACCGCGCTACGCGCGGTGCCTCCGGCGGGGATATTTACGAGCCAGATGAAGTTCGGATCCCTTGTTCATCTGGCTGAAAATATCCCGGGGGAGTCGCCCGGAACGGGCGGCGGGGGCAGCGCCCCCTACGGCAGACCAGACAATACCACCGGCTGCCCGTGGGGTGTAGTCAAATAGGCTTCTCTCCAAGCAGCACTTATGTTCGCGAGTTCCCCGGACTGGGTGGCACCCTGCTCAGCCAGAAACTGTTCCAACGTATCCAGCCAAGCGCGGAAGTAATCGTCCCCACCGTTCAGTTCCCGATCCAATCTGTAGCGCTGCAGAGTTGCCGAAAACCGCGCGGCCCAGTCGGACCAATCCAATCGTCCAGCCTCGTTCAATGCGACTGTCATAGCAAAAATCTGAGCATGCCAGGGTTCGTCAAAGACTGGCTGTGGTGCTGATTGGTTATCGCTGTGGCTCATGTGGGCTCCAGGTAACTTTGCCAAAGGTCGAGAATGACCTCATCCCGCGGGTTTTCCGGGTTCGTCCATAGTTCAGACGCCAGAAAGACCACTGCGAATAGAGGCTCCGGCGCTTCTCCGAGGCCATGAGCGTTGGAGTCTGGAAATACGTGCGTGCCGTGCAAACGCAGAATCCGCCCCTCTGCCCCAGCCGCATAGCTCGGCAGCCTCGTGTGCCCGCCATCAACAAGTCGGTTCGCGCTAGGACGAACAGTTCGGACGCTTTGTCCCACTGTAAATTTCACCGGCACACCCGAGGCACGGTCTGCTGGGCCGCCTCTGGACAATGCGCCAGCGACAGCATCTGCTTGCAACATGCGCGACCTCAGCGGATGCAAGTCTTGTGGTGCGTCCCTACCGGCCAAGTCATCCACCGTCAGGACGCCCCGTTCAACCAGCAGATCGGCCAGCGCAGATATCCACTTTTCGTAGTAGGAAAACCGAGCGTAATCTTTGGGTGAAAGCCTTTCGCGCGCGTGCCGGGAGATGTCTATATTCCATTGCCCCAAGAACCCTGCGGCCAGAGTGACCGCCAAAGCGCGCCCGTGCCATTCTTGGGAAAAGACGGGGGCGTCTTCCCCATCTGGCAACACGGGACCGTCTCCAAACCGCCCGCCCATGTCGTGTGCGCGTGTCATGAGGGAACCCTGGGCAGTCCAGTGCCGATCATACTGTCTCGTGTCACCAGAGCGGCCAGTTCGTCCTCGTCCAGCCCTTCCGATCCGACAGGTCGCATAGGCAAGACAAGGTAGCGAATCTCGGCAGTCGAATCCCAAACACGCACAGCTGTTCCACTTGGCAGCACAACCCCGAACTCTGCCAGCACCTTTCGAGGCTCGCGCACCGTTCGGGCGCGATAGGCGTCAGATTTATACCAGCCGGGCGGAATACCAAGCAGCGGCCACGGATAACAACTGCACAACGTGCAAACGACCATGTTGTGCTGCTCGGGCGTATTTTCGACCACGACGATGTGCTCGCCCTGACGCCCATAGAAACCAAGCTCGGCGACGACTGGCGTTGCGTCCTCTAGCAAGGCTCGCTTGAATTCTGGATCTGTCCAAGCCTTCGCAACGACCCGTGCGCCGTTTTTTGGTCCTATCTTGTTTTGATAGGTGTCGATGATTTCATCCAACGCCGCCGGGTCGATCAGTCCCTTCCGGGTCAGAATCGTTTCCAGAGCCTTGACCCGCAGAGCGGGTTCGGGCGGCAGCAAGGCGTGTGGGTGGTCGTGATTATCGTGCGGCATAGCGGAAGGTTGCGCCACCATCTGCCAATCTGTCCAGCCCCTTTGGTGTGATCTGCCACATCAAGGCGTGTGATGAGAACTCGTGACTTGCCCCCGGAACCAAACTTGCATAAGTACCTCGCGATACACGTCACGCTGTACAGGACCACCATGGAAAACGTCGTTCTCATCATCCATCTTCTTCTGGCTCTGGGCCTGATCGCCGTTGTTCTGATGCAGCGGTCCGAAGGAGGTGGCCTCGGCATGGGTGGCGGCGGTGGCGGCGCCGTGAGTGGCCGTGCTGCGGCGACTGCGTTGGGTAAGGTCACATGGATTCTGGCCGCTTGCTTTATCGTCACGTCGATCACGCTGACTATTCTGGCGGCGCAGAAATCATCGGGAAGTTCGGTTATCGATCGTCTGGGCGTTCCGGCTCCGGCAGCGACCGAAGAAAGCGAAACAACGGTTCCCGAAGCGGATGATCTGCTGCCTCCGGCACAGGGCGACAACGCGCCGCTGATCCCGCAAGCCGACTGATCTACCAAACCTAGAAACCTGAAAGAGGACTGCAACAGCATCTTGCGGTTCTCTTGCGCTTTTGGCGCGAATCCTTTATACGTGAAGTCCCGTGATGCAGCGGTTTTTCGGAACCGCCGGGCAGCTTATTTTGACGTCTCACGGGAGCAGCCGAAAAACTATGGCGCGATTTATTTTCATCACTGGTGGTGTGGTTTCGTCCTTGGGAAAAGGACTGGCTTCGGCGGCTTTGGGCGCGCTGTTGCAGGCTCGGGGCTACTCGGTCCGGCTGCGCAAGCTGGACCCTTATCTGAACGTCGACCCCGGCACCATGTCGCCATTTGAGCATGGCGAAGTGTTCGTCACCGATGACGGGGCCGAGACCGATCTGGACCTTGGGCACTACGAACGGTTTACGGGCGTGGCCGCGCGCAAGACCGACTCGGTCAGCTCGGGGCGGATCTATTCCAACGTGTTGGAAAAAGAGCGCCGTGGCGATTACCTCGGCAAGACCATTCAGGTGATCCCGCACGTCACCAACGAGATCAAGGACTTCATCGCCATTGGCGAGGATGAGGTCGATTTCATGCTGTGTGAGATCGGCGGCACCGTAGGTGACATCGAAGGTCTGCCCTTCTTTGAAGCCATCCGTCAGTTCAGCCAGGACAAGCCGCGTGGCCAATGTATGTTCATGCACCTGACGCTGCTGCCCTACATCAAGGCGTCCGGTGAGTTGAAAACCAAGCCGACCCAGCACTCGGTCAAGGAACTGCGCTCGATTGGTCTGGCCCCCGATATTCTGGTCTGCCGGTCAGAAGGTCCGATCCCAAAGAAAGAACGCGAAAAGCTGGCCCTGTTCTGCAACGTGCGCCCTGACAGCGTTATCGCGGCGCAGGACCTGAGCACGATCTACGATGCGCCGCTGGCGTATCACAAGGAAGGTCTGGATCAGGCCGTTCTGGACGCCTTCCAGATCAGCCCTGCCCCGAAACCTGATCTGACGAAATGGGAAGACGTCAGCGACCGCATCCATAACGCCGAGGGCGAGGTGAAGGTCGCTATCGTCGGCAAATACACTCAGTTGGAAGATGCCTATAAGTCGATTGCCGAGGCTCTGACCCATGGCGGCATGGCCAACCGCGTCAAGGTCAAGGTCGAGTGGGTTGACGCCGAGGTGTTCGACACCGAAGACGCCGCGCCGCATCTGGAAGGCTTCCATGCCATCCTCGTCCCCGGCGGGTTCGGCGAGCGCGGCACGGAAGGCAAGATCAAGGCAGCGCAATACGCGCGTGAGCATAAGGTTCCCTATCTGGGTATCTGCCTTGGCATGCAGATGGCCGTTATCGAAGCCGCCCGGAACGCGGCTGGCATCAAAGAGGCGGGTTCCGAAGAATTCGACCACGAAGCAGGCAAAAAGCGTTTTGAACCCGTGGTTTATCACCTGAAGGAATGGGTTCAGGGCAACCACAAGGTGGAACGCAAGGTCGGTGATGACAAAGGCGGCACTATGCGACTGGGCGCATATGATGCGGTTCTGGCCGATGGCTCGAAAGTGGCCGAGGTTTACGGCGGCACCAACATCGAAGAGCGTCACCGCCACCGCTATGAGGTCGACATCAAATACCGCGAGCAGTTGGAAAAGGCCGGACTAAAATTCTCGGGCATGTCCCCTGACGGACGTCTGCCGGAAATCGTGGAATGGTCGGATCACCCGTGGTTCATCGGGGTGCAGTACCATCCGGAACTGAAATCGAAACCCTTCGATCCTCACCCCCTATTCCGTGATTTTGTGCGGGCCGCCAAAGACACCTCTCGTCTGGTCTGACATTCCTAACACTTCTGCGATTTAGCGGTCGGTGCGAAAAAACCTGTACGCACCGACCGTTTGCGCATTTAACTGTCCTCACCACGGCGACAGGAGGATGGTCATGGCAGATCAGGTCACGCGCGCAGAGACATTTGCAGCCTTGCACAAAAAGGGCGATCCGGTTGTACTCTATAACATCTGGGACGCTGGCAGTGCCGCTGCCGTAAGCGATGCTGGCGCCAAGGCTATTGCCACCGGAAGCGCGCCGGTTGCCATGGCGCAAGGTTACGCGGACGGGCAGAATATCCCCTTTGAATTGGCGCTGGAAAATGCGCGCAGGATCGTCGGCGCGGTGGACGTACCGGTAACAATGGACATCGAAGGAGCTTATGCCGAGGATACCGTGGGGATCGTCGTCAATGCTCAGCGCGCGTTGGAAACGGGCGTTGTCGGCTTTAACTTCGAGGATCAAGTCGTTGGTACGAATAAACTTTATGACATTGAAACGCAGGCCGCGCGGGTCGGGGCCATGCGCGAGGGCTGCGACGCTGCAGGTATCCCTGCATTCATAAATGCGCGCACGGACATATTCCTAAAGGCCCATCCGGACACACATGACAGGGCCATGTTGGACGAAGCAATGGCCCGCGCCGCAGCTTATGCAGACGCCGGTGCAAGCGGCTTTTTCGCCCCCGGCCTGAAGGATGAAGCTATGATTGCAGAATTGGTGGACTCAACCGATATGCCGCTCAATATCATTGCGTTGCCCGGAACTCCGGACAAGTCCACCCTCGCTTCTCTGGGTGTGGCGCGGATCAGCTATGGCCCGGTTCCGTACAGGAATATGCTGGCGTGGCTGCAGGAAAAGGCTAAAGAGGCTCTGAACTAAGATAACAGAATAAGGCAATTGGCCGATCCGCCGCAGGCGGACTTTTGACGATTTACGCCTATGACGTGTTGTCCACGCTTGGCGGTCTACAAAATATGGAATAACCTCGCACCATGTTGAAAAAGTTCTTTCAGGCTTTTCGCCCGCCGCAGCATGACAACCTTCCCGACCCGGACGCTGAACTGGCTTTGGGCGCACTTATGGTTCGCGTTGCGCAGGCAGATCGCGATTACAAACTGGAAGAAATCAGCCTGATCGACCGTATCCTGGCTCGCCTCTATCAGCACAACGCGATCGAGGCGGCCAAAGTTCGCGCCACTTGCGAAAAGCTGCACGCGGCGGCGCCCGAAACGGATACGTTCGGAAAACTGATCCGGGAAACCACCGACCTGCACGAACGCCTTGCCGCTCTTGACGCTCTTTGGGAGGTTGTGCTGGCCGACGGAAATTCGGATGAAGGTGAGATGAAAATCGTCGAAGAAGCTCGCATCGCAATGGGCCTGAGCTTCAAGGACAGTCAGACAGCGCGCGATCGGGTCCAAAGGCGCTTGGAAGAAACTTAGGCGGCCTCTATATCTTGCGCATGTTTAGTGATTTCCTGTCCCGGCTGACACAGCCACAGCCCGACCCGCTTGCCGATGATGATGCACGTCTGGCCTTGACCGCCCTGCTGGTGCGCATTGCCAGGTCCGACAATGATTATGCCGACAGCGAGATGTCGCGAATCGACCGTATCTCTGCCGAGCGTTATGGACTGTCGCCGTTTGAGGCCGCCGCGCTACGCGCCCGCGCCGAAGACCTTGAGGCCGAAGCCCCGGACACGGTTCGATTTACACGCGCGATCAAGGAAGCCGTTGCATATGACGACCGTCTGGCGGTGGTTCAGGCGCTGTGGTCGGTTGCGCTGGCCGACGGGCACCGCACGGGTGAGGAAGATTCCCTGCTTCGTTTGGTGGTGAGCTTGCTAGGGGTCAGCGATGTCGACTCGGCCCGGGCGCGGCAAAAGGCGGCCAAATCGTGATAGCCATGCTGGGCATGTACGACATGCCCGCGCTGCGATCCGCAAATGATCGCTTTTGGTCATTGATTCGCGAAAACCTGGGTTTTGGCCCCTCTCACCTTACCCGAGACGAAGATGTCTGGGACGTGTGGCAAAGTCCCGACCTGCTGTTCGCACAAACCTGTGGAATGCCCTACCGCACGCGACTGCACGGCGGGGTCAAGCTGGTTGGAACGCCGGATTATGGTTTGGACGGGTGCCCCCCGGGATATTATCGTTCGATCTTTGTTGCCCGGCGGGACGATCCACGCGGTCTGGACCAGCTTGTAAGCGGCACATTTGCCTTCAATGAGCCTTTGTCCCAGTCGGGCTGGGCTGCTCCGATGGTTCACCTGACCCACAACAGTCGATTGCCCGCGAAAGTTTTACAGACCGGAGGCCACGCGGTGTCGGCCCAGTATGTCGCGGAAGGACGCGCAGATTTCGCCTGTCTGGACGCTGTTACGTGGGAACTGCTCAAAGAGCATACCGACATTGGGGCCGCCCTGCGCGATGTTGCAGCGACGTCTGCGACACCGGCCTTGCCATACATAACGGCTGCGACACAAGATCCGCAGGCCATCGCACAGGCCGTTCGCGCCGCGATACGTTCGCTTGCCGAACAGGACCGAGATTTGCTGCATTTGCGGGGGCTGATTTCCATCCCTGCCACCGATTATTTGGCAGTTCCCAATCCTGTGCCCGCGGCCTCTGAACTGCTCAATACCTGACCGATTTGGCAACAACCTCTGGTCAATTTGGCGGTTTCTGACCCGGAACGCGTCATTTGCGCATTGCATTGCTCTGAAAATTAAGCCCTAGTACCGCACCGACACCAATAACACTCAGGGCTCCCGTGACAGATTCCACTCCGGTCATCGAGATCAAAAACCTACACAAGAGTTTCGGCAATCTTGAGGTGCTGAAAGGGGTGGATATTACGGCCAGACGCGGCGATGTCGTGTCCCTGATCGGCTCGTCCGGATCAGGCAAGTCCACCCTTCTGCGTTGCTGCAACCTGTTGGAGGACAGCCAACAGGGGGAAATCCTGTTCAAAGGTGAACCGGTGCGATGGGCGGGCAATCTGCATCACCGCCGCCCCGCCGATGCCAAGCAGGTCCTGCGTATCCGCACCAACCTGTCGATGGTTTTCCAGCAGTTCAATCTATGGGCCCACATGACGATTCTGCAAAACGTGATGGAAGCCCCCATCACCGTTTTGGGGCGCGACAAGGCCGAAGTCGAAGACAGTGCTCGAACGTACCTGGAGAAAGTAGGCATTGGCGACAAGTGTGATTCCTACCCTGCCCAGCTATCGGGCGGCCAGCAGCAGCGCGCAGCCATAGCCCGTGCGCTTTGCATGGAACCCGAAGCCCTGCTGTTCGACGAACCGACTTCGGCGCTGGACCCCGAACTTGAACAAGAGGTGATCAAGGTCATCAAGGATCTTGCCGCCGAGGGCCGGACCATGATCATTGTCACCCATGACATGAAAATGGCAGCCGATATTTCAAGCCACGTTGTTTTCCTTCACCAAGGCCTCATAGAAGAAGAAGGCTTGCCGGAAGACATCTTCACGACCCCTGAATCCGCACGGCTTCAGGGCTTTCTCTCCGCCACCAAGGCGGCATAATTTCAGGACAGAACCAACTGGGGAGATACCAATGAAAAACCTGATTCTGACCACAGCAGCACTGGCGCTGACCGCGGGCATCGCGATGGCTGACACCGTCCGCATGGGAACCGAGGGCGCCTACCCTCCGTATAACTTCATCAACGATGCCGGCGAAATCGACGGGTTCGAGCGTGAAGTAGGTGATGAGTTGTGCAAACGCGCCAATCTCGAGTGCGAATGGGTCAAGAACGATTGGGATTCGATCATCCCGAACCTGGTCTCGGGCAACTACGACACCATCATCGCGGGCATGTCGATCACGGATGAGCGCGACGAGGTTATCGACTTTACCCAGAACTACTTTCCGCCCACCGCATCGGCTTACGTAGCGGCCTCGGACGGCGTTGATCTGGACAGCGGTATCGTGGCGGCGCAAACCGCGACCATTCAGGCAGGTCACATTGCCGAAAGCGGTGCAACCCTGGTCGAGTTCGCGACTCCCGAAGAAACCATCGCTGCCGTCCGCAATGGCGAGGCCGATGCCGTTTTCGCCGACAAAGACTATCTGGCACCACTGGTTGAGGAATCGGCTGGCGAACTGATCTTCGTCGGACCTGACGTTCCGCTGGGCGGTGGCGTTGGCATGGGTCTGCGCGAAAGCGACGCCGAACTGCGCGGCAAGTTCGATGCGGCCATCACCTCGATGAAAGAGGACGGTAGCCTGAACGAACTGCTGGTCAAATGGTTCGGCGAAGGCGTTCCGACCTATGGTGCTGACGGTTCGATCGTAACCAACTAAGCCTTTTTGACACCGGTTCGGCGCTTTGTGCGCCGGACCACCCCGGTTTTGGACCGGGCCAGACGTTTGAAAGACGCCTAATGTTCTCCTACTGCGCTGATCCCGATACGCTCGGCACATTCCGATGGTTTTCCTGCTATCTGACCAACGGCGTGCATTGGTCTTTCTACCTGTCGTTTGTCAAAGTGCTGGCTCTGCTGGCGGTGACAGCCCCCGTAGCGCTGGGGTTCGGCTTCGCTGGTGCAATGGCCGCACGATCGCATTTCCTACCGCTCAGTTGGCTGGGAAAGGGGTATATCGCTATCGTGCGCGGCGTGCCGGACATCGCATTCTTTCTTTTCTTCGTGATCGCGCTTGATCAGGCGTTCGAGTGGACCAGACATCAGGTTTTGTGCCCGGATTGGTCAGAACCGGTAAGACAGGGCAACGATTTCCTCGTCTGTCAGGCTGCCAAACTGCCACTGGGCAGCGCGCCCGAATGGGTGCATGAGACATACGGGTTTTTCCTCGCCGTCATCACGTTTTCGATCGTGTTCGGGGCTTTTGCGGCCAACGTCCTGTTCGGTGGGATGCGGGCCGTGCCGCACGCCCAGTTGGAAACAGCCGCAGCTTACGGCCTGACCCCTCGTCAGACCTTTTGGCGCATCCTGGTGCCCCAGATGTGGGTCTACGCCCTGCCCGGCCTCTCAAACCTCTGGATGGTTCTGATCAAGGCGACGCCACTGCTGTTCTTGCTTGGCATCGAAGACATCGTCTATTGGGCCCGCGAACTTGGAGGCACCAAGACTTCGCGGTTCACCGATTACCCGCATGGCGACTGGCGCATGTGGTACTTCCTGTTCTTGCTGATCTTCTACCTTGGCATGACCCGGATTTCAGAGATCGGGCTTGAGAAACTGATGCGTCGCCTGTCTCACGGCCAAGCCACCTCTGGCGGAGAGCTGCTGCGCAAGGAGACGACCGCATGAGCTGCTTGCAAACCATTCAGGACTACGGCCTGCGCTCAATCGGAATTGGTGAACGCTTGCTTCCCAAAACCGACTTTACGCTGTGCGAGCATTTCACCCTGATCGGCTCGGGGATGATCTGGAATATCTATTTCGGGATTGTGGCTCTGACCACCGGCTTCTTTCTGGCAACGGCCGTGGCACTGGGCAAAGCGTCACCGAACAAATGGTTTCGCAAACCCTCGGAATGGTTCATCTTTATCTTCCGCGGCTCGCCCTTGTTCATCCAATTCTTCTTTGCGTACTTCCTGTTCCTGTCGCTGAAGAAGTCCTACCCGATGTTCGATGCGTTCACCTCGGCGTGGCTTGGGGCGCTGATCGTGCTGTTCCTGAACACGGCAGCCTATTCAGGCGAGATTTTCTACGGTGCCCTGCGATCCATTCCCAAAGGCGACATAGAAGCCGCCGATGCCTATGGCATGTCTGGCTGGTCCCGATTCCGCCGCATCATTTGGCCCACCATGCTGCGGCTCGCGTGGCCTGCCTACACGAACGAGGCGATCTTCCTGTTTCAGTCTACAACGCTGGTCTTTTTCTCGGCATTCCCGGCCTGGCAACAACGAGGCGACGCCCTGTATTACGCCAGCTATTTTGCGGACAAGACCTTTAACCCGTTCGTCCCCTACCCGATTCTGGCCTTTTACTTCATTCTGCTGACGCTGGTGATCGTCTGGGGATTCAGTCTGGTCAACAAACGACTGAACCGCCACCTGCCGACAGCACAAAAAGCCAAGCTGAGGTTCCGTCTGAACCTCGCCCGCTGACCCACCAGCGTTAGAAAACAACCAATGACGGGTTTGCAAAAGCAAGCCCGTTTTTCGTTCCGACACGGAATTTCAATACATTGCGCGGGGATATATTAGGGAGAAGTGGTACCGCCTCCCTGGCTTGAACAGGGGACCTCTGGATCCACAATCAAGTGCACTACCTTTTCCCCTATTACCCACACATTGCGATAAGGATATAAAAATAATGACTATAGCCTCGTTCTGAGTGCTCTGATTTCACCCCCCTTACCCCTGGTTTATCATTTTTGGAGTTGCCTCAAAGTTGCCTTGAGCGTATTTCTGAGGTCGACAGTCAAGTGTTCTGAAAACGAACCCCGCCCCGACTGCAATCGGAACGGGGTTCTTGACCCAGACGATGAAAGGACCATCGCCTATGTCTGCAAATGTAGTGCCCCTGCCCAAGTCGGAAGCCCAGCCCGAGGAGCCGCGCCGCTTCCGGTTCGGCAAGCAGACCCTCACCCGCGCGACCACGGTATTCGCCGACACCACCGGCGTCACGCTGCGTGACACCGACTTGCGCGGGTTCGTGTGCCGCAAACAGACCTCGGCGTGGATGCTGGGTGTCGAACGGAAGGTGCGGGGCAAGCTGTACCGCATCAGTATCGCCGAGTTCGCCCCGGCAACCAAACCCGGCACCATCGAAGCTGCCCGCGATAAAGCGCAGGCAATTATGGCTGAGTTGGCCGCAGGCACCTATCTCAGCCCAACCGACAGAGCGGCGATGGACGCACGTGAACGCGACCTCTTGGACTTGACAATCTACAGTGCGCCCACATTCCACGGGCAGGAAAACCCACACGTCCGGGCCTCCACCATCGAAAGCTACGGGTACGCCGTGAAACGGATGTTTCTCGCCGATGTAAGGATGAGCGACATTACGCCCGAGATGGTGCGGGACGAATACCGCCGCATGCTGGGCGTGACTTCCCCGGCCTCGGCGTCCAACGCACTGCGTTCGGTTCGGGCGCTGTGGCAGTCATGGGCCGACGCCCATCCCGCAGGACAGGAGCCATCTCCCAACCCGGTGAGCAAGCTGACAGGCAAGCGCAAGGCGGTTAAGCCCACACCTCCTCGCGAGGGTGCGCTTACACCGACTGAGCGCCCGCTGTGGTGGACAGAGGCCGAGCGTCTGGCGGTTCACCTCGGGCCGACTGGCACTCTGTATCGTGCCTTGCAGATGCTGTTCCTGACGGGTTGTCGCCGCGATGAAATCCTGCATCTGCGCTGGATGGAAGTCGGGGCCAATGTCATCACCATTCCCGCCGAGCGGATGAAGGCGGGCGTGGAACTCAAACGCCCGATAACGCCCGGAATGCGCTCCATCCTTGACGCCCAGCGCGGCGCGTCTGACGAATGGGTGTTCCCGGCAGTGCGGGGAAGTGGGCCAGCCCGCGACCCTCGCAAGGCCCTGAAACGCATCGGCGTCGGCGACATCACACCGCATGATCTGCGGCGGACCTACATTTCCACCGCTGAGATGATTGGCGTACCGAGTGTAGCGATTAAGATGCTGGTGGGTCATAGCACGGGTGACATCACCGAAGCCTATGCAAAATCTTTACGCCCCCAACTCCACGAATTTGCCGAGCGTATCGAGACCGGTCTGCTGTCATGACCCCCGACGACCTGACATCACGCGACCTAAAAATGATAGCGATGATAATGGCAATGGAGATGGCCAACAAACCCGACGCGAAGCAGCAAACGACGGCCGCGCTCATCAAGAACGCCGTCGCCGCTGCTGCTGCTGACAGTCGTTGGCATGTCGTTCGGCGACTCGTTGAGATAGCTCTCGAGCGATCCGACCCTGCTCGCCCGAAGGTGTCGGAACTTGAGTACACTGATCTGCTCGTGAGAGTAGCCCCCGTCTTTGCCGACATGTGGCCCCTCGAACCAACTCAGCGAAACTCTTTTATCCGAGAGTTTTGCAAGCTCACCGGACGGCGACTTGAAACGGCCCGCAGGTACCTACAAAAACGAAACAAAGGTCTTACACCCGGTAGGGCCCGTCTCGAAGTCGAAAGTTGGTCGCGTTTCAGCCCCTGAAAGACTTTGTTTTCCAAGTGCGCGCACTTGGAAAGCAAGACTGTAGCCACACGTGAAAAAATGGGAATATTGGGTGGCACCTTAAACGAATCGAAGGTGCTGAAATGTCCATTTATCCCGACACCCCGCCTGCCGACGCAGTAATGCTGACCGAGCATCAGAAGGCGGCGGAGCTTCAACTAAGCTTGTCCTTCTTGCGCAAGGACCGGCTGAGGGAACATCCAAAAATTCCATTCGTAAAGTTTGGCGGAGCGGTCCGCTATCACCGCGAGAACAACGCGCCGTTGAAATCCGACGCCGCGCAATGACGACCCCCGCCGAGAAACGCTTGGCGTCCGTATTGTCGGAGATGCACTATGGATGAGTTTCTGGAAAAACTGTTCACCCGGTCGGTCTACGATATCGGCCCCACAGAGAGCGTGTGCATTGGCGTTCAATACAAGAGCGGCGCATATGTCGCCCGCCCGTGGCCCTTCAGTATTCTGACCGGGGCGGACACGCATTTCTCCCTGCACTTGTTCGAATTCAACACGCCCACCACTGCGCATGACTTCCGGCGGCGCAAGGAACGCTGGACTGGGACGCCGCTGATCGGTCTGGACGACGTGGGCGAGGTGAAGAACGGCGTCCGGATCAAGGAGCCGCCGGTCAAGCCCACGCTCATCCTCGAAACTAAGCCGGGGTCCACGCAATGGGTTTACGCCCTGAACCGAATTGTGCGCGACCCTAGCGAGGTCGCCACGGTCCTGCGCAGCGCGTCCGAGGGCGGACTGACGGACCCGTGCGTGACCGACATCACGCGGATTTTCCGCTTACCCGGTTCTCTGCCGCCAAACAAGCAGGTGCCGGCCAAACTGGTCTATTCGGATTTTTCCCGGCGGTTCAATCCGGATGTTCTGGTCGAGAAGGCGTTCCAGGTGCCGCTGGTGCAGGAAACCGTCTCGGTCTTACGACACACAAACCGCGTAGACCTGGTGTTTTCACGCTCTGCCCGACTCCAGCCCAATCGCTTCGACCAAACTTCGAAAAACGGATCAGATCAAACAGACCTTTTCGGCCAGTTCGTCAATCAGTACGCGTTGGTTTTCACTGTAATCAACAGGAAGATCGATCAGGTGTACGCCACCTACTGCGAACGCTTGCTCAAAGGTGGGTACCAGATCCTCGGTTCGCTCCACCCGGTGGCCGGTCGCGCCATAGCTTCTGGCATATTGCACAAAATCAGGGTTGTTAAACTCCAGCCCCCAATCTTCAAACCCGGCGTGAGATTGCTTCCACCGGATCATCCCATACGAGCTGTCGTTCAGAATGGTCACAACCAGACTGAGGCCTTGGCGAACGGCCGTTTCAACCTCCTGACTATTCATCATAAATCCGCCGTCTCCACAAATCGCCATCACACGACGGTCAGGATAGAGCTTGGCTGCCATCATAGCTGAGGGTAGGCCGGCTCCCATTGTGGCCAGTGCATTATCCAGTAAAACGGTATTAGGTTGGTAAGCCTGATAATTGCGGGCATACCAAATTTTATAAATGCCGTTGTCCAACGCAATGATATCGCTGTCGCGCATGACCTTACGCGTGTCAGCCACAAATCGCTGTGGGATTACCGGGAACCGCGGATCATCTGCGCCTTCGGAGATGTGCACATCGGTTTCCTGTTTGACCCGCTCAAAGTAGCTGCGGTCAAAATCCAGTGGGCCACCAAGCTTTTTCCCCAGTCGTTCGATGGATTGCGCAAGATCGCCGACAACCTCGACCTGCGGGAAATAAACCTGGTCAACTTGCGCGGCCTTGTAGTTCACATGGATCACCTTGGTCCCGCCTTCTTTCATGAAGAATGGCGGTTTTTCCACGACGTCGTGACCCACATTGATAATCAGATCAGCGCGTTCGATCGCGCAGTGCAGATAGTCCCCATCGGATAAGGCTGCCGTTCCCAAAAACAGATCAGACCGCTCGTCGACCACGCCTTTACCCATCTGAGTGTCAAAGAAAGGAATCTGCGTGTCATTCACAAACTTACTAAGTGCGCTGCGAGCATGCTTTCGGTTGGCTCCCGCCCCCAACAAAAGCAAAGGCATTTCAGCCGAGCGGATCATCTCGGCCGCCTCATTCAGCACCGTGTCACCAGCCACGGCGTAGTAGCGCGGATGGGGTTGCAGGACCGGATCGGTGGTATCTTCGGCCGCTATATCCTCGGGAAGTTCCAATAGAACGGCGCCAGGACGCTCCTCTTGCGCGACACGAAACGCTTCGCGGATTAACGAGGGGATGGTGTTGCCGTGAACAATCTGCTTGGACATCTTGCAAATCGGGTCGAACAAACCCACCACATCAATGATTTGAAACTGGCCCTGTTTCGATTTCTTGATCGGCTTTTGGCCCGTGATCATGACCAACGGCATCCCACCCAGATGCGCGTAAGCTGCAGGCGTCGCAAAGTTCGTGGCACCAGGCCCAAGTGTCGCCATGCATACCCCAGCTTTACCCGTCAAACGCCCATAAGTCGCCGCCATGAATGCCGCTCCTTGTTCGTGGCGAGTAAGAACAAGTTCAATTTTGGACCTTCTCAAAGACTCCAGCACGTCAAGGTTTTCCTCGCCCGGGACAGCGAAAACATACTCAACACCTTCAGCCTTCAGCGCTGCGACCAGGAAATCCGAGGCTTTGGTAAAGGAGGTTGCGGTTTGGTCAAAAGCGGACATGTGCTCTCCTAATATCACAGTGGATCCGTTGGTCAGGCCTGAGATGCAGGTGAAAATCTATTCCTTCCCAATTAGGGTCGGTTCGCTCGGTTTTCGCCGGTTTGCGGCTACTGGAAATCAAAAAACAAAGCATCCATCTCTACCCATCGACCGTTTTCCAATACAGCACGCGCGAGACAGGGCTTCAACAGCCGTAGCAACCGACAATGTCGTGTTGCAAGCAGGCCATCGAACTCCGCGTTAGACCAAATACTACTGACAAGACATCCGCAATTATCGAACAGTATTTGTTCGAACCTCTGACGCGAGCATGGCGTCGCAGCGGTGCCGCCAATACAGGACGATTTCCTTGCTTACGTCGATCCTTCAACGTGCAAAAAAATCTTCACTACTCGGGGCGACAATGGGAACTGAACATACAGCATCACCGCCAATCAAGTAGCCCCACGGCTGGTTTTGAATTATTTTTCTGGGATCGATTTTGCATGGAAGAAGGCTACTAAACCCCTCCCCGCAACAAGATGTTTTTTTCGGCAAGACGGCACAAGTTATTCGTCTTTTTCATAGACAATAAATGGCGTTTTTTTAGCCACCTTGTCGTACAGAACTCGACCTGCGTAGTTGAATTCTTGAGTTGTCCAGTAGGTGGTTGGAACACCGTCCTGCTTGGCGATCTGGAAGACAGAGTCGATCAGAGCTCGACCAACGCCTTTTCCCCTGACCTTTGGATCAGTGAAAAGATCCATAAGATAACACGTATCCTCCACCGACCACATGAACCTATGGTAGAGATAGTGCGCTAATCCAACCGGTTTTCCGTCCAACTCAGCGATCAGACAATTGTATTCGCCTGCATCCGTTGACAACAGTCTATTGAAGGAAACCTCATAGACTTCTTCTGGGACAGAGGTCTCGTAGAAATCCAAGTATGCTGTCCACAGTCGGCGCCACTGTTCGTTGTCTCGCAATTCGAGCGGACGGATAGTTAAGCCTTCTGGCATGGATGGTTTCTCCTTGTTTTTTTATGCGTTCAATCGAGATCGCGTAATACAGTCAAATGAGCTAATGCCCGACATCCACTCGGTCATGTAAAAGTGGAATGTCCTTATCCACCGCCTCGCCCAACTCCTGGGCGTATCGATGGCCTGAATAAACCGCTGCCGCAATTATCGCCGGAGCGTCACAATCACCAATACGACGAAGGCTAAACTTCAAGTCCTCAAAACTCATCCGCCCTAGCAATCCGCTGTAGAGGCCATCATTTGGCTTCCGAGCAGTAACCATAACAATATTGGCAACCGGAACGGTCACACTTGGCCCACCATAGGTGCACTCCAACTCTGCGATTTCGCCATCGAAATGCTTGAGCGACTTTGACGGCAGGACCTCAACCCCCAATCGAAGCAGATGCGTTCGGATGCGCCAACGTTCGGACGTTTTTTCGGCCCAGTCAGAAACACTGTCAGATGGTGTAACCAGCGTGACGGCATTTCCCTGAGCCCGTATTTTCTCAGCGATAACGCTGGCCATGTAGTAGCCGTCCCCATCGAAAACGAGCGTCGGTCCATCGGGAAGCTTTCCATCCATGATGTCATCGGGGGTGAAAACGCGACTTAGGACGGCTCCTTCTGCGACCGGGACAAAACGTTCTTCGTCAAAATAATCCTTCCGCCAGGTCGCGCCGGTTGCGATCGCAACGTGGTCAGCATCAACAGCCAAGATATCGTCAACTGTCAGCGGGCTTTCACGGTAGATTTCAACGTTGGGCATCTCGATCAATTGCTGCTCGCGATAATCTTTGACGCGAATGTACTCGCTCATTCCAGGCAGAGCCGCTTCGCGAGAGACCCTGCCACCCAACTCACGAGTAGCTTCTGCCAATTGAACATCATACCCACGCACGCCAAGTGCCCGTGCTGCTTCCAGTCCAGCAGCGCCTGCCCCTACGATCAGAACGCGTGCATCTGAGGGTTTCTCACGAATGATTTCAGGGTGCCATCCTTTGCGCCACTCCTCCCCCATTGTTGGGTTCTGAGTGCATCGAATAGGTACCCCTATCGAGTCACTGGCGTAACAAACATTGCATCCGATACACTCGCGGATCGAGGACAAGCGCCCTTCCTCAATCTTTTTGGGAAGGTATGGATCAGCAATCGACGGGCGCGCAGCCCCAATGAAATCCGTAATCCCCCGCCTGACTTGCGAGACCATGGTATCCGGCGACGTGAAACGACCAACGGTCACGACGGGCTTGTCCGTCACGGATTTGACCCAATGCATGTAAGGTTCAAGTGCGGCCTCTTTGGTAAAACGGGACACACCCATCTCGACAGAGTAATCTGCGATGTTGATATCCCACAAATCCGGCAGGTCAGAGAGCATCTCAAACATCTCTCGTCGCTCACCATAGATTGGCTGGCCATCCTCGCCGATCTCTTCGTCTGCCGAGAACCGAACGGCCACAGCGCACCGGTCGCCAACGGCGTCTTTGGTTTCCTGAATTAACTCCCGAGTAAGTCGCACCCTGTTTTCTAAGCTGCCACCATATTCGTCGCTGCGCGTGTTCACGCGCGGATGTAGAAAGTTCGAGATCAGGTATCCGTGCGTTGCGTAAACATAGACAACGTCAAAACCCGCGTCTCGTGCCCTTATAGCGGCCTTTCGATGCCAGCGGCGTAAATCCCGGATGTCCTGCTTGTCCATTGCGCGTGTCTGAAAAGGGTGCCCTTTCGCATTGGGGCGACTGTCTACATCCATGCTCGGCAAGCGGGAAAACAAGTTGTTCGAGTTGGCGCCTCCGTACCAAAGCTCAGCCCCTGCAAGGCTACCGTATTCGTGAACCGCATCGGTCATAAGCGCATGCGCCCGAACATCACTGTCATCCCAAAGCGACGCATAAGGGTGCGGCAGGTCGTCAGATGATGGATGGATAGAGTTGTATTCCGTGCATATGACGCCCCATCCGCCTTGCGCCTTCACTTTGCGCATCGCGGCAAGTGTGCGCGGGTATTGCCAGCCCATACCGGTACAGTGTGGTACCTGATAAAACCGATTTGGCGCAGTAACCGGCCCGATTTGGACTGGTTCGAAAAGGATGTCGTAGCGAGAGTCCCTACCCATATTTTTAGCCTTATTTAGCTGCGTCATTCGCTGGATGATTTTTTTTGAAGTTTCCGGTTTGAGAGCCGTTCTGTTTCAATCACCGTTGTTGAACACGGGCATTCGAAAGTGATCCGGGTAGACCTTGGAAAGGAAGGCGGTGATGTGATCCCGGGCAACAGAACGTTGAAAATTCTCGGGGTAAGTCAAAAGCTCTAGCCAGATTCCGTCGTAAAGAGCCTCGAGTATGTTGGCGACTTGCGTTGGCGGGATATCGTCGTATCCACCGTCCTCAGAAATTTCGGAACACAGGCGCAGCGCGATATTGTACCGCTCCTGGTCGATGTCATTGATAAGATTGCGGTAGACTTTGCGCCGCCCTGCCTCTCCAAAAAACGCAAACCAAACGGCTAGTTTCTTTGGAGTGCAAATTTGGGGGTGAAAATGCGCATCGACGATAGCCAACAGCTTTTCTGGCGCTGACAAGCCTGCGCTATCGAAGGCTTCCAACCACTGTTCGTGGTGTTCGTTGGCGAGAAACAGCAGCGTTTCTTCGAGCAATTTTTGTTTGCTTTTGAAGTGGAAGTTGACGATGCCGAGCGACAGACCTGCAATCTCGGTCACGGTGGACATAGTCGTTCCGCCAATTCCGTTCTGAGCAATCGAGTCGATTGTAGCGTCGATGAGTTGCTGACGCCTCACCTCTTTGGACTCGGTACGTCGTCGCCCCTCAGGGTTTGTTTTTTCGATTGGCGATTGTCTCACCCGAATGCATCCCATCAACTAAAGCAGTTCATCGGTTTTGCCTTCCCCCAACAGCCATTTTCATCCAGCCAGTGAGGATTTGACATCTAAAGGTTATATGTCATTGATTGAATGATCATTCAATGATGAAGGGAAAATGATGTGAAAACAATCCCCATGTTCGCAACCGTCGAACTAAAGTTCCGACCAAAACGTGAAAAGCGGGTCGTGTACCATAGAAATAACCCTGCGATGCAAAGCCCCCAGAGGCTCAATGCGATCCTCAATGGCCACCCACGCTGCATCGGCCTGCAATTGATCCCTAAACTCGATAACTGCCATAAGCGAATGATCACGCTGCTCGTCGGTATCGTAGCCACTTGTGGGGTTGCGTATACACAAAGGCGTCCCGTTCGTGGCTAGACCTGTCGTGACCAAATGTTCGACAAACGCGCTCCAAGCTTGCTCGAAGGCGTCGAATTCGACGGTTGGCTTCAAATCAAATTGGTTCAACAGTCTTGGCATTCGTCACAAACCTTACGGCAAAGCATCGTCAGCCAAACTTATGCAATTCCCCCCGCAAGGCAAGCGCGAGGCCCATAGATGATCCGCAACGAAAACCCCGTCATCGCGAACAGTCTGTGGTCAGCAACTGCAGCTTATCCGACCGAGTACCCCCAACTCGTTGGCGAACAGAAATCGGACGTGACTGTGATTGGAGCAGGGTTCACCGGGCTTTCGGCAGCGATTCATTTAGCCGAGCAAGGCGTCAACGTTATTCTGGTCGATGCGCAGCACCCAGGATGGGGAGCGTCGGGACGCAATGGCGGCCAAGTCAACGTGGGCCTAAAAGACGGGCCGACGGGCATCAAAGCAAAGTTTGGAGATTTCAGGGGAACCAGAATGATCCAAATGGCCGGTGACGCTGGCGACCTTGTGTTTGACTTAGTGGACCGGTACGACATTGAGTGCGATGCAAAGCGCCCTGGCTGGCTGCGCGCCGCTCATACCCACAAAACACTCAGGGAATTGCACAAGCTAGCCGAGGATTGGGACAAATACGGCGGGGGCATGAGACAGCTTGATCAAAGCGAAATGAAACGTCTTACCGGGACCGAAACCTACCTTGGTGGTGTTCTGGATCGCCGCGGTGGTGTTTTGCACCCGCTGAATTATGCACTTGGACTGGCTGAAGCAGGTCGCCGCAATGGCGTGCAAATCTTCGGCGAAACGCCTGCCAATCAGATTAAATCCGAAGCCGGCCGCTTTCGCGTCGAAACTCCCAAAGGAGCTGTCATCTCAGAAAAAGTGCTGATCTGCACGAACGCCTATTCTGGAGATCTGCATCCGCGGTTGGCTAAATCAGTTTTACCCGTTCGCTCGGTTCAGGTAGCCACGTCGCCCCTGTCCGACAATGTCCGCCAGTCAATTCTGCCAGAAGGCAACGCTTTGTCAGACGCACGACGCCTACTTCTCTATTTCAGGCAAGATGCCGACGGTCGCTTTCTGATGGGAGGTCGCGGCACCTACAACGACAAGTCCACTCTCAAACAAATTGAGCGGTTGAAACGCATTTCTGTCGAACTTTTCCCCCAATTGTCCAGAGTTCAGTGGGAATACGAATGGGGTGGCTTTGTCGCTTTGACAAAAGATCATTATCCACACCTGCATGAGATCACTCCGGGGGTTATGACAGGTCTGGGATACAATGGGCGCGGCGTAGCCATCGCCACGGCAATGGGGCGTGTCCTTGCCAAATGGGCAACAGGAACCAAAGCGGACGAGCTGGAATTTCCGGTTACTCTCCTCAAACCACTGCCCTTCTCATTCGCGAAAGAAACTCTTGTCGAAGCAGAAATCCTACGCCTTAAACTCTTAGACAAGTTGGGCCTTTAGTGAGCTGGCAAACAGCGCCGACTACCGGTTTTTAGAGAAGAAGCGAAAGGTCAACGCGATAGCGGCCAAAGAGAGACCTGAGCCGTACCCAATCCAAACTCCATTGGGGCCGAACCCAAGCCAAAAGCCCAGCGCATATCCAAGCGGCAATGCAAAAACCCAATAGGCAATCAGGGTAATAGCAACAGGAACGTGATTGTCCATCATGCCCCGGAAAGCGCCTAGCATCGTTCCTTGCACACCATCTGCAACCTGCATTGCCGCAATCACAAGGAACATCGATATCGCGAGAGAAACGACCTCTGGGTCATCTGACAGGCTGTTTGCCAAAGGGGCACGGCCAAACAAAATACCAGTCACGACAACGGCCATCCAACCAACGACCACCAACAACGAAGCCAACACAATCGGCTTCAACCTTTCTCTTTCATCGGCACCAATTGCCTGAGCTACGCGTATCGAAATCGCAATCGAAACGCCTAACGGCACCATGTAAATGACGTCACTGACCGCGGAAACGATTTGATGCGCGGCGAGCGCGGCGGCGCTGAACCAACCAAGCATAAGGCCGGCAACTGCGTAAGCGGCCCCCTCCCCCAGATAACCAACGGATATAATGAAGCCTTCTTTGATCTGCGCTTTGACCTCGGACCAGTCGAAAATCTTGGCCCTCAAGAAACCTCTCTTTCTTTTCCACACTCGCAAAATCACGAGCGCCATGATCAACGGCACTATCTGAGACAACAGACTTGCCATCCCGGCGCCGAGGAGACCCAGACCCGGCCAGCCACCAACTCCATGGATCAAAACATAGTTTGAAGGGATGTTGAAACCGACCGCAAGAAACGCAAGACCAACTCCAATCCACGGACGGTCCATGGCGTCAAAAAGAGCCTTCAGAGTATAGAAAACCGTAAAGGGCACCAAAAGTAGGCACATCGCGATCCAGTACCCACCTATTAGACTGACCACTTCAGGCGGCTGCCCAATCCAAGAAAGAGCAGGCTTAAGGCAGATCATTGCAACAGCGCCAACTGACCCCACGACCAGGGCAACAAAAATCCCGGCGCTTGTCGCTGCTGCCAGCCCTTGGTCACTCGTTTTCCCAAAAGCTTCTGCCATGCGCACCCCAATTGCGGACACAAAGCCGTAGAGCGCTGAATAGAAAATAATCAGCACCGAGGCCGTAATTGAGACCGCCGCCAAAGGAAGCGTTCCCAACGGGGCCACCATCACTGTGTCAACGACACCAATCAAAGCAGCAGCAGCAAGAGAAATGACGATCGGGAGAGCAAGCCGCGCAAGGTAACGCGCCTCTTTTATAATGGCGCCCCAGGATGGCCGAGGCCGCTTCGATATCCGCACTCGCGTCATATTGTGGGGCCTTTCAGTCGAAATTGACTAAGCCGTATCTCCAAGTAATTCTGGAACCAATCGAACAAGGCATCCCCAGGCAGCTTGCTCCGCCTGCTTTCGGCTCAGGCCTTCCGGAGCGAGATGCAATCGTTGCCAATAGCCATCCGTCAATGTCTCCATCCATTCAGCCATTTGATCTGCTGAAATAGCGTCGTCTGCTGAGAGCAGTTCATTCCAGATCAATCTCAAAGTCTCTCTTCGACGTGTCTCAAAATGCTCGGCAACTTCGTCATACTGCAGTTGAAATCGAAGCTCGCCCCAAAATGCATACCAAAGGGGCAAGACATCGGGACCACAGGCTTCCGGGTGGAAGTCAGCTTTTATCAAAGCCCTTATCTTTTCGGCCGGCTTGTCCCCTGCTAGCTCTAAAGAAGCTGTCCAGTGCTTTTCGTAACGCTGGTAAAGGTCGCGCAAAGTTTCTGTCAGAAGACCTAGTTTTGACTTGAAGTAAAACGCCGCGACACCCTGAGAAAGCCCAGCCTCAGACGCGACCGTTGCAAGCGTCGTTTTTGCTAGTCCATGGGTCAATATAGAGCGGCAAGCCGCGTCCAGCAGCTGCCGGCGACGACGATCTGCGTTCTCCTTCCGCTCTTTGCGAGGACGTTTCCGCTCAGCTTCGACCAATTGTCGCTCCTCCTACGAATGCAGCCATCTACAGCGCGCAAAAAAGATGCGTCAATAGCTTGAAATTTATTTGAGCGCTCAAATAAACTTTACGAACGCGCACCCGATCTGTAAACGGAAGAGAAAGGGATGGAACAATTTGACGGTTGATAACAGATACGATGTGATTGTGGCTGGCGCTGGTCACAACGGATTAACCGCCGCCGCCTATTTGGCGCGCGCTGGCATGCGTGTTTTGGTGGTCGAAAAGAACGACTGGATCGGTGGCGCGGCAGTCAGCCGGTCGTTACACGAGGGTTGGACATACTCGAACTGCTCATACGTTTGTTCCCTCCTGCGGCGCGAGATTGCTAGGGACCTCGAGCTACCAAAATACGGTCTTCAGGTTATTCCGTATGAAGGCGGCGCGAGCTTCACGCGCGATGGGGATTACTTCGCCTACTATTCCGACCACAACGCTCTGAAGCGTGAGATGGAACGTCATTCTGAAAATGATGCCGACGCCTATCGCCGCTATTCGCAAGCCATCATGCGGCAATGCCGTTTTATCCGTCCGTTTTTACTTCGGGACGCACCGGACCCCGCTTCTCTCCATCCGCGCGATCTCGGCGAACTGGCATACCTCGTAAAAAAAGCACATGGGCTGGGTAATCGGGAGCTTGGTGAAACGCTGAAATTCTGGACAATGTCCATTGGTGACTTTCTAGATGAACACTTCGAAAACGACCTGATTAAAGCCCATTTGGCAGGTTCAGGTATTATCGGAACCGGCCTCGGAGTGTACTCGCCCGGGACGGCCTACGTACTTCTTCATCACTACATGGGGGACATTGATGGCGGCATCGGTGCTTGGGGTTTCGCGCGCGGCGGGATGGGCGCGATCTCGAATGCGATTGCTGCCTCATTCAAAGAGCACGGGGGTACGATCCATACGGGTTCGGGGGTTGAGAAAATCCTCAGTAAAGACGGCCGCGTTGAAGGCGTGGCTCTTGAAGACGGCAAGGTTTTTTATGCCCCTGTCGTTGCCTCCAATATGGATATCAAACGCACTGTTCTGCACCATATTGACGCGGCCGAGTTACCGGATGACTTCACCAAGGCGGTGCGAAACTTCAAAATCCGTGGGTCTTCGGCTAAACTCAACATCGCTCTTGACCGCTTTCCAAATTTCCCTGCAGCACCCGAGCACACCAGCTTTCTCAGGGGTGATTTGCATGTGTCGCAGAGCCTCCTTGAACTTGAAAAGGCCTATGATGATTGGAAAGTCGGGCGCTGGTCGGAAAAGCCTTATATCGACATGCTCATCCCCAGCCAGATTGATCCGACTATGGCGCCAACAGGTGCCCACATGATGACGGTTTTCGTCCAATATGCTCCTTATGATCTAGAAGTCGACGGCGTTAGATCCGCAGAGAATTGGGATGAAAAGCAGCGCAGCGCGATGGCAGAAACTGTACTCGACCAGATGTCTGTGGCCTGTCCCGATATTCGCGAGCGCGTCGTTCATATGGAAGTGCGTTCACCATTGGAAATCGAGCGCGAGGTCGGTCTAACAGAGGGCAACATTTTCCAAGGCGAACTAACTTTTGATCAGCTTTTCTTCAATCGGCCCGTCCCGGGTTGGTCGCAGTACAATTTACCAATCAAGGGGCTTTATTTGTGCGGGTCGTCCGCTCATCCCGGCGGTGGGGTTATGGGAGCCCCAGGTGCAAACGCTGCCCGGGCTATTCTCAGGAAAGAAACACGACATGGCCGAATGAAGGGGTATGCCGCATGAGCCAATTTGATGCGATTGTTATTGGCGGCGGTGTAAACGGCCTGATTGCCGGAACACTACTTAGTAGACGCGGCAAGAATGTCTGTATAATCGAGAAATCCGACAGGTTCGGCGGCATGGCGTCTTATTCTGTGGACGGCGGCCCGACTCTCGCCCACTCGCTTTACAACCTGAGCTCGCGGGCCTTGGGTGATGTCGGCATAGATACTCAACACCCTGTCCTGTCCGGTAAACCTGTCTCCACAGTCTCTCTGTCTGAGGATGGGCGGCACATCGTCTTCAAGAACGACGGCGTGTACTGGAGCGACGGGACGAAACATCCGGAATCAGATGCCTGGTCCGTTCTGACACGCCAGTTAATTACGTATGGAGACCTTTTGCGCCAACTCGCCGAGGCTCCACCTCCTGGGGGTCAAAAGGCCATCCTTTCCAGGGGTGGACTCAACGAGTTTTTGCGCCTGGCAAAACTGGGCATAGGCCTGAAAAAGCTGGGTAAATCTGAAATGCGGCGTTTCCTGCAGATTGTCTTATCCAATGTCCAAGACATTGTCATAGATGACCTTTCGGGAGGACCGGTGGCTGGAATGCTTGCTGCTGATGCAATCTGGGGGACAGCCACCGGTCCAAGATCTCCGGGCACGGTGTTCAATTTGATCTATCGTTTCGGTCACGGAGGGACCATCACTCAACCAGCAGGCGGGATGTGCGCGTTAACCGACTTGATGGTGGAAGCTGCACAAAAGGCAGGTTGCCTGCTTATGCCGGACACTGAAGTATCCCGCATTCTGTTGGATAACGATGCAGTCTCTGGAGTGGAAGCCACTGATGGACGAACCATTGCGGCACCCATTGTGCTCAGCAACCTTGCCCCAAAACTAACAAGCCGAATGACCGGCCCATCTGCCTTTGACATCGAAACGATGCGGCGAGTGCGAAATATACGGGCGCGTGGAACAACGGCAAAGGTCAATCTACGGCTAAGGGATGGCTCCGCCCTACCCGGCCTGAGCGACGAGTTGGCTCAAGAACGTCTTATCTATGCTCCCTCTGTGGAATACGTCGAAGCTGCGTTCAATCCGGCCAAGTATCGTCAAATGTCCAAAGCACCTGTGATTGAAGCCTTCAAAGTGCAGACAGCCGACGGGGCAAGCTGGCTGTCAACCATTGTGCAATATGCGCCATCTGACCTTGAAGGCGGCTGGACCGAGACTGCAAAGGAACAGCTGGCGCAAATTACAGTTGAAACTCTTAGCCGCGCCCTGCCCGGCTTGGGTGATCAAATTGCAGGTAGACAGGTTATAACACCGGATCAAATCGAAAGCGCAACCGGAGCGCCCGGCGGGCACTGGCACCATGCAGAAATGTCTTTGGACCAGCTCCTGACACTTCGGCCCGCGAACGGGATGTCCAGATACTCCATGGGGCCGAAAGGGCTGTTCCAATGCGGTGCAGCAACGCACCCCGGTGGTGATGTCATGGGTCTCGCTGGTCGCAATGCGGCGCTGGCGACACTAGAGGCTCAGCCATGAGCATCTTTACCGATCCAAAACTCGGTTTGATACCCGGGCCGTTTCACAAAAAACTCGAAGAGCAAAATCGCGCACAAAATTGGTACGATTGGGCCGGCTATGCTGCCCCAGGTCTGCTGGACAGTGTCGAGTTCGAGTACTTCGCGCTGCGAAATCAGGCATCCTTGTTCGACATCTCGCCAATGCACAAATACCGATTGACCGGGCCAGACACGACCGCGATGCTCAATCGCCTCGTGACTCGGGACGTCCGAAAAATCAGCGTTGGTCGCGTGGGGTACGCAGTCTGGTGTGATGAAGAGGGTATGGTCATCGATGACGGAACTCTTTTCCATCTTGGCGACAACGATTGGCGCCTTTGCTGTCAGGAACAAATGCTGACTTGGTTGCTAGATGCTGCATGGGGGTTTGACGTTTCAGTCGTTGACGAAACTCACAGTGTTGCTGGACTTTCGCTGCAAGGGCCGACCTCTTACGCAGTTTTGGAAGCCGCTGGTTTAGATGTCAGCAAGCTGAAGCCATTCGATCTCGCCCAAATTGACCACAGTCTCATGATCTCGCGGACGGGTTTTACCGGTGATTTAGGTTACGAGCTCTGGTGCGACTGGGGCAAGGCAGAAGCGCTTTGGGACAGAATTTGGAAAGGTGGCGAACATCAGGGACTGCGCGCCATTGGATACGAAGCTGTAAACTTGGCCCGCATCGAAGCCGGTTTTCTGACCGCAGGTGTGGATTTTCAACCGGTTCATGCTACCGAACGGTTGCACCGAGGCCAAACACCATTCGAACTTGGTCTGGGCCGGCTAGTCGACTTCAACAAAGGTCATTTCAATGGCCGGCGAGAGCTGCTGTCCAAGCGAGAGGCTCCAAAAAGCCTCCTCATGCGTTTCGATGTTGAAGGTTTCAAGCCCTCAGAAGGGTCATTGATCTACAACCGACGCAAAAAAGAAATTGGACACATAACGTCCGGAATATGGTCGCCGACCGCCAAGCGCAACATTGCGTTGGCCCATGTCCGTATGCCGGATGCTGGTCGGTCATCCGGCTGGAAGGCCGAGATTTACACTCTGCAAGAAGGCAAATGGCGCACCAGGATGGCGCGCCTCACACCTGTCACCAAAGCCTTTTTCGCACCGCCCCGCGCGCGTGCTACGCCACCGGCTCGTACCTAAAGGAGAAGCAGACGTGAACACCCTAGGTAATACACCAACCGACGGCGACCTTGTCGCTTGGGATCGCGACCATCACCTACATCCTTGGGCCGGAACCGACGGCTTTGGGTCCGACGAGTACATGCGGGTAAATACAGCGGATGGTATCTACCTTTGGGATGCTGCCGGGAAGCGATATATTGATGGCCCTGGCGGAATGTGGTGCACACAGATTGGATATGGGCGTCAAGAGATGGCCGATACCATTTCTCAACAGGTTATGAAGATGCCCTACGCGTCGCCGTGGTCGTTTACGACCGAACCCGCGGCCGTTTTGGCGCGAATGATCGCCGAACGTACACCAGGCGATCTGAACACGGTGCACTTCACGACCGGTGGGTCTACGGCCGTTGACACCGCACTGCGGACCGCACTTTTCATGAACAAACGGCTTGGCCGACCGGAGAAGAGGATCGTGATCAGCCGGGAGAAAGGCTACCATGGATCTACCTTTCTCGCCGCGACTGTCACTGGGAAAGAACGTTTCGAAACGAGCTTTGAGAAAGCTCAGGATCTGGTGCGTTTCCTTCCAGACGTGAATCCCTACCACCGGCCAGAAGGCATGAGTGTTGATGCCTGGTGCGACGCCAAAGTTGCTGACCTTGAGAGCCTGATTGCTGAGGTAGGTGCCGACCGTGTTGCCGCCTTTATCGCTGAACCGATCCTGTGTTCCGGTGGCGTGATCGTTCCACCTCCGGGTTATCATAAGCGCACGCTCGAAATTTGCCGGGCAAACGACATTCTTTACATTTCGGATGAAGTCGTAACCGGATTTGGAAGGCTGGGTCATTGGTTCGCCTCAGAAGAGGTCTTTGGCATCGTCCCTGACATTATCACTTGCGCAAAAGGTTTAACCTCGGGCTATCTGCCGCTAGGTGCCTGCGTAATCTCGGACGCAGTAATGAAACGCATTTCAGACGCACCGGGCGACGATGTTTTCTACAACGGCTACACATACTCCGGGCACCCTGTGAGCTGCGCGGCTGCCATTAAAAATATTGAAATCATGGAGCGTGAGGACATTCTAGGACACGTTCAACGCGTCACACCGCATTTCCAGGACCGCCTAAATCAAATAAAGGAAAAGTTTCCGATAGTTGGGGATGTGCGCGGTCACGGGCTCCTCGGGTGCATAGAATGTCGCCCTGAACTGAACGTCGAGAGTTATGAAGCGCATGTGAAGTTTGGACAGAAACTGGACGATGCGTGCGAGGAGATGGGACTCCTCTTGCGACCATTTGGAAACATGGCCGTGTTCTCGCCCCCTCTGATCATAACTCTGTCGCAGATAGACGAAATGTTCGACATCATGGAAGCTGGTATGGCGCAGGTCAGCAAGGACTACGACGCATAACGGTCATCGCGCCCATTCAAAGTTCCAGTCAGATCAGGCAGGTTTCCGACCACGGATGTGATGCGGGCAATGCTCTCCGGTTTTCAACACTGGCTGCATAGCGTCCCAGATCTCGATCTGATGTTCAATAAACTCCGCACCATGACGAGCTTCCCAGTCGACTCGGTTTGGCCCGGTCAATTCCTCCAGCTCAGTAGCTGATACCTGAGCATACCAAGCGTTGCGGTTGACTAACTCTACGTCTTCAAAGCCAGCCAGCTCCATAGCAGCGCGGTACTTAGAGGGCGACGCCATCTGAAACTCCAAGGCTTCCATCTTTACGTAGTGCGCCATTTCCGGTGACATCTCACCATCATGATTGGTCAGCCAGTCAGAAGCAGCGAAATGACCGCCTGGTTTGAGCACACGATAAGCTTCCGCAGCCATCGTTACCTTGTCGGGGATGTGGATGATCGAGTCCTTCGAAAACACAACGTCAAAAGTACCATCTTCGAATGGCATTGGACCTGGAGTGACCTGTATGATTTCGACCTTTCCCTCCAGATCCGCCTGCCTAACTCGCTCTTTCGCAGTCGCGCAAACCGGGGCTTCTACATCAATCCCCGTAACTCTAGCGGCGCTGAACTCCCTTGCCATCAACACTGCGATCGCCCCAGATCCGCATCCTATATCAAGGATATGCTTATCTTTCAGATCAACCCCTTCAACAACACGAGCAACTTCTTCAGGGCCTCCCGGTGAAAGAAATCCCTCCCCCCAAAGCTCCTCCAGAAAGCTAATTGCCTGTTGGTCATATAGGATTTCGTCTGACATAGGATTCCCCCGCATCTGATTGTCAGTCAGTCACTGTAGTGAAACCTTTTCTCTCATCTCAGACAAGCTTTATCGCGAAATCGCAGGTCGAAGATTCAGCTATAATTGAATGATCATTCAGTCAGTAGACATCAAGTAATTTGACTGGTATTCGGAGATAAGAACGCCTAAAAGGATTTTCTCGCAATGGCTGACACCCTACCGACGCATGCCCAAACCGTGATTATTGGTGGGGGGTCGATCGGCGCGAACACGGCCTATCACTTGACTAAGCTCGGCCATACCGATGTTGTCGTTCTGGAACAGGGACAACTGACATCAGGGACCACTTGGCATGCCGCCGGCCTGATCGTAGCTGGCCTCCTTAAATCCGAAGCTGAGTGCGCTATCTACACGCACGGTCGAGACCTTTATGCGAACCTAGAGAAGGAAACCGGTATATCCACAGGTTTCCGCGACGTTGGATATCTGCAGATTGCAACCAATGAAGAACGCCTGCATGAGATGCGCCGCGTCGCCGCCTTCATGCGGCGTTTTGGGATAAACAACCACGAAGTCTCAGTGAAGGAAGCGCAGGATATGTTCCCTATAGGGGACCTATCAGACGTCGTTGGAGCATTCCTCATTCCGGAGGATGGTCGGGCCAACCCGGTGGACGTGACAATGTCTCTGACCAAGGGAGCCAAAAACAGAGGCGCACGTTTCTTCGAAGGTGTGCGGGTTGAAGAGATTTTAGCCAGGAACGGCACCGCGACAGGAGTCCGCACCGCGAACGGTCATACCATAACAGCCGAAAACGTTGTGATCTGCGGTGGCATGTGGTCTCGCCAACTTGGTGCAAAACACGGTGTAAATCTACCGCTCCAGGCGGCTGAACACTACTACCTGATAACGGAAAGTATCCCGGGCCTACCTCGCGATCTACCCGTTCTCGAAGACCCTTCCACCTTCACTTATTACCGTGAAGAAGTCGGCGGGATGATGTTAGGGCTTTTTGAGCCCTGCGCTGCGGCTTGGAAGCTCGATAGTATCCCGGATGAATGGCAATTCGGAGAGATTGAACCAGACTGGGAACGTGTTGGGCCCGACCTGGAGAAAGCCTATTCGCGCGTGCCTGACACCATGAACTACGGTGTCAAAAAACTATTCTGCGGTCCTGAGAGCTTTACGCCTGATCTTGCGCCGCTTGTTGGCCCGACGCCTGAACTGCGCAATCTCTGGGTTGCATGTGGGATGAACTCACTTGGCATCCTGAATGGCGCGGGTACGGGAATGGTTTTGGCCCATTGGATGGTGGACGGCTTGCCGCCCATCGATGTTACCGGCATCAACGTCAATCGCTTTTCCCGTGAAATGGCGACACCGGCCTTTCGACGCGACAGAACACCTGAGTTGCTGGGAAAGCTCTTTGGACAGCACTACCACAATGAGAACTACAAAACGGCCAGAAACGTTAAGCGTTCAGTGCTCTATGACCGTCTCAAAGCGGCCGGAGCATTTTTCGCCGACGGAAATGGTTGGGAACAACCTGATTGGTTTGCTCCGACGCCCGAAGAGGCCAAGGTCGAGAACTATAGTTGGTATCGCCAAAATTGGTTTGAATGGCACGCTGAAGAACACCGGACAGCACGCGAGGATGTCATCGTAATGGACATGACATCAATGGCGTGTTTCAGCGTCGAAGGACCGGGTGCCTGCGCCCTACTCTCTCGCCTTTCTTGCAATGACGTTGATGTTGAACCCGGTCGTGTCGTCTACACAGCCTGGGTAAATGAACGGGGTGGTTTTGAGGCTGACCTTACAGTTACCCGGCTATCCGATCAGAGATACTGGGTCATCGTAGGAGAAAACTCGGCGGGTCATACCGAGATGCGCATGCGACGGCACATCTTGGACGACGAGAACGTAGTTATAACCGACATCACCGCAGGGCGCTGCCAAATCAACGTTCACGGCCCCAAGTCGCGCGAACTACTGTGCAGAATATCCGGAGCCGATTTGTCGGACGAAGGTTTTCCCTTCATGACGGCGCGTGAAATCGACATCGGATATGCCGTAGTCATGGCCTATCGCGTGACGTTTATTGGAGAACTCGGCTGGGAGCTTCACGTACCCGCCACTCAGGCCGTGCAGACCTACGATCTGATTATGGAAGCAGGTCGAGATCTGGGTGTTCGCAATGCTGGAATGCAAACTCTCAACTCCCTACGGCTAGAGAAGGCTTATCGTGATTTCGGAATTGACGTGGACAACACGGACAACCCAATTGAGGCCGGGCTTGGTTTTGCCGTCAAATTGGACAAACCTGGTGGCTTCATCGGCAGGGAAGCACTCGCCGCGATCAATGCGAAAGGCACGCCCAACAACCGGATGTTGCAGTTCCTACTAAAAGTCCCAGAGCCTCTCATGTACGGCAATGAGATGATTTATCTAAACGGCAATGAAGTCGGATATATTCAAGTTGGCGGATATGGACACACGCTCGGCGCTGCTGTCGGCATTGGTTTTGCCGAGATTGACGAACCGTTGACCGCGGACATAGTCGCTACGGGGCATTGGCAGATCGAAATTGCTGACGAGAAGTATGATGCAACCGCCTCGCTCAAACCGCTTTATGACCCCGGCATGCAAAAGATAAAGTGTTGAAGCGGCCGTTCGTTGCTTTTCCTCAGACCGGGAAGTGTTTTGGGAAAAACCGCGACAGCGAAAGCATGCAAACATCCCTGAATTCCCGACGATCAGCCACTTTGGGATACAACATCAAGCTTAGCCACGCCCCATCAGACATCGCCTCTACAGCACGGGCTGTTTTTTCCGGATCGAGATCGTCGTAACTACCTTCGGTAATCAATTCACCGCACAGGCGCAAAATTCGATCATATCTTTCGTTGTCATATTTATTATGGATCTTCAGATAATTAGGCCGGTACTTTGCCTGCCCCCAGAAAGCAAACCAGACAGCCAAGCGCTTGTGGGTGCAGATACTTTTGTCAAAATCCGCTCGAATGATGGCTGCCAGCCGATGTGCGGCTGTAGGTTCCGCATCGTCGTAAGACTTTAGCCAATTCTCATAATGCTCTTTTGCAAGGAAACCCAACGCAGCGTCATACAGTGCTTCCTTGCTGTCGAAGTGATAGTTCACAACGCCATGAGACAGATTGGCAGTTTCGGTCACATGTTTGAGCGTCGTGTCAGAAAACCCACGCTTAGAGATCGAGTCGATGGCCGCCATTATCAACTGCAAGCGACGAACTTCAGGAGGTTCGGTGCGTCGTTTTTTCTGAAGCTCATGCGTCTCCAATTTAACTCTCCTCTCTTTCGGCCATTTGCCTGTCCAGCAAATCCGCTCTCTGTTGTCGGAACATAATTATTGCTGCGATGGCAACGCAAATAGCAATCACAAGAATCATGATGGTTGCTAGCGCGTTGATGTCCGGCCTGAGGCCCAGTCGAATGCGTGAAAAGATCAAAATTGGCAAGGTATTTGCGCCAGGGCCAGTAACAAAACTTGCTATAACCAAATCATCGAGAGACAGCGTGAATGCCAGCAACCATCCCGAAATTAGTGCCGGCGTCAGCTGTGGGATCGTTATAGCCGTCAGAACTTTGAACGGTTTTGCGCCAAGATCGGCGGCCGCTTCTTCCAGTGTTTGCCCCACACCGGTTAAGCGTGCCTGAATTGTCACCGCCACATAGGCCATAGAAAAGGTAATATGCGCGATTGTAATCGTCGCAAAACCACGCTCTGCAGGCCATCCGATCACCTGGTTCAGAGAGATGAAGAAAACCAGCAAAGACAATCCGGTTATCACTTCAGGCATCACCAAGGGCGCGACCAACATCCCTCCGAACAAAGTCCGCCCCTTAAACCGGCCAAAGCGCACCATAGCAAGACCTGCCAAGGTGCCAAGCGCTGTGGCAAATGTAGCGTTCACAATGGCAATCTGAAGACTGAGTGAAACAGCACTCCAAACTTCGGCAGATTGAAAAAGCTCCTTGTACCAGCGTAACGACCATCCACCCCAAACTGGTACCAGCTTGGAGTAGTTGAATGAGTAAACAACCAACAGGATCATTGGGATGTAAAAGAATGCCAGTCCCAAGGTCAGCATGATGGTTAAGAAACGGGAGCGTTTGGCGTACATCTATTGCTCCTCCGCTGCTTTCCCTTGGTAGTGCTGGAAAACCATGATTGGCAGCACCAGTATGAACAGCAAAACAATCGCAACTGCGGCGGCCACTGGCCAATCGCTGTTTCTAGAGAACTCATTGTAGAGAACCCGCCCAATCATCTGCACGTTGCCGCCACCTAACAGATCGGGGATAACGTATTCGCCGGTCGCAGGGATGAAGACCAGCAGTGAACCAGCGACAATTCCAGGCATCGTCAGAGGTAATGTGATTTTGAAGAAAGTGTTCGTTGGTTTGGAACCAAGGTCGGCGGCTGCCTCGTTTAGGCTGTTGTCCAGCTTCTCCATATTCGCGTACAGCGGCAGGATCATGAACGGCATATAGGTATAGACGATCCCGATATAGACGGCGAATTCCGTGTAAAGCATGCGGATCGGCTCATCGATCACCCCCAGCGCTATCAGAAGGTTGTTGATCGTGCCTTGATCCGCAAGCAGGCCCATCCACGAATAGACCCGCAACAAGAAAGACGTCCAAAACGGAAGAATGATTGCAAACAACAAGAGCGGCTTCGCGACCGGCCCCGATCGTACAATTGCATAGGCAATAGGGTAGCCAAACAAGAGGCACAAGAACGTACACGTTACTGAAATCTTGAGTGAATTTACGTAAGTGTCAAAGTACAGGCTGTCTTCCCAGATGTAGACAAAATTGTCGAAGACTAGGCGGATTGTCATGATCCCGTCACCTGTCCACTCAATTAAACTTGTGAATGGCGGGCTCGCAATCGCCAGCTCAGCTAAGCTTATCTTTGCGACAATGAAGAACGGTGCCAGAAAGAATACAAGTAACCAGAAGAACGGTATGACAGTGACGATCTGACGCCATCTGTTCTGGATACGCCGCATCACTAAACGGATCATGGGTTGTCGTTCAACCTGCGGCGGTTCGAACATATCCTCGGTGAAATCCGTCATGAGTGGAGCAACATGGCGCTAGACGGATCCCAGCTGATATTCACCTTGTCTTCCCAGGTTAATCGCTGCGCAGCATGCGTCGGACGTGACTGGTTGGGCTGAGTGACGTCGAAGATTTCGCCATTGGGAAGCCTTACCTTGTAGATCGATGTCTCTCCCAAATACCCAACATCGTCGATAACGGCCGCTGTCTGGTTCGCGCCCTCAGCAATTGCATCAGATTTCTCAAGTCGAATTTTCTCGGGCCTCAGCGCAACCCAAATCTTGCTGCCAGCCTTAACAGAATGACCGTGATCAATATAAACTTCGCAGAACTCGGTTTCGACCCGAACATGGTCGGCCCCATCCTCGGTCACCCTGCCCTCAAAAATATTTGCTGATCCGATAAAGTCAGCCACAAAGCGGGATTCTGGAAACTCGTAGATCTCTGTCGGAGTTCCAATCTGTTTGAAGCGACCCGCGTCCATAACCGCCATTCGCGAAGACAGGGTCATTGCTTCTTCCTGATCGTGAGTCACGACGATGAACGTGACGCCGACCTTGTCCTGAATGTTGGCAAGCTCAAACTGCGTTTGCTTGCGCAGTTTTTTGTCCAAAGCAGCCAAAGGTTCATCCAAGAGCAGCAGCTTTGGACGTTTGACTAGGGCCCGCGCCAAGGCAACACGCTGGCGTTGCCCACCGGACAATTGTTTAGGTTTTCTCTTTTTGAAATCTTCCAACTCAACAAGCTTGAGGATGTCGTGAACTCTGTCCGCAATGTCTAGCTTGGGGACATGGTCTTGCTCCAACCCGAAAGCCACGTTTTTTTCGACGGTCATATGCGGAAACAGCGCATAGCTTTGGAACATCATATTGGTCGGACGTTCGTAGGCTGGCACATCGGCCATATCGACTCCGTCGATAGTGATTGTGCCACTGTTCAATTCCTCAAACCCAGCAAGCATTCGAAGCAGTGTCGACTTTCCACATCCAGATCCGCCTAAAAGGCAGAATAACTCTCCTTTGTAGATATCCAGATCAACATTGTCGACAGCGGTCACTGCACCATATTTCTTGGTTACGCCTCTGATTTTGACCAAAGGTTGCTGCTCTTTTTGATCAAGCCGTGGTTCTGGGCTGACAGCCGTGGAAACAGTCAATTTGGGCCTCTTAGTCTGCCAGTCGGGATCCGGGGATTCAGTAGCGAACCGGTCAGGTCCGCTACTGAATTTGCCAGTATGGGTGGATTTAGTTTCCGGCCTTAAAGTCAGTCCAGGTACGTGTCTGCAAGCGCTCGACCTTGGGAGGAAGAACGGCGGTCGTGTACATCTTGGCAACCTGATCCGATGTTGGGAACGCGGCTGGGCTGGAAGTTACAGCCTCATCGACCATCGGCTTGGCAGTCAGGTTGGCGGTCGCGTACCATGTGAAGTTACTATCATTAGCCGCAACCTCGGGGCGCATCATATAGTTCAGGAAAAGATGTGCGTCTTCTTTGTTCGCGGCGTCTTCAGGGATCAGCCATCCATCTATCCAAAGCTGCGCTGTACGATCACCTTCGGGCAGGAAGAAGTCTAGCACGACACCAGTGTCGGCTTCAACTGCGCCAGACATGGCAAGGAGACCATCAGGGCCCCATGTGGTTGAGACACAGAACTCTTTCTGGGGCATCCGTTGATAAGCATAGTTATCGAAGGTTTTGATGTATGGCCTGATTTCCGCCAGCATCTCTCCAACCTTCTCATAGTCTTCCTTGTTTGTGGAGTTCGCATCCAGGCCCATATGCGCCAAAGCCATCGGAATGATGTCGCCTGGGGAATCCAGGAATGAAACGCCGCACTTGGACAACTCTTTCATGTGAACAGGATCGAAAACCATATCCATCGATCCTATGGGGGCATCTGGATACGTCTCTTTCACCAATTCTTCGTTGTACGTGACGCCGTGCGTTCCCCACATATATGGAATGAAGTGTTGGTTGCCTGGATCCCATTCACTTGACAACTGCTCCATGATTGCGGGGTCGATGTGCTTGATATTGTCCAGCTTCGACATATCCAGCGGCGCAACAATACCCGCTTTTATCAATCGAGCCGTATCACTGCCGGCATGACTAACCACATCATATCCGCTGTTTCCCGCTAGTAGCTTCGCATCAATTGCTTCGGCAGAGTCATACGGATCATAAATAACCTTAATACCGTATTCTTTTTCGAAGTTCTCGATTGTGTCTTCAGCGATGTACTCTCCCCAATTCGTAACCTTCAACACACGCTCTTGCGCGTAAGCCGATCCCGAAACTGCAGTAGTAGTTGCCGCTATAACTGTAATTCCGGCGATTTTCCTGATTGAGTTCATAACTTCGCTTCCTCTCCCTGAGTGGTGGCTGAATTTGTCTTGCCTTATTTGCTAGTCTGTCTTCTCGAATGATCGCGCCTGCGTTGCGGGCGCGATCACCAAGCACCCCATTCTCCCAAGTCGCTATATTTTTATCTGACTGGTCATTCAGAACGGTAGTCCGCTGAATTCTGCACTGTCAAGCTTGGCTGAATGAATTTTGATCATATCGCTACATATCACTGGTTTTGTATCTGATTTGAGCAGGTAAATCGAAAACCATCGACCAAGGAAACCTCACGGGCGTGACTAGCAGCACATTTTTGAATGATCATTCAGTCAGAAAAAGTTGACGAGCAACTCAATTTAAGCGACACCTACACTCAGTCGAAGAGTGGCGGATCCAGCAAGGCAAAATTTTCAATCTTGGACACTGTCCCCACCTGAGACCCTAACTGACCAAACCAAAACTATGCGGGTTGCTCCGATGCGCGACGAAGCCAGAAACACAGAAATTCCCGCCAATTGGGACCGTCGCGGGTTGCCCGGCTGGTGCTATCACAGCAACGCCCTTCTTGAACTCGAGAAGAGCGAACTTTTCAAAACGCATTGGCAAATCGCGTGCCACGTTTCGGATGTTCCGGAACCCGGTAATTTTCTGTGTTTTGACATGTGCGGTGAACGCGCCCTGATCTTGAAGGACAGCAACTCGGACATCCGCGCGTTTCTAAACGTTTGTCGTCACCGCGGCTCTCGGCTGGTCTCGAAAGAGCAAGGAAAATGTGCAAACGCTCTAGTTTGCCCATTTCACGGCTGGGTTTACAATCTTGATGGAACGTTACGCGGCGCCGCCCGTCCGGAGTCGTTCCCCGATCTAGACAAGCACGAGTTTGGCCTGAAAGAGATTGAAATGGAAATCTGGCAGGGTTTTGTCTTTGTCCGTTTCAAACCTGGACCCCAGCCATCAGTAGCCGAACTGCTAGCCCCGATTGAACAGGAAGTCTCTGCCTACAAAATGGCCGAACATGTCCCGACGGACGGAATCTGGACCGAGGAGACTCCTGTAAACTGGAAATCGATCAGAGATGTCGACAACGAAGGGTATCATGTCCCGCTCGCGCACCCTGCCCTTCAGGATTTATATGGTTCGACCTATTCAGACGAACCATATGTCGACGGCGTCTCACGCTCCGATGGAAGATTCACTCCGACGAAGGGCCGCAGGTGGGCTGTTCGCAACTACAAGAAATTCACTAGACCACAGCCTCACCTGCCGGAACACTTGCACAAAACTTGGCTTTACTACGGCATTTTTCCAAATGCGGTAATAGCCGTCACACCTGAGACGACCCTCTTTTATCAAGAGTTTCCGATCACGACGGATAAATCCATTCTACGGAGCGCGACATACCGAAACTCGAACGAAGACCGCCAACAAAGAGCGGCACGCTACCTTGCCGCTCGGATTGATCGAGAGACAGTGGAAGAAGATATTCAGCTCACGATATGGTCCAACGAAGCCATGGCTTCAGAGGCGTTCGAGGGCTTCTATCTTTCTGATCTCGAGTACGGCGTACGCTCCCATCATGACCATCTCAGGAAAATTCTTCCAATCTACAACTCTGAATCAGCACCTGGAGAAGATGAAGTCGCCGCGTTGAATGATGCGATGTCAGCTGAGCCGAAATCGTGACGAAAGGTATATTCAAAGTGGAGGAAGCAGAAGCTCAAAGGCAGTTCCTGGCAACGACTGTCGGAACGCCTGGTTCTGGTGCCACAAGATATGCAGCTGCGATGTATTTCTTTAAGAACGGAAAGCTTTCTGCCGAGATGCTGGAAATCTACCGAAGATGCAGCAAGTTTGACACGGAGGATCCGCTCGATCTGGCTAGATACGAGGGCGTTTCAATTCCAGAATTCGTTTGCAATCTATGCTCAAGAACTAACGAATGACTTCTCGCGCGCAAATGAACAATTCCTTAGACAATTCAGATCCTTGTAAATTCTCACGATGCTGAGAAAGCCAAAAACCTACTCCGAACATTGTCTCACAGGCCACTTAAAGTGTTGGAGCGAAAACATTGAAAGTTTATGACTTTGACGTCGTTGTCGTTGGTGCCGGAGCAGCAGGAATTGCAGCTACTCGTGCTCTCGAATCGGCGGGACTCTCAGTAGTCTGCATCGAGGCATCCAACCGCGTCGGGGGGCGCGCGCACACGGACACGGAAATCTTTGGCGTCCCGTTCGACGTGGGAGCGCATTGGATGCACACCGAACATGCAAACGCTCTGAAAGCTCCGGGTCTAGCACTTGGTCTTGATCTCTATGCGGCCCCGGACAACGCGGTGACGTATGGCTTGGAGGATGACGCTGTTCTGTGGGACGAGGTCGACGAAATTCATAGCGCGATAAAAGAAGCGGCGCGCATCGATGCAGAAATTGAAGCAAGTACCGGAATTCCAACAGACCGGTCCTTGGCAGACATTTGGCATAACAAAGGGCATTGGTCATTTACGGCAGCGATGACATTCGCGTTGTCAATTGCCAGAGATTTGCCGGATACATCTCTGCGAGACATCAGTGCCTGGGAGGGCGGAGACGATTGGTTTTGCCGCGAAGGCTTCGGACACCTCATTGCATGCACCGCAAAGGGGCTGCCAATTAAATTGGCCACTCCGGTCACAGAAATAAAATCTCTCACTGAAGGCGTGCAGATAACTACGGCCACTGGCAAGATCAAAGCTCGAACCGTAGTTGTTACAGTTTCCGTCGGCGTCTTAGCCGAAGACATCATCCACTTTGATCCCCCGCTAGAATCCGACCGACGCTCAGCGCTCGAGCTCATCACTATGGGAGACTACAATCACGCTGGCCTCCTTTTCCGCCCCGGAGCTTTGCCAGTGCAACCGGATACTTGGCTGACATACCACTTAGAACCCGACGCCAAAGGGGTAGCCCGTGGAGGTGGTTTTCTTTGCGACATCTCAAACACCGGTTTAACTAGCTTTGAAAGTTCTGGCAGCTTTTCCAAAGATTTGCAGGATGCGGGATCTGAAAGCGCCATAGAACATGCGCTCGAAACACTGGTTGGCTTCTTCGGCACGACAGTCAGAAAAGCCTTCATCAAAGGCCACGCCACCGCTTGGCGAAATGAACCTTATGTGCGTGGTTCTTACGCTGGAGCCAGACCAGGAGGCCACGACAAACGCGCTGTCTTACGACAGTCTCATGCTGAGCGGGTGCACTTCGCCGGTGAAGCGACACATCCTAACCAACAATGCTCGGTCAGCGGAGCCCACCTAGAAGGATTAAGGGCCGCGGAAGATGTGTTGGCGCAGTTAAGCTGAACACCTGGCGATCAATTTGCTCCAGCACTGGAACAATCTAAGAATTTCAAGCAAACCTTTCGACAAAATTCACAAGGCTAAACTCAGCTTTCGCGTGCTCTGCGGTCAATTCAGATCAAACTATCCAATCAATGAGAGATGATAAGCGGTTGAAAGTTTTGGGCGAACACCAAGCGGCTGTGTTTCAGCGGGGTGGCACTATGGGGTAAGATACTCTCTTTTGATTAGTTTTCTTGGATGCCCAGTAAGGAACGAAACCAGACTAAGTGTCACAGAATGTCTGTGTCTGCTCTGCAGACGAAGCCGCCATTCACTGCATTGCTTTGAAGATGCCCCGAGATCGCATCGCAGGTTTTCAAAAGATGACAATGCCCGAGCGTTGTTTTAACCTTGCTTTATGAGAGCTCGCCTTGCCGTGATCTTGATGGCCGACCTGGTCGGCTATACGTCCGCAATGGAGGCGGATCAGTCACTCGCAATCGGGCTGATCCGCGAACTTCGGGATAAACTACTGGAACCAGAGGCCGTACGAAGAGGCGGCGAGATACTGAAGCGTATGGGTGATGGATGGATAATTGCCTTTCCTTCAGTGTCAGCGGCAATCGAAACCGCTCAATTTGTGCAACTTTCATTGGTCGACCATGAGAAAATCAGGCTTAGGATGGCAGCTCATCTCGGGGAGATCGTTCAAGACGAGGCCGACATTTATGGCGCCGGTATAAACATCACCGCACGCCTGCAAACCGAAGCACCACCCGGTGGTGTGATGATCTCCGAAGACCTTAGGCGGCAGTTGGACAAAAAGTTCTCAGCGGGTTTCAGCGATGCTGGTACGTTCGATTTAAAGAACCTTGCTCTTCCTGTGAATGGGTTTCAATGGCGGCCCGCCACGCAGCGTGAAATAGAACATACCGAGTTGCCTTCTATTGCAGTCGAGCCGGTCACAAGTGCTCCCGAAACGAGAGAGACGCTTGAGGTTTGTGCTGACCTGCAGGAGCAATTGGTTCACAGTCTTTCGCGTCGCACTGGTGTGCGTGTAATTGCAACAGATTCAACATCCGAGACCAAAGCAACTTACAGCCTGAGGTGCAGGTTGCGCTGCCGGGAGACCGAAGCAAGGATCTCGTCCAGCCTTACCCGCTTGGGAGATGGACAGGTAACTTGGTCGCGCTTCTTAAACGGAAGTTCAGAGGATTTGTTTGAATTAAGCGATCGGGCTGCAGAACAGCTCTCAAACGATTTACGTCTGCAGATCAACGCATTTGACGGTGACCGACTGAGCGACATTCCAGACGATCAACTGAGTCCAAGTGAGTTGAGATCCCGAGCGGCAATGCTGTTTTATCGTGCCACCATCGAGGACTATAATCATGCGGGTAAATTGCTTGAGCGCGCGCTTCGACTTGATCCCGAGAACGGATCCGGGCTTGCGATGTGGTGTGAAGCCAAACTGTACCCCTTGGAAGCATGCTATCGCGAGCCTGACCCTGATCTGCGCACGCGGATCATCGAGTCTTCGAACAAGGCTGTACAGGCAGCTCCTCGCTCCGACTATTGCTGGTACACGAGGGCACAGGTGCGTGCGCGCCTCGCGCGTGATCTGCATGGTGCGAGGAAGGACATTGATAGAATTTTCCGTCTGAACCCTAGCTACGTGTTGGGCATGGAGGCAAGCGGTTACACCGAAGTTATTGCCGGTAACTGGGAAGCTGCACGGAACAGTTTGGTGGGGGCTGTGAGTCGTTCCAAAGAGGATCCGTTTCTGCCATACCGGCTTTATCCCCTTTCCATTGCCCACATGATGGCAGGTGATAAGCAACTCGCGATCGAAGCTATTTCAGACGCAACTGAAATGCGTCCCTACTGCAGACACTTCTGGTTAGTTAAGGCGTGGATACTCAAGAAGTCGGGAATGCAGTCCAAAGCGGAAACTGCTGCAGAACGTGCTAAAGCGCTGTCTGAAAAAGCGGATATCCTGGCACAAAACCTTCATCTGCCTGAACCGATTAGAGAGGCTATAGGGTTGCCAGGTGATCCGATCCAAGCTTAGAGGCCTAAATGGGTTACAATAGCGTAGACTTATGATCGAATGGTAGACATGTAAGACGTTCCCGCCTTTCGATATTCTGCCAAGACCCAACCTGAAGCGCGCTAACTACTTTCACCTCGGGCGATGATATGCGTTATTTCTCAGGGTCGCTTTGGGCTCGGTGCGGTCATTCGCTCGATTCAGTTGACCGTCTGCATTGCGGGACACACCGGAAATTCGTAAATGGCTGGATTCCGCAGCCTACTCGATCAGCATGTGGATCTCAGCACGTACATCGGAGTTGCAAAATCCTGTTCTTCGGCCAAAGCTCGGAAACAACCTTAGTAGAGTTGAAGGAAACCCCATGGCTAATCTGGGCACACGTCCGATCAGGACGCGCGACGACATAGCTGAGTTCGAAGCCGAGATGACGCTCGACGTACGGTTGCCCGAGCAAAGCATCTTGGAGGTCTTTGAAAACAGTGCTGAGCGTGATCCCGATGCTGTTGCACTGACGATGTTGATGACCGGAGCACCAGATGAGCAGCCTCGTCGTGTCACCTACGGCCAGCTACTTGGGCAGATCCGGCGCGCAGCAAATCTTTTTGCCGAGATTGGAGGGGAGGCACCGGGCGTGGCGTATATGTTGCCCGCTTTGGTTGAAACACACGTCACGCTTTGGGGCGCAGAAACGGCTGGTTACGCTGTGCCCATAAACTTTCTTTTGCAGCCTGAGAGCATAGCAGAGCTTATCAAAGCGTCGGGGGCGAAAATCCTCGTTACTCTTGGCCCACACCCACAACTCGACATCTGGCAGAAAGCTTTGGCATTGAGGGAGCAAATCCCGGACCTCGTGCTGGTACGCGTTTCTCCCCCGGGTACGCCTGCTGAAGCCGGGGTGATTGACCTCACCGAGGCATTGTCTGACCAACCACAGGATCACCTGGCATTTGGGAAGGCCCGGAGCGGTTCTGATCTGGCGGCCTATTTTCACACCGGGGGTACAACGGGCGTTCCAAAGCTTGTTGCACACACGCATCGCAGTCAATTGGTTGCAGCTTTCGGGGGCGCAGCTATGTGTGGTTTTCGTTCGGATGATGTTTTTACGGCCACGTTCCCGCTTTTCCACGTCGCCGGCACGATTGTGGGCGGGCTCAGCTGTTTCATGGCAGGCGTAGAGCTGCTTGTGATGACGCCCGCGGGTTTGCGTAATCCATCGGTGGTCGAAAGCTTCTGGCGGCTTGTCGCAGATCACAAAGTCACGATTGTCGGAGGTGTTCCAACCGCGATTGGGGCGATCCTGCAGACACCGATTGGTGATAATGACGTCTCGGGCGTGCGGGCGGGTGCAACCGGCGCATCACTGCTTCCACCCGCCGTCGGGCAACGCTTCAAGGAGGTCACGGGCTGCACTTTGTTCGAAATTCTTGGCATGACAGAAGCGTCCGGACTGATCAGTATCGACCCACTGGGTGGTTCTGGCACTGCGGGCTCAGTGGGTTGGGCGTTGCCATACACAAGTGTCGACGTTCTGAAGCTGGAAAGCGATGGCCGTCTGGGAGAGGAATGCGAGGTCGGCGAAATTGGTGTAATTGCAATTACAGGCTCCCACGTGTCTCCAGGATACAGCGAGCCGAGCTTCAACACTGGGGTATTCGACGAGGGTGTCCTAAACTCGGGCGACTTGGGATACAAAGACGCTGATGGCTGCCTGTACGTTGCTGGCCGTTCGAAAGACCTCATTATTAGAAGCGGTCATAATATAGATCCGGCCATGATCGAAAACGCGATGAGCACCCATCCCGCTGTCGCGTTGGCCGCTGCGGTCGGGATGCCTGATCCTTATGCCGGAGAACTGCCCATGTGCTTTGTTCAGGTCCACACACCGGATGATGTTACGGTCGAGGAACTCATGGAACATGCTCGGCAGACCATCGACGAAAGACCGGCATGGCCCAAAATCATTGAAATTGTTGATGAGATTCCCCTGACGTCCGTGGGCAAGATTTTCAAACCCAGCCTGCGATGCGATGCTGCAAAGCTGGTCGTGAAAAATCTGCTTCGTGACGAACTTCAGGTGTCTGATGCCGATGTGCAGGTGGAGGCTGGAGGGCCACGCGGGCTTTGCGTGACGGTGAAACTGAATGATGCAAACACGACGTCCGGACCTCTTGTTGAGCAAAAGCTCAAGGATTTCCTGTTCGAGACGCGCATTGTGGGAGGATCGTAAAACGCGCTCGTCCTCGCTGCGCGAGTTTCCGATCGCAAAATTTATTGCACCGCGGACGCCCATTGTGCGAGCCTCTTAAACGATCGTATTGTTCGGGGAGGGCAAAATGGCGGTTCCGTTGGGTGTGATATCGGTCTTCGTCGGTCTGGCAATATGGGCGGGTCTGGCTGTTCATGCGGTCATGAAGAGAAAGTTCGTGCCCGTACTTCTCTTTGGCATTCTGCTGATGCTGTACTTGAACGCCGGATACGTCATTTACGGCCCCGCGGCCTCCATAGCTAACTTTGTCGGTATCTATGACGTGTTGATCAATTTGGGACTGAGCGATCCGGTGAGTGCCGCTGCCGTCTCCACGTGCCCAGACAATTCCTGCTCTGTCTGGGGCAACACATTCACAAACCATCCTGCGTGGGGCGTTGCCTTTTATGATCGTTTTGCGAATGGACCAGAGCTGAGATCGGCTCTGCTGCTTGGGCATGTCGTCTGCAATTCCATTGTTTTTGTGCTGATGCACGTACAAATGTTCTTTCCCGGTGGTCGGGGGGCGAACCACGCGATCCTCGGGCGCATCAGCTTTGGGATACTGACAGTTGGTGTTGGTTGCGCTGCGATACTCGCGGCCCAACACGGTCCTGTTGGAGAGTACGGCGGGGCCCTGTCGACATCGGGCTTTTTCTCAATGTCTATCTTCGTCTATGCCACCGCTGTTATGGGAATACTGGCAATAAGACGACAGGATACAGCCCAGCACCGTATCTGGATGTGGCGCTTTGTTGGTTCGATGTGGGGATCATTCTGGTTGTTTCGTGTTCTACTTTTTGTCATCGATCCGCTGTTTCGCGACATCGAAGCCCTCGCGATCCAGATTTGCATTTGGGGATCGGCGCCGGCTGGCATTTTGATTGCTGAGATGGTTCGAAGACGAGTCGATGAACGGGATGAAATCGCACCAGTCGTAGCTGAATAGGCTTTTTGTGCATCATCAGATTCACGTATGGCGATCCATAAGCACCATTCGAGACGGTCTCAAAAAGAGGCTGCTTAGGGCTCAACGAGGTCATTCGACCGTTTTTGTCTGATGACGGCTAAGCGCCGCTAAGCGGTCTTTCGGCAGCAGACAGTCGAACTTTCTTCATTTAGTGAACGCTCTGCACGATAACAGTCGCTGGCGATAATAGTCCGCTGTTACCGTGCTTCGAACATAACTACCGCCCAGCTATGCCGTGTAAGGCACAAGTATTCGCAATTCATGCCGAATTACGATATATAAAATAAATACTTGCCACGTTGCACCTTCACCTTCTGAGAACAGAGGAGTCAAATATGCCAACACCTCTCTTCAAGCCAGGTCATTCTGGCAATCCCGGCGGGCGACCCAAGCTGGACCCCGAGACAAGAAAGTTGATCCAGTCGAACGGCGAGGTCGCGGTGAAACGCATGAGCGACCTTTTGTCGATGGACGAGCTTTTCAATCGCATAGATGGGAACGGTGAATTTGTATCGGGAAAACTCTCTGGCAAAGAACAAATCGCCCTGTTAGCCCTAGCTCAGGACCGAGCATTTGGACGCGCTGATGGCGTTAGCATCACACACACCCACAGCGGAACTGTCGGTATGAGCATCAATCCGAGACAGCGGCTCAAAGATATCAGCCACCGCCTGCCAGAAAGATTGGCTCAGCAAAAGGTGATCGATTCAAAACCCGATGACGACGAGTAGTGTCCAACCATCACATAGCTGCTGTCTAAGTTGGAGGTTTGGGTTTGTATGCACAGGTCAATCGCTTGCGCGCGACAACTTAGGATTGACCCACCAATTTTGTGCGTTCGGTCCCTTCCGGTGGCATAGTGATCGTCGGCGCATGACACATCGCATCGGGAGAGTTTGGTAACCCTTGGTCTATAGCGCCGCAAGAAGTGCGGCTAGAAATCCAATCATTTCGTGTAGCGTAGTTGCCTTGGAGTTGCCTTTAGGTGAACGTCCCTACGATACTCAAGTGGCCTAACCACGTAAAATAATGAAATTTAAATATAAAATTGGTACCGCCTCCCTGGCTTGAACAGGGGACCTCTGGATCCACAATCCAGCGCTCTAACCAACTGAGCTAAGGCGGCACTCGTGAGGGGCGATTTACCGAACGCGCCCGGGGATTGCAAGAGGATTAAAGCCGAATTTTCCAGCTTTGTTCGACAAGATCGACACCGAAGGAATGGACCGGTTTGCTGTCCATCAATTGCCAGCCTGTCGCCTTGTAAAGCGCACAGGCGGCGCGATGGCTTTCGTGCGTCCACAGTGACATCTGGCTGAATCCAACGGTGCGAGCGTGGTCGATACATGTGTGCAACAGGCGTTTGCCCAGCCCCATTCCCCGCGCCTCGGGCACGAGGAAGAACAGGCGTAGTTTTGCGGTGTTCTCGTCCAGTCTGACGCAGAAAATGCTGCCTAAACGCTGACCTTCTTGTTCGGCGATCCAACCACACTCGACCTCGGGATCACGGGTCGCCACGAAATCTTCAAGGATCTGTTGAACCAGCCGCGCAAAGGACTTGTCGAACCCTTCATCGCGCTCGTAAAGGATTCCATGCTGTTCAACCAGCCACGGCACATCCGACGCGCGAAAGGGTCTGATTTGTGCATTGCTCATACCGTATCTGACCGCATCAGCGTCTTGATTCTCAACCCTTTGCGCGATAGCACGAATGCTCATCCCCGGAGGCGCAAATGGGCATCAATACCGAACGAGACATTCAGGCCAACCTGCAAATCGGCCCGACCGACCAAGGCATGGTGCGCCTGTTCATCGAAGCCGACGGTTTGGAAATCCCGATGGATTTTGACCCGGAAGAAGCCGAAGAGATTGCGGATGAAATCCGTGCGGCTGCTCAGGCCGCGCGCGCGGTAAAAGACTGATCCGTCACAGCCTCGGGTCGCGCAGAGTGTGCAACCTGCGGGCAGCATCGGTCGCGAATTTCTGAATCATTTTCTTACGGCGCGCCGGGGCAATCTTGTCCTCGGGTGCCATGCGCACAATCTCGGCGTCATAGGCATCCGCGATAATCAAGCCGGTTTCCGCAGGAAGCAGCTCGGTCGGAAAATCGGTGTCCACGGCCCAGAAAAACCGGTCGCACCATTCCAGATAACCCTGCCATTTGGAATCCGACTGATAATCTGCCCTACTGGACTTGCATTCAATCACCCACAGTTCGCCCTTGGGCCCCAATCCCATGACATCGACCCGCAGTCCGCGCGACGGCACGAATTCCTCGACAGACACAAACCCATGCGCGCTGAGGTGACGCGCAACGCCGCGCGCAAGTCTTTGTCCGGGCTGTAGGTCCAATGTCATTTGCCAAATGTGAACAATTAGCGAACAAAAATCAACCCGCGCACCCTTGCGCATCCGGTCGCCAAACCCTAGTTAGACGCTTGGCGGGTTCTGCCCTTCTTGTGACAGGTAGCATTCTGGTGGCCTTAAGCAATTCCGAGGGGGCTGGCTCTGTTCAGGTCCTGGCCTGATTACCTGGCGCCCACCTGTACAAACAGGTCCTCGGGAATCACACCGCACGGTTGTCTGGCGGTCCCGCCACATTTTCCACGATTTGATTATTTCCCCGTGGGGGCATCCTGACGCACAACAGCAGGCTCAAAGTTGTGCACGACCGGAGAGCCACGGCGTGGGCCACCGGGTTTTTCAGCCATGCTCATGATCTTGTAAGCAAATTGCACACCGGCAAAGACGATGCCGTTCATGAACCAGATCATCAACAGAGCGATCAGGCCGACATCTGATCCGGTGATGAGACTACGCAGGTTGGCCACATTAAACACCAGCAACACCCCGACAAACACCGCCGAGATCACAAACCCCCAAGCAACCTGAGTAATGTACAGACGGATCAGTTTGGGCATAACGGGCCTCCTTACGCTCTGACATTCAGGCTAGCGCATGTGAGGCCCGGGTAAAGGCGTCAGAATGCCTCGGGCTGGGCTTCGCGGGCCATGTGATCCAACACCGCGTTGACGAATTTCGGCTCTTTGCCTTCAGGGAAGAAAGCACGGGCCACGTCCACAAATTCGGTGATCACAACTTTGGGCGGCGTATCGCTTTGGGTCAGTTCCGCGCCTGCCGCGCGGAAGACCGCACGCAGGGTCGGGTCAATCCGTGCGATCGGCCATTTGGCCACCAGCGCACGGTCGGTCATCTGGTCGATCGGAGCCTGATAGTTCACAGCATCCTCGACCAGTTTGCGAAACACCGAGGTGTTACCTTCCAGCATTTCGTCACCCTCATAGACAGCGCCGAACCGATGATCCAGAAACTCGTTCACAACCTGTTCGGTTGTCTGGCCCGACTGCTCCATCTGGAACAGCGCCTGCACAGCATAGAGGCGTGCGGCGGATTTCATCAGGCGTTTCTGGTTGGCCGGTTTCGGCGCGTCTGTCTGGGTCATGCTGTCGTGGATCCGTTGCTATCGCCCGCCACTAGGATGGACTCGGACGGGGGCTTGAAGCCCACGCCCTTATTGGAAGAGCCCCACTTACGGCTGAGCGCGATCAGATGCAAGGCCGCAGCAGCAGCTCCGCCGCCTTTATTCATCTTTTCGGGGTTGGCGCGAACCTCGGCCTGCTCGTCATTCTCGACGGTCAGGATGCCGTTGCCAATCAACAGACCTTGCAGGCCCATGAGTTGAATGGCGCGGCTGGAATCGTTGCAGACGGTTTCGTAATGCGTGGTCTCGCCGCGAATAACGCAACCCAGCGCGACGTAGCCGTCGTAGTTGCACTGACGGTCGGCCAAGGCGATGGTCGTCGGGATTTCCAGCGCACCCGGCACCTCGACCACGTCGCAAGTTCCGCCTGCGGCCTCAATCTCGGCCTTGGCACCAGCGACCATATTGTCCGCAATGGCGCGATAGAACGGGGCCACCACCAGCAGCAGTTTCACTGGCTTGTCAAAGGTCGGGGTCGGCAGGACGCCGTGTTTGTCTTGTTCAGCCACGATCAGTCTTCCTTGAGGATAGAGCGGGTGCCGACGATGGACAGGCCAAAGGCGTCGAGCCCCAGATATACGGTTTCCGGCGAGTCGGTCAGAAGCACCAGTTCCTGAATACCCATCTTGGACAGGATCTGTGCGCCAAGACCGGTTTGTTTGATGGTGCGCGGGCCTTCGTCCTCAGCCGCATAAAGCGAATTACGCGGCTGCCGGAACAGGCAGACCACTCCCCGGCCCTCTTGGGCGATCTTTTCCATCGCGCGGGGCAGCTCGCGTGACGACTTGGGGCCAAGGCCCAGAATGTCGGGCGCTTCGTGCAGCGCGTGGGTTCGGGTCAGGACAGGTTCAGAGGTTGTGATGTCACCCTTGATCATAACAACATGCTCGATGCCATGGGTCTGGTCGGTGAAGATCCGCATCTCCCATTCGCCGCCATATTCTGAATTGACGATTTCACGCGACGTCTCGACAACCAGATTGTCATTGCGGGAACGATACGCGATCAGATCGCTGATCGTGCCAATCTTCATGTCGTGTTCTTTGGCAAACTCGACCAGATCAGGCAGGCGCGCCATAGTGCCGTCGGCCTTCATAATCTCGCAAATCACGCCCGACGGGTTCAGCCCGGCCAAGCGCGAAATATCAACGGCGGCCTCGGTATGACCCGCGCGCACCAGCACCCCACCACGTTTGGCACGCAGAGGGAAGATGTGGCCGGGGGTGGCTATCTGCGCCATCGTGTTCTGTTCGTTGATCGCGGTCGCCACGGTCAACGCGCGGTCGGCGGCAGAGATGCCGGTCGATACGCCCTCTCGCGCTTCGATGGACACGGTAAACGCCGTTTCATGGCGCGACGAGTTGTTCACGGCCATCATCGGCAAACCCAGCGCATCCACTCGTTCGGCTGTCATCGGCAGGCAGATCAGCCCGCGCCCATGTGTGGCCATAAAGTTGATCGCCTCGGCATCTGCGAATTCGGCGGGGATGACCAGATCGCCCTCGTTCTCGCGATCTTCGTGATCGACCAGAATGTACATCCGGCCTTTGCGTGCCTCGATGATGATCTCTTCGATCGGGCTGATCGCATCACGCAGTTGCGCCTCGACGGGTCCGGGGGTTTCAAAGCTCATAAGGCAGCCTTTCGCAGAGCAAGTTTGCACGGTTGGATAGACCACCCCGCGCCCAAAGGCCAGCCCGCAGGCAGCAAGGTTCGATCAGAACGCGACGTAGATGTGCGGCTTAGGACATCTCGGCCAAGCGCGCCACATAGCGGGCCAGCGTGTCAATCTCCAGATTGACCCGATCACCAACGGACACGTCGCCCCAAGTCGTCACTTCCTTGGTGTGAGGAATGAAGTTAATGCCAAAGTCGCACCCGTCCACATCGTTGACGGTCAAAGAGGTTCCATTCAGGGCCACTGATCCCTTGGGGGCGATGAACCGTGCAAGATTCTTGGGCGCGCGAAGGGTCACGCGGGTGCTGTCGCCTTCATCCTCCAAGCCCACAACCTCTGCCACGCCGTCGACATGCCCCGAGACGATATGGCCGCCCAGCTCATCGCCGACTTTGAGGGCGCGTTCCAAGTTTACCCGCTTGCCCAACTGCCAACTATCTAGGTTGGTCTTTGATACGGTCTCGGCGCTGATCTGCACGTCATACCAGTCATCGCCCAGCGCGATCACGGTCAGGCAAACACCGTCGCTGGCGATCGAGGCACCGATATCAATGCCCGACGTATCATAGGCCGTTTTGATCCGCGCCCGCAGATCGCCCTGCTGGTCCAGCTCGGTGACAGTGCCGACATCCGTAACGATCCCAGTGAACATTGATTAACCCTCAGCTTCTAATCTTTGACCAGATTTCCTTGCCGAGGTAAGCGTATCCGCGGTGTTGGGCAAGCCCCGCCTTGCCGCGAATGATACAAACAGGCATAAATTCCGCACCGAAAAACACGAGCAGCATCAATGCCACTTCACACCTCGCGCTCGCACCCACGTGTGTTCCTGTTTCTTCAGGGACCTCACGGACCGTTCTTCAACGCCTTGGGGCGCACGTTGCGGGCGTCAGGCGCTGAAGTCTGGCGCGTTGGCTTTAATGCAGGCGACGCCGCGTTCTGGTCTCACCGAGGTAGCTATATCCCCTATCTCGACCCGCTGGAGGATTGGCCCAAACGATTTGCCGACCTTGTCCACGAACTTAGAGTAACCGACATCGTTTTGTATGGGGACACGCGCCCGGTTCACGCCCGCGCCGTCGAGATTGCCAGCGAACTAAACATCACTGTCCACGTTTTCGAGGAAGGGTATCTGCGCCCGTGGTGGGTGACCTACGAGCGTTCGGGCTCGAACGGCAACTCGCGTCTGATGAAACTGGAAGTCGCGCAGATGGAGCAGGCCTTGGATCGGTCTGAAACACCCAAACCACCGCCGCCATCACATTGGGGCGACATGCGGCAGCATATCTTCTACGGCGCGCTTTATCACTGGTTCGTTCTGTTTCTCAATCGGCGCTATCGAAACTTCAAACGTCACCGAGAGCTGCCGGTAGCAAAGGAATTCAGGTTATATTTCAAACGCCTGATGCTTATGCCGTTTCACAGGTTGCAGCGCCGGTGGGCAACCATGCAGGCACGGAAAAGCGGATTGCCGTATCATCTGGTGCTCTTGCAGTTGGGTCATGATAGTTCGGTACAGTTTCACTCGAACTACTCATGCATGTCCGAATTTCTGGAGCAGGCGATCAAGGGTTTTGCCGAGGGTGCCCCTTCGCATCATCGGCTTGTCATAAAAGAACATCCGCTGGAAAACCACCGTGAGCCCTTGAAACGAAAATCCCGCCAGATTGCCAAGGAATACGGGGTCGCGGACCGGGTGCATTTTGTCCCCGGCGGAAAACTGGCCAGGCTATTGGATGATGCCAATTCAGCGGTCACGATAAATTCCACCGCTGGTCAGCAGGTCTTGTGGCGCGGCATCCCTTTGCGCACTTTTGGAAGATCGGTCTACGACAAACCGGAATTTGTTTCCCGGCAACCCATCGCCGAATTCTTTGCCAATCCGACACCGCCTGCTCATGAAGCCTACCAAGTGTATCGGGATTTTCTGTTGAAGACCTGCCAAATTCCGGGCGGGTTTTATTCCAGACATGGCCGCAGGCAACTGCTGCGCCGTGTGGCTGACATGATGCTAAGCCATCAAGACCCATTTTGCTCGGTTCTGCACACGAAAGAGACTCAGACGCCACAGTTGAGAATAGTGGAGGGAATCGAACAGGTTGATACTGGAAGTCGTCGCGGGAAAGAGATAGCCTAGCGCAAACAAAAGAAGACTGAGGATATTCGGCAGTGCAGAGCTTTCCAATCCAATGGATACGGGGGGTTTCCCTCGTGGCCGCGCTTGGCCTTCTGGCCGCGTGCCAACTTCCAAAGTCTGGCCCCAACAAGAACGAAATTCTGGCTGGCTCCGTCGAAAATGGCGGAAACGCATTTGTCGTAGAAGTCGACGACCGCGTTGCACAGGCGACCTCTGCAATTCCTCAGTTTGGCTTCCCTCCCTCCCTTCAAAGCGCGCAGAGTTTGGCCGCAGACACGGTTCGTCCGGGCGATGTGTTGGGACTTACCGTTTGGGAAAACGTCGATGATGGCCTGCTGGCCGGGGAAACGGGGTCGGCGACTGCACTGAATGAAGTTCAGGTCGACAGCGATGGGTTCATCTTTGTCCCCTACGCTGGTCGCGTTCGTGCTGCGGGGAACACGCCGGAACAACTGCGCATGCTGATCACGGAGCAGCTTCGCGACCAGACGCCCGATCCACAGGTTGAGGTGCGGCGCATTGCTGGCGATGGATCAACCGTTTCGCTGACTGGCACCATCGGTGCACCCGGAATTTATCCGATTGAACGGCCCACCCGTACGCTGGCTGGAATGCTGTCTCAGGCGGGCGGTGTTTCTGTTGGCTCTGACATCGCGCTGGTAACACTCATTCGTGGCAACGAACGTGGAACGGTGTGGTACGAAGACCTGTTCAGCAATCCCCGTCTGGACGTTGCCCTGCGGGGTGGTGACCGAATTCTGGTTGAAGCCGACGCGAGATCCTACATTGCTCTGGGCGCGACCGGAGGGCAATCGCGTGTCGCGTTCGACAGTCAGGATCTGTCCGCACTTGAGGCGCTTGCTCAGGTTGGCGGCTTGCTGTCCCTGTCGTCTGATCCAACCGGTATTTTCGTCCTGAGAAAAGAGCGGCAGGACATCGCGCGCTCGGTCATGGGGCGCGCGAACCTGCAAGGCGATCAGCGCATGATCTACCTGTTGAACCTGACGGCCCCGAATGGCTTGTTCATAGCCCGGGACTTTGTGATCCGCGATGATGACACAATCTATGTGACCGAGGCTCCGTACGCACAATGGAGCAAGTCTATCTCTCTGATCGCGGGCGGACTGACACCTTTCGCTAACGTTGCCACGCTTACGGGCGGGTGATGTATTCCGACACAGCTGCCGGGTCCGAACGCCGCCGATTGTTCGTCTACAATGGTGGTTTTCTGACCCAGCGACGTGTCCGACGCATTTTGGGACTCGCCGGTTATGATATTCGCGTGGGCCTACCCAAAGACGGCGATATGGTCGGGGTTTGGGGCAACAGCCCGACGGCACATCGTGGGCTGAGTATCGCGGAAAAGTACGATGCTCCGATGCTACGAGTTGAGGATGCCTTCCTGCGCTCGCTGCACCCCGGACGCGGCGGAGAGGCACCTCTTGGTCTTCTGCTCGATCGAAACGGGGTACATTTCGACGCAACGAATACGTCGGGGCTCGAAACACTTCTGAACACGCACCCTCTGGACGACACGGCCCTTTTGAATCGGGCCCGTGGCGGGATAGAGCAACTGAAAGAGCTGCACCTCAGCAAGTATTCAGCATTTGACACGACCCTTAAGCCTCCAAACCCCGGATATGTTCTGGTTGTGGATCAGGCCTCTGATGACGCATCCGTTTTGGCCAGCAACGGCGACCACGCCCGGTTTCGTGAGATGCTGGTCATGGCGCAAGAAGAAAACCCCGGCGCGCGCGTTTTGATCAAGACCCACCCTGAAACCATCGAAGGGCATCGCGCAGGATACTATTCGGATCACGATCAATCCGACCGCGTCTCGATACTGAGTGAACCAATCAGCCCCTGGGCCTTACTGGAGGGAGCGGTCGGCGTTTACACCCTATCGTCCCAATTCGGTTTCGAGGCGATCCTTGCGGGGCACAAACCGCGCGTTTTCGGACAGCCTTTCTATGCTGGCTGGGGATTGACGCAAGACGAGGCTTACCTTCCCCACCGTCAGCGCACCCTGACCCGCGCGCAGTTGTTTGCGGCGGCAATGATCCTCTATCCAACATGGTACGACCCCTTTCGGGATCAGTTGTGTGAACTGGAAACCATTCTCGACACACTTGAGGCACAAACTCGCGCGTGGCGACAGGATCACAAGGGTTGGACGGCTTCTGGCATGCGCCTTTGGAAACGCAGGCATTTGCAGAAAATGTTCGGACGCGAAAAGAAAGTTCTGTTCACGTCGGATATCCCTGCGCCCTCTGATCGACCGCATATGGTCTGGGCCAATCGCTCCAGAGACGCCGGGGACGTGGTGCGGGTCGAAGATGGTTTTCTTCGCTCGCGAGGGCTGGGCGCGCGTCTCGTGCCGCCACTGTCATTGGCGACCGACACGCTGGGTATTTACTACGACCCCACCCGCCCAAGCCAGCTTGAGGAAATGATTGCACGCCGCGAAACATTGCGACCGGATCAAGAGCTTCGCGTCGAAAGGCTGATTTCGCGCATCGTTTCGACCCAAGTCAGCAAATACAATACCGGGGGAACTGGCCCATCGATCCCGGAAGGGCACCGGATATTAGTGCCCGGACAAGTTGAAGACGACGCATCGATCCAGTTGGGAACAAGCAATATACGCACCAACCTTGATCTGTTGCGCGCTGTTCGCGAGGCGAACCCAGACGCGGTCATCGTCTACAAGCCACACCCAGATGTCGAAGCGCGTCTGCGCACGGGCGAAATAGACACCGACGGCCTTGCAGACATCGTGGCGGTCGACACGAACCCTGCTGCGATGCTTTCACAGGTGCATGAGGTCTGGACGATGACCTCGCTGCTGGGGTTCGAGGCACTGTTGCGCGGCGTCAGCGTAACAACCCTTGGCGGACCTTTCTACGCTGGCTGGGGGCTTACTCGTGACCTCGGAACGGTCCCTGCACGGCGTGGCGCACGCCCTTCTCTATCGGGTCTGACGCACGCCGCTCTTATTGACTATCCGCGCTATATGGACCCCATCACAGGGCAAGCATGCCCCGTCGAAGTTGCCGTGCAACGACTGGCAGAAGGCTACGGATCAGCCGGCAGCCACCCCCTTCGCCTATTGTCAAAGTTACAGGGTGTGTTTGCCACACATGCACATCTTTGGCGACGTTAACGCAGTGACCGCGCCCAGCGGTGCAGCACATCCGGCCCGATTGCGCGTGTCTCGATCAGCTCGAACCGCGGGGCGGTTTCCAACGTTTCAAGCCCAAGCGAACCGATAGCGGACAGACCTTCCGCGCCTATGGTCAGACCAGCAGTGTACCCCACCAGTTCGTCCACCAAGTCCTCTGCCAGCAAAGACGACGCCAACGCCGCACCGCCTTCACAGTACACTCGTGTCAGACCCGCCTGCCCCAACTGCTGCAACAGGTCAAAGGCGTCAATCTGGTGATCCTTCAAAGCACAGGGAATCAAAGTCGCGCCCACCCCCTCCCATGCCCGGGCACGCTCGGCATCCGGCGAAGGACCGTGGCAAAGCCACAGCGGGATTTTCGCAGCAGTTCTCGCAAGTTGACCGATCAACGGGATGTCAAGATGACGCGAGACGACAACCCGGACGGGCTGCGCCTCAATTCCAAGGTCCCGGACGGTCAAAGATGGATCGTCCGCGCGCGCAGTTCCAGCACCAACCATCACCGCATCGTGTCGCGCGCGCATGGCGTGAACGTCGCGCCTTGCCTTGGGGCCAGTTATCCATTGGCTGTGACCGGTGGCAGTTGCGATCCGTCCGTCAAAACTGCTGGCCAGTTTAAGCGTGACAAAGGGGCGGCCCTGCTCGGTCTTCAAAAAGAAGCCTGCGTGATCACGGGCAGCTTTATCCGCAAGAACGCCGGTTGTGACCTCAATCCCTGCGTCGCGCAGCAATACAAAACCCTGTCCTGCCACGCGCGGATCACTGTCTTCGATCGCGGAAACGACGCGTGACACCCCGGCGGCAATCAACGCTTCTGCACAGGGAGGAGTCTTGCCGTGATGCGCACATGGTTCAAGCGACACATAGGCCGTTGCCCCGCGCGCAGCTTCTCCGGCTTGGGCCAGAGCCTCTGTCTCACCATGGGGGCGGCCTCCGGGCTGAGTCCAGCCGCGACCGACAATCCGACCTTCACGCACAATGACACACCCGACTGCCGGGTTGGGCCAACACGTCCCCTGCCCGCGCTGACCTAAAGACAAAGCCAGCGCCATATATCGCTTATCTGTTTCGCTCACTCGTCCGAAGAAGGTTGCGGCGGTCGCAATTCGTGGACAAATTCCTCGAAATCATCGGCCGCCTGGAAATTCTTGTACACGCTTGCAAAGCGAACATAAGCCACGGTGTCGATCCGCGCCAGAGCTTCCATGACGATCTCGCCGATCTTGCTAGAGGGGATGTCGGTCTCACCCATGCTTTCCAGCCGACGCACAATGCCTGAAATCATCTGGTCGATCCGGTCCGGGTCAATGGGGCGCTTTTGCATCGAGATGCGAATGGACCGCTCAAGTTTATCCCGGTCGAAGTCTTCACGCTTTCCGTTGGTTTTGATCACCACCAGATCGCGCAACTGCACACGTTCGTAGGTTGTGAAACGTCCACCACAAGCCGGGCAAAACCGACGCCTGCGGATCGCAACGTGATCTTCTGCCGGACGTGAATCTTTCACCTGAGTGTCGATATTTCCGCAAAACGGGCAGCGCATCCGCCGTCTCCTCGTCCCTATTCCGCCTCTTTTTGTAAGTACTATGGCTTACTTATCCACAACTATAGGGCAGCCGCTAGGGTTTGGGTAGTCGGAAATTTTCACCGCAACATAAAGGGTTCAAGAGAAATGCGCCGCCACTCTGCGGTTGTGTGACATCACGCGGTGTTCAAACAGGTAAATTCCCTGCCAAGTCCCAAGCAAGGGTTTCCCGGCCGACACCGGAATGCTTAAGGAAACAGGCAGCAAGGCTGCCTTGATATGCGCCGGCATATCGTCTGGTCCTTCATAAGTGTGACGCAGGTAAGCCATTGACGGGTGATCAGACGGTGGCACCAACCTTTCAAAAAATGCCTTTAAATCCGTCTGAACCTCTGGGTCCGCATTTTCCTGAATGGCAAGGGAACAAGATGTGTGTTTTACAAACAAAGTCAGCAACCCGTCGCCAGCGACCGAAGCCAGCCAGTTGCGCACGTCGGAAGTGAATTCGTACAACCCTGGACCATGCGTCGAAATAGAAAACTCGGTCAGCATCTGGTGGTTCACTTCACGTCAATTCAGGAAGGGGCGAACGTTGCAACGCCCATTTGCACCCTGCACGGACATGCTGTCACCGGGGTTGAAACCCGATGAAATAAAGCTGCCCTGCTGGGCAACACCACCCTCGGGCGGCAGTGTCGAGAATTGAACCGACGTCCGCCTTCCTGTCGCCTCACTTGGGCCATAGCCACGCACAACGTAAATTCGATCCTGCCAGCCTGCACCCAGCGTCCTGCGCGCAAAATCAGCAGCCGCACACCAATATCCATCCACATCCCGGCGCGACCGAGGGATCACCTCGAAAACTGTGCTGTTCAGGGCAACTGTCTGGAACCCGTTCCGGGCAGCAACCGCCGAAATCGGCGAACTCAGCAAGATCGCGGCGGACACCGCCAAAGTCACAACCTTTTTCATATCAATACTCTTTCCTGTTTCGAGGTGAATTTTGAAATAGTATACTTCTTTGACGGGCAAAGCCGGTTCACAATCAATTCAGACGCCCCCCAGTATCGCGTGAACACGCTCTGGAACAGGGTAAACAGAACCCAAGGCTCGCAGAACCGGGCACACGGCGATGCAAAGCGATACATGATCAAGGTTTGAATGTGCCGGGGAGCCTCAGGTCGTCTGCGCGACAGTTTAGCTGGGCTCTGACCTCATCCCCAAAAGGTACCAACCCGACAACGCGCTGAAAATAGATTGTTCCTGAATGCAGGTCTTGCCGAATTCTGCCAACCTTTTACGATTACAAGTCAGACGACTTGGAACTAAGCCATGATATCTGGGCGTTTGCTCGGGTGATAATTTTCTCTGATTGCGTAAAAATAGATATGGAAGTTGATATTACTCGCATCCACCTCTTGACCAGAATGCTTGAAGAACAAGCAAACGATCCGGCCATTGTTGATCAGGTTCTGGAAAAAAGCGGCCTCGATCGCAAAGACATCTCGCCGTCGGCCTCAACCTACAGCGCACACAAAGAGGCGCTGTTTGTGCGTTTCGCCTGCGATGCACTGGCGGATACCACTTTCGCGGCCCGGGCAGGGATGCAGTACAAGTCCTCATCCAGCCTGACAGCGTATATCAGTAAGTACTCGCGCGACCTGAAGCAGGTACTGGAAAACACGTCGCGCTTTCACGGGATCATAGACCCGGCGGTGATATTCAGCCTTCGTGTCGCCGGTAACTTTGCAGCGATCGAAGCGGAATGGAAAGATGCCAGCTATGCCCGCTATCACAGGCGCACCGAGTTCTTGCTTTTCGCAGGCCTCGCACGGCTACGCGATCTGACCCAAACGGACTTCTTCCCAATTGAAATGCGCTTCCAGCATGAGGTTGGTCAAAATCAAAGCAAATACCAAAGGTTGGCCGGTTTCCCGGTTCTTTTCGGTGCCGAAAGACTGGAAATCGTTCTCGCGCTGTCCTCACTGGACCTTCCGGTCCCAACCTATGATCCAAAGCTGCGTGAGCACCTGTTGGAGTACGGAGACCGCGTGATCGCCGAAAAGCGGCAGCCTAAACAAAAGCTGCGCGCTCAGGTCGAAGGGCTTATTACGCGCTCTTTGCCGGGCGCGATCATTCAATCCGAAGACGCGGCAGCCAACTTGGGGCTAAGTTCGCGCACATTCGCGCGGCGGCTAAAGGACGAAGGAACCAGTTACCGCGAAATCGTTGAAGACCTGAGATGTGATCTGGCCCAGACGTTTATCACCAACGGCATGCCCCTGGCAGAGATCGCTTTTTCACTGGGCTACGCAGACCAACCGGCATTTTCCACGGCGTTCAAACGGTGGACCGGTCAAGCCCCCAGCGCGTTCCGAAGCAGATTGGACGTGTCGACCAGAGCCTGAGACCGGGGGTCATTGGCGCGAACACCTCGCCCCGGCCCGTCCCATGAGTGGACAAGCGCGATATAAATCCGCCGCCGCCCTGTGACTTGCGAGTTCTCGCCAAATTGAGTTTTGAACAAGACATCGTGTTGGCGATGGATGGCTAAAGAAAAAGGCGCCCATGCGAGGCGCCTTTTTTGATCACTGATCCAGGAAGGATCGCAGCTTGCGCGATCTGCTGGGATGTTTCAGTTTCCGCAGCGCTTTCGCCTCGATCTGACGAATACGTTCGCGGGTCACGCTGAACTGCTGGCCCACTTCTTCCAGCGTGTGATCGGTGTTCATGCCAATGCCGAACCGCATCCGCAGCACCCGCTCCTCACGCGGGGTCAGCGAGGCCAGAACCCGTGTGGTCGTTTCCTTGAGGTTTTCCTGAATGGCGCTGTCCAAAGGCAGCACGGCATTCTTGTCCTCGATGAAATCGCCAAGCTGGCTGTCTTCCTCGTCGCCAATCGGCGTCTCGAGGCTAATCGGTTCCTTGGCGATCTTCATCACCTTGCGGACCTTCTCAAGCGGCATTTGCAGCTTTTCGGCCAGTTCCTCGGGCGTCGGCTCGCGGCCGATCTCGTGCAACATCTGACGGCCGGTCCGAACCAACTTGTTGATCGTCTCGATCATATGGACCGGAATACGGATGGTCCGCGCCTGATCCGCGATGCTCCGCGTGATCGCCTGACGAATCCACCAGGTCGCATAGGTCGAGAACTTGTACCCGCGGCGGTATTCAAACTTGTCCACCGCCTTCATGAGGCCGATGTTACCTTCCTGAATAAGATCAAGGAATTGCAGGCCGCGGTTCGTGTACTTTTTGGCGATCGAGATCACCAGGCGCAGGTTGGCTTCGACCATTTCCTTCTTGGCCTGCCGCGCCTCTTTCTCACCCTTCTGAACCTGCTGCACGATGCGGCGGAATTCGGGGATGTCGAGACCGACATACTGACCGACCTGAGCCATATCGTTGCGCAGTTCCTCGACCTTGGCAGTCGAGCGTTCGATGAACATCTGCCAACCACGGCCCGGCTTTTCAGCCATTTCGGCCAGCCAGTTCGGGTCCAGCTCGCGGCCGCGATACGCTTCGATGAACTCGCGGCGGTTGATCCGTGCCTGATCAGCCAGTTTTACCATCGCGCTGTCCAGCGACATGACGCGGCGGTTGATGCCATATAGCTGGTCGATCAGAGCTTCGATACGGTTGTTATGCAGGTGAAGGCCGTTCACCAGCTCCACGATCTCGGCGCGGAGCTTCTGATAGGTTTCTTCGTCCTTTTCGCTGAACGAGCCGTCTTCGTTCAGGGTGGCCGAAATCCGGCTGTCCTGCATTTCCGACAGCATCGAGAAGTCGGTCGAGATACGCTCCAGCGTGGTCAGAACCTGATCCTTCAGCGCGGCTTCCATCGCGGCCAGCGACATGTTGGCCTGATCGTCGTCGTCATCGTCGTCGTCGTTGTTCAGCGGGTTGCCGTCAGCATCCAGCTCGGGGCCGGTATCTTTGGCAGGCTTCGCCGCCTGCACGTTCGAGGTATCGACAACCGGTTCCTCGACATCACCGTCTTCGTCCATCTGGTTGCCGAAGGTGGCCTCCAGATCAATGACGTCGCGCAGCAGAATGTCTTCGGACAGCAATTCGTCATGCCAGATGGTGATCGCCTGGAAGGTCAGCGGGCTTTCGCACAGGCCGGCGATCATCGTGTTCCGACCGGCTTCGATCCGCTTAGCGATGGCGATCTCACCTTCGCGGCTCAGCAGTTCGACCGAACCCATCTCGCGCAGGTACATGCGAACCGGGTCGTCGGTGCGGTCCAGCTTTTCGGTTGCCGCCCCCGAAAGAGCAACTTCGCGGTTGCTTTCCGTCGTAGTCAGCTCGGTCGAGCCTTTGTTTTCTTCTTCTTCAGCTTCTTCATCTTCGATGATGTTGATGCCCATCTCGGACAGCATCGACATCACGTCCTCGATCTGTTCCGAGCTGACCTGATCAGGCGGCAGCACCTGATTGAGCTGGTCGTAGGTGATGTAGCCTTTCTCGCGGGCCTCGGCGATCATCTTCTTGACCTGAGCTTGGCTCATGTCCAGCGAGATCTCCTGTTCCTGCTCGTCGGATTTGCGGTCTTCGTTCGTATCCTTGGCGGCCATTCAATGCTCCTGCAGGGATGGGTGATTCGTTTCAGCCGAATCATTAGCGCGTAGAAGTGATTCGGCCACCCGTTTACCTGTTTTTCTTTTCCAGTGCCTTACGAAAACACCACTTTACCGGCGTTTTCGCTCGAAATTGATTCCGGACATGATTGCTTTGAAGGCGTCTTTCTCGTCTCGATTGATTCGCGCGCCATTGTCGGCCACGTCGAAAATCGCCCTGTCTTCATTCTGACTGCGGCTTGTGCGGTTACGCTCTTCGGCGGCCTGAGCCAGCCGATATGTCAGCGCCTCATCCGGCAGTTCAGACAATTCCTCCTCGGCTTCGGCAATCTCTGCGTCCAACCCCCTGAGAGCTTTGATTTTCGCGAGTTCCTCGGCCAGCGTCATCTCGGCCTTTTCAACGTCGCCCGGTTTGAACACACAGGGGATCACTGCGACATGGCGAAGGCGCAGCAGGTTTTCAAGGGCATCCGGCCCCAAAGTTTCGGCAATGTGGTCTTTCAGGTTATCGGGATCATCAATCGCATGACGCAGGATCGCATCGCGCAGGGCGGCATGATCGAGGTCACGACACTCCATCTCCTCCAGCTGATGTTCAAACTGCACAACGACCTGAGGGTTTAGCGCGGCGATCGCCAAGATCGCACCTTCGCGCAGTTGGATTTCCGCGTTCTCTGACGATGCAAGGAATGAGGCGCGCGCGCCCGGGGTTGCTGCCGGTTTTGGCTGCCACTTGCCGCGCGGCTGCCATTGGCGGTTCTGCGATTGGCGCTGCGGGCGGAATAGCTGCCAGCGCAGATCTTTGATTTCTTGTCCGTAATGCGAGCGGATCGACGGATCGCGGATCAGCTTGATCTTGTCGCGCAGCACCTTGTCCAACCCAGCTTTGCGTTCCGGGCTATCGAACACTTTGCCCTCGGTCTCGCGCTGCCACAGCAGTTTGACCATGGGGATCGCGCCCTCCAACACCGCCTGCACAGCCCCCGGCCCTTCGGCACGCAGCAGGTCGTCGGGGTCTTTGCCTTCGGGCATCAGGGCAAAGCGCAGGGATTTTCCGGCCTCCAGCAACGGCAAGGCCAAATCAACCGCCCGCATCGCGGCACGCAGACCCGCTGTGTCACCATCCAACGCGATGATCGGTTCATCGGAAATACGCCAGAGCAGTTGCAACTGATGCTCTGTAATCGCCGTCCCCAAGGGCGCGACGGATGCGCCGAACCCGGCCTCGGCCAGTGCGATCACATCCATATACCCTTCGGCCACGATCAGAGGCTGCCCCTTCCCTGCCGCTTGCCGCGCGGGGCCGTGATTGTAGAGGTTGCGGCCCTTGTCGAACAGCTCAGTCTCGGGCGAGTTCAGATATTTGGCGTTGTCATTGGGGTCCATCGCCCGACCGCCGAAGGCAATGCAGCGACCACGCGGGTCGCGGATCGGGAACATGATCCGGTTACGGAACGTGTCGTAAGGTTTTTTACCTTTATTCGACGGTTTCGCCAGACCCGCCCCAAGGATCAAGTCCTCTGCGACGTTCTTACCCGTCAGGTGATCCCACAGCGCCTGCCATCCATCTGGGGCAAAGCCGATCTCCCACCGATCCAGCGCCTGGGCGTCCAATCCCCTGCCGGTCAGGTAATCTCGCGCGGCACCCCCTGCCCCGGTCTTGAGTTGCAGCCGGAAGAACTGCACCGCCTGCTCCATCACTTCAGCCAGTTGCGCGCGGCGGTCCTGTTTTTCCTGCGCCTTGGGGTCGCGCTGCGGCATCGGCATCCCGGCTTCGCGCGCCAGAATCTCGACTGCTTCGATGAATGAGACATTCTCGGTCTCTTTCACAAAGCTGATCGCATCGCCTTTGGCGTGACAGCCGAAGCAGTAATAGAACCCTTTCTGGTCATCCACATGGAACGAGGCTGTCTTCTCATGGTGAAACGGGCACGGCGCCCACATGTCACCCTTGCCCTGATTTGACTTGCGCTGATCCCACATGACCTTGCGGCCAACGACCTGAGACAGGCTGAGGCGCGTGCGCAGTTCATCGAGAAATCCGGGGGGCAAAGACATGGATCAAACCTGACAGAAATGAAAACGCGCGCCAAGGGGATGACACGCGTTTGTCCACAGCGAATTGTTGAACTTGTGGATTATTGCTGCAAACACAGCTCCAGCCATGCGGCAGCAAGATCCTTCTTGCGGATATCGCGCATCTTCTGCTCATAGACCCACGGCGTGATAAGCGGGATTGCTGCGTTGTAGTTATCCGGCCATGTCGGGCTTGAGGCAGCAACAGCATCCGGCACGTCCCGCTCTTTCACCCTATCAAGTCGCGCTTGCTGAATGGCTGCGACAACGTCGGCTTGGTATTGGCAATCTTGTTTCTTGGCCTCCTGAGCCGCCAAGGGTGTGGCCGCTAGCAAGGCCACTATTGCTATTCGCAACACGGTAGTCTCCCGGATTCGATTCCTTCTGGCCAGCTTACCCGCCCCCGGGCACCCCTGCCATCGTCCATTTGCACCCGTCCGGGATACACCCTGAAATTACAAGGGCGGCCGAATATGCAGCCGACCGCCCCAATTGCGCATGCGTCAGAGACCCTTGGCCCGGTAACTTTTGGAAACGCGATCAATGGCCACGATATAAGCGGCCGTTCGCAAATCCTCGACATCGTCGCGGCTGTGCCAGACTTCGCGCATGGACTGGTAGGCTATGCGCATCGTGTCATCCAGACCCGAACGTACCAGCTCCAGCTCGTCCGCACCTTTCAGATACTTGGTCTTGAAGCCCGGCGTCATGGACCACGCATCCCCCAGATAGCGATCCAATCGTTCAAGCTCGCTGACGATAAGCTCATGCCGCGCTTCTTCTTGTCGGCGTTGCATTCGACCGAAACGGATATGACTGAGGTTCTTGACCCACTCAAAATAGGAAACGGTCACACCTCCGGCATTGGCGTACATGTCCGGTATGATAACGACACCCTTCTTGCGCAGAATTTCGTCTGCTCCGGCTGTAACAGGCCCATTCGCCGCCTCGATGATCAAAGGAGCATGTATTCGATCAGCGTTGGACAGATTGATGACCCCTTCCAGCGCAGCAGGGATCAGGATGTCGCACTCTGCTTCCAGAACCGCCGCACCGTCTGCCGAATGGGTTGCGTCCGGGTAGTCGCTTACGCCGCCGTGTTTGACGATCCACTGCCGAACGGATTCGACGTCTATGCCGTCGGGGTTATAGAGTGCTCCGTCCCACTCGATGATCCCGACAATGCGGCTGCCGTCCTCCTCGCTCAGGAACTTGGCGGCGTGGTAACCCACGTTCCCCAGCCCTTGCACGACAATGCGCTTGCCATCCAACTTTCCGGACAGGTTCGCCTTTTGGACGTCCTCAGGATGACGGAAAAATTCGCGCAGAGCGTACTGGATACCACGGCCCGTCGCTTCGACCCGCCCGGCGATTCCCCCGGCATTGAGCGGTTTGCCAGTCACGCAGGCGCGTGAGTTGATATCCGTGGTGTTCATGCGGGCGTATTGATCCGCCATCCAAGCCATCTCACGCTCACCCGTGCCCATGTCTGGCGCCGGGACGTTCTGCGAGGGGTTGATCAGGTCGCGTTTCGCCAGCTCATAGGCGAACCGGCGGGTGATCTGCTCAAGCTCATGTTCTTCATATTGGCGAGGATCAATACACAACCCACCCTTGGACCCGCCAAAAGGCGTTTCAACCAGCGCGCACTTATACGTCATCAAGGCGGCCAGCGCCTCGACCTCGTCCTGATTCACGGCCAAGGCATAGCGAATGCCACCCTTCACCGGCTCCATATGCTCCGAATGGACCGACCGGTAACCTGTGAACGTATGGATATCGCCACGAAGCCGCACCCCGAAACGGACGGTATATGTGGCGTTGCAAACCCGGATCTTTTCTTCAAGCCCCGGAGGTAAATCCATCAGGGACGCTGCCCTGTTGAACATCAGGTCTACACTCTCGCGAAAACTGGGTTCTTTTGTGGCCGTCATTTAAACCTCCGTGCCAAAGAACGACTGGCGTCCTGACGTTTTGTCGCACCCCTTTCGTAAACGATCAATATTTAAGCAAAAATAAAACATCAAAATCTCCGCAATTTTTCGTGCCCCGACCGAGTCGCCGTTTTCAAACACTGCTCAGAATTGTTCCCAGTCTGAACACAGAGGCCGCCAGAAAACTCTGATTATCCCCTCTCCGCCCGGAAAAGGGCCCAATCCAAGGCTTTTTCGCCCAAATCCCGCCACGTTTCGGCGCTAATTTTCTCGCGTTAACATTTCCTTAGCAGAAGTGAGCTTCTGTTCAGCGAGGTCAGAAAATGATTAAGCGCGCTATTCTCAGCGGAATTGGAAGATTTGGACTAAACACTTCAACGACCCGCACGTTCGCTAAATGCGAAGACGGGACGTTCACTATTTTTGTGCTATTGGGTTTCATTATTATTTTCGCCACCACCGGAATTGGTGTCGATGTCATGAACTATGAGCGTGACCGCGCCAATTTGCAGTCAACGCTGGACCGTGCAGTGCTTGCCGCCGCTGACCTTGACCAGAAACTTCCCGCCAAGGACGTCGTTGCTTCGTATTTGGAAAAAGCAGGGCTGGAAGGGAAGCTCGTTGGTGAACCCATCGTAATCGAAGGGCTGGGGTCCAAGACGGTGTCCGCCGTCGCCGAAACAAAGGTCAAAACTCACTTCATGAGCTTTTCGGGCGTCGACTCTTTGACGGCCCGCGCTGCCAGCACAGCGGAAGAAGCAGTCGGTGCCGTGGAAATCTCGTTGGTGCTCGATATGTCAGGGTCGATGAACGAAGATTCGGCCGAGGCAGGGAAAACCAAGATCCAGGTGCTCCGGGATGCCGCCAAGCAGTTTGTGACGCTGATGCTGCAGAAGCAGGACGCAGACAGGGTCTCGATGTCGATCATCCCCTACGCGACCCAAGTGAACGCCGGAGAGGAAATTCTGGGCAAATTCACTAATGTCACTTCCGAACACAGCTACTCTCACTGCCTGAACTTTTCGTCGACACAGTTCAACAATGCGGCGCTGGACCCGGATGCATCCTTCCAGCGCACAGCACATTTCGACCCCTTCCGGTACACAAACGGGGCCGAGCAGTTCCCCAAGTACCCGGTCTGCCCAGTTCGCACCGGAAGTGAGATTACGGCCGTAACCGACGATGTTGATGTCCTGCATGACAGCATTGACGCGCTGACTGCGAAAGGTAACACGTCGATTGATGTCGGTATGAAATGGGGATCCGCCATGCTGGATCCTCAGTTTCGCAGTGTTATCGAAAGTCTCTCCGAGGATGGCAGCGTCCCTGCAAAGTTCAACACCCGTCCACTGAGCTATGACGATGACGTTCTGAAGATCGTCATTGTCATGACAGACGGAAAGAACACCACCCAATACATGTTGAACTCCAACTATCGCAGCGGTCGATCGAACGTCTGGTACAATCCCGAATACGACAGAGGCAACGGCAAGAAAGGCGAATACAGTGTTCGCTATAGGCGAAACCCTGATCGCTGGGTCTGGATGCAGCACACCGAGCGTAAGGGCAGCTATGTGACCGCTGATCACCCGTTCGGAAATCCCCCGAACGAGAACACCTCAAATCAGGAAATCGGTACATCTGAACGCCTATCCTATCCAGAGTTGTTCAACCTTGCGTCCACCTGGTGGAATGCAAAGAACAACTATTACTGGCAGAATGACCACGAAAACAACTGGCACTACGGAATTCGGTCGTCGGTGGGTTCGTCCACAAAGAATACGCGCACCAAAAACATCTGCGGCGCGGCCAAGAACAAGGGCGTGATCGTTTACGGAATTGCCTTTGAAGCGCCAACTGAGGGTCTGACAACCATCAAAAACTGCGCGAGTTCGGACAGTCACGTCTACGAAGTGGACGAGTTTGACGATCCCGAGGGCATCTCTTTGGAAGAGGCATTTGCATCCATCGCTTCTTCGATCAAGAAACTGAGGTTGACGCAATGATACTCAAACCGCTGGCAAGGTTGCTGAAGTTCCGAAAAGCTGAGACCGGTACAGTGACGGTTGAATTCGTCCTGATTTTTCCGGCCTTCCTGTTCTTCATTCTCAGCGCCGTTGAGTATTCGCTTGTCACGTTGCAGCAGGCGATGCTTGAACGCGCGGTCGATCAGTCCGTTCGGGATATTCGTCTGGGGACAGGAACCAGCATGACCCATGATCAGATCAAGGACTCAATCTGCAACAAAACCATCATGGTCCGCGAGTGTGACAAGAACCTGCGCCTTGAGATGATCATCCAGAACGCATTCGTAGGAGTTGACCTGCCGCCAGAAGCTGACTGCACAGACAACTCGGAAGAAGTGAAGCCAGTGCGCCAGTTCAAGCAGGGCCAATCGAACGAGCTTATGATCCTACGCGCCTGCGCGAGGATCGATCCTGTGTTTCCGACCTCCTCCATGGGGCGCGCGCTGGCTGACGAAACCGGGCAGATCGCGTTGACCGCCACAACCGCATTCGTACAGGAGCCTTGATAGACCGATGTCTCTTACCGCGATGTTGAGAAAATTTTTCACCCGAACCGCACGCGATGAAAGCGGGCTGCTCACGGTCGAAGCTGTTCTGATTTTCCCTATGATGCTGTGGACCGTCACGGGGGCTTTCACGTTTTTTGACGGATTTCGCCAAAGCGCGTCGAACTTGAAGGCAGCCTATACGATTGGCGACCTTATTTCACGCGAAACACAAACGATAACCGACACTTATATCGACTCGCTTCACGAACTGACATTGCGCATGGTCAACAACGGTTCAGAAATGAAGCTACGTGTGTCGCTTATCGTTTTTGATGAAGAAGATGACCGGCACTACGTAAGGTGGTCAACGCAACGCGGCTTCGACGAAGTTTGGGATGACGGCAACATCGAAAATATGCGGACAAGCCTGCCGCCGATGCCGGATCAGGACACGCTGATTATTGTTGAGACATCCAACAAGTATGATCCCGTCTTCGGATCAGGTTGGGTCTCCGACGACTATACTTTCCAGAACTTTGTGTTTACGCGGCCTCGTTTTACCAACGAGATCGCTGCCGACGTCTGATTCAAGTCCTGTCTGCGATCATGGCAGACAGCATTTCCGACATGAACTTGGTTTCCGCCGCGGCGGTCATTCCACCTATGCCGACACGTTGCCCAAGACGCCACCACAGCCCCGGTGCCCAGGCGTTTTCTTGTTTGGTGCGGGTGCGAACAAGAAACCCGTTGGACGGTTTGAAAGCGAACACACCGCGATCAATGGCTTCAATGTCCTGAACCCGTGCTATCACCCTGCCCGTTCCGGTTCGCAGCTCTGTTTGCGTCAATTCGATCCAGTCATCCGTCGCGTACCACATACGATAGGCAAGCCAAAAAGCGGCTGCTCCGACGACAAACAGGAATACTTGCCACACGGGTTCCGGCGGCGTTGCCATAGCCACGTACAACACCATTGCACCGACCACAGCCAACATGCCGACGCCCAGCCATCGTCTGGGTGTCGACGCCTTTACCTTGGCCAGAACTTCTTGCTGCATGTCCATCCCCTGCTTGGTTTGGACCGGGTGTAGCGGCTTTCCACGGCAAACAACAGAGGGGGCGTCACTGCGAATTTTTGCACACTGTACGTGCCCGACCGCAAATTGACGCTGATTGCGCACAGATTACATGATCAGCGAAGTATCAGGAGGCTGCAATGTCACTAAGACCAACCTTGGAAACCCGAAAATCCGTACCAACAATGGAGGGCGCAGGCGTCAAACTGCATCGCGCGTTCGGGTTTCAGGATCCGTCCGAACTTGACCCGTTTCTTCTGTTTGACGATTTTCGGAACGAGCGCCCGCAGGACTATCAGGCTGGATTCCCATGGCACCCTCATCGGGGCATAGAAACGATCACGTATGTCTTGTCTGGAACGGTTGAGCACTCGGACTCACTGGGAAATTCCGGAACGCTGGGCGCAGGTGACGTGCAGTGGATGACCGCTGGCTCGGGAATCCTTCACCAAGAGATGCCAAAAGGGAACGCGGTGGGTCAGATGCACGGGTTTCAACTGTGGGGCAACTTGCCGTCTGACCAGAAAATGACGGCTCCGCGGTATCAGGATGTTCAAAGCCAAGACATCCCCGAGATCACGGATGACGATGGAACAACAGTTCGTGTGATTGTCGGCGAGTTCTGGGGAAAGACCGGTCCGGTAGACGGTATCGCCGCCGATCCGCAGTATCTTGATATTCAGATTCCAGCCGGTGTGAAAAAGACATTTCGCATCGACACCTACCGCAGGGCATTTGCCTATGTTTTTCAGGGGCAAGCCGCATTTGCGGATGCATCTCAACCCACCGGTGTTCTGCTAGAGAAGGAAGTCGCGGGGCAAGAGGTCAATATCCGCGATATGTCAGGCGACCGGACACTGGTTCGTTTCGGAACCGGAGATGAGATCACGGTTCAGGCCGGTCCCGAAGGTGTGCGGTTTCTGCTGATTTCCGGCGCACCGATAGATGAACCGGTCGCGTGGCATGGGCCGATTGTGATGAACACTCAGGCCGAGCTTGAGCAGGCATTCCGAGAGTTGCGCAATGGCACCTTCATTCAGCCCGCTCATTGATCACGCGGTCACTGACCGTCGGACCATGTCCCAGTAGACTCGCTCGACCTCATCCAGGGAAAGGCGTCCGCCTGCGCGATACCATGTCATCACGCCGTTCAGCATGGCAATGACGGCCAATGTTGCGATTTTCGTGTCCGTGATCGCGAACAAACCTGCCGCCTGCCCCTGCTGGAGGATAGTTTCGAGCGAGTCTTCGTAATCGCGCCGCAATGCCTCGATCTCCGTGAAGTTGTCGGGGGTCAGGTTGCGCAATTCCATATAGGCGATGAAAACTTCGTCGGGCCGTTCAAGGTGAAAGCGTATGTGGAAACCGACAAACCGGCGCAGGGCTTCCTCTGCGTTTTCAGGTTTGTCCAAGTTGGCGTAGGTCGAAAGCAGATCTTTCATGTGGTCGTACATCAACCGGTATAGCAGACTCTGCTTGTCCGGGGTGTAGTTATACAATGCCCCTGCCTGCACGCCGACATCCGCCGCAATCTGACGCATGGAAACCGCTGCATAGCCATGTCGCGCGAACAGTTTGAGTGCTGCTTTGCGAATACGAGGGCCGGTAATATCGGAATGTGAACCTTGTGTGCGTGCCATATCTCAACAGTATAAGAACGTTTGTTCAGATAGAACCCTCCTTGAACGAACACTTCAAAAGGTGCATCACGGGATCACGGATTACCTATGGGGCTAGCATGAAACCGTTGCCACTACTGATCTTGATGCTCTGCTGTGCAGCTTGTGCTGATTTTTCAGAACTGGACGACAGCGAACCGGCCAGCTTGAAATCGGCACGCTACCCCAAACTGATACCTTTGCAGGAAAACCTGGGGCCACCAATAGACCCGGTCAACGAAGCGTCCGAGGTTGAAGAAGACCTGACAGCGCGACGCGATGAGCTGCAGAAAAAGGCGGATCGGCTGCAAAGCGAACAAATCAACTGACCAAGTGTTTGTCGTGGCGCACCACGCATTGCACCCTTTCGCCGAACCCGCTAAGGCAGCGTTGAACGGGCGAAACCCGTCATTCAAGAATTTCGAGCGGAAAGGAACCCACGGGATGACACAGGCGCTGCGGCTGGGAATTGCGGGCTTGGGAACAGTCGGCGTGGGCGTCGTCAAGATCGTGCGCCGTCATGCGGACCTGTTGCAGGCACGAACAGGACGCGCAGTGGAAATCGTGGCTGTGTCCGCACGAGATGCAAGCAAGGACCGTGGCGTCAATCTTTCCGACTACGGCTGGGAAACCGACCCGGTCGCTTTGGCCAAGCGCGATGATATCGACGTGTTTGTCGAATTGATGGGCGGCGAAAACGGCCCTGCCAAAGCCTCGGTCGAGGCTGCGCTGGCAAGCGGCAAAGATGTGGTCACCGCGAACAAGGCGCTGTTGGCAATCCATGGTCAGGAACTGGCGGAAAAGGCCGAGGCCGCTGGCCGGGTCATTCGTTTTGAAGCCGCCGTCGCAGGTGGCATTCCGGTCATCAAGTCCCTGACCGAAGGGCTTGCTGGCAACGAGATCACCCGCGTGATGGGGGTGATGAACGGTACGTGCAACTATATCCTGACGCGAATGCAGTCGCAGGAACTCGGCTATAACGCTCTGTTCGAGGAATGCGCGCAGTTGGGATATCTTGAGGCCGATCCAAATCTGGACGTTGGCGGCATCGACGCCGCGCACAAACTGGCCCTGCTGTCTTCGATCGCCTTTGGCACCAAGCCGAACTTCGACGGGATCGAGATCGAAGGCATCCAGCAAATCAGCCTCGACGACATTCATCAGGCAGATGACATGGGATACCGGATCAAGCTGTTGGGCGTCGCACAGCGAACCGCGCGCGGGCTGGAACAGCGGATGCAGCCCTGTCTGGTGCCCAGCGGCTCACCTTTGGGACAGCTCGAAGGCGGGACGAACATGGTCGTGATCGAAGGCGACGCGGTGGAACAGGTTGTCCTGCGCGGCCCCGGCGCTGGCGAAGGACCAACGGCCAGTGCAGTGATGGGAGATATCTGCGATCTGGCGCGCGGACTGCAAATTCCGACGTTTGGACGCCCTGCCACATCGCTTCAGAATGCGGCCCCGGCGATTACGGGCCTGCCTGCGCCTTATTACCTGCGTCTTGCGTTGCTCGACAAACCCGGTGCGCTGGCCAAAGTTGCCGCTATTCTGGGTGATGCCGGTGTGTCCATCGACCGGATGCGTCAATACGGACATTCAGAAAGCACCGCGCCTGTTTTGATCGTCACGCACAAAACGACCCGAGCCACGCTCGACGTTGCGCTGGAAGGGTTCCGCGAGACTGACGTTGTTGCCGGAGAGCCCGTTGCGCTGCGGATTGAAGAAGTTTGACCCTTGCGACCTGCACAAGACGCAGGATATGCCCTAGAAAACGCCCATACTGAGCTAAGGATACTGAAAAATGAGTGCTGCCAAGATTGATTTCAACGACCGCCTGCTGTCACTGGGCCTTGCACGGGTGGCAGAACAGGCTGCACTCGCGTCGGCATCTTTGGTGGGGCGTGGGGATGAAAAGGCCGCAGATCAGGCCGCTGTGAACGCCATGCGCGAACAGTTGAACCTGCTGGACATCGCGGGTGTCGTTGTCATCGGTGAGGGCGAACGCGACGAAGCACCGATGCTGTATATCGGCGAAGAGGTTGGCACCGGCAACGGCCCCGGCGTTGATATCGCGCTGGACCCGCTGGAAGGCACCACACTGACCGCCAAGGACATGCCCAACGCGCTGACCGTTATCGCTATGGGTCCGCGTGGTTCAATGCTGCACGCGCCTGACGTCTACATGGACAAGCTGGCCGTTGGACCGGGCTTCCCCGAGGGTGTCGTCAACCTGGACATGAGCCCGCGTGAACGGGTTGAGGCGCTGGCCAAGGCAAAGGGGTGTGAGCCTGCCGACATTACCGTCTGCATTCTTGAGCGCCCCCGTCATGAGGCAATGATCGCCGAGGTGCGCGAAACCGGCGCGTCGATCCGTCTGATCACCGACGGTGACGTTGCTGGCGTGATGCACTGCGCCGAAAGCGAAGTAACCGGCATCGACATGTATATGGGTCAAGGCGGCGCGCCCGAAGGTGTGCTGGCTGCTGCCGCTCTGAAATGCATGGGCGGTCAGATTTTTGGCCGCCTGCTGTTCCGCAACGATGACGAACGTGGACGTGCGGCCAAGGCGGGCATCACCGATCTGGACCGCGTTTATGCTCGGGATGAGATGGTAACGGCAGACGTAATCTTTGCCGCAACCGGCGTGACCGGCGGCTCACTGCTGCCGCGTATCAAACGCGAGCCGGGCTGGGTTGAGACAACCACCCTGCTGATGCGGTCGAAAACCGGATCGGTCCGGCGCATGTCCTACCGCACGCCGATGTGGTCGCACGACAACGCCTAATCGGGTGCGCAAGTCGATCCATAAAGACACAAAGGCCGGGTCCGAGAGGGTCCGGCCTTGGCATATCAGGGGCAGGTCATGAGCTTTCTAGGGGTTGAACAGTCATTGTCCGGGCGGCGCTGGGTCGGACCCTCGGCAGATGTGGAACGCGCGACCGAGATGTTGGTGCAACAGGCGGGTCTGCCACGTGCGGTCTGTCAGGTTCTGGCACGGCGTGGAGTTCCCGCAATGGAGGCCACCGGGTTTCTGGACCCCAAGCTGAAGGAGCTGCTGCCCGATCCGCGCGCGATGAAGGATATGGAGGTCGCCGCCACTCGTTTTCTGACGGCGGTGCGCACCAAGCAGCGGATTGCCGTTTTTGCCGACTACGACGTGGATGGCGGAAGCTCGGCAGCTTTGTTGCTGGTCTGGCTGCGGCAGATGGGGCTTCAGGCAACGCTTTATGTCCCCGACCGGATTGACGAGGGCTATGGCCCCAACGTGCCCGCGATGCAGGAACTTGCCGCCCATCACGACCTGATCATCTGCGTCGATTGCGGCACGCTCAGCCATGAACCGATTGCGGCGGCTAAAGGCGCGGATGTGATTGTGCTGGATCACCATTTGGGCGGCGAGACCCTGCCCGATTGCGTGGCTGTGGTGAACCCGAACCGGCAGGATGAAAGCGGCGATCTGGGTTACCTCTGCGCGGCTGGTGTCGTCTTTCTGATGCTGGTCGAGGCCGGGCGGCAACTGCGCGAGGCCGGGGCCAAGGGGCCGGACCTGATCTCTCTGCTGGATCTGGTGGCGTTGGCGACTGTGGCGGATGTGGCCCCTCTGATCGGGGCGAACCGGGCGCTTGTGCGGCAAGGGTTGAAGGTGATGGCCCAGCGGCAGCGGCCCGGTCTGGTGGCCTTGTCGGATGTGGCGCGGATGGATTCGGCGCCCAACAGCTATCATCTGGGGTTCCTGCTGGGTCCGCGCGTGAATGCCGGCGGGCGGATCGGTCAGGCCGATCTTGGCGCGCGGCTGCTCAGCACCGAATCGGTACACGAGGCCGAGGCGCTGTCGCAGCGGCTGAACGAATTGAATACCGAACGTCGCGATATTGAAAACGCCGTTCGTGCCGCCGCCATGGAACAGGCCGAAGAACGCGGATTGGATGCGCCTTTGGTGTGGGCGGCGGGTGAAGGCTGGCATCCGGGCGTCGTCGGCATCGTCGCCTCGCGCCTGAAAGAGGCCGCGAACCGCCCCGCCATCGTGATCGGCTTTGACGGGGATGAGGGCAAAGGATCGGGCCGTTCGGTCTCGGGTATCGATCTGGGGGCCTCGATTCAGCGCTTAGCGGCCGAGGGTCTGCTGGTCAAAGGCGGCGGGCACAAGATGGCCGCCGGGCTGACCGTAAAGCGCGATCAATTGGAGCCGGCTATGGCGCGGCTGTCCGAGTTGCTGGCCAAACAAGGCGCGGGCGAAGGCGGTCCGGCTGACCTGAAACTGGAAGGCACATTGATGCCGGGCGCGGCCACGGTGGACTTGATCGAACAAATCGAAAAAGCAGGCCCGTTCGGGGCCAGCGCCCCTGCCCCACGCTATGCCCTGCCCGACCTGCAGGTACGCTTTGCCAAGCGTGTGGGCGAATCACATCTGAAACTGTCATTATCCGATGGCGTGGGCGCAGGGCTCGACGCAATCGCCTTTGGCGCGTTCGACGGGCCGATGGGTGAAAAGCTGTCCAACCACGGCGGCGCGCGGTTCCATTTCGCCGGACGGCTTGAGGTCAACACATGGGGCGGACGGCAATCCGTGCAGCTCAGGCTAGAGGACGCGGCCGAGGCCCATTAGCCCCGCGCCCGGCTCTGCCAAAAAACTTTCACATCCCTGCATTTTTCGGCTTGCGGGGGTGATAGGTAAACCGTAAAAGGCGCTCCACAAGCTAACGTGGCCCGTTCGTCTATCGGTTAGGACGCCAGGTTTTCAACCTGGAAAGAGGGGTTCGATTCCCCTACGGGCTACCACTTGTGCTTGTATCGCCTAAAAGGCCCGTTCGTCTATCGGTTAGGACGCCAGGTTTTCAACCTGGAAAGAGGGGTTCGATTCCCCTACGGGCTACCACTTCCTTACACTCCGAATTTCTCGCGGCACAGGTCTTGGATCTGACCCCATGTGGACTTGAACTCCGGCGTGTTTTCAGCCGCGTAGTGGAAATTCTTCATCAAACCCGTCAGTTGGGTAAAGACCTGCCGCACCTCTGCCTTGTCGGTGAATTCCGCGCTGGATTGCGTCACACCGTAGACCAGCTTGAATGTCATCTTCTGCCGCTCAAGAGGCACGGTCGCATCCACCTTATCGAACGCATCTTGCTGCAGGTACACCATGTCCACGAACAGCGCCTTTTGCTGAGTGACAAAGTCCTCAATCGTGACGCCCTCTTCGCCCGTCACCTGCATCATCTGGTCGACCTGCTCGCCCTTTTCGATCAAAGCCAGAAGATCACGAACCTTCCCGGTCCACCCTGCTTCGGCGTTGGCATCATACCAGTCAGACAATTGATCCAGATACCGTGACCAGCTGAGCATTGGGTCCACCGCTGGATAGAATCGTTTATAGGCCCGCTCGGACGACAGGCCGAGGAAGCATTTCACCGTGGACAGGGTCGACTGCGTGACCGGTTCGTCAAAGTTGCCGCCAGCAGGTGAGACTGTCCCGATCAGGGTCAGGCTGCCCAGATCGCCGTCATTGGTCTTCAATGCGCCCGCGCGTTCGTACAACCCTTTGATCGAGCTTTCCAAATAGGCGGGAAACCCTTCTTCGCCCGGAATCTCTTCCAGCTTGCCGGACGTCTCACGCATGGCCTGCGCCCAGCGGCTTGTACTGTCGGCGATCAACAGAACATCATACCCCATCTGGCGGTAATACTCGCCCAGAGTGATGCCGGTGAAAATCGACGCCTCGCGCGCAGCGACGGGCATGGACGACGTGTTACAGATGATGATCGTCCGGTCCATGAGGCTGCCACCCGAGGTCGGGTCGGTCATCTTTGGGAATTCGCTAATGGTTTCAACCACCTCACCCGCACGCTCGCCGCAGGCGACGACGATGACGATGTCCACCTTGGCGTTTCGGGCGATCAGGTTCTGCAAAACTGTCTTACCAGCACCAAACGGTCCCGGAATACAGGCGGTTCCACCCCGGGCAATGGGGAAGAACGTGTCGATCAGGCGCTGAGATGTCAGGACCGGCTCGGTTGGATACAGCCTCTCGGACAGTGCGCGTTTCAGAACGCCCTCGGGCAATGGACGTCGCACCGGCCATTTCTGTGAGAGGGTCAGAGTATGCTCTCCGCCTTGTTCGTCCTCAAGCCGCGCCACGATATCGTGGATCGTGGCCGCGCCCTTCTGGACCCAGACAACTTTATAGTCGCCAACCCAGTTGAACGGCAGCATGATCTTATGTTCAAACCTGCCCTCGGGCACCGTTCCGATACTGTCCCCAGCTTGAACGGTATCGCCAACCTTGACAGTCGGTGAGAACGACCACTTGGCCTGATCATCCAACGGAGCCACGTCCGCACCGCGCGGCAGGAAGGTGCCGAACTCGGACGCGACTTTCGGCAAAGGGGATTGCAGGCCGTCAAACACCTGACCCAACAATCCCGGCCCCAGTTCGACCGACAGCAACTGGCCCGATTGTTCGACCGGATCGCCCACAGCGACGCCATCCGTGCTTTCATAGACCTGCACGTCCGCCGTATCCCCGCGAACGCGCAGAACTTCGGCTTTCAGGCGTTCCTGACGACCTCCGGGGCCGAGGCGTGTCGGCAGGATAAAGACGACCTCGTTTTTGACCAACTGACCGGGGTGACCTTCTGCGTCCGGTTTTGCTTCGATCTGAACCAGCCCCTCCTGGACCGAGACAACACGGGCGGTGGCGGTTTGAGTGGATGGAGTTGGGGCGGTCATGCGTAAGCTCCCTCAAAGTCGATATCGGCGACATCAGCCATGGCCTGTTGCGCCAGTTTTTCAAATCGTGCTGCCGCCTCCTGTGCGCTGCTTTGCGCCCAGCGGTCGAAAATATTCCAGATCAGCACATAGATCGCCACGGCCTCAAAATCGAAAAGATGCCGTGCGGCGTGGCGCTTTAACTGTTTGTGACTTATCGACAAAAGCAGTCTTTCCAGCCCCAGCGGATCCTTGGATTCCAGCAACTGACGAGCCTCTTTGATCCAGGGCATGGCTGCATCCAACCCGAAACCGGGATCATTCCAATGTGCGGGGATATGGCGGCTCCATCGTCCGAAACCAAAGGATGTGGCAGGCGGGGCCTCTCCCCGATCCCGAAGTCGTAACGCGGCAACGACGGTCCGCAAGTCCATCCGTTCGATAAGCAGCTTTTTCAATGTCGGTTGCGGGATGTCATCCAACGCCGTCTTGCAACGCTCAATCGCCTGATCGTCCGTGACGCCCATGTCGTAATCGTTCCAGTTCAGAGCGTGCTCTAACACGCGCAGAACCCGCGCATCTTCGGGTGCCAACGCCTTTAACCGGCGATCCAGCCGCAGTCGTGACAGAGGCGGCTGCTTGGCAACAAACAACCGTTCCGAGCCGGGCAAACTGCTGATCAGCGCGATATAGGCGTCCGGGTCCGACATGTCAGCGGATCACACCTTCCAGCACGGCGCGGAATCTGGGTTGCAGATGCTCCATCAACAGCGAGGCTACGGCTTTGTCGGTAAGGTCCAGCACGACGCCCTGTTCTTCGGCCTGAATTCGGATGCCATCCTGCGTATCGTCTGACGCATGCAATTCGACTTGTTCCCGTAGCATTTCGGCTGTCAAACCCAGCACATACTTGGTCAATTTGCCGGACTGGATATCGTCGGCGTTCTGCTTGATATCTTCCTGAGTGGCCACTTTCGCGGGCAGGATCACCTGCACTTTACCGTCCAGCTTGGCACCTGCTGCGGCCCGCCCTACAACCTCAAGGATCATCTGTTTCAGCATCTCAGGATCGGCCATTTCCTTGGTGACAAGGCGCTCGACATCCTTGCGGAAGCGGTCGGTCAGACCGGCTTTCATGGTCAACACGGCATCGCGCATCGCGGTGTTCAGCGCCTCTTCTCCAGCGGCGCGGTAATTGTCCGAGTCGGCGCGGGCTTTCTTCTGATGCGCCTCAGCCTCGCGCTTGGCATCTGCGAGGATCTTGGCGGCCTCAGCCTTAGCCTCGGCGCGCAACTTCTCGGCCTCTGCCTGACCTGCGGCAACCCCATCGTTTCGTAGCTTGTCGATCAGGGCATCAACACCGTGAGAGATCATGCCATCCTGTGCCATCAGCTAATCCCCGCGCTGATGACCAATGCGAATACGAAGGCGAAAACGCCAAATCCTTCGATGATCGCCGCCGGAGCAAGCGCCAAGCCGAAGATTTCAGGTTTCTCTTTCGTTGCATTGATCGCCGCGGCGCAGGCCCGACCCTGCCAGATACCGCAATACATAAGCGCGATGCCCGACAGGATACCGATCCCAAACAGCCCGCCTGCATTTTCGGGCGTCACCTCGCGGTTCAGGGTAAACATGATGACGATACCGTAGATCACCATCGTAGACGGGAATGCCGAGACACCGACGAACCGACCATAGCCGCCTTCGGTTTCCGTCATCGCGCCGATGCTGGCCTGCCCAGCGATGGCGCACCCAATGGCGCTTGCCGCCGCGCCCAACGCCATTGGCGCGTAGATACCCAGCCAACCCAATGTCAATACAAGCTCATTCATTCCTGTACCTCCTTGCGGGCGAACGGGCGAAAGACAATGCCTTCATCCGGCAGACCCCATTTAAAGAATTCGATGTAATTGAGACGTAATCCGTGAACGACGCCGCTCATCATCGCGAGGGCGAAGTTCAGAATATGGCCGACGATCAGGATCAGCAGGCCGAAAAGAATGCCCGGCCCCTTCATCGCCTGCATCACCGAAACAGCCAGATCATTGAACGTGATCGCAAGCGACGCCGAGGCCAGCCCCAGCGCAAACAGCCGCATATAGCTGAGCACATCGCCAAAGGCACCCATCGCACCGGCAAGGCTTTGCAGCCCGTCAATCAAGCGCCACAGCCAATCGATTGGTTTGCGGGCCACCCGCTCACTTGAGAACAGGACGATCGCCAGAACACCCGCAGCCAATACAGCCGACCCCGGCACCATCGACCCGCCCTTCATATAGCTGAGCCACAGGATAAATCCGCCGATCAAAGCACCGATCCAGCCGAGGTTTGCAATGGCCCTCCGCTGCCCCCACGCCGCGCGCGCGGCCAAAGCATTGGCCAACACCAGATGCAATACGCCCACCACGATCGAAATCATCATCATCGCGCCAAAGTTGTTGAGGTCCAGTATCTTAAGCTTGGCCCAAACCGTGCCTTCGGTCGGTGATGCACCGAAATAACTTCCGACCAGCACCCCATAGACAATCGTGGCACCGGAAATGATTACTCCATATTGGCGCCATGACCTTTCACCTGGCGTTTTACCCATCCGTTTCCAGAACGCCAGCAGGCCCAACAGAATGACCGCTCCGTACCCAGCATCCGCCACGATCATGGCAAAGAAAAACGCGAACGAGGCCGCGACGATGATGCTTGGGTCCCAGTCCTTGTACCCCGGCACCTGATAGAACAGGGCAAGGTCGACTGCCGCGCTTCGGTTTTCCGGTTGCTCCAGCAGGGTCGGCGGATTGTCATCCGATCCCGGTTCTTCGATCAGAACAGCGGCGTCCTTGGATTTGGCCATGTCCAGCACAGCCTCGATGCGGTCCTCGGGCACCCAGCCCTGCAATGCGAACATCGCCTCCGCATCGCGGACCTTCTGGGTCGCATGGGCCAGTTCCGCAGCACTTTCTGCCGCTGACAGGTTCCGACGCATCAGGGTCAGATAGCGAGTCTGGGCAACCCGTTCGGCCTCAAGCGCTTCAATCGCGATCTCAGCCTCCTCTAATTGCGCTTCCAATTCGTGAATCGGCAAAGACCCGGTGTGAGTACGCGGCACCGGCAAGATGTCATCGCCCGGATCATCGGGCGCAATCAGAACGGCGTAAATATACCGATGGTCCTCCTGCAAAATCGCCCAAGGCAGATTGATGTCCGACAATGCCTCGCGATGTTTCAGGGGAAGCTGGTAGAACCACAGCCGATTGCCCGCCAGCACATCGGTCGGCGGGAAATCCAGATCCCCCCAAGGGCGTACCCGCGCGATCCGGTAGGCCAGAAAATCCCGGCGATCCGTCATATCGCGGGTGCGCTGCATCAGGTCCAGCACATCGCGAACGAACTGATCCATCTCAAACGCGGGATCACGTTGTATCTGTCGGCGCGGCTCAGGCACATCCGTCAGGAACCGCAGCGCCTTATACGCATGACGCGCCCCGCGTTCGCTGATCTTTTCCGGCTCGGCTGGCGGAGGAGCAAGCGGCAGCACATGCATACAGCCAAGCTCTTGCAGCGCCTCCAGCGTGTCGCCCTTCTGCGCGGCTGGGCCAACGAGGGACAGTTTTTTCAGCCGCGCGACGCTCATGTCAGCGCCTCCTGCGCATGTTTGCGCTTAGAGATTTTCGAGCGCACGACCGCCTGCATCTGCTCATCGCTCAGATAGATGCGGATTTTTTTGATATTGGCCTTGGCACGCGGGATCAGAACCTTCTCAAACAAGTTCACCCGCTGCGTGATCGTGGCCACGGCCTTGTCAAAAATGCGCACGCGTTCCTCGGCGACTTTGACGCGCAGGCGGGCTTCGATCATGTCGTGCAGCAAGCTGGCGGCGGCATCGACCCAATGGGGCTTTGCCAACACCGAATAGGGCCGCACCGAAACCTCGATCCGGTCCAGATCGGGCATCTTGACGCCGACCACGTTGACCTCTTTCAACTGATAGTCTTTCAGCTCGACCAGCCCATCCAGATCGACCCCCTGCTGCGCCAGCATCGGCAGTTTTTCCCCGACCTGCTGCGCCAGATCATGCACCTCTTGCTGCAGGCGTTGCACGTCTTCGCGCGCCTTGGCGCGTTCCGCCATCAATTGCTGGCGCTTGAGGTCCAGCGACGGCAGGAACCGCTCATAGCTTTTCAGCTGTGTCTGCTGGCGGGCCAGCGACGATTTATTCAGCTGCAACCGCGCCATCGGTATCCTTTGGGAAATACTTGTCGACCAAAGCCTGCTTCATCAGCAATTGCTCGGGCTGGAAACACTCGGCCAGTGTCTTCCACCCCAGATCCAGCGCGTCCTCAAGCGGGATCGAGACATTGATATCCATGAACCGCGCCCGGAACAGAGCACCGAATTTCAGCAACTGGTGATCGTAATCCGATAGATCAAACGCCATCGCCTGTTTCTGCGCAGCATCGCGGCTTTCGGAATAGAACCGGATCATCGTATTCATGATCTGCCCGTGATCTTCGCGCGTGGTTTTACCGATCACATTCTGCTTGAGGCGTGAAAGGCTACCGAACGGGTCAATCACCCCAGAATGCAGGTAAAACTGCCCCTCGGTGATATAGCCCGTGTTGTCGGGCACGGGGTGGGTCACGTCATTGCCGGGCATCGTCGTCACAGTCAGAACCGTGACCGAGCCGCCCTTGGCGTAGTCGCACGCTTTCTCATACCGCCGCGCCAGTTGGGAATAGAGATCGCCCATATAACCGCGTTGCGAGGGTACGCGTTCCTGACTGATCCCCACCTCTTTCATCGCGTCGGCATAGGCGGTCATGTCGGTCAGCAGGACCAGCACGCGCTTGCCTTCCTCAACCGCGAATTTCTCGGCCACAGCCAGCGCCATATCAGGCACCAGCAACCGTTCGACCAGCGGATCCATCGCCTGATTGACGAACATCACCGTGCGCGAGAACACACCTGCATCCTCAAACGACGTACGGAACGTGTGGTAATCGTCAAAGATCAGCCCCAGCCCGCCAAAGACCACGATATCAGCGTCCGCCTGAATACCGATCCGGCTGAGGAAGGCGTTGAAAGGCTCGCCCGAGACAGAAAAGATCGGGATTTTCTGGCTTTCGACCAGCGTGTTGAACACATCGATCATCGGCACATCGGTGCGGATCATCTTGTTGGGCACCGCCCGTTCCGAAGGGTTCACCGTCGGCCCGCCAATGTCGATCCGTGGCTCGGACGATAGGTCTGGCCCGCCGTCAATAGCCACCCCTGCCCCATCAAAGACGCGGCCCAGAATGTTGGCCGAATAGGGTGTCTGCATCGGGTGGCCCAAAAAGGTCGCCGTCGCCTCGGTCGAGATGCCCTTGGTGCCCGAGAACACCTGCAAGGTCACCACGTCTCGGTCGATGAAGATTGCCTGAGCCAACGTTTTGTGGCCGTCGACCGTTTCAATCACGGCTAGGTCGTTGAACCGAACCGCGGCATCGGCTTCGCCATCCAGCGGCACCCTGACTTTGATTGTGTCCCCGACAATTTCCAGAACACGCGTGTACTTTAAAAGACTTTGGGACATCACTTATCCTCAGTCATCTAAAAGAAATTTATTGAAGCCACGACGCCGGGCAAAATCCCCCAAAACGAGTGAATCCACGGTCAGCTTACAAAGAATCAAGCACTTGGCAAGAAAAGATGTAGTTCAGTCTCGCCTCAGCCTCAATCCCAGAAAACACTACGTGGCTACACCAGACTATCCCAAAAAACATTTAAATAACAATTTATTAACTCACGGTAACTTCAAGTACTAAAAAATTAGTTTGACAGCAAAGCTGGAAATCGCTGATGCTGATCGCTATCCGGTCCGCGCCGGATCACATAATCTTTGGGAGGAGACAGATGCGGAGACATCTACTTTCCGCAGTGGCGGCGGCGGCCGTCATTGCGGGGCACGGTACTGCTTGGGCCGACGAAGCCGCAGCGCAACGTTGGATTGACGACGAATTCCAGCCATCGACCCTGTCGAAAGACGAACAGATGGGTGAAATGAAATGGTTCATCGAAGCTGCACAGCCCTACGCCGGCATGGAAATCAACGTCCTGTCCGAGGGTATCCCAACCCATTCCTACGAGTCCGAGGTTCTGACCAAGGCGTTCGAGGAAATCACCGGCATCAAGGTCAACCACCAGATCCTCGGTGAGGGTGAAGTGGTTCAGGCTGTACAAACACAGATGCAGACCGGACGGAACCTGTATGACGGCTATGTCAACGACAGTGACCTGATCGGCACCCACTCGCGTCTGCAATTGGCCTATCCGCTGACCGACATGATGGAAGGCGACTGGGCAGCGACAACCTCGCCGACGCTGGATCTTGGTGACTTCATGGGCATTCAGTTTACTACCGGTCCCGATGGCAAGCTGTATCAGCTGCCCGACCAGCAGTTCGCAAACCTCTACTGGTTCCGCAAGGACTGGTTCGATGACGAAGCGAACAAGGCGGCTTTCAAAGAAAAGTACGGCTATGATCTTGGCGTTCCGGTCAACTGGTCCGCATACGAAGACATCGCCGAGTTCTTCACCAATGACGTGAAAGAAGTCGACGGCGTCGCGATCTATGGACACATGGACTACGGCAAGCGCGCACCTGACCTGGGCTGGCGCATGACCGACGCCTGGCTGTCGATGGCCGGTGCCGGTGACGTGGGCGAGCCGAACGGTGTCCCTGTCGACGAATGGGGCATCCGCATGGAAGCGGGCACCTGTAACCCCGTCGGCGCGTCGGTGTCGCGCGGTGGTGCGGCCAATGGCCCGGCTGCGGTATATGCGATCCGTAAGTGGGATGAGTGGCTGCGGAACTATGCGCCTCCGGGTGCGGCGTCCTATGACTTCTACCAATCGCTGCCAGCACTCAGCCAAGGCAACGTGGCCCAGCAGATCTTCTGGTACACCGCCTTTACCGCCGACATGGTGAAGCCGAAATCCGAAGGCAACAACACCGTGGATGACGAAGGTACACCGCTGTGGCGGATGGCGCCCAGCCCGCACGGTCCCTATTGGGAAGAGGGCCAGAAGGTTGGCTATCAGGACGTTGGGTCGTGGACCTTCCTGAAATCGACGCCTGAAGATCGTGCTCAGGCGGCGTGGCTCTATGCCCAGTTCGTGACGTCCAAGACTGTCGATGTGAAGAAGTCCCACGTGGGTCTGACCTTCATCCGCGACAGCTCGGTCAACCACGAGTCGTTCACCGAACGCGCACCCAAGCTGGGTGGTCTGGTCGAGTTTTACCGCTCGCCCGACCGTGTGGCATGGTCGCCGACCGGCATCAACGTGCCGGACTATCCGAAGCTGGCCCAAATCTGGTGGCAGCAGATCGGTGACGTGAACTCGGGCGCGTTCACCCCGCAAGAGGCGATGGACCGTCTGGCCGAAGAAATGGACATCACCATGGCCCGGATGCAGGCCGCAGATGAAAGCGCCGGTGTCTACGGCGGCTGTGGTCCGCGTCTGAACGAGCCGCAGGACCCCGCTTTCTGGCTAGAGAAGGCCGGTTCGCCCAAGGCCAAGCTTGAGAACGAAAAGCCGCAAGGCCAGACCGTCAACTATGACGAACTGGTTCAGCGCTGGCAGTCTCAGTAAACGCAACACCGTAAGCCGGGCTCAAGCCCGGCCTACCCCCGGACTACCCCGCGAGATTCCCCGATGATCGAACTTCAAGACGCCACCAAACGGGTTGGCAACGTCATCCACATCAAGCCCACAAACCTGACCCTGCAGACCGGCCATTTCAATGTGCTGCTGGGTGCGACAGGATCGGGCAAGACCTCTCTGATCAAGATGATGGCCGGGCTGGATCCGATTGCATCGGGCAAAGTCCTGATGGACGGGCAGGACGTGACACGGCTGAACACGCAAAAGCGGCAGATCAGCTTGGTGCACCAGTTCTTTGTGAACTACCCGCATATGACCGTTTTCGACAACATCGCCTCGCCGCTGCGCGTGGCGGGCATGGCAAAATCCGAGATCGAAGGCCGTGTTGAAGAAGCCGCCGACCTGCTGCAACTGCGCCCCATGCTGAACCGCCGTCCGCACGAGCTGTCGGGCGGGCAGCAGCAACGCACCGCTCTGGCCCGCGCCATTGCCAAGGAAAGTCGCGCGGTGTTTCTGGACGAACCTCTGGCCAACCTCGACTACAAACTGCGCGAAGAACTGCGTGAACAACTGCCCGATTTGTTCGCCGGACGCGGCGCGGTGGTGGTCTATGCCACATCTGAACCCGAAGAGGCGCTGCTGCTGGGTGGCTATACCGCGCTGATGGAAGACGGCCGTGTCACGCAATTCGGTCCCACCGCCGACATTTACCGCAACCCCGAAAACATCGCCGCAGCCCGCGTCTTCTCGGACCCCCCGATTAACGTGGCACGCATCTCGGTTTCAGGCGCACAAGCGCAACTTGCCGGGGGCGGTGGCTGGGCTGTCTCAAACATCGCTGACGGAGATTACATGGTCGCCGTGCGCCCGCACCGGGTGACCCCATTCCGCACCTCGGACGCCGATGTCGAATTGACGGGCCGCGTGATCGTGACCGAGCTGTCGGGGTCGGACTCCAGTGCACATTTCCAACATGGGAACGACGCCTGGGTGTCACTGGCGGCAGGCGTTCACCCCTATCAAGTTGGTGAAGATCACAGTTTCTACATGAATCCAGCGCATTGCCGGTATTTCAGCCAAGACGGGACAAGGGTGGTCTAATGGCGCAGATCAAACTTTCAAACCTCAAGCACAGCTATATGCCCGCGCCGAAAGGCCCAGAGGACTACGCGCTGAAGGAAATTGATGTGACATGGCGCGATGGCGGTGCCTATGCCCTGCTGGGTCCGTCCGGTTGCGGCAAGTCAACTCTGCTGAACATCATTTCGGGCCTGCTGACCCCGTCCGAGGGTCAGATTCTGTTCGACGGTCAGGATGTCACCGCCCTGCCCCCCGATCAACGTAACATCGCGCAGGTGTTCCAGTTCCCGGTGATCTACGACACGATGACCGTTGGCGAAAATCTGGCCTTTCCGCTGAAAAACCGGGGCGTGGAGGCCGCAACGATCAAGCGCCGTGTCGGTGAGATCGCCGAGATGCTGGATGTCACGGATATGCTGAACACGCGCGCCAGCGGCCTGAGCCCTGATAACAAGCAGAAAATCTCGATGGGGCGCGGATTGGTCCGGGATGACGTGAACGCGGTGATGTTTGACGAACCGCTGACCGTGATCGACCCCCATCTGAAATGGAAACTGCGGTCCAAGCTGAAAGAGCTGCACCAGCGCGTCAAAGCGACGATGATCTACGTGACCCACGACCAGACCGAGGCGCTGACCTTCGCCGACGAAGTCGTTGTCATGCAAGAAGGCGAAGTGGTTCAGATCGGCACTCCGGTTGAACTGTTCGAGCGCCCTCAGCACACATTTGTCGGCCACTTCATCGGATCACCCGGTATGAATGTCCTGCCCTGTGAGGCCAAAGGCGACCGTGCGCTGTTTGAAGGCCACGAGGTCATGCTGGAAGGCCCAACCAGCGGCGACGGAGGCCGCACCGATCTGGGTATCCGCCCGGAATATGTGGGCTTTGGCGACACCGGTATTCCAGCACATGTCACCAAGGTCGCGGACATCGGACGTCACTATGTGGTCAGCGCGATGGTCGGCAACACCGCGTTAAAGGCCGTGACCGAACACACCGTGCCCGAACCCGGATCACAGGTCTTCCTGCAATTCAAACCTGAACAATCCCGCGTCTACCGCGACGGCTGGATCGCAACCGAGGAGCGGGCGCAATGAGAACGGAAAACCAGAAGGCATGGTTCTTTGTCCTGCCCGTTCTGGCGCTGGTCGCATTCAACGCGCTGGTGCCGATGATGACGGTGGTCAACTATTCGGTGCAGGAAACCTTTGGGAACAACCAGTTCTTCTGGGAAGGGCTGGGCTGGTTCGAGCAAATCCTCCGCTCGGACCGGTTCCAAGCGGCCCTCGGTCGGCAGTTCCTCTTTACCTTCCTGATCCTGCTGATCGAGGTGCCGCTGGGCATCATCGTGGCCCTGTCCATGCCCCGCAAAGGCTTCTGGGTGCCGGTCTGTCTGGTGCTGATGGCCCTGCCGATGCTGATCCCGTGGAACGTTGTGGGATCCATGTGGAACATCTTCACCCTGCCGAAAATCGGGCTGATGGGATATTTCCTGAATGACGTTCTGGGCATCAACTATGACATGACGCAACAGCCCCTGTCGGCTTGGATCACTGTCATCGTTATGGATGTCTGGCACTGGACCTCGCTTGTGGTGCTGCTGTGCTATGCGGGCCTCGTGTCGATCCCGGACGCCTACTACCAAGCCGCCAAGATCGACGGTGCCAGCCCGTGGTCGGTGTTCCGCTATATCCAACTGCCCAAGATGAAAACCGTCCTGACCATCGCCGTTCTGCTGCGCTTTATGGACAGTTTCAACATCTATACCGAGCCCTTCGTTCTGACCGGTGGCGGCCCCGGCAACTCGACCACACTGCTGTCGATCGACCTTGTGAAGATCGCGCTGGGACAGTTCGACCTTGGCCCGGCGGCCGCGATGAGCCTGATCTATTTCGCCATCACGCTGCTGGTCTCGTGGCTCTTTTATACTCTGATGACAAAGGATGACGCGCAATGAAGAAGCGGTCCCTTATCCCGATCCTCTATATCGCGTTCCTGATGCTTCCGATCTATTGGCTGGTGGCGATGTCCTTCAAGACCACGAACGAGATCCTGTCGGGCTTTTCCCTGTTTCCCCAGACGTTTACGTTGGACAATTACATCACGATCTTCACCGATCCGACGTGGTACTGGGGGTACATCAACTCGATCACCTATGTGACTTTGAACACAGTGCTTTCGGTCTGCGTTGCCCTGCCTGCGGCCTATGCGTTCTCGCGCTATCGGTTCCTGGGCGACAAGCAGTTGTTCTTCTGGCTGCTGACCAACCGGATGGCTCCGGCAGCGGTTTTCGCGCTGCCGTTCTTTCAGCTCTACTCGTCGATCCACCTGTTCGACACCTATCTGGCCGTGGCGCTGGCGCATACGCTGTTCAACGTGCCGTTGGCGGTCTGGATTCTGGAGGGCTTCATGCGCGGCATCCCCAAGGAACTGGACGAGACCGCCTATGTCGATGGCTATTCTTTCCCGCGTTTCTTCGTGACGATCTTCCTGCCCAATATCAAAGCAGGCGTGGGCGTGGCGGCCTTCTTCTGCTTCATGTTCTCGTGGGTCGAGATGCTACTGGCCAAAACCCTGACCGCGGTCGAGGCCAAGCCCATCGCCGCCGTGATGACCCGCACCGCCTCCAGCGCAGGGTATGAGCTGGGCTTGCTGGCCGCTGCCGGGACGCTGACCATCATCCCCGGCGCCATCGTCATCTGGTTTGTCCGCAACTACATCGCGCGCGGTTTCGCGATGGGCCGTGTGTGAGGTTCGATATGCGTAAACTACTTCTTGCCCTCCCCTTCCTGCCTTCAACCGCCCTAGCCCAAGCCAAAGCCGGCTGGGGCAATGTCGGGCAGGAGGAAGAGAAAGGGTTTTCCTGGACGGACCCCCTGTGGCCCGATTTCTGGATGGCATGGACCCCGGCGACACTGGCCGTGTTTGTGGGCATCTTTTCGGCTATTGCGCTGATCGGTGTTCTCGAAGTCACCAAGTTCCGCGACGGGATTGAACGGCGGGGCGTACTGGGCCTGACGACCACACTGGGGGATCGGCTGTTTATCACTCTGCTTGGATCAGCTTACATCTTCCTTGCCTGGCTGGGGTTGGTGGGCCAGCCCGTCTGGACACCGCTATTCCTGTCCATCGGCTGGGGCTTCTTCGTTTTCTGGAAAGTTTAGGCTTTGCGAAACAGCGAAAGGATGCTTGTCTGTCAGGCATACTAAAAAATGCGACACGAAAGACCGATGCGAAAGAAAAAGACAACAAACCTGCTGACCGAAGTCGAACTGGAGTTCATGAACGAGCTTTGGGCGCTGGGTCAGGGCTCGGTCCGTGACGTGCTTGATCGCCTGCCACCAGAACGAAATCTCGCGTATACATCCGGCGCGACCATCCTGCGCATTCTCGATGAAAAAGGGTTCGTCGAAAGCCGCAAGGACGGAAAGACGCTGATCTATACACCGCTTCTGGAGAAAGACAGGTATCAGGCACGGTCGCTGCAGAACCTGTCACGAACTCTGTTCGACGACACACCTGCCACGCTGGTTGCGCGTCTGGTGGATGACGCGGGCCTCAGCGAAGCCGATCTTGAGGAAATTCGGGCACTGGTAGAAAGGAGACTGCAAAATGACAGCAGTTAAACCGGTTCTCGACACCTATCTCGAATTGAACCTCGTCTTGGCGCTGGCTGCTCTTGTTTGGCTGGCGGTCCGAGCGGCACTTGCAAGAACAAGTTTGCAATATGGGTTCGTCACGCAGCTTCGGGCGCTCAAAGCCCTTTGCCTGTGCGTCGTCCTCAGCCCTATTTTGGCTATGGGCGTTTTTGCGCTAGCCGCCCAGATATCTGCCCGAGGCGCGGTTGCCATCGGAGATATCGCAGTCGCAGCCTACTTGCGCGGCGAAATCGCAATGCCTGCCACACAGTTTGAATCTCTGTTGAATACGCGTCAACGCTGGGCCGATCTGGTGCTGTCCGGTGAATATCCGCTTGTGTCTGCTGCGCTGGTTCTTTTGGCCATTGTCTCAGCGGGTTACACGCTGCGCATCGCTTATGATGCATGGGCGATCCGAGGCACGATAAACAACAGCTTCCTGTGGCGTAGGTCATCCAAGGTAGATATCCGTTTGTCGGACCGGATCACTGTCCCCTTTGCAGTACGCGGATTGCGCAGGCGTCATGTCGTTATACCCAGCCATCTTCTTGATACCCCACGCGAATTGCGGTTCGCGCTGGCGCATGAGTTGCAACACGTGCGCGCCGGTGATGTCGAATGGGAACTGGGTTTCGAGCTGTTGCGCCCGCTTCTATTCTGGAACCCGGCCTATGTGTTTTTGAAATACCAGTTTGACCGGCTTCGCGAGCTTGCCTGCGATCAATCCGTCGTTGCCCGTCGCGGTATCGACGCACGGGATTATACCGCTTGTCTGCTGGACTATTGCGCAAAGAGTATTGCTCTGCGCAGCCCGCGTGTTCTGAACGTCGCACTGGTCACCGGCGGCAAGGCAAAACGCGTACTGCGCCAACGCGTAGTCGCACTGGCCGAAGCACCAACAATCCAGTCGTCGATGCCTTTCCTGTTCCTCGGCCTGACAATCGTGTTTGCAATCGTCCTGGGGCTGGCCGCTGCTTCGGTGCGGCAGACCGAGGATTGGAGCCATGACCGCCTCATGTTATCGACGGTTGTGAACCTCGAACGGCTGGAAGCACGCAATCAGAGCAACTGAGCGACTTACCACCCACGCCGTCCAAACAGCGCCTGTAGCCTGTTTTGCCCTGCGAAGGGATCGACGGGCTGAGGGGCGGATAGCCGCGACACAACTCGGCGGACCAAGAGCAAACAGACTGTCGCAAAGATCACCCCACCCAGCGCCTGCCCCAGCAGCACTCCGGGCGCGCCCGCGACATAGCCGCCTGCAACAGCAAATGGCCAGGTGCCCAGCGTGTGCCGCCCCCAGTTGACCCAGGTTGAATAGACAGGGTGGCCAAGGTTGTTGAAACTGGCGTTCGAGACGAAAATCACTCCGTTGAAAAAGGACGCAAGCGCCAAAGGGCCGCAGAACAGGTAGATCAAGGCGCGTGTTTCTCCCTGCGCCTGAAACAGATCCGCGATTGGAGCGCGCAGAAGGAATAGCGTGGCTGCCATCAAACAGACATACACGGCGGTGAATTTAATTCCGGACCAGAAGGCTTCTTTAACCCGATCATAGCTCCCGGCCCCGAAGTTCTGCCCGACGATTGGACCGATCGCCCCTGAAAGCGCAAAGACGACTGAAAACGCGACCGGCATCAAGCGCCCTATGACGGCCATTCCAGCAACGGCATCTGTCCCGAATTGCGCTATCTCGCGGACGACGATTGCGTTGCCAACTGGGGTTGCAATGTTGGTCAACACGGCCGGAACTGCAATCGCGCGGACAGAGCGAAAGTCTCGGGCCACCTGCCGCAAGGACGGTCGGGCAAACCCTCGGTGTACGCTCACCGCTGGCTTGAGCGCGGCAATCAACATACACACCCGGGCGATCACCGAAGCGATGGCGGCACCGTCCAGCCCCAGCCCTAGCGCAAAGATAAGGATCGGATCCAATACGGCATTTGTCACTCCGCCATAGATCGTCGCCATCATCGAGCGGCGCGCGTCTCCGTGCGCCCGCAAAACCGCCATTCCTGCCATGGCCAATGCCATGACCCACATCGTCGGCAGAATAATCGAGACGTACCGGACAGCCAGGCGCAACACCTCACCTTCAGCGCCCAGCGCTGAAAGAAGAAAGTTTACATTAAACAATACGATAGCGGATACGATTAAACCAAACAGAACGCCCAGCGTTGCAACGCTGGTGCCAAAATGCCCAGCACGGTCAGGCTGTCCCGCCCCCAGTTCACGTGCGACCAACGCTCCGGCGGCGATCGAAAGTCCGACGTTGATGGAGTTTGTGAAAAACAGCAAAGTTCCCGCATACCCCACAGCCGCGGCCAGTGCGTCGTTGCCGAGCATCGAAATGAACACCATGTCCACGAAGTCGACGGCAAAGATCGCCATCAGCCCGATACTTGTCGTCAGCGACATACGGGTCACGTGCCGCATCAGGCTTCCGGTTAGAAAAACAGCCTTGCCTGACGATCCTGATTGCATTTGACTTCCTGCCCCTCGCTTGCAACCGCAATCTGCCAGTGCGCGCGACCGATCAGCAACAGCAAAATTCAACGCATTGGCCTGTGCGCCGCATCAGCCGTTTTGGGATTATGCCGCTAGCCCTGTCAAATGGTCAGCGAGACGCAAGGAAAGCTGGACGATCGTAAAGGTCGGGTTCGCATGGCCGCTTGTTGCGAAAACCCCAGACCCTGCCACAAATAGATTTGGGGCACCGTGCACCTTGCAGTTGGCATCGACAACGCCGGTTTCAGATGTAAGTGACATCCGCGCACCGCCCATGTGATGACTGGAATAGTCGAAATCCAGTTCGTCCAATTCTGCGCGATTCCACAATGTTGGCTCAACGCGCATCCGACCCAACCCGTTGCGGATCAAAAACCTCGCCGCCTCTCCGGTTGAGGCACGCAGAGTTTCGATATCTCTGTCCGTCAACTGCAGATTCAACCCCACGAGTTCTAATCCAAAGCGATCACGATCATTGGTCAACACCAACCGGCTCGCCATGTTGGGCTCTTGTTCACCAATCACACTGGAACCGCCCGTCAGGAAGTAGTCCTCATTGAATTCCAGGTTCTGTATGAACCGGTCGCTACCAGCTTCGTCTTCGCTCATGGGGCGTGGCTTCAAAGGCTCAAGGCGAACTGCAGAATTTAGCCACCCGTTGCTCAGCATTTGGTCCTCGCTCGGGCTCAGGACAAGTTCCGGGCGCGCACGGCGACGCAGGCGCTCGAACTCCCAGGTCGGAGAATGCGAATATAGGCGTTTGGTGATGAAATACCGGCCGTTGTGAACGGTCGGGTGCTCCATGAAACAGCGCCCTACCATATCGTTCTGGTTGCCAAACCGGTTCTCGTTTCTGGCGTTAAGGCTCAGAAGCATTCGGCAATTTTCTATTCCGCCCATGGCAAAGACAAACTGCGCCGCCTTGGCCTTCCCTTTACCCTCTCCATAGTTGCGGAAATGGGCTTGGGAAATCCTGCCGGTATCGCCATCGACGGTAAAATCGACAACATTGGCGCACAGGACCAGATCGATATTTTCAGCACTCTCAAGATCGCCCAGGTAAAAGCTTCCAAACCGCACAGGATCAATGTTTCGGACTTCGTAGAAAGGCCGGTCTGAGCTGAACCTTTGCGCCACGCTGTCGATCGTTCCTGTCGCATCCGCCGGTTTCCGAATTTCTGACCCGAAACTGCCGGTTTGCAAAACGTGCGCGGCCTCGTCTTGATACGGCTCTAGGTCTTCAAATCGGATGGGCCAGCCACTTAGGGGAACATCTTCGCGCGGCAGGAAATCCGAGCGGTCCAACAAAACGCATTGTCCACCCCAATGCCCCGTCGTACCACCCAGCGCCCGCAGCCGAGGCGCAGACAGCGGATAGTAATCGACCCCAAGATTTTCCCCTTCGTAGAGATCCTGCGATTCTGAGGTTACTTCCTGACCTCCGGCTTCCAGCACAAGCACTCGACGACCCGCGTTTGCCAGCTTGAACGCCAGCGTGATACCCGCAGGGCCAGCCCCGATAATGCAGCAATCATATATGTCGTCGAGCGCCGGAACCTCGTCGCGGGCATCAAAGATCATGTCGACAGCTCGCTCTCTAGATCGTTCTCGTCCAGCAGCCACCCCTCAGAGAAGATCAACTTTGGGTCTTCAACACCGGGAAGTGGATTGTCCTGCAATCGCATGAACCCGATCCGCAAGATCGGAGGAACCACAACCAGGGCCGTAAAAAAACCTAGAACGTGCCGTCTTTTCATAGCCTACCTTTAAAAACCATTGCCAAAGCAAACTTGTACCAATTCAAATCCAGGCGGCCCCTCAATCAAGCGGACACAAAGGACGCCTTGCACAAAATTCTACCGAGGACTTCTATCAAATTGCAAATCCAAATAATCACTGGTTGTTTTTCGCGAGTGCTATATCATCTTTGATCAGATTGCGTATTTTTATTGGTTTTGATCAATCGGTCTTAGGGTCAACAAGTTGTCATGCAGAGATTGTCCTTAGAAGAAGCAAGCTCTCGGGAATGGGATGTCGTGATCGCGGGTTCCAGTTTCGCTGCAATGTTTTTTGGCTGCGGTCTCCCTGATGAACTGGACGTTTTGTACGTCGAAAAAGGGGCCGACTACTCACATAACGACCAATTGGAACGTGGGTGGGCCGTGCGAGAGAATTTCACGCAGCGAAACTACTCGGGTGAGCACAAGAACTGGGTCGCGTTCTCGCTGTTTGGTGGAAATTCAAACTATTGGTGGGGAAACGCTCCGCGTCTTCATCCGGACGATTTCAGTCTGAATAGCAAATTTGGCGTCGGTAGAGATTGGCCGTTCCTGTACGAAGATATTGAACCGTTCTGGGAAAAGGCAGAAGACATAATCCAAGTTGCTGGCGGTGAGTGCGAACACATCCTACCCCGCCGCAAACCCTTTCCCTATCCTGGACATATACCTTCGCGCGCCGACGAAGCCTTGCGCGCCTCAAGCTCGCTGTGGGTTCCATTGCCTACAGGCATTTCAAACGGCGGTTCTCGTCCGGTATGCTGCACAAACGGCGTCTGCAGGATTTGCCCTGTGGGCGCCAAGTTCACAGTATTGAACGGCCTTGAGGCGCTCAACGCTGCCGGTTCACATGTCCTGCTGGATACCGAAGTCCGCGCGGTCGACATCGAAGGCGGAAAGGCACGCGCTGTCCGCGTAAGAGGTGCGGATGGCTCAGAAGCACGGCTGCGCGCAAATACTGTTGCCCTTGGAACAAACGGTATATTTAACTCTGCCATCCTGAAACGTTCGGGTGTGCAGAACAGCGCTTTAGGTAAATACCTGCACGAACAGGCCGTCATTGACGTCCATGTTGATACAGCCAATATCAAGTCGTTCTACGGCGGAACCTCTGAAACGGGTCACGGGTATCACTTCTATCACGAAATAGATCGAAGTTCCGCAGCGGCGGTTCTGATGGAAACTGTTAATGCGCCCGTGTCGATCCGACCGGAACAGGGAAAATGGGCCAACCGCATTCACTTCCGTATGGTCGCCGAAGACATCCCGCAGGCGGAAAATCAGGTCATCCTTGAGGATGACGAACCCATCATTGAATGGCATGGCTACACCGACTACGCAAAACTCGGTTTGGATAGGGCAAAGGCCGGGCTGGTGGACATCATACCCGACACGATTGAGAACGTGGCAGTTTCTCCACTCCTGGGATCAGAGGCCCATATTCAAGGCACCCATCGCATGGGGTCATCACCGGACGACTCTGTCGTGGACGAAAAGATGAGATTACATGGCGCTGCAAACGTGTTTGTTCTGGGGGCCGGGTCTTTCCCATCATGCTCACCAGCCAATCCCACTTTGACAATATGTGCATTGTCGCTCCTTGCATCGGAGGCCGTAGCATGAAGCTTTCACGTCGCAGAATTCTAGCTTTGGGTGCGGGGGCCGTCGGCGTTGGGGTCGCATATCGTGCTATCAAAGGTCACGGGATTGCCGCTCATGCGTTGGACGTGATCAGAACGGTTTACGGCCAGGACATGGCGCAACAAAGTGCCGCCAGTGAATTCGCGCAAGCCTACGAAGAATTTGTCCTTGAGAAAGGCGCGCAAGGCCGGATGTTGGATATGGTATATTGGTCTGGTCTGGATGACGCGCCTTACGTAGAAGACTATCTCAGCCGGATCGACAAGAGCGTGATCGACAAGTTCGCAACGTCCACTAATGTAATCAAGGCCGCCGAGGAAGGTGTACCGCTTGAGTTCTTCACGGTTTTCGATCCCTTCCAAACGCCATGCATGAACCAACTTGGTGCTTATGTCGTCTCATAGCGGCTGTCTCTGACTGATTGCCGGACACAAGGTAGAGCCCCGGTCGAGCCAACCGTAAGGCGCACAGCTATTGGCCTGTTTCCCTAAACCGAAGTGCACTATATTGAAGTGAGAGACAGCATCGTGGCGTGGGGAAAGCCTTTGTTTATTGATAAATGCTTAAAAGGTTTGGCAATCACTTGTCTGGCGCTGTCACTGTCAGGTGGTCCCATCAGCGCGGGCATTTCAGTTGATTGGACGGACCTACCCGACCCGACCGTGCAGGTGTTTGAAGATCCCTATCGCGACCTTAGCCCTGAACAACTCGACGATGTGCTGTACACCGTGCGGCTGCGCGGCAGGCTGCAACAGGATAGTGGCAGCCCGGAGGAGCGTCAGAAATGGCAAGAACTCCTGAATGAGACCGAAGACGCACTAGCGGCTGAGGGCATAGACATTGACTGGCTTCTTGATCAACGTCAGGTCGTGATGGAGCGCCGGGAAAAAGCCGGAACAGCGGGTAATCCACTATTCGATGGAAAAACGATTACCGTTGCCGGATTTGCCATCCCTGCACCCCCGGACGCGGACGGCATCCAAGTCGCCTACCTGGTTCCCGAGCGGGGCATGTGCAGCCATATGCCCCCTCCCCCTCCGAACCAAATGATCCGGGTGCGCCTGCATGGCGATTGGACCCCGGCCTATGTCCACGAACCTGTTCGCTTGACTGGGCAACTGAAAATTGATCCCACCGATCATCAAATGGTCGTTGTAGACGGCCTTATGCCGATGCGCGCGACCTTTCTGTTGGATGCCGAGCGGGTAGAAACTCTGGAAAATCGAGAGGATCGCCTGGAGTGGAGCGAAAGCGTAGCGGACAAAATTCGCGCCGCTGGTCAACGCAAAACCGGTGGGCAACCAGCATCTGACTGAAACACTGGAACCCCACCTTCACATGAGCGGTCTGATATCCTCAACGCAGTTCCGACACGGATTTTTGTAGCGCCACTATCATCTCATCGCGTTTCTGGGAAAGTTCGACTGGAGTCTTACCCCGTGCTGCAGCGTGAATACCGTCGGTCAACTGCTGCTTGATGTCATCGGTCAAATGAATTTGCCCCAGATCGTCCCACCAACCGTTGAATGTTCCCGAAAAATGCTCGCAGAACGCTGAAAGGCCGCCCTCGCCTGCCCCAAGGTTGAACAGCATCGTCGGCCCCATCGCGGCCCACCTCAAGCCCGGCCCGGCCCAAACCGCCTTATCGACATCCTCGACCGAGGCCACGCCAGACACAACCAGATGAATCGCCTCGCGCCAGATCGCGGCCTGTAGTCGGTTGGCAACGTGTCCGGGCACCTCTTTCTTGACGCGTATCGTGGTTTTGCCAAGACTTTCGTAAAAGTTCTGGGCCGCTGCGACTACACCGGGCGCTGTCTTGTCGTTGCCCAGCACCTCAACCAGCGGAATCAAATGCGGTGGGTTGAACGGATGCCCCAAAACAAACCGAGAAGGATCAGCCCAGCCGGGCTGCATCTGCCCAAGGGTCAGCCCCGAGGCGGAACTGGCAACAATGGCCTGCGGTTCAAGCGCGGGCTCGATCAAGGCAAAAGTTGCATGCTTGATATTCAGTCGCTCTGGCACGTTCTCCTGAACGAAACCCGCACCTTCGACGGCTTGGGCAGCGGATTGAGGAAACTCGATCGCGTCGGGGTTCCCGTTCTTCACTAGGCCAAGTTCGGTCATCGCAGCCCACGCCGTATCAATATAGGCGCGCACTTTGGCTTCAGTGGATGGATCAGGGTCAAACAATGAGACCGATCGACCCGAGGCCAGAAACAGCGCGGCCCAACTCGCGCCGATCACACCCCCACCAAGACAGGCCGTATGTTGTATATCCATCAGAACATTCCCGGGTTTAACGGAGAAGCCGCAGTCATGCCGCCATCCACTGTAAACATCTGACCAGTCGCAAAACCCGCTTCGTCGGAAGCAAGCCAAACCGCCATACTTGCGATATCCTCTGGCCTGCCGAACCTTCGGGTTGCGTGCCGCGCCAACGCATCCCGGCGTGCGGCGTCGGGGTCTTTTGCCAGATCGAACCCGGCATCCAACATGCCTGTCTCGATCCAACCGGGACAAATCGCGTTGCAGCGTAGTCGCGGCCCGTGATCGACAGCAATTGACCGCGTCAACCCATGCACAAAAGCCTTGGATGCGTTGTACAGGGCCATCGAAGGGTCCGCGACCATTCCGGATATCGAACCGATGTTGATGATCGAGCCTCCGTCCGACATCTGCGGAATGAACGCTCTGCAAAGGTTAAATACGCCTTTGCAGTTTGTGCCGACCACTGCGTCCCAATCGCTGTCCAGACTATCGACCACCGTCTTTTCGACCTGCACGCCAGCGTTGTTCACAAGGATGTCTAACCCTGCGCACGAGCTGGTCAATTTCTCAACGGCCGCCACGTCTGTGACATCCAGTGACACCCAAGCGACATCGTCCGCCAAACCTTCCGGCCTTGGCCCACGGCCGCATGTCGTTACCATGGCCCCTTCAAGCACAAACGCATCAACTATTCCCCGACCGATCCCCTGGCGACCTCCGGTCACGAGTGCTGTTTTCCCTGCCAACCGCATCAGTGCGCCACCATCTTCATAGCGGTCGGCACATCTTTGGCGTCAGAGAACGCGCTGGCCACGACGACTGGTTGGCTCATAGCTTCATCTGCTGAACCTGCGCGCTCAGCCCTCCGTCTAAAACCCAAAGCTGGCCACTGGCATAGCGTGCCTCGTCCGAGGCCAGCCAGTTGACCAGATTGGCGATATCTTCGGGCGTGCCGTAACTGCGCATGGGGTGAACGTCCCGAACGGCCTGCTGCAACTGGTCAATGGACTGACCGCCCCCGCCGGACCCTTCGCCCGCAAAGAAACTTTGCAGCATGGGCGTATCAACATAACCCGGACATATTGCGTTGACGCGAATTCCTTCGGGTCCGTGATCGCAGGCCATCGCCCTTGTCAGCGCATGTACCGCCCCTTTGGTTGCGCAATATGCGGCAAGGCCGGGATCCGCGATAAACCCGTCATAGCTGCCGAAATTGATGATCGAGGCAGTTGCCCCTTGCGCCGCCTTGCGCAACAGCGGCAGCGCGTGCTTGGCGGCCAGAAAAGTCCCTGTCACATTCACCGCGAACGAGAGGTTCCATTCCTCCAGCGTTGTCTCCTCGATGGTCTTTTCAATCTCGATACCGGCCGCGTTGACAAGCACATCAAGCTGCCCTGCCTCGCGCCCGACTTGCGCCATCGCCGCAACCACATCGGCCTCTCTCGTGACGTCCAGCTTCACAAAGATGCTGCCATCGTCATCATGGGCGGCAAGCGACCCCTCTGGCGTCAAGTCAGCGACATAGACCCGCGCACCTTCCCGCAGGAACCGAGCCACGATTGCCCGCCCGATACCGCCACGCCCGCCTGTAACAAGTGCGGTTTTCCCCTTGAGCATCATTCAGAGTTCTCCTTCAACGGCGGATACCGATACCGTTTGGCGGCCACGGTCCAATCCATGTGATTGCGCACATATTCCTGCGAGGCATCGCGTGGCGGATTGTAATCCCACGTCTCGCCCGCCCCTGCTTCCATCGCCGCATGAAGGGCACGACGAGATTTCTGCGTGGCGATCACGTCGGCGCGCAGTCTCTCGCTATCCCAACGCTCCGCAACCTCGGCCGCGAATTGCTTGGCATGCGACGCATAGGCGGGACTAGCGGCCACGTTGGTCTTTTCGTGCAGATCCAGCGCCAGATCATAAAGCTGCGGCGGGTCCGGGTCGCAATGAATGTACTTCAGCGCCCCTCTGCGGATCATGAAAACCGGGTATGGCGTCATCTCGGCGCAGTATTCGCCAATGGCTTCGTCCACCGGGTCATACTCTCCACGCGCAAGAGGTAACAGCGACCGGCCGTCCACAGGCTCTCCGAACATGTCCGGCGTTCCACCGGCAATGTCCACGAAGGTTGGCAGCAGGTCCACAAGTGAACAGGCATTGCCAGCCACACCCTGAACAAGGCCCGGCCCGGCCATGATCAACGGCACGCGGGCCGAGTGTTCAAAGAAGTTCATTTTATACCATAGGCCTCGTTCCCCCAGCATGTCACCGTGATCCGCAGTCACGACGACCAAAGTATTGTCTAGCTCATCAATATCTTTCAGCGCGCGCACCATTGCCCCGACCTTGCTGTCGAAATAGCTGACATTTGCCAAATACGCGCGACGTGCCCGTTGGATTTCCTCTTGGGTCAGAGGGACATAGCTTGCCTCGATCCCATCCATTACGCGGCGCGAGAACGGGTCCTGTTCGTCCGGAGTGAGCGTAGCCTGCGGCATCGGCACATCGGCGTCGGAATACAGGTTCCACCACTCTGGCTTTGCAACATAGGGGTCATGAGGATGAATGAAGCTGGCCACCAGACAAAAGGGCGCGTCATACCCGCCTGCGCGCTCTCGCCCGCGGTCGATCAGCCAACGGCGGGCCGCGAACTCAACCTCGTCATCGTAATCCGTCTGGAAGGTTGCGATTGCCTCGCCACTTTCCTTGACCGTCTGCATGTTGTGATACCATTTGTCGATCCGCTCGTCCGTTGCTTCCCAGTCCGGCGTCCAGGCAAAATCGGCGGGGTAGATGTCGGTCGTAACCCGATCCTGAAACCCGTGCTTCTGGTCTGGTCCGACAAAATGCATCTTACCGGAAAGACACGTCCTGTATCCCAGCGACATAAGGTAATGCGCAAAGGTCGGGACCGAGGCGCGAAACTCGCTGGCATTGTCATAGGCCGCAATCCGGCTGATCAGTTGCCCGGACATGAAAGCAAAGCGCGATGGAGCGCAAAGCGGCGAGTTGCAGTAGGCCGCATCAAACCGCATACCACGCTGCGCCAACGCATCAATATGCGGAGTTTTCACCGTTGGGTGCCCGTATGCACCGCAAAAATGGGGCGCCAACTGATCGGCCATGATCACAACGATGTTGGGCCTGTTCACGGCGCGGCCTTCGCGTAAGCATCAAGCACCAAGCCGTGAAAGTGGTGAACGGCATGTTCCGACTTACCCGAACCACTGGGGTCGTGAACGATACGGCCCTGCGTGAAAGCCGGAGTGCTCATCCCACGCTGGACGCTTTCAACGATGTCGATGTCTTCGCGTTGCAGAACCTCATCCAGGTAGCGGATCGCCTCTAATTCGGCCTCATCAGGCTGGGGTGTTTCCAAATAGAAATCATAGGTTTCCAGCGTCCGATCCGGGCCAATCGGGATGATGTTCAGCACGATCATCGACGATCGCCCAGGGTACCGCATCAGGCAGGTCGTGGGCCACAGCCACCAAACCGCGTGCGTCCGCACGGTTGCGTTGGACACGTCATAGGCGGTGTTGCTGCATTTACCGGCTTCGGCCATATGGCTGGAATAAATGCCGTAGGTCGTCACCTTGTAGGTGTCCATATCGACCAGATCGCAGAAATCCTTGTGGGCAGTCGGGCAGTGGTAACATTCCAGAAAGTTGTCGACGACATTCTTCCAGTTCGACTTGATGTCATAGGTCAGCCGGTGCCCAAATGTCAGGTCTTCGATATCCGGTGCCCAGTGGCGTATCTCGGTCTGTAGATCGCCCGAAACTTCGGCCAGAGGACGCGCGTCGTTATCGAGGTTCACAAACACGAAGCCCGCGAATTCCTCGACCTGAACCTGATCCAGACAGATGTCCGACGTGCTGAAACCCGTCAGGTTTTCGGTTTCCGGAGCGCGGACAAGCTGTCCGTCCAGCTTGTAAACCCACGCATGGTACGGGCACATGATCCGAGTGGTCTCGCCCTCGCCAGACAACAGGTGATGCGCACGATGTTTGCACACATTGTAGAAAGCGCGGAGCGTCCCCTCGCGGTCGCGAACGACGGCAATCGGGCGGTTCGCAATCTCAACCGTCACAAAAGACCCCGGCGTCCGCAGCTTTTCGACATGGCACACCCATTGCCACGTCTTGGCGAGGATTTCGTTCAAATCCACCCGGTGCCAGGCCGGATCAACGTAGGCTTCGGCCTTCAATGAGCTGGTGTTGAAAGGGTCAGGGCTGAACCCATCGGAAATTCGGGCGAATTGTTCTTTGGAGGGAAGCTCACTCATCGGCAACTCCACAAACTGGGCCGAACGTGGACCCGGTGACAGAATGGTAGAGTGTATGATCCGCTGAAATCCGACGATCGGCTTAACTTTTCTCGCCGTCAGTTTAACAATTCACGCCATATTGCAAAAGTTAACTTACCCGACTTGAGGCTTGCGATACATGGGCCAGGCACGAAACTCAAACGGCACACGACCTTCGATCCTGTCCTGACTTGGGGACAACCCAAACCGTTCTTTATATGAGCGGCTGAAATGGACGAGGCTCGAAAAACCGGACGCCACGGCGACCTCGGCGATCGGCATATCAGTCTGCGTGACCAACCCCCGCGCCCGATCCAGTCTTATGTCCCGGTAATAAAGAGCCGGTGTCTTCTTAATGTACGTCGCAAACAATCGGTCAAGTTGACGCTGTGAAAGGCCGGCTGCCTTGCTGATCTGAGGAACCGATAACGGTTCTTCCAGATTAGCTTCCATCGTCTGGATCGCCGCTCGCAGCTTTGCCGGAATGGTTGTGCCCAAGGGTTCGTTGACTTCGGGCTGCTGCAAATCCGCCGCCCCCCTCAACCTGTCATGAAAAACATACCTTGCGGCTGCATTCGCCAGGGCGCTGCCGTGAAAATTCAGCAGGATTTGCAGTGCGAAATCGACGGTCGCGGTACCTCCGCAACACGTCACGCGATTGCCATCAAGGACGAACAGGTTTTCAACGACCGCCACGTCAGGAAACAGTTCCTGAAAGGCGTCGATATGCTCGTAATGTACCGTCGCTCTCTTACCCTTGAGAAGCCCGGCCTGCGCAAGGATGAACGCCCCCGTATCCAACGCGCCCAGAATGGCACCACCGCGCGCCCAGTGTCGCAGAGCATTTCCGATCCTTGCGGTCACGTGTTTCTCAGGCGTCCAACTGGACGAAACGACAACCACGTCGAATTCCCTGTTAATCACTTGATCCAAGGCGAGCGTATTGATGCCCGCTCCGTTGCTGGAAACGCAATAACCGCCTGCTTCTGAACCGAACTCCCACCTGAAATATTGCTTTCCGTCCAAATAGTTCGCTGCACGGAAGGGATCAATGAACCCCATGGTGGCGGCCATATTGAAACTTGGCGCAACCAGAACAAGCAATCGGGTTTCAGACTTCTCGGACTTGGACATTCGACAGCAACCTCTCGACGAGACTCTGGCTGCAACAAGATAGCTTTTGGGTGCCCGGCGCAAGCAAAGCCTCCAGCGCCCCTAAGAATACCGGAACGCCCCGCCCTTGACCTAAGAGTTGACGTCCTTGTCCGCCGTACAAACTTGGACGTTCAAACCAGAACCAGGCTACCTTTCATTGAATGCACGATCCATAGTCAACTGGACAGGCTTCAACAGGTAAGCCAGCATCGTCTGCTCGCCGGTTGTCATTTCAGCAACGACTGTCATTCCTGCTTGCAAGGGACGTGACAAACCGCCTGTGCCCACCTTGGAGTTGTCCAAGACAATTGAAGCTCGAAAGTAGGTTTCACCTGTTTTCTCGTCCGTCAACGGCACCGGGTACACAGATTTCAAACGCCCCTCGGCTTTACCAAAACGACGTGCATCATAGGTGTCTACGCTGATTGAAACGGGTTGATCGGTTTTGACATGACCCACCTCAGAATTCGGGATGCGAACTTCAACGACAAGTTCGTTCCGGGTCGGCAAAAGTTCAAAAAGCGTTTCGCCTGGCGCTATGACTTCACCAGGATTGGGATAAACAACCGCCTGAACGATGCCTCGTGTTGGCGCAACTATGCGCGTATCGTCCAACTTTGCGTTCACTATCTCAAGAGAGATTTCCAGTTGGCGGCGCTCACGCTCCAACTCGGAAATACGGCTCAGCATCTCATCATGTAGCGCCAGCGTCTCCTGCTTCATGGAAGCCTCGGCCAGAACCCGCGCGCTATGCGCTTCAGCCAGCCGAACCTGCGCGTCCGAAGCAACGGCACGCACAACGCCGACTTCATCTTCCTCCTCAAGAAAGTCACTCAGCGACTTCAGCCCTTGCGCCTTCAACTTTGCATAACGCGCCAAACCCTCTTCTTTTTTGGCGAGTCGCTGCTGCGCAGAGACGGCAGCGGCTTTCAGTATTTCCAACATTTCCCCTTGCCGCTGAACCGAGACTTTGTGGATCTTCTGACTTTCGGAATAGAGCCTCAATTTCGCGGACGCCATGAACATGCCTTCTTGCTCAAGCGCCGCAAAATCCGCCTCTTTCAGATTTTCGGAACCGTTCAAGACACTCAGGATCGTGTTGGCGTTGAGCAATTCTTGCTCAACAGCAGAGAGTTGCGCAGCGCTCACGTCACGCTCTTGCGTGAGATCGGGATGATCTAACTGGACCAACACATCTCCGGCTTCGACGATTTGACCATTGTGCACATAAACTTCACTAACGATCCCGCCATGCATGGTTTCGATTTTCAGATATTCTCCAAACGGCATGATCGTACCAGGGGCACGTGTAATTTGTGGAACGTTGGTCCACCCCGCAAGGACAACCAGACTGCAGACCAATCCCGAAATTGTCAGCGCCAGAAACGCTGCGAACTTCGGGCGTTTTACGCGGTGCCTGCGTGCGGCCTGAACCGATGATCCTGTTTTGGAGTTTTTTTTGAGAAAAGGCATCACGACTGTCCCCCGAGCGTTTTTAACACTGCTTGTAGCTTCTTGCGCCCAACCTCACCGGTCGCATTCACGGCAACCCGGTCGCCGTTCAGGTAGATGAAGCGGTCGGCGATTTGGATGAATGAGCGATCAGCCGTCGAAATCACAACGGTTCTATGCCCCCTCTGGGCGCGAACCCACTCTTTGAAACGTTCACGTTTGTGGTCAGACAATCCATTCGTGGGCTCTGAAAACAAGTACACCGAAGAACGCCGCAGAATGCTGCGCGCGATCGTAAGGGATTTAAGCGTCTCGTCCGACATTCGAGCAAGAACCGCGTCCGTCAGCCGCGTATTGATGCCATCCGAAAAATGCTCGGCCCCACAAGACAGACCCATTTTCGTCAGTGACGCCTCAATTTCAGGATCGCTTGCGCCAATGTCAGCCAGCCGGAGGTTTTGGGCGATAGTTCCGTAAAATAGTGAATCATCACTGATCGAGTAGGAAACGGACTTGCGCAATTCATCCTTGGCGATCTGGCGAATGTCGATGCCGTCATGCTCAATAGACCCGGCCAAGGGAGATTGAAGGCCGTGGATAAGATCAAGGACGGCAGTACGACTAGCGGCGTCGCTGCTCATGATCAGGACGATTTCTCCCGGCGCACAGTCAAAGCTGACTTGCGACAGGACCGGCGCACTCAAAGGGTCAGGTCGAAAGTTTACAGACGAGAAACCAATTGCGCCGGTCAGCGTTTTGAGGTGAGTCTTTTCAAGGCCAAGCTCCATTTCCTCGTGCAGAGCAAGCACGCGATTGGCCTGATCGCGGCTGTTTCTGTACGCCAATACCTGCGGAAAACTGGAGTACAGAGACTGGAGCGGCATCAGGACTTTGGAAACGAGTGCAATAGAAGCAATCAGAGCACCAAAGCTCAGGCTTCCATTGATCGCCCCATGTGCGCACAGGATAATAGCACCTGTAATGGCCAACGCAGTAACCGATTGCGCAAGTGATTGACAGAACGCTTGAAATTGCCGCGCCCGCCGCACGGTACCTTCGGCTGCTTGAACCAACGGCTGGCTGCGTTGCGCCCAACGGTGCGCCATACCCAGATTAACAAGAGCCCGCTGATGAAAAATAGCATCTTGAATTGCTGACTGACTGGCAGCCACTGCCAAAGCAGAGTCGCGATCCAGCCGTTGTTGCAGCGGTATCGTGACAAAGCCAAGCAGCCCTAGAAACACAGCAAGCCCCAAGGACAAAAACGCCACTGGTGGCGCCAAATAAAGCAATACCAGAAAGAAAATTACAACGAATGGCAGATCAAGCAGGGCCGTCATGACCTGACCTGTAAAGAGGTCTCGCAACGCCTCAAACTGCCGGAACCGCGAAAGCTGTTGAGTGACTTCGGACTTTTGCAATTGAGCCAGAGGCAAAACCATCAACTTGCGAAACAGCGCGATCATCAACTGACGCTCACCGCGCCAACCGATATAGGCCAGCGCCTTGGTACGCGCGTGTCTAAATGCAACATCTGAGACCACGACAAGCACCGCGCCTATGGTCAGTGAGATAAGCAGATTGGCGGATCCAGCAGGGATGACCTTGTCATAGATTGCCATGATCAACAAAGGGGGCAACAGACCCAGAATGTTTGACAAAAACGATGAAGACAGCAGCCAGGGCATCATGGGCCGCAACTCTTGAAACGCATTCTGGACGGTCGCTGGCTGCTGTTCCGCGTGTCCTCCGACAGCGCGATCGATGTGAATGACCGTACAGAGATTGCCCCCCGGCCCCATATACCGCAGATCAGGGTTTTGGCTCTCGCTTACCTGCAGATATGCGCCAACCTTGCGCAACGCCAAATAGCAGGAACCATCATCGGAAATGACCATAGCGGGACAGTCCTGATCCGTGAGTTCCCGTTCACGGCATCTTTTGGTCGAGAATGGTAATTTCAAGTTTTCAAGGGCACCACAGATATCCTCAAGGCTCAGCTCCTCGGACAGATGAGGCAATGCTTCGCTGAGTGTCGATTTGCTGTTTCTCCACCCAACAGAGATCAGCAACTGGTGCAGCAGTTGACTCGCGGTCAGCGTATTTACAACGGTCATGCTACCCCCTTGTACAGTAGTTCAGCTTCGGCTCGCTCAGATGCAGCGTCGGCTGCCCAATCTGCCAGTTCATCTTTGTTTTCCGCACGCAACCGGATGGATTTACTACCCAATCGCATCATCCTAGGGTCAGGGCTGACCATGATGATTGTGGGTCGGTCAGGCATAGACGCCAGGTAGTCGGCAAGCGCCTGACGCTCGGGCGTGTCCAGAACAGAGGTCGGCTCGCTCAGCAGCAATATTCGCGGACGTATCGCCAAGGCCCGTGTCAGAGCGATCAACTGTCTGTTAACCGGGTTCTTCTCGAAGGCGCCGCCCGAACTGAGCCTTGTGTTGTATCCCATTGGTAGGCGATGGATACGCTTCTCCAACCCTAGTGCTGCGGCTACGTTTTTTGCGCGCTCGGTCATTTCCGCATCACCGAATGCGCTCAGATTTTCCAACAATGTGCCCGAAAGGATTGCGGGCTCGGCTTCAAGCACGACCAGAGCCGACTGCCCTTTTTGGTGCGCCCGCTGTGAAGCCGGTAGCCCGTCGATCAGGATCTCACCCTTGTCTGGGTTTTGTTGGCCGGAAACCGCATCAAAAAAAGCGTCCACCATCCAACTTTCCTCTGCCTTAACCAGAACGGTCTCGGACCTGGAAACTCTGAAACTCACCTCCGACAATGACCGGCCTTCTTCGCCTTGTCGCTTCAGGGACAAGTTGGAAACGGTTACCTGCGCAGACCCTCATCATCAGCGGCGATGACACGGCTTTGTCGGATGGTGGGCCAGTTGATTTGCAAGGGTGGGATTTGAGCCTGCTGGAAATCTCACCCCCGCCGGGATTTGAAGGGACAATAAACGCGGAAATAAATATTTCAGATAAAGGGTTTAATGGCGCTCAAGTGACGTCTGTCAACTCGTTCTTGCTGGAAGTGGGGCAAACCAATGGGTTAGCGAAGGGCACGATGCCAGACGAAATGGAACCTGTTTCTCTGGCCCCCGATACGGCGCAGGACACATGCCATGCTTGGGATATGGATCAAACGAGTCAAAAGGAGGCCGAGGATACAGACGTCATGACAGAGGAGGTTCTCAGCAGCCACGACGCCCAGATTTCCTGTATCGACACGGACAGCTATGAGCGCGCGGACTGGTAATCACCACATTCGTTGATCAGAAAACAGACCGCGTCGGCACCCCCCTTCCTGAGCGAGCAGTTCATTCGCTAGGGTTCCGGGGATCATTGGCCTTTCAAATAAATTCGCTGGAGCCTTCGGCATCCGAACATCACCTACCCACCGTGTCTATCCGATACACCGTTTTCTGACGGGACTATTATTCGGCTTCTCGATTAGGACGAAAAACAGGGCGCGGCGGTATCAATCGGCATCGTCCTGCATCGCAGCCAACTCGCCCAGAGTGACGGGTTTCAAAGGCGGTCTGATCCTGAAATAGCCAGTCTGATCCTGCGAGACCCCGTTTGCCTGAGACAGAAGTTCTGTGACCGTCAAACCGCAAAACCGGCCCTGACATGGCCCCATTCCAGCGCGCCCGAACGCTTTTGCCTGGTTTGGCCCAAGGCACCCCAAACGCGCGTAGGACCGAATGTCCTCTGCCGTGATCTCTTCGCACCGGCAGATGATAGTGCTGTCATCCGGCGACAACACCTGTGCGCTTGGGGGGTATGCTGTATCCAGAAACGGACGCACTGCAGTCTCAAGATCAAGTGCACGACGCAAGGGTTGGGCCAGCCTGTCCCTTTCCGTCGCAGACAATCGTTGCATCTGCTCGGCAAGCCTAAGCGCTGCAAAGCGCCCGGTCAGTTCTGCGGCTTTTGCGCCGCTGATCCCCGCGCCGTCGCCGGCAATGTAAATGCCCGATACGGCGCTTTCCCCCCACATATCGATATGGGGCCGGAAACAGCGCTGCTGGGCATCCCAACTATGGGCGATTCCGACTGAGCGCGCGGCCTGCGTGTTAGGAACCACCCCGTGATGCAAGAGCACCATTTCGCAACCGATGTTGACGTGTCGTCCCCTGTGTCGGAAACGGACAGCTTCGGCCCGATCACTGCCCACGATGGAAATGTCGGAAGCGTCTGTATAGCGCGGAACACGTGCCCGGCGCAGCTGTTTCAGCAGGCCAGCGCCCTTGACCAGATACCGCCACCCGCGCAACGCACCCAAGCTGTGCCGAAGCGCGTTACGCATTGCGGTTCGGGTCTCTATCAATGCGACAGGCGGCGTTCCCGCGCGGACCATCTGAGCTGCAACCAGGTACAACAACGGCCCGTTTCCAACCAAAACCGCATTTTGAACCAACACCCCGGATTGTTTCAGAAGGATTTGCCCCGCCCCTGCCGTCATCACTCCGGGCAAAGTCCATCCGGGCAGTGGCATGGGTCGCTCCAACGCACCGGTTGCCAGCAGAACCTTCGGCGCACGAAGTGTAGCGGCGCGGCCAGACTGCGTGTACGAGAGCTCAAAGCCGCCTTCTATGGCCCAGACCGTCGCCGCCCGAATGTGTTCAATACCGGCAACGTGCAACCCGGTGGCAAGAGCTGCGCCACAGGTGTAATCCGGCCCAAGTATGTTGCGGCGAATTTCCGAGGCCCGCTCGACATCGCGGTAAATCTGTCCACCTGCGCGGGGCTGTTCATCAAGAATGGCAACCCGCAATCCAAATTCGGCGGCCTGCGCTGCAGCGGCCATTCCCGCAGGACCAGCGCCGACGATAGCCAGATCAAATTCGGGCATTGGACCTCACTTGTCCGGGCAAGGTGATCCGAAGGCCATCGGCTACTTCGCTCATGCAGGCTTGGCGCGTCACGCCATCAATTTCCACCAGACACTCATAGCAAGCGCCCATCATGCAAAACGGACCGCGCGGAGAGCCAGAGACCGGGGTTCGCCGAAACACATCTATGCCAGCGCACAACAGCGCCGCGGCGAGGTTCATTCCTTCCGGCAAGGTCAGCTCGACCTCATCCACGAATACGACAACCTGCGCAGCTTGTTCAGACTCAAGAAAAACGGGCTTCACCAAACACCTCCAGATCAGGGGCAGATGCCGTTCCGTCAAACCAGTCAGGCAACAGCCGCGCGTGGGCCGCAGCCAACGTGATGCCGCTATGGCATGTCGCAAGAAACGCACCGGGCATCTTGGCGCTTTGCTGGTAGATCGGCAATCCATCCGGGGTCAGAACCCGCAACGCGCCCCAGCTTCGGACAAGCTGCGCGCGCGCGAGGATCGGATACGCGGCAATTGCCTCGGCCGCCAGCCCTGACAGGCCACGCCGCGTCACGCGATCATCAAGACCCGTTTGTTCGTTGGTAGCGCCTATCTGTATTCCGCCTTCATCCACCTGCCTTGCGATGATCGACGGGCGATTGATGATCCGAGGCAGCTTTTCCGTGATCAGCACCTGCCCCCTCTCTGGGCGCACTGACGCGGAGAATCCCATTTTGGGCCCAAGCTGCGCAGCGCCAAGACCTGCGGCCAAGACAACCTTGTCAGCCTCAAAAACCTCTCCGTCCTCGCATGTGATCAGGAAAGAGCCAGGCTTATCGACGTCAACAACCGTTCGCCCCGTCATGACCTGCCCACCCAATTGGCGCACATCGATCGCCAGCGCCTTCAACAGCTTCAAGGGATTAACATGACCGTCCTGATGATGGAGTATGGCGCCGATAACCTTTGGGCCGATATGCGGTTCTTCCTTACGCAGCGCATTGTGCCCCATGACCTCGTACGGGTAATCGCCGTCCAGCGCGCTGCGAATATGCTCGTAGTCCCGAACTGTCGCCTCAAGTGTCTGTTCGGAGAAATGGAAGTCGAACCCTCCGCGTTGCTCGAGCCGAAGGTCGAGCCCCGTGGCCTCGCCAAGTTCACCGGCAAACTCTGACCAAAGTGCCGCCGAGCGCTGAGACCAACGTGCGTAACGGGGTTGCTTTAACCCCTTGCCCTGCACGCAAACCAGGCCAAAATTTCCACGGCTCGCGCGGAAAGACCCATCATCCCCGTCGAGAACCGCAACACTACGCCCGCGTTTTAGCAGCCCCCACGCCACCGAGAGGCCCACAACGCCCCCCCCGATAACAGCATAATCGGTTCCCATGGACCTGCCTTATTAATGAACAGCCCACAAAGTTTAATCTGCCCTTCGGGGAAGTCCAAACCGAATTTCGTTTCGCGACGACGCCATGTTCGAAGTGAAAGCCGACAAGCAGCGCCTCAATCAGCCGACGAGCTTGATCAAGCCGCGTTGGTTTTTCCGGTAAACGCACGCGCAATCGAACCGCTTCCGCCCTCAAAGATGGGGAATTCAACGAAAAACTCAGTGCCGACGCCAACTGTGCTGTAATAATCTATCGTTCCGCCGAACTGTTCGACAATCTCTTTGGAAATGTTCATCCCAAGGCCGGTGCCTCCGGCGTGGCGTTCGTCCGACGAGTCAATTTGTGAAAACCGGTCGAATACCTTGTCCCGGCAGCCGGCAGGAATACCGACGCCTTGGTCCTTGACGAAAATGCGAACACGCGGTCCGATCCTTTTGAACCCAACGGTCACTGTTCCGCCTTCAAACGAAAACTTGGCGGCATTGGATATCATGTTGGTCAAAACCTGCATCAGACGCGAGGCGTCGCCCCTTATCATCAGGTCCTGATCCTCTTGCTCATCCTCCACAATCTCGACGTTATGCGCGCTGGCAAATCCGAGGTTGCAGGCGATCGCCTCTTGAACCAGCGGACGAACGTCGATTGCCGTCTTGCGAATGACCATCTCACCGGCTTCCATTTTCTGGATGTCCAGAACGTCGTTGATCAAAGACGACAGCCGCTCGCTGTTCTTGCTCGCCAGCTCGATAAGGTTCTGCATTTTCTCGGGAACTTCACCCATCGCGCCGGAATTTATCAGATCCAATGACCCCTTGATTGACGTAAGGGGCGTCCGCAGTTCATGGCTAACTGTGGAAATGAACTGGGTCTTCGCGATGTAGGCGGCTTTTGTACGCTCATGTTCTTCTTTCAACTTTTCGAGCTGCTCCAAGTTTTTCCGGTACAGCTTTAGAAAAACCAGTGAGCAGTCGATCAGAAAGTACATCACGAACACGACTGTGAAAAAATGCAGCCACAAATCGGACGAAAGATCGGGTTGTTCTACCCATATATCCTTTACGACAATCACCATGAACGAGACCCCGTACATGGCAAGACGAACAATCATCGCCCAAACGAATTGGTGGTTGTTCATTGCAGCAAAAAGAGCTGCGGCAAACAGGAAAAACAACGGGGTAAAATGACCGCCCGTCGGCTGTTCAAGCGCGACCGAAACGGCATACAGGCAAATTGCGGTGGAACTCAGGATCGTATTCAGCAGGATCCACGCGACCATCATGGCTATGGCTTTGCGTTCGTCCGGGTTCAGGCGGGCAACTCGTTTTGCAAGGTACAAGTCCTGCGCTTCACAGATCAGGATCGTACCGTAGAACAAAATGGCATTGAGGGGCTCGAAGAAGAAACCTGTGAGAATGGTGGTGGCCAGAAAAATCGCCTGCCGCTGCCACAACAGCGCAAAGCTCATGGCAGTGTAGTCTTTAATGTTTTGTAGCAACTGATCTTTGGGTTCCCCTGGGTCCCGGACCTGTTGCGTTGCTTCGATGACCGTCATCCCGTCGTCTTCATTGCTTTGCCTCTTGGCAACTTCTAGCCAAACAATGAGGACGCAGTTGGTCGGAAATAGGTTCACAGTTTGGCGACTTTCTTTCGCCAGGCTATCAATTGTCGCATTGCCTAAAATCCGAGCCCATCGAAATCTGACCGCATTGTTTCCAGAAAGTAGGTCAATCAATTGGCTCTGCATCCACGAACTCATTGCTTATTTACACTTTTTCCACGTAAATGAACCTGTAGACCGGCGAAAAGCAAAGAGGGGCAGCGCCTTGAACGCCATTGGAAAGAGGAAAACGAAACAATTCGACGTCACGCCGGTTTCTGCCAACCTCGCAGAAAAGCCAGTGACGTTGCTTCAGTTCGCAAAATCGGCTGGGCGCAATATGCTTGAAGTCATTCCGGCCGAGACATTGCGGCAGACTTATGTTCGTGGACCGCTGAACATCCACTACATCTGCGACCCGGAAATGGTCACAGAGCTTCTTGTCGGCAAAGGCCGGTCTTTTCCGAAGGCAAAGTTCACAAAAGACATCATCGGATCAGCGGTGGGCAACGGTCTGATCCTTTCTGAGGGTGAAAAATGGCGCAAACAGCGACACAGGTACTCTCCTTTGTTTGCGGCAAGAAACCTGCCGGTTCTGTCCCGGCACTTCGCTGAAACTGGCATTGAAGTGGCGGAGTCCATTGCAGAAAACGAAGGCCCTGTCGACGTCGCGCAAATAGCCCCTGCGTCAACACTGACCAATATTTCAAGGGTCATCTTCTCAGGAAATGAAGAAGTCAGCGCTGATCAAATCCGCGTCGGGCTAATCGCTTACTTCAACTATATTTCGGATCTTTCCCTGTTTGACCTGCTTGGGTTTCCAAAGTGGCTTCCGCGGAAAAAGTGGCTCAGCAGCAAGGCTCCGGTCACTGACATGCGAGATCTGGCGCGGCAAGTTATTGAATTGCGTCGGTCTGAAAACCGTGACGAACCTGAAGATTTTCTTGATCTGATGATTGATGCGCTCAAGTCGGACTTTGAGGACGCCGAAACAACGGTCGACAACCTGTTGACCTTTGTTGTTGCCGGCCACGAAACTTCGGCCAACGCGCTGGCATGGGGGTATTACCTGCTGGCATTGAACCCCGACATGCAAAACCGAATACGCCAGGAAATTCGATCTGTATGCCCCCAAGGAAAGCTGGAGTTTTCGCATCTCGAGCACCTGCCATTACTACGGGCCCACATCAAGGAAACCCTGCGGCTGTACCCTTCGGCGGCCTTCTTTGCCCGAGATGCGTCCGACGCGATCGAGGTCAAGGACGTCAAAATCGAAAAGGGGGACGCGCTGTTTTTCCCGGTCTACTCGCTGCACCGGAATGAAAAGCTGTGGGACGAACCCTCGCAATATCGTCCGGACCGATTTCTTGGCGCACCTCCTCCGCGAGGGCAATATATCCCGTTCGGAGCAGGGCCGCGAATTTGCATCGGCGCTCAATATGCCGAGACAGAGATCATGATCTTGATGGCTTCGGTACTGCGGCGCATTCACTTTTCCTTGTCCGACGTTCAAATTCCTGAACCGATCCTGACATTTACAATGCGCACGAGCGGTCCTTTGATTTTGAACGCCGAGAAAGCGCCAGCATGAGCCTGACGATCACAGGACCGTCTGTGTTGGCGTATTATTTTCGCGCCAAATAGGTTTGGTTTCCGTACATCTCGCGCAGCACTGTATCGAATAGCCTCTTATGAGACTTCACTTTGCGCGATCCTGCGGCCTCGCAATGAAACAGAGGCTCAGCGTCGAAACCTTTTCTAAATGCCTGCTCGCGGCCGTTAACATTCTCAACCGCGCTGTTCATTGCTGCGAAGGCTCCAGCCTTAGAGATTGAGCGCATCGAAACTGGTGCGCCTATAACGGCCCTCATGGACCCTACCCCGCCTCTATCGCTGAGAACCTCAGCAAAAACAGAGTTAAGCTGGTCTTCCTTTGGAAGCATGGCTGCGCGGTCGCGCCCATGCGCGACAACAAGAAAGACGCCACTTCCCCTGTAGGAAAATACCGATTCAGCCTCTTTGGTGGCCAACTCTACGCTACGTCCCAAGTCGGTTATCGCGCGTCGAAAAGCTCCGAAATCGTTCAGGTCAAAGCGAAATTCTGCATCCTGTAGCTTTATCGCGACGGCGCAGGATTCAAACAGACGCCCCCTCGAAAGCTGCTCGACATAGTTGTCGAATTCTACATACCGCAAGAAACGACGCAGCCCGTCGATCGAAAGGGGGTCTTCAAAGCTGAATTGCTGGCTATAGTCCAACTCCTCGCGGAGATTTTTGACAGAGGCCGACGTCCTACGCGCTTTGATCCGCTCCTGCATCAAATGATGAGCCGCGTTCATGCGGCTGCGCAACTCGAAAAAGTCAAAGGGTTTGGTGATATAGTCGAAAGCACCCACCAAAAAGGCTTCTTCAACATATCTTCTGTCGCTCATTGCAGTCAGCATGATCGCAGGTGTATCCGCGTGCTCGGGAATGCTGCGAATACGGCGCAACAACTCGATGCCATTGGTGCCGGGCATTTGGATATCCAACAGAAAGCAATCGAACGCGGCATCACACGACTGGATCGTCTGCAGCGCTTCGTCGGCAGAGCTTGCCACTAGAATGTCGCAGTTTTCAACCTCTGACAGGGCTGCCTGAAGCAATTCCAGAATGCCTGGCTCGTCATCGACCGCCAACACTCTCATCGTGGCTTTCTGTAACGCGCGGCTTTCCAGCTTGCGTTGGAATTGCTCTTTTCCCGGATTTGAATGTTTCATAACTGGTGAACTACATTTGACCTGTGTAACGGCCCCAACCTAATGAGCGACTGGGACGAAACAGCGGCGAAAAGCGAGAAAAACCCCGCAAATGTTGTTCATTTCTTGACCTTATTTTGGCACCAACAGGCCAAAACGGGTTTACACAACATCAAGAAATCGGATTTTATCTATGAAATACAGAAGGTTACCTTCTTGATCGGCATCAAACTTCAACAATACCGAGCGAAACCAACAGCCCGATTTCGCCTTAAAGGTGAAGGCTGGCGCAAAAATCAGGACCGGGCGGCGCGCAATTCGCTGCGAGACTTTACCGTGTCAGTCTGAATCGTCTTTGATGTTGAACAGAACCGATTGGCTGACGCTTCCTTCGATCGAAAACTTGGCCCCGACCGGAGCAGCCCCTACCCCCAGACGTCGCGACCAGCGCGACCAGACAGCAGGCACAATCCCAAGTATCCTGGACGCCCCACACTCCTCGGCGTTCTCGGTCATACGATAAAACAGCTCTTGCTGAATGGCCATCCGGCGCGAGGATGGGACGCTGTCGGTGATAAAGAACCGTGACGCTTCCCAGACTTTCGGGTTCACCGGGGCTTCAAAGAACAAAACGTCCGTGGGCAAACTTGGCAGAATACCGTTCTGCGCATCCCGAAGCATATAGCTGTAGATTCCACAGCGCGCGGTGGTGGGCAAAAGGCGCACCCCTCCTAGAACCTCGCCGAACTCGTGCAACACGACCCAGCGACACGCGGGTGTATCGTATTGGTCGAATTCCATCCCGTCGACCTCGCCGATCTGCCAGTTCAGCCGGTCGATGAAGATATGCTTTCGAGTCTCAAGGTACTTTGCAAGCAGTGTCCCATGCTCGTGCATGTTGCGAAAACTCAGTGTCGTCGCTCGGATGCCCCCAAGTTTGCTTAGACGGTCGGACGACCTGCGTTTAAGCGCAAACAACTTTTGGCGCGCCGAAATTTTCGGCGCAGCCGGAATGTCATTTGCAGGTTCAAGCTCCGGAAAAACGCGGGACGCTGGATATGCCTGCTCGTACCTGAGTGGTCGGTCCATATTTTGCTCTTATTTTTGACACACTTATGCCAATAAGCTGAACGGCAAGTCCATAAGTTAGTGTCGCTCACCCTATGATTGAAGAGGATGTGTGACCAAATCACCTCCCATACCTTGGGTTGAGTATTCGCAAGACACCTATATCTGTTTTTGAGCGTTCATTTTGCGGCTAAAACCGGCAAAAAGCGTACACTTGATCGTACTCAAATCCTTGACAAAATTTCAATTTCTTCGCTGATCCACAAATTTTCGCGTCGCGTCACCTGCGGCAGTTCTCGAATAGGGCTCCTCAGCCCTCATCAGCGCAGCCGCACACCCCATAGTTTTCACGGAAAAGCTTACATCCAAGCCGTCCGCACCCTGAAAATGCCCAACACACGGAACAATGAAAAATGTAAGCCGGAACACATGGCCGCCCTTCCAGTGTCAATGTTTTGCCGTTTTTGTTCGACAGGCTGTCAGAACCTAGAAATCCACTCGCCAGCCGATCTTTGCCGGAAGTCTGCAATGCCCAAAGGTCGGTTCGGTGGCAAAACCTGGTGAATAGTTATGCGGATACTTGCTGTAGACGACGATCCAAGCATCCTAGAGTTGCTAATCTGTGTACTCGGGGCGTTCGGCTACGAAGATGTTGCGACCGCGCGAAGCGGACAAGAGGCACTAAAGGCGCTGTCGGAAACCGACCAGCCCTTTGACTGCCTTCTGCTGGATGTGCAAATGCCCGAGATGAACGGCATTGCGCTATGCGAAGAAGTGCGCAACTTGCCCGACTACAAATTTACTCCGATCATCATGGTCACCGCCATGGTGCAAAAGCAGTACATCGACGAAGCGTTTGAAGTTGGCGCAACCGACTACGTAACCAAGCCCTTTGAATTCGCGGACCTGAAACAACGGCTGTCCGATGCTTACAGGCTGGCTGCAGAGCGACGTGCGGCGATCGAAGTGCTTGAGGCGGACATTTACGCCGACAACGACTCTGAGGTTAACACCAACTTCAGCCTAAGCGACCCTCTCTATTTTGGGGATCTGGATGGCTGCATCGGACTGGCCGAGTTTGAAAACTACGTCGTTCAGCTTGCAACGATGCACTCCAGAACATCGAAAATCCTTGCCGTGAAAGTTGCGGACGTTGAGGATCTCTTTTCTTCAAGCACTTCCAGCGAGTTCCGCGAATTCCTGGCGTCGGCCGGAGCGGCACTTCTGTCCGTCAGCCAAGAAGGGCGCAATTTCGCGACCTATTGGGGGAACGGGGTCTTTTTGCTGATTCACGATAAGAAAAAGGGAATGGCTGCGCAGCAGTTGAATCACCGGCTGTCACAACTTCCGGCCGGTGAAACGCCAAGCATCCATTCTCCGACCAATTTCTCTTTCCAGGTCGGAAACGATGTTCCGCTGCTTGCACATTCCAAGATGGAAGCTTTGTTCCTGATCGACAAGGCGGTCGAATTGGCTGATATCCCACAAAGCCCAATAGCCCGCTTCGGCTAAATCGCCTGCATCTATTCTTGTAAACACTGGTGCGCTCGGAATTTCTGAGCGCACTTCAGCTTTTCCACGATCTATTTTCAAACGACCGTTCACCTTCGGACCGCTAAGCTCAAGCGCCCACGCCCCACCAGGTGCGCTTAACTTATTTATTTTGAACACTTTTTTGACGGGCACCAAAAATCCCAAAATACCATTCGGTAATATTTACAAATTGGCATATCGTTGACTAACAAGTCAGACGCCTACGTTGTTTTGAATATATTTACTGGGAGGTTTCTATGCTTCGATTGCGTTCCTGTTTGGTGACTTTGATTTCCCTGCCCGCCATTTCTTTTGCCGATGCGGTTCCAAGCAAACAGGCCGCTGAGGGCACGTTTGCGGAACGCCCCTTCTCGCCCTATGCCAATCGGACCTTTCCCGAGCGTCCGCTTTGGGGCGACACCCATTTGCACACTGGGCTTTCGTTGGACGCGGGCGCGTTCGGAAACACTCTGCTGCCTGACGAAGCATGGAGATTTGCTAAGGGTGAACAGGTAATTTCATCCACTGGTCAACCTGTCAGGTTGGCTCGACCGTTGGACTGGATGGTTCTGACGGACCACACCGACCTTATGGGTTTTGCTCCAGACTTGCAGGCGGGAAAACCCGGCGTCCTTTCTGACCCAAAGGGTTTGGAATGGTATGAAGGCTACAAGGCTGGCGGTGAAAACGCGGCCAAGGCAGCCTTTGATATTATTACGAATTTTTCGCAGATGACCCTGCCTGAAATCCTGCTGGAGTCCTACAGCCCCGGCGCTGACGCTTTTGCGTTCACGTGGGAACAGATTGTCATGGCGGCCGAGCGGCACAACGACCCCGGAAAATTTACGGCCTTCATTGGGTTTGAGTGGACGTCCGTGCCAAAGGGCTTCAACCTGCACAGGAACGTTATGCTGCGCGATGGCCCAATCCGCGCATTGCAGATGGTTCCGCCGGTAACCCAGCCTCCTTACGGGGATACGGACCCCAAAGCGCTGTACGCCTGGTTGGAAGAATATCAAGCGAAAACAGGTGGTCGGGCGGTTGCGTTCGCGCATAACGGCAACTTGTCCAATGGCTGGATGTTCCCGACCGAAGACACGTATCACGGTGGCAAAGTAGACGAAGAATACGTCAACAACCGCGCCAAATGGGAGCCGCACTACGAAGTCACGCAGATCAAGGGCGATGGCGAGGCTCACCCCTATCTAAGCCCGGATGACCCATTTGCCGATTATGAGAACTGGGATGTCGGCAATCTGGACATCACAGAGCTTAAGACCGAAGACATGCTGGCCGGCGAATACGCGCGCGAGGCACTGAAACGCGGTCTGGCTTTGGAAGAAAAGTTCGGCGTGAACCCCTACAAGTTCGGGATGGGCGGGGCAACGGACAGCCACACGTCACTGGCGACGGCCGAAGAAGAAAACTACTTCGGCAAATCGGTCAGCGCCGAACCCTCTGCCACGCGGGTGCTGCACCCGTTTGTCGAAAGCGAATTGGGTGCCTTTGAAGGACATACGCTTGTCGCGTCCGGCTATACCGCTGTGTGGGCGTCGGACAACACCCGCGCGGCTATTTTCGACGCCTTCAAGCGTCGAGAGACCTACGCAACCACGGGCCCGCGTATCGGTCTGCGCTTTTTCGGTGGCTGGGATTTTCAGGACGAGGACTTGCTGACCCGTCTTGTTGCTGATGTCGGGTACACCAAGGGCGTCCCGATGGGCAGTGACCTTCGACCGCGCGAGGGCGACGGTGCGCCAACTTTCCTGATCGGCGCGCTGCGTGACCCCATTGGCGCCAACCTTGATCGCGCGCAAGTTATCAAGGGTTGGCTGGACGCGGACGGTGAACTTCAAGAGAAAGTTTTCAATGTTGCCTGGTCCGGCGACCGGTCATTGGACGCGAGCGGGCAACTGCCAGAGGTTGGAAATACCGTCAATGTAGATACAGCAAGCTGGAGCAACACGATCGGCACGTCGGAACTGGTGACCGTTTGGACAGACCCCGAATTCGATCCGAGCCAAAGAGCCTTCTATTACGTCCGGGTTCTGGAAATACCGACTCCGCGCTGGGTGCTGTACGACAAGCTGCGCTTTGGCATTGATCTGCCGGAAGAAGCGCAATTGGTTCATCAGGAACGCGCGTATTCCTCGCCAATCTGGTACACACCAAGCGAGTGATCCGTCATTTCGGATGTCGCCGTTAAGATAAACGATAGACACGGCACGCTGAGTAACATCAAACTATCAAAGACAGAGCCGCTGGTCAGCATTGGCCGCGGCTCACGTTTTCCCTGAGAGAGCCCATGCGCATTTTTAAAGAACCACTGCTCCACTTTATTTTGATCGGGGGGGCAATTTTCGGATGGTTTTACCTTGTTTCACCTCAAGACGGTGAGGCAGAGCCAACTGAAACGATAGTTGTTGACGAACAAGACATTGATCTGCTGGCTGAACGGTTTTCAGACACTTGGAAAAGACCCCCGAACGAAGCAGAGCTAAGCGCCCTTGTTGACGCGACCGTGCGCGAAGAAGTTCTTGTAAGAGAGGCGCGCAAGCTCGGGCTCGACCGCGGAGATCAGGTTATCCGTGCGCGGTTGGCGCAAAAGATGGATTTTCTAACGAACGCGATCGCGTCATCGGCCGAGCCGGAAACCCAAGAATTACAAGCATTTCTGAACGAAAACTCCGAGCGTTTCACAACCCCTCGGCTGATCGCGCTGGATCAGGTGTTTTTAGGTGAATCACCCAGCTCTGGCGACGTTGCCGACGCGAAATCCCGATTGGAGGCCGGTGAAGACTGGTCGGGCATTGGCACACGAACTTTGCTTCCACGATCCCTGCCCTTGTCGTCAGCCCGATCCATTGATGCCAATTTTGGTAAACAATTCTCGGATTCCGTCGGTGCGCTTGCAACTGGGCAGTGGGCTGGTCCGATCCAGTCGGGGTATGGGCAACACTTGGTTCGTGTCACGGCGACCCAACCGGCCTCGCTGCCGCCGCTTGACCAAATTCGCGAAGCCGTTCTGCTGGAATGGCGCCGCGAGACCGGAGAAGAACTGTCACGCGCTCAGTACGAGAAGTTGGCCGCAAATTATCAGATCGTCGCACCGGGACAGGCAGAGGCCGAGGAATGAAGACCTTTCTCTATCTGTTATTCACCATCTGGGTCGCGTTTACCCCGAAGGTCGCGCACGCCCACGCATTGGATCCGGGCTATCTGGAACTTAGGCAGTTGACCCAGAACACCTGGCAGGTGCACTGGCGAAAGCCCGACGTCGTGGGCCGACCTATGAATATAGACGCCGTTTTCCCAAACTCATGTGAACCGGCACGGGGGCCGGAACCCACATCCGACAGTGTCGCATGGGTATCCACGTGGATCATGGAATGCGATACCGGTCTGGCAGGCAAACCCGTCTTGATCGAAGGGCTTGAAAAGCAACGAAATGACGTTCTGTTGCGCGTTCAGCCCCTTGACGCAGCCACAACTACGCTGCGCTTCACGCCCGACGTTTCTACGCTGATCATCCCGGAACAACCGACGACCAGTTCCGTTTTCTTCAGCTATTTCCAGCTTGGTTTCGATCATATTCTGGAGGGCTGGGATCATCTTCTGTTTGTTTTTGCTCTTTTCGTTCTGGTGCACGACAAATGGCGGCTGGTCGGAGCGGTCACAGCGTTCACTGTCGCACACTCGATCACGCTGGCCCTTGCGACTTTGGGCATCGTTCACGTCCCGGGCCCGCCGGTAGAAGCCGTCATCGCCTTGTCGATCGTATTCCTGGCGCTGGAAATACTCAGTCACACTGAGGGAAAACCAAGGTTGTCAGAACAGTACCCTTGGATCATTTGCTTTTGCTTCGGTCTCTTGCACGGGCTTGGATTTGCCGGGGCATTGGCTGAAATCGGTGTTCCGCCCCAAGACATTTTCACGGCGCTGCTTTCCTTCAACTTGGGCGTAGAGGCCGGCCAGCTTTTGTTCATAGCAGGGCTTGCGGCGATCATGTTGGCTTGGAGACTCACTACAAGGTTCGAACCCGCGAAAGTTGCTTCCATTGCTATGCCCGTTGCAGGCTACGCCATCGGTTGCGTTTCAATTTACTGGCTGGTCGAGCGTGTCAGCGGTTTTTGATGCCAAATGGGTCAATACATGATTGATTAAAGATCATTTCGGTTTCTTCATTCCGGTGATGTGCCCCGCTTTGGAACAATGGGCACCGCCACAACCGGCAGGGAAAGGGGGCAAAAATTGCGATTTTTGGTACGAGGACTGGTCGTCATCGGCGCAATAGCTCTGGTAGTCTTTGGCGTCGCCTGGCTATTTCTGTCATCTCCGTTCCTGTCTTCGGCGCGCTCGGCTATGGCCGCGCAAATTCTGTCCGAGAAAATCGGCCAAGACGTTAGCATCAAGGGCGACCTTCGCGTGGGGCTTGGCCCTCAACTGGAGGTTTCCGCCACAGAGGTCGTTCTTCCCGCTCGATCACTGGAGGGGACCGATTTCGCCAAGATTGATACGCTCGGCTTCCAACTGTCTGCGCGTGATCTGACCAAGGGCAAGCTCTCGGTTAGCAACGTGGTAGTGGACGGAGTTCATCTGAAGCTGATCTCGACCCAAGAGGGGGAAACATCGTGGCGCGCCAATTCCGGCCCCACAGACAAAGATACGTCACCTCGCAGTGGGACACCGGTCGCAATCTCTGATCTACTGGCAGACCCCCAGCTCAACATAAACAACATTTCAGTACTGTATCAGAGCGCGCAAAACGGCATGGACCTGGACTTGCGCATACCCGACCTGACATTGACATCCGGAAACGGTACGGCGGCGGCTTCTGCGACGGGGAACGGAACCCTGAACGGAGAGGCTTTTGACCTCCAACTCCTTTTCCCAAAAGAGGAACCATTTCAGCTAAGGGCCGACTTTGACCATGTTTCGATCACCGCCAACGAAGTTGAGACGGCGTCGGGGCTGACCGTGGAAACGAAAGCAGAAATCAATCAGTTTGGGCAACTCCTTGATATTTTGAAACTCAATCGCGTTCTTGAAGGCTCTGGCCAAGTAGGCGCGACTTTCAAGTCGTCCGAGGGGATCGCGCGGGTCGATGATCTTGATGTGGGGGTACAACTGGATGGCGGGCAAAGCCTTGAATTGACCGGTCAGATCGGTGAAATCGGAAACCCGGCCGATGTATCGTTGACGACTAAAATCCGACTTTACCCCAAGGGTGAAGACCCCGCCCCCGCTCAATCACGCTATGACCTGAAACTCATCGCTGTGGATATGGTCATGGACAGCGTTCCCGGCCAGGTGCCACAGCGACAGATGGTAATCCAGACCAACGGGTTCACGTTGGACACCGCAGGGGAAGGACCGCCGCCTGTCAAATTCTCTGAGGTATCTAGAACCCCGGACGGCACATTGCGAGTTGGCAATGTCAACTTGCGCATCGGAGACCCCTCAAACCCCTTTGTTATCCTGAACGGATCAGTCGGTGACGCTCTGCGCCTGCAGGAGGTTTCAGCAGAAGGGTTGCTGGACATTCCGGCCAGCAGCCTGATTTCGCCAGAGCTATTGGGCGCGGACGATCAACTCGGCAGGTTTTCAGGAGAGTTTTCCCTGACGGGCGGCATCGACCAGCTTACGCTTTCGGATTTGGACGGCCGCACGAGCGAGACTGAAATCTGGTCTCTGAACGTTGACGGTTCGGTAAAAAATGTTCTGAAGTTTGAAAATCTGGATCTGGGGATCGAAGTTGGCGTTCCATCTGGCGCGGACCTTTTGCAGGCGCTGTCGTTGGACCCTGTGGACACGGGGCAAGCGGGGTTTTCGATCAACCTGAGCAGCGACGGCGCGGACTGGAATGCTGAGGCGGACATCACTGTTGCGGACTCTGAGCTGTTGTTTTCAGCCACATTGGACGACGCGACCTCTGACCCTGTCATGAAGGGGCAAATCGAAAGCGACCTGATCCGAATAGACCAAATTCGCAGCATAGTCCTGGCAACCGCCCAGTTGAGAAAGCTCGGACTTTCCGACGAGGACAGTGTGGACGAGGCAACGGATACCTCAGACGCTGGCCCACTGAGGGATGTCACGCTCAAACCTATTGGCCGCTCAATCCTTCTTTCGGGAATGAACATGGATGTCGACATCGACCTGCGCCATATTGAAGGGGCCGAAGGCATAAGCAGTTTGCAAAGTGAAGTGACGCTCGACGAAAGTGAACTGAAAGCCGGACCTTTGAAATTTGAATACGGCGGGGCCAATTTCGATGTGAGTGGCCTTTTGGACCTGTCGAACGAAGACCATTTGCTAAACCTGACTGGTCAGGCCGGTGGCTGGCGGTTGGACGATATACTGCACAACCTGAACTTCAAAAAAGGCGCCAGCGGAACGATCTACGCAGATTTCAACGTGACTGGCGGGATCGACTCGGTCAAACATTTTGCCCAGTCAATGCGGGGCAACGCCACCGTATCCATGCGCAACGGGTCCATTGAAACCCAGCTTCTGGACCTTGCGGGTCTTGGATTGCTGCCTTGGGTCTTTACAAAAGAAAAACAGAAAGTTGCGCCAATCGTGTGTTTGCGCGCTCCGCTATCCATCGCAAGCGGGAATATCTCGACCAAACAAACCACGCTGGAAACCGATCAGGTTCAAATCGTCGTTTTCGGTGCGGTGGATATGAACAACAAGGCTTTGGACCTTAACCTGCAGCCCCGAAAAATCGGAGAGCCGCTGTCCCGCAGCCCGTGGCCTGTGACCGCCACCGGACCTCTGGCCAAGCCGAAGATCAAGGTCAAGGACGGGCCAAAACGACTAAAACGGTCTGACGGCGCTGATAAGATGCCCTCCAACCGCAAGCTGTGCGTGCCAGACATCCTGCAATTGCAATAGCGCAGCCAAGGACTGCGCTTTGCTTCAAAAGGAAGGGGCGCGAATGGATCGCGCCCCTTGATTTGTACTTATTGGATCAGACGAAGTTTTTGGATCGACCCTGCAATTGAAACAAACGAGTCGATGATCTCTTCACCCGTCACTTCGTAGTAGTGGGACGGAGACGATGCGCAGGCTTTGATCTCTGCTGCTGCTGTGTCCGACGTCTCGAAAGCGACTGCGTAGATCACGACATTGTTTGCCTTGGCCAGTTCACACTGCTGCTTGAACAGTTGCAGGTTGGTTACTTGCGACGAGGTGACTGTGGTGTCCCCGGCCGGACGTTCGACCAACTCGGTAAGACCGTTCTCAATTTCCACTTCATTCGTCGGCCGCACCTGTGGGCTGGTCCGCCCGTCCGTCATGATAACGATGTATTTCGACGAATCTTTCTCATCCCAATCCAGCGGACGGTTGGCGAATTCGGCGGGTATTTCGCCGGCCGCGCTAAGATGCGCAAATGCGTCTCTTGCCGCCGGGTCCAACAATGCCAGAGCATATTTCAGGCTGTAATTGGTGCCGGTGCCGTCAAACAGTCTCAGGTTGTCGATGAAGTTGTGCAGGATGCCTTCATTATTCTGCGCATAACGGATGCTCATTTCATCATCCGGGCACCAGCCCCAATTCTGGGTTGTTTCGTCGTAATCCCAGTTCACGAAATATGGCACCTGCTCGATAGACCCGGACGGCAGATTCGAGTTCATGAAATCCGAATACGTCATCTCAAGGCAAGACGAGACGTTGTTTGGGATCGTCTCAACATAGGCGTAAAACTCTGAGAACTGGAATTCCAGATCCACGTTGTTGAACTTTGTCGAACCCGTGATTTCCTCGCCAGCAATGCTGAAAAACGTCGTTGTTTGCTTGCCGCCCTTAATAGACGCACCCAACATTTTAGCTTTTTCAGGCAATGCCGGAGTCTTCGAGATGATGAATTCCTTCACGTAGTGATGATAGGTATCGACATCATCCTTGTTGAAAAGCTCGACGTCGTGACTTGGGTATCCTTCGATTTTAGCCGAGAAATTCGGCTCGTCACCGCCAGAAGTATCGAACCAGAACACAACGTTTGAAACGTCCTGCTCCCATTCCCGAAAATGGTTCGCTTCTGTAGTCGTGCCAAATCGTTCGCCGCCCAGGTATTCAAACATTGTCGAACCAGGGTTCGTCTGACCGGCAAACGGAATGATGCTGATCGAGGTCTGCTTGTCGGACTTTACGCCCGTGGTCGGGTCTTCATTCCGGCTCAAGCTTTTTGTAATAAAGGCTTTGGCGGCAGCTTGCATGAGTTCAACGCGATTGTTGTTCCCCATGCTTCCCGAAATATCCAGGACCATCGAAATCTCGGTATGTGGCGCGGCTTCGTTCGCTGCAGAAGCAACATCCAAGGACAGGGATTCCACCCCGCTCAAACGCATGAAATGGGTCTCGAACTCGGTCCCGATACTGGCCGAGACAGTTCGGTCCAGATAGGATTCCTCAACACCGATATTCTTTTGGTACTCGTCAAGCCCCTGAGCCGCGAGGTGAGCATTGACGACATCGGCAGGCGGCAGCTCCTGCTCTAGGTTCGCAGCGGCCAGTACCGCATTGTCCAGCGCCCATTGCAATTTAACCCGGTCACGTTCGTAGTTCATGAAATCGACCGCTATGCCCGTCATTGCGATAAGGGTTACGAACACAAAAAGGACGAATATAGTAAAGCCACCATATTCTTCGCCAGAAAAGCGCTTTAGATACTCACGATATTTATTAGACCGCTTGGAACTTGCAGCCTCTTGAGGGCAGAACTTGAGCATTGCAATCTCCACAAAATTCAGGATTCCGTGAGATACTGCTCGAAAATATTGTCCCTAATTTGCTAAATATTTGCCTTTTAGATTTCGCAGGGTGAACGGAATGTTAATTTAATGTGAACGGGCGGAAATACTAAATATGTTCACGATCATTCTGCCTGCATTTAGCAAATTCCCCCCGAAACAACAATAAAAAGAAGCGCTTAAAAAAATTAATACAGCGAATTATCACCGCTACTTTTCGGGTTTTCTTGGACAGACTCCGCTTAGGTCGATGTCTGGTTAAATCCCGTTGGGATCAGAACCCGGCTCTCCAAGCCGCCAAGATCACTGGACGTACCGAGGTTTAGCTTGGCACCGTAGGCATTTAGCAGATCAACGGCGATCGCCAATCCCAGTCCGCTGCCCGTGACCGACGTATCCAGACGCCCGCCCGACCTGAGCGCTTCGCGCCGGTCGTCTTCCGGTATTCCCGGGCCGTCGTCCTCGATATGAACTTCGATGCTCCCGCGTTTGGACACCGCAGTCACGCGCACGGTGGTTCGGCACCATTTGACCGCGTTGTCCATCAGGTTCCCAAGCACTTCCTCAATGTCCTGCGGGTCCATTCGAACCCACAGCCCCGGCGCGCGCGTCACCTCCAGCGTTTTACCTTCCCTCTCGGCCATCGAAGAAAACAGGCGGGTGAGCCGGTCCACCGAATTCGACAGATCGGTTCTCGAGTGCGAAAGCTCTGCTGTATTCAAAGCCCTCATCCTGGCAAGCGACCGGCTGAGCTGTGCGTCGATCCTGTCCAACGCCTCCTGTGCTGCGTCTGTCGGCGCGCCGTCCTCGGACAAGGTGCTGAGTTCATTCCTCAGAATGGCGGTCGGTGTCTTGAGGGCATGCGCCAGATCTGCCGCCTGCCGCCGGGAACCGGAAACAATGTCCCGGTTGCGACGCGAGAGCTGGTTCAAATCCCCGACCAGCGGCGAAACTTCATCAGGATAATCTGCAGGCTCTAGCCCCTCATCCGTATCCCAACGGTGGGACACATCGCTTCTTAGCTTTCTCAGCGGCCCCAGAATGACTGACGACAGCAGCATCGACCCCACAACACCAATCAACCCGACCAACGCGAATACGGGCAGCAGACTGCGCTGCGCTGCGCGCCTCTCAGCAATCAATTGGGCCTGGCTTTCGGCAACACTGACCCCCCAGACCGTACCGTCTTCGTAGGTAATCTCTTGAAATATGCTGCGGACCCTTTCACCTTCCGGGCCCGGAATGTTCCAGATTCTAGGCGTATCGGGGGAATCCAGAGGCTCGGCTATGGTTTCGTCAAAAAGCGATGACGAGGTGAAAATCTCTCCGGCTGCATTTGTAACCTGCCAATAGCGCCCCGAATACGGAGTCCCATATGCAGGGTCAAACATCAGGCTACGCAAAGCCTCGGGGTCGCCGGTTGTCGCGCTTAGACCTACGACAAGTTGCGTGTGCCGATCCCTCAGCGTGCTGTCAAAGCGATCCGAGACTCTGGAGTCGATGTACGAGAAAACGGCCAGCGTCCCAACTGCAACGGATACTGCACCGGTCGCGATTCCTCCCAGCAATGCCCGTTGGCGCAAAGACAGCATTAGTCGGTATCAATCATGTACCCGCGGCCCCGAACGGTCTTGATCAAGTCGGCCCCCAACTTCTTGCGCAATCGCGTTATGAACACGGCGATTGTGTTGGAATCCCTGTCCGCATCATATTCATAAATGTGGTCGGAAAGCTCGGATCTTGACACCAAGCGCCCCCGATTATGGGCCAGGTAGGTGAGAACGGCGATCTCCTGCGCGGTCAGATCAACTGCAATCCCCTGCGCTGTCACGCGCCCGTTTTTCGAGTCGAGCGTGACGCTGCCCATCTCAATCACCGGATTCATCAAGCCGCTTTGACGCCGCAGGATCGCCCGAACACGGGCTGCCAGCTCGGGCATGTGAAAGGGTTTGGTCATGTAGTCATCCGCACCGGCGTCGAGACCATCCACCCTCTCGCTCCAGCCGTCTCGGGCGGTCAGGATCAATACGGGCGTTTTCAAACCCGCGTTTCTCCATTCGCGCAGCACGGAAATGCCATCGCGCTCCGGCAACCCTAGATCAAGGATGATAACGTCATACGGTTCGGTTGAACCAAGATGAAGGGCGTCCACTCCGTTATGAACAACGTCGACGACACGCCCTTCGGCGTTCAGCAGTTTCTTGACTTGCGCGCACAGGTGCGGCTCGTCCTCAGCAAGTAGTACTCTCATTCTTCGTAATTATATTTGTTTGAGCGACGGTTCATCTATTATTTTCTACCGCCGCCATTTCCACCCGAATTCCCGCCGCCGGAGTTACCACCGCCACCGCCGGAGTTACCACCGCCACCGCCGGAGTTACCGCCACCGCCGCCGGAGTTACCACCACCGCCGCCGGAGTTACCACCACCGGAATTACCGTTACCGCCGGAATTACCGTTACCGCCGGAGTTGCTGTTTCCACCCCGGTTCCCGCTGTTGCCCTTATTGCCAAAGTTGCCCTGAGACTTGGCACTCGCCGAGTTTCCTTTGTTTGACCGGGCAGCTTCTGAAATCTGGCGTCCAACACTAGATCTATTGGACACAACGACGCCGGATTGGGCGTCTACAATAACACTTATGATTTCGCCATTCGGCTTCTTGACCAAGATGCGATAATAGACCTTGTCGGACTGAAAAGCGCGCGCGTCCACCGGCGTTCCACCAAAGACCCGCTCAACCCCTTTGATTACTTTCTTCAGCCGGATTGCCGTTCCCGAAGCAGTAACCTTTCGCAGCTCGGATTGTTTCAGCTCACGCGTAGCGGCTTGGCTCTCGGCACCCAAGAGCAAAGTAGCCAAACATATAATCGCCAAGAGCTTCTTCATTCCTTCCACTCTTTTCCCGCGAAATCCTATGCGAAGCTTACTCAACTCAACGTGAACGTGTGATGAACGGTTAATTCCACGTGGGTTCAATGAAAATCTGTTCAATAAGAGGGGCTAAACGATTCTAAATCAAGCATTTTGCACACTTACGTTGAGAAACAGCGACACGCATTTTGGAAACAACTGCAAAACTCGTCTCGAACTAACGAACAAACACCGTTTTGCCCTGCTACTCACGGAGGCAAAAACAACCGGGCCAGCCATTCATTGAGGTTCAAGAACCCTTGGCTGGCCCGGTTTCATGTCCGCCGAGTTTGACAGGCAGGATGACGGAAATGGCCTTAGACAGGTGGGGATTGAACCCAGCAATTGGGGTTTTGCCAACGTCGTTTGGCGGAACGTCAAAATTTGATGTCGCTTCCATATCATCACGTCGCATTTTTGCTTGCCGCTGATGACCGGCACTTGCACACTTGCTGCATGACGATGACTTGTATTCCAAATCCTATGGATCGCCGGGCGACTGGCTGTGATCTGGTGATCTCTGCTTGATCGCAAGGCTCTTGCCTTCTGCAACCCGCTGCGATCACTCGGATTTCGGAATACAGAATGACCCCTCAAACTCTGCGCTTGGCTATTGATATTGGCGGCACATTTACAGACACGGTTCTGGTTTCAGGCGAAGACCAGATTGTTGCCTCGACCAAAACCCTGACCACCCATCAAAACCCTGCCGAGGGTGCAATGGACGGTGCACGACGGGTCATGAGGCAATCGGGATGCGCGTTGTCCGACGTCTCTGGTTTCATTCACGGAACGACGTTGGCCACCAATGCCCTGATCGAGCGGCGCGGCGCCAAGGTTGCAACGATCACGACCGAAGGCTTCCGCGATATTCTCGAAATCGCCTACGAGCGGCGCTATGCGCAATACGATATCAATCTGGAAAAGCCCGACCTGCTGGTGCCTCGGGAAAGGGCGTTCACGGTGCGCGAGCGTATGTCGGTGGACGGCGACGTGCTTATCGCGCTAGAGCAGCCTGCGATAGACGCGGTGCTGGACGAGATCGACGCAAGCGGCGCGGACGCGGTCGCCATTTGTCTAATGCACGCTTACGCCAACCCCGCGCACGAACAGCAATTGCAAGCGGTCTTGGCCCAAGAGCGCCCCGAACTGGCCATCTCAATCTCGTCCGAGGTCAGCCCCGAGGCGCGTGAGTTTGATCGCCTCTGCACCACGGTTGCAAACGCCTATATCCAGCCCTTGATGCAGACATACCTGACGCGCTTTGCGGACCGGTTCCGTGACGAAGGTCTATGCTGCCCGATCCTGATGATGACGGCGGGTGGTGGGATGTGCACCCTAAACACAGCGGCGCAATTCCCCATCCGTCTTGTCGAATCCGGCCCGGCCGGGGGTGCCATTCTTGCCGCCCGGATCGCCGCACGCGCGGGTCTGGATCAGGTTCTGTCCTTTGACATGGGTGGAACAACGGCCAAACTATGCCTGATCGACAATGCGCAGCCACAAACCTCGCGCCAGTTTGAAATCGCGCGTGCTGCCCGGTTCATCAAGGGCTCGGGCATGCCGGTGCGAATTCCCGTGATCGAAATGATCGAAATCGGAGCGGGCGGCGGCTCGATTGCCGGGGTGGATCGATTGGGGCGATTGACCGTAGGGCCACAGTCGGCAGGTTCCGAACCCGGCCCCGTTGCGTTCCTGCGTGGCGGCACGGAACCGACGGTCACAGACAGCGACATCGCACTAGGCTACATCACCCCCGAAACCTTTGCCGAAGGGCACATCGCGATTGACCCCGAGGCTGCACAACATGCTTTGGAACAAGGGATTGGGACCAAGCTCGGCCTGAACGCAACCGGTGCCGCAGATGGTGTCAGTCGTATCGTCGACGAAAGCATGGCCAGCGCCGGACGCATGCATGCCGTCGAAAGCGGTAAGGAACTTGGCACCCGCACCATGATCGCGTTTGGCGGCAATGGCCCTCTGCATGCAACACGGGTGGCCCGGTCAGCCGGAGTAAGCCGGATCGTGATCCCGCCAAATCCCGGCGTTGGATCGGCTGTTGGCTTCCTGTATGCCCCTGTCAGTTTTGAGATCGTGCGGTCACGGTATTCCATGTTGGAAAGCATCGATGTTGACGCCATCAACACGCTGTTTGACGCGATGATTTCCGAGGCGCAACTAGTGGTTTCCCAAGGCGCGGGCGATGCGCCAACTCTGCGACAGCGTACTGCGTTCATGCGTTACAGCGGTCAGGGCCATGAAATTGAAATCCCCCTGCCCGACCGCAATCTTTCCCCCAAAGACATAGCCCTCCTCACCCATGCGTTTGAGGAGGAATATCGCAAGCAGTTCTCTCGCCCGGTGCCGGGGATGCAGATAGAAATCCTCAACTGGTCGGTGCGCGTGGCGACCGTCGAAAAGGAACCGCCTACATTGGCGGATGCGCCGGTATCTCGCGCAACAAAACCATCGCAGACGCGCCCCGTCACCTGCGACCTAACCGGAGAAACGGTACAGGCAACGCTGATCGCTCGCTCGGACTTGCACGCAGGTGATTGTCTTCCCGGACCCGCGCTGATCACCGAGCCGCAGACAACCACGTTGGTCTCCTCGGACTTCTCCGCCCGAGTGGACGCGATCGGGAATCTGGTTCTTACCCGGAAAGGAACAGAATGATGACCCACTCTCCTGCCCGCCTCCAAGTTATGTGGAACCGTCTTCTGGCGGTTGTCGAAGAACAGGGGCAAACCCTGATCCGGGCGGCCTTCAGCCCAATCGTGCGAGAGTGCGGGGATATCTCGGCCGGTATATTTGATGCGAATGGGCACATGCTGGCGCAGGCTGTCACAGGCACGCCCGGACATATCAACACAATGGCCGAAGCGGTTCAGCATCTGCGCGCGGCATTCCCGGTTCAGGACATGAAACCGGGTGACATCTATATGACCAACGACCCTTGGCTGGCCTCTGGGCATTTGAACGACTTTCTTCTGATGATGCCCGCTTTCAGGAATGGACAAGTCGTGGGCTTTACCTCGTGCACCTCTCATCTGGTGGATCTGGGCGGGCTTGGCATGGGACCAGAGGGGTCTGACATCTATGACGAGGGCTTGTTGATCCCGCCCTGCAAACTTGTCGATCAAGGCATGCCAAACGCCCTTCTTCTTGACATCATCCGCGCCAATTCCCGCGAACCCATCGCGAATGAGGGCGATATCTACGCGCTGATCGCCTGTTGCGAGGCCGGGGTTGACCGCCTGCTGAGCATGATGGAGGAATTCGGCCTAGATGATCTGGATACGCTGGGCGCCTATATAATCGACACCTCGCGCCGCGGGACTCAGGCTGCAATCGCCGAGGTTCCTGATGGGGTCTATAAGAACGTCCTGAAAATGGATGGGTATGAGAATGAACTGGAACTTCACGCCACCCTGACCGTCCATCAGGACAGAATGCATGTGGATTTCTCTGGCACCTCGGGGTGTTCGCGCAAAGGGATTAACGTACCGCTGAATTATGCCACGGCCTACACTGTATTTGCGCTGCGCTGCATTGTTGGGTCGGACATACCAAACAACGCTGGATCGTTAGAGCCCTTCACCGTTGACGGACCGAAAGGGTGCATCCTGAACGCCCAAAGGCCCGTTCCGGTTGCCATGCGGCACACTCTTGGTCAGGTGACGCCCGATTTGGTACTGGGATGCCTGCATCAAGCCCTGCCTGATCAAGTACCGGCAGAGGGCGCAAGCTGCATGTTTGACCTGCCTATGCGTCACGCGCCCGAAGTGGCCCGTGACGGTGGACGGGAGTTTGCAATCGAACCCGTGCATAATGGCGGAACAGGTGCGCGGCCTCATGCGGATGGCTTGTCGGCAACGGCCTACCCGTCCGGCGTTTTTGGCAGTCAGGTCGAAATCACGGAAAGCGTCGCGCCCGTGACGATCTGGCGGCGCGAACTTAGGCCGGATTCTGGCGGCGCGGGCCAATATCGCGGCGGGTTGGGTCAGCGCATAGAAATCACATCGTCCAATAACGCGCCTTTTGTTGTGTTCCTTTCGGTTGAGCGACTGAAATTCCCCGCTCTTGGCAGGATGGGCGGCGGCGCTGGAAAACCCGGCCGCATTCACTTTCGCAACTCGGCCGAGGACATTCCGGGCAAGGGTGAGCTGCGCGTTGAACCGGGCGACTACCTGATCTTTGAGACGCCCGGCGGCGGTGGGTTCGGAGATCCAAAGCTGCGCGATCCCTCGGCCCTCGACCTCGATCTGAAACGCGGTCTGGTCACCCCAGACGGCGCAAAAGCTTACGGAGGTGACACATGATCCGCCCGAACGCTTATGTCGCTGATATGGCAGCCTATGCCCTTGCCGATCTGGGCGGGGCGCAGACAATCTCGATGGCGCAAAATGAAAGCGCGTTTCCCGCCAGTCCTGCCGCGGTTCGTGCAGGGCAAGCGGCGGCGTCTGACCTGACGCTTTACCCCGACCCCGAGTGGACCGAGCTGCGCGCAGCCATCGCGGACGTGCACCGCCTGAACCCAGCGCGCATCTTATGCGGAGCCGGGTCGATGGAGTTGATTGGCTGCCTGATCCGCGCCTACGCAGGACCCGGTGATCAGGTTTTGGGCACGCAATACGGATATGCTTTCCTGGCATCGGCAACCGCGCAAGCACAGGCGGATTATCGGACGGCACCCGAGGTTGATCTGACGGTCAGTGTTGACGAAGTTCTTGCCGGGGTAACGCCTGCGACACGCATTGTTTTCATATGTAATCCGGGCAACCCGACCGGAACGCTTATTCCGAACTCTGACATCCTGAGACTGCGTACCGAGTTACCGGACAACGTGCTGCTGGTTATTGATCAAGCCTATGCCGAGTTTTCGGACACGAACAATAACCCCGCAGACATCTTCGCGCTGGCGGACCGAGGTGACACCGTCGTCACGCGGACCTTCTCCAAAGCCTATGGGTTGGCGAGTGCCCGCGTCGGATGGGGGTATTTTCCACCGGACATTGCTGGCGAAGTGCGCAAGCTTCTGAATCCAAACAATATATCATCGGCATCGCAAGCTGCAGCGACCGAGGCCATGCGCGATCAATCGCACATGCGCGATGTGGTTGGCCAGACGGCAGCCCTTCGCGACAAGTTTGTGCAGGACTGCCGCGCGCTTGGGCTGACTGTGCCGGACAGCCATACGAATTTTGTCCTGCTGCGCTTTGCTTCAACGCGTGACGCTCAGGCCGCCGACGCCGCTTTGCGTAACGAAAATCTGCTGATGCGCGGAATGGCGGGTTATGGCCTGCCGGACTGTCTGCGTGCAACGATTTGCGCCCCCGAGACTATGGACAAGGCGCTGAGCGTGTTGAAAGGAGTGTTGGCATGACCGAGACGCGAACCGCAGCCAAGATTGGCGTGCTCGTCCCCTACACGAACACCAATCTTGAACCTGACATGGAGATGTTGCGCCCGCCGAATACCACGGTTCATTTCCAGCGTATGGGCGGCTACGACGTGGATGAGATCCCGGGGTCTGAACAGATGGCAGGTTTGGGTGCCTCGGATATCAGCCACGACTTACGGATGATTGCAGGCGTTCGGCCGGACATTGTGCTGTACGGCTGCACCTCTGCCACTCTGACGCATGGGCCTGCGTTCGATGCGGACCTTGCGCGACAGATAAAAGCCCAATCGGGCGCCCCGTCGCTGACAGCCGCTGGATCATTGATCGCTGGCATCAAAACTCTGGGCGCAACAAAGGTTGGGTTTTCCTCGCCTTATGTTGGCGAGATCAACACGCAGGCCGTGGAGTTTCTTTCGCAGAACGGGATCGAAACCGTGCGCTGCGCCGATATAGGACGCGAATTGGGGAATTACGGTCAAGGCGAACTGACCCCCGATGAGGTGTTTGATCTGGCCTGCCAAGCGGACCATCCTGACACGCAGGCAATCGTCCTGAGTTGCACCGACATGCGCGCGGTCGAGGTCATTGACCGACTTGAGGCGCATCTGGGGAAACCTGTCGTCACCTCGAACCAGGCTATGGTTTTTTGCATGATCCAAGTGTTGAAACTCGGCCGCGACGCCGCACTGCCCGGTCGCTTGTTTGATCACATTTGAGCCCTTTTGCGTGATGGGTGCCGGCACAAGGTGTCAGCCATTCGCTCCGTCACCGGCACGCACCATGTTTCTGAAACCGGCAGGTGTCATTCCCGTCAGGCGTTGAAAAACACGGTAAAACGCTGGCACATCCGTGTAACCGGTCTGCGACGCAATCTCTGAAACAGAGGCCGGACTATCAGCCAACAAAGACTTGGCCCGTTCCATCCTTATTCGCTGCAGATACTGGGTCAGGTTCAACCCAGTGGAGACGACAAACCGGCGTTGCAGACTGCGCGGCGAGATAGCGGCAATCGCTGCAAGATCAGATACAGGCGTTTGTTGTTGAAGGTTTTTCTCCAAGTACCGCTGGACGCGCAAAACCTGACCGTCGCCGTGATTGGTTATGGGCCGAAACCTCTGAAACCGCCGTTGATCCCTGCGGTCAGGATCGACAACAAAATGGCGCGCGGTTTCCAGCATCCTTTCCCGTCCTGCCAACCGCTCGATTACAATCAGCGCCAAGTCGATCCAAGCCATCATTCCGCCTGCTGTGACCAGATCGGAATATTCGATCACCAACCGGTCAGTATCCAGGTTCAACGCAGGCCAATCCGTGCGCACGCGATTGACAATTCCCCAATGCGTTGTCACCGGCCTGTTTCCGTCTATCCCTGCCGCAGCCACCCAGTTCAGACCAACACAGGCAGAACAGACCAACACTCCGTCCGCCGCACATTCCCTGAGCCACTCAACCAATTGTGGAGATGCATTAGGGTCAGAGATTTCGGCGGCAGGCGGCAGAACAACCGCGCCCCATCTACCAGATTCGTCCTTGGGGGCGGAGTCGACAATAGGGCTCAGACCGGCATGCGACAGCATATCCCGCAACCCAAGCACTGCGGATTGCAAGGCTCCGGGATAGTCCAGGATCAGAACCGGCTGCATCTCTTTCAATTTTGGCACGATCAGAAAAGATATCGTCATTTGTGACAATACCCAGATTGGCGTTCCGCCCCATATTGTCAATCCGAACTAGCGCGGAGAGTGACATGCCAAATCAAACTCACACCCTTATGGTCGGAGACATTGAACTGACCGTACACGACGATGGCCGTTTTCAACTGCCTGCCGGGTATTTTGCAAATGTTCCCGCAGGCGTTTCCTTGGGTGAGCAGGTTGAGATCGGCGCGAACCTCTGGACGCTTCGCACGGGTGAACGTTTGTTTCTGGTCGATACCGGTTCGGCAAATGCGCTGACTGAAAGGTTCCCGGATACCGGTCAGGCATGGCCCGGTTTAGAAACCGTGGACCCGACCGACATCATCCTTACGCATATGCATGCTGATCACATGGGCGCGCTGGCCGACCCCAGCGCATTCCCCGGTGCAAAGATCCACGTCACGCGCGCCGAGTGGGATTTCTGGACGAACCCGGCCCTACCCGATGCAGTGCCCGCCGACATGCGCCCAATGGTCGAGATGATTCAGGCCGTGGCCCAAGGCTTTGCTGACAGGGTGGTCCTACACGATGGCCAAACCGAATTGGCACCCGGCATAGGCTTGGTCCCTCTGCCCGGACACACAACTGGCCATACCGGAGTTCTCGTGTCGGACAAAGGGCAAGAGTTGATGATCATCGGGGACGCAATCATCTCGGAACGGCTGCAATTCACCCACCCGGGCGTAAGCTATGCGCTGGACGGCGACCCGGAGCAGGCAGTATCCACCCGGCGAGCGCTTCTGCAACGGGCGGCCTCGCAAGGCTTTACAATTGCAGCCACACATTTTGCGTTCCCAGGCGTGGGCAAGGTACAGGCGGACGGTGACACCTATCGCTTTGCCCCGATGTGACCCCACTTTTTCGTCCGTGAAGAAGAACCTCGCCGCCTCAAACGGCTGCCCGATTTAAACTGCGGGCAGGTTTCAACCGTGTGCGAACAGCCAAGTAGGTCTGGCGCTTACGTCAACTTTCCTCAGAGCACCCCAGAACCGATTGGGCCGTCGTATCATCAACCACCAGGGTATTGATGTGGTCGCCGTTTAGGGCGGCGACGATGGGCTCCACCTTTTCGGGACCGGTCGCGACCCCAATCCGAACCGGGATATCCTTGGCTTGGGCAAGTGGCAGGCTGACCAGTTTGGAATTCAGTTCGCTGTCGCACAGCTTTCCGGCCAAATCGACCAGATGACCCAGCAATTCAGCGCGCACGCCGTCCTTGTATAGTTGGATTCTATTTTCTTCGGACAGAGGATGGGCTTTGTAGTAAGTCGCTCCTTCGCCGGTGACAGCACCCAGCCCCATGATCGAGACGCGGGCATTGCGTGCCTGCTCAAGAATATCACGGATAGCGCGGACAGATAAAAGCATGTCGCGCTCTTGTTCAGAATCCGCGTGCAAGGGCGCATGAATAAGCGTTGCCGTCCCACCTAGCCCATCGGCGATACGTGTGGCGATGTGGTTTACATCCGTATAGTGCTGTCCCTGCACTCCACCGGTCAGCGGTATCACGATATTAGACGTCTTACCCCGCACTTGCAGATGGTTTGCTACGGCGCTCAGGGCTTTGCCGCCCGAAATGGCCAGAACATCATCATCTTGAAGGATGGCTTGAAGATGCTGTGCAGCCGCCTTGCCCACCAGATCCAAAGTGGTTTCTGCATTTTCGGTTACGGTGTCCGCCACAAGGAACTCTGCCTGCGGCCAGCGCTCTCTCAACTGTCGCTCTAGGTCGAAAAGGCGCTGGAACGGGCTGTGAATCCGAAACTCGACCATCCCCATTTCACGACCTTGCTTGATCAGACGATTTACTTTGGCAGTCGACAAACGAAGACTGTTCGCAATCTCAGCCTGCAGCAAGCCCTCTTGAAAATGCAGTGTCAGCACACGAGCGATCAAGCGCAGAGTATCCGGGTCGGGACCTGTAGCGTTCAACTTTCGTTATCCTTTCTGCTCACCAAATGGTTCGATGCCGCAGCCAGCAGAAGCGCGGTGCCGACAACCAAAGTTTGGAAATACGCGGGCACCAGTGTCAACATTCCGACCGTCAGGGACATGATGATCAGCGCCCCGATAAACGACTTCAGAACGCGACCTTCACCACCGCTGAAGGCTGTACCACCCAACAGAACCACAAGTATAGCGGTTAATTCCATGCCATCGCCGGATAGCGGGTCGCCAAGAGACATAAAGCTGGACCTCGCAATACCCGCCAAAGCCGCGCAAATGCCAACCAGAACATACAGCCCGATCACGACACGCGCCGTATTGATGCCCGACAGTTTGGCCGCCGTCGGATTGCCTCCGGTCGCGGCCGCGTATTTTCCCAGCTTCATGCGGTCTTGCGCGATGATCATGGCAATCGTCACCAAAATGGCGACCCAAAACGCCCAAGGCAGTCCAAACAGAACCCCGTCGCGGCCGTAATCGTTAAACCAGCCTGGCATTTTCAGCCCACCACCGGATTTGATTGCCGACACGCCGTCCTCAACAAGCAAAAGTGCGATCCCTTTGTACAGGCTCAGCGTAATCAGGGTCGCGATCACCGGTGTTATTTTCAACCGGACGACCAAAAACCCGTTGATCGCCCCTAGTAGGACGCCCACCAGAACCGTTGCGAGAAAGGCAGGCACGAAAGGCACGCCGTTGATCGCAAGCAGCGCATAAACAACGGCGCTCAGGCTCATGGCGCTGCCAACCGACAGGTCGATATAGCCCGAGATCATCAGCAGAGTGAACGCCCCCGCTAGCGTCAATATCGGCGCCGATATGCGCAGGATGTTGATTATGTTGCGCTCACTCAGGAAGTTTCCGCGCTCGAACAGAGGAAACTTGTCCAGATTGGCGGTACTGAGGACCACGACTACAAGGACAAGAACCAGGTAGATATAATAGTCCTTCAGGAATTGCTTGGCACGGTCGCCAGGGCTACGGCTTTGGGTCAATTCAGTCATTGTGCGTGCCTCCGGGCCAGAGCCCAAGTCTGTGCCATGATCGCGATGAATACAGCGATCGCCTTGAGGGTGAATTGCCAGTCCGGTGACAGAACCAGCCCTGTCGCGGCGGACGTCACTGTCGCCAGGACAATCGCGCCGAAAAACATCCCGATCACCGAACCAAATCCGCCCGCGATTGCGACACCTCCCAATAGCGAAATGACCAGCGCGTCGAACTCCATCAACGTTCCTCGATTGGAAAAACCCGACTTGAACTCTGAGGCCAGCAGGATGCCGACGGCTCCGGCGACAAATGCGCTGAACAGGTACAGTTTCACAACGTGCCCGGCATTATCCACTCCGGAGAGGCGCGAGGCCACTGGGTTCGCTCCGATCAGGTAGGTAAGCCGGCCAAAGACCGTTTTCCGCTCGACGAATACGGCGACAAGGATCAGGACAGCCATCAGAACGACCGGCAGCTTTATCGAAGTGCCGAACATCGCCATGTTCCCCAACGTACCGAAGTCAGACGGCAGGTTTGTGTTGCGCTGTGACCCTTGAGTAATCACCTGCGCAATCCCTCGCGCCAGCATCATCGTCCCCAGTGTGACAATGATCGAAGGTACCCTCAGCACCACGACAAACACCGCGTTGACCGCCCCGATCGCCAACGCTCCGACCAAGGCGCAGCACATGGCCAAACCCGTCGGCATCCCCCAGCCAGTGGACAGCGCATTGGCCCCGTCCGATGCCTGCGCGAACCACACAGCCAGAACACCGGACAGGGCGACAATGCCACCGACCGACAGGTCAAAATTCCCGGAAACCAAAAGAAACGTGACCCCAACACCCAGCGAAATCACAGCCCAGTTATTGGTTACAAGGTTCACAACGTTCTGAAACTGAAAGAAGTTGGGAACAAAAATCGACGCAAGCATGAACAACGCCACTGCTGCGCCCGCCACCAATGAGGTGATGAACATCTCATCGCTCAGCCTGTTGTCGCGTTCGGCCAGTCTGCGTCCTGCGATTGCCTGATCCGTCATGGTTTTTCACCGCTCCCGCCGGTCACGACATTCAGGATGTGGGGAATGTCGACCTCGGCCCCGTTTTTGATTTCTGCCTTGATCCGTCCATTGAACATCAGAAAAACCCGATCACAGATGCCCAACACCTCCTCCAATTCGGATGAGAAAATGCAGACCGACTTGCCCTTGTTGGCCAGATCGCGGATCAGGTCATAGATTTCGGATTTCGCGCCCACATCGACCCCGCGCGTGGGTTCATCAAGCAGCAGCAAGTCCGCATCTGCGAACAGACACTTTGACAGGACGACCTTCTGCTGGTTTCCGCCCGAGAGTTTCTCGGCGTATTTCTCGATCGAGTTGGTGGCTATGCCCAGCTTGTTAACATACTCTCTGGCAACGGCTTTTTCGCGTTCATCATTGAAAACCCCAAAGCTCGCCAATTTGCGGATATTCATTATCGGAATATTGCGCCGGATGGTCAGCTCTGTGAACAGACCTTGGGTGCGTCGTTCTTCTGGAACAAGGGCTATTCCTGCGGCAATCGCCTCTTTCGGCGAGGTCGGACGCCGGCGCTGTTTGAAGTCAATCTGCCCGCTGGCCTTGTCTGCCCCATAAATGGCGCGGGCAATTTCAGTTTTGCCTGCTCCGACTAGCCCGTAGAACCCGACGATTTCACCTTCGTTCACTTGAAAGGAAACGTCTTGCAGCAGGTGGTTACGCAGCCCTTTGACGGTCAGGACCGGCTTGTCCGGCACCTCGCCACGGGGTTCATAGTCATGGGATATCGCACGCCCTACCATCATTTCGATCAATTCGGGGCGACCATTCACCTGGGCCAGAGGTTTCGTCGCGATGTGTTTGCCGTCACGCATGACGGTAACATTGTCGCCCAGCTCAAATATCTCATCCAGTTTGTGCGAGATATAGATAACGGTCACATCAGATTCTCTGAGGCGACGAATTACACCGAACAGGCGCTCTACCTCGCGTTCTGACAGGGCCGCAGTGGGTTCATCCATGATGATAATACTGGCGCCCGAGGACGCAGCGCGCGCGATCTCGACAATCTGCTTTTGCGCGACACTCAGCGTTGACACGCGTGCCTTGGGGTCGATTGTCGGCTCGATCGCCGCAAGCGTTCTTACCACACGATCTTCCAGATCCGATTTGACCAGAAAACCGAACCGGCTGGCTTCCATCCCCAAGGTGAGGTTTTCAAGAACCGTTAACTGATCCACGACGTGCAATTCCTGAAACAGCGTACCAATCCCGCTGTCTCGCGCCTCTTGCGTGCTGGTCGGCTCGTACGTTTTGCCCAGAATGGCCATCGACCCGCTGGTCGGTTCAAGCGCACCGGTCAGCATTTTGACGACGGTCGATTTACCCGCACCATTTTCCCCAACCAGGCAATGAACGCTGTTTCTGTCTATATCGAATGACACGGCATCCACGGCACGCACGCCGGGGTAATCCTTGGTGAGTTCCCGAACGGACAGTGCCTTCTCTGCTTGCGCGATCTGCACTATCTTCCCCTTGTTGTTCTTTACACAAGCCTGCAAATGGCGCGACGCAGCCGCTGCCCATTCTCCAAGGCTATCTGAGTTTGAGTTTTTTGCCACCAACCCCAATACACCATTGCAGCACAGGGTTGGTGACACATTCCGAACCATTTCAATCAGATCCCAGAGTGGACGGTGGACCCAACAATTATTTGGTTCGAGTTTTTTCTGGCGTCCTTAAATCAACCGCCAAACTGCTCTTTTAGCCATTGCTCGGCCTCTTCTTTCGGCATGCTCCAGTAGGAAACAGTGTATGCCTTATAGAAGAACTCCTCGGCCGTACCGGATGTCCGTTCCACTTTTCCGTCCAATACGTCCATGATCAGGTCGATACGACCCTGCGCCGTCTCCACCGGCGGCAATCCCATCGAGGCTTTGAGGCTGGAATTCGGATCATAGACCTGATCGAATTCGACTGAATCAAAGTCCACGCTGGCCACGATCTCGGTCAGCGGCTTTCCGTCATCGAACTTGCCACGTCCCAATTGGGCAAGACCCGCCATTGTACCCACAGTCAGGTTCGATGCCTCAGAGTAGATCAGATTCACTTCGGGGCGCTGCGTGAGCAAATCAACTATGATTTGCTTTGCGGCTTCCTGACCCTTGCTGGAATCCAACGCGCCAAGGTTTTCCGCATCAGGATCAACCGACAACACACCTTCGGCAAACGGAGCCGTCCGGCCCGAGTTCACTTCGGTATGGTTCGGCCAGCCCAACTGGACCATGACGATTGGCTTGTCAGGGTGCGCATCTTTCCACGCCTTTGCCATCTGCGCGCCCATCTCGAACGACACCGCAGCTTCGTCGCTGCGCGCGGTCGGGATACCGGTGTCCGTGATCGGGCTGAAGAACGAGGTCATGACGATGTCCTCTGCCAAGGCATCCTCTACACCCGGCGTTGCCGCCTCAGCGTCCCAGATATGCAAGGTGGCGGCATCAAAACCGCCTGCTGCGATCTGGTCTACGTTCTGCGTCATGACGGCAGAATCCGCCTGACCGTCAAACACCACAACTTCGGCGCCGTACTTCTCTTTGGCATAGCGTTCCGCTTCGGCTGCCTGAGATTGATGAAACACGTTCGACAAGTCCGAGACAAAAAACGCGATACGTTTCCCATCCTGTGCAAAGGCTGCGGCCCCTCCGACGAATGTCATCGTCGTAGCCAAAAGCCCTGCCTTTAGTAATTTCCTCCGCTGCATTTTTTCTCTTCCCTTTTCGCTTTTCCTCCAGAGCGCGGCTAGCCCGGAACATGCACTTCCAGAGCCGCAATTTCAGATCCTGACCTCCTCAAGCAAGGTATCTGAAATTTATTGCAGTAAGTGTTATTATTATCATGTTTGCGTTCTCAGTCAACGGTTTTGATTATTTTTCGGCAAAGATTTTGGCGAACTTGGGAGTACAAGTTGGCAATGTAAGCTATTGCTTTTTAATCACTTTTATAAAATTCAACATTCCACAGACGACCAAGGGAAAGACGCACCTCTCGACACCTTGGAAAACTCAGGTCACGCGTGGCAAAAACCTTGCTCAATTTGGGTCGAACGAATCCCTCGTTCCCAAGTCCAGCGTCAGTTCTTGCACCGTGATCCGAGCCTTGACCTTGACGGTTTCCCTAAAGCGTATCGGACCAAACCTAGCGAAAAAGGGACACGGGCTTTTTCGCCGCTAAGCCAAAAACGTCATCGACAATGCCGTCCGCGATTATACTGCTGCACGGATCATGTCCGCTGCTTTCTCGGCGATCATCACGACCGGAGACGCCGTATTGCCCGATACGATCTTGGGCATGATTGACGCGTCGACCACCCTTAGCCCCGTCAACCCATGAACTTTGAGGTCCGTTCCCACCACGGCAGAGGCGTCGGACCCCATCTTGCACGTACCGACAGGATGAAAAATCGTGGTGGCGATATCACCGACTCCGCGCACAAGGTCTTCTTCGCTTTCCATCGCCGGGCCGGGCAGCACTTCTTCGGGGTGATACGGTTTCAACGCCTTGGCGGTCATAATCATACGCGCTTGACGCACGGATTTCGCCGCCACGCGTTTGTCATTCTCGGTCGAAAGGTAGTTCAAGCGTATCGCTGGCTGCTGGGCTAAGTTCGTGCCTTGGATGTGGCAGGTGCCCACACTTTCCGGGCGCAGGTTACACACCGAGACGGTGATCGCGGGAAAGGGATGCAGCGGATCGCCCAGCTTGTCGGTGGACAAGGGCTGAACGTGATACTCCAAATCCGGCGTGGCCAGATCAGGGTTGGATTTGGTGAACATTCCGAACTGACTGGGGGCCATCGACATCGGCCCCGATTGCGTCAGCCCGTATTGCAGCGCAATCTTCGCCTTGCCGACCAGCGAGTTTGCCATCGTATTCAGCGTTTTCGCGTTCTGCACTTTGAAGACCGTGCGGATTTGCAGATGGTCCTGCAAGTTCTCGCCCACGCCCGCGCTTTCGTGATGCACGGCGATGCCGTGTTCGGCCAGCACATCGCCCCGACCAACACCCGAAAGCTCTAGAATTTTGGGGGAGTTGATCGCTCCGGCGGCAAGCAAAACCTCAGCCCCTGAGAAGGCGTCGTAGCGAACACCTTTTTGATGGAAGCGCACGCCTGTCACCCGTTTACCGTCGAACAACAACGTCTCGGTCTCGGCATGAGTCAGTACGCGCAGGTTTGGGCGCTTCATGGCCGGGCGCAGGAAGCCCTTTGCGGCATTCCAGCGCACGCCATTGCGTTGGTTGACCTCGAAAAACCCGGTGCCTTCGTTGCTGCCGTCGTTGAAATCCGCGCGCGGTTGGATGCCGAATTCCTTGGCTCCTTCCTGCACGGCCTTCAGAATGTCCCATTCAAGGCGCTGCTTGGAGACCTTCCACTCGCCGCCACCACGGTGCATGTCGCTGTCGCCCGCATGGTGATCTTCGGACTTCAGGAAATAGGGCAGCACATCATCCCATCCCCAACCGGCATTGCCCAACTGACGCCAGTGATCATAATCCGCCGCCTGCCCCCGCATATAGATCATGCCGTTGACCGAGGTGCAGCCGCCCAAAACCTTGCCGCGCGGATAAACCAGAGAGCGCCCGTTCAGCCCCGGTTCAGCGGCGGTTTTCATCATCCAGTCAGTGCGCGGATTGCCGATGCAATAGAGGTAGCCAACAGGGATATGCACCCAGTGGTAATTGTCCGATCCGCCCGCCTCCAGCAGCAGCACCCGAGTCTTGGGGTCTTCGGTCAGGCGATTGGCCAAGACGCATCCGGCCGTGCCCGCGCCGACGATGATATAGTCATATTCGCCATCAAGTTTCCGGGCGTCTGTCATGGAGTTCTGGTCTTTCTGATTAGTATGCGACGACAAGTTTGCCGATCATGCGCCCGGTTTCAATGATCGCATGCGCTTCTTTCAACGTATCCGCCGACAACCCGTTTAGAGTTTTCTGTTCAGTCGTTCGGATGATCCCGTCATCAACCATACTGGCGACACGGGCCAAAATCTGCCCCTGCCGCGCCATATCTGCTGTTCCGAACAACGAGCGGGTGAACATCAGCTCCCACATCAGCGCGGCGGATTTGCCCTGCAACGCTGAAATGTCCAGCTTCTCCGGCGTCTCGACGATGGTTCCGATCCGGCCCTGTGGCGCGATCAGTTCACACATGGCGTCCCAATGCTGCGCGGTATCGGCGTATTGCGTGATATAGTCCACGGTCTCATGCCCGGCGGCCTGCACCTCGGCGATCAGATCGCGGTGATTGACCACCTGATGCGCGCCCATGTCCCTGCACCATTCGACCGTTTCGGGGCGAGAGGCGGTAGCAATCAGATGCAGCCCGGTTAGCTTGCGTGCCAGTTGCAACGTGATCGAGCCCACCCCTCCGGCCCCGCCGATAACCAACAGGCTGGCAGGTGTTTCGTTTGTCGGAACTTGCAACCGGTCAAACAGCATTTCCCAAGCGGTCAACGACACCAACGGCAAAGAAGCCGCCGCCGCAGGACTGACCGACTTCGGCGCAACCGACGCGATGCGATGATCGACCGCCTGCAACTCGGCATAAGACCCCGGACGATCAGCATCGCCCGCATACCAGACGCGGTCACCTTTGGTGAATCCTGTGACGTCGGCGCCCATTTCCCGGACGATACCCACGGCGTCATATCCCAGAATGAACGGCTCTGCATGGTCCTGCTCGGCCGCCGTTCGGATGCGGCGCTTGGCATCTGCGGGATTGACCGAGATCGCCTCGACCTCGACCAGCAGATCGTTGGGACGAAGAACCGGCTCTGGCAGGTCGACATCCATAAGGCTGTCAGGCGCGTCAATTGGCAGTGATTTCAGAAATCCCACGGCTTTCATGTTGATTACCTTTCCATTGAAGTTTGGGTGCTGTCCCAAAACCCGCGCATGGCTTCGATAAGCGCAAGATACTGCGCATAGCGGGTGTCGTAGTGCGCTTTCATTTCAGAATTCGGCTGGAACTCGGCCTTGCGGCGGGTCATCTGACCGATGGCTTCTTCGTAAGAGCCATACGCGCCTGTTGCCACAGACACACCAATCGCTGCGCCCAACGCGCCGGTTTCCTGCGCTTCGGCCACGTAGATCGGAACGCCAAGGCAATCGGCGAACATCTGCGGCCAGACAGGGCTGCGCGAGCCGCCGCCGGACAGAACCGCCCGGTCGAAACTGACGCCCGCTGTTTTCAGAACCTCGATATGGCGGCGATGCTCGAACAAAACACCCTCGAACAAGGCGCGCAGCATATGGCCTTCGCCATGCCAGCCCGCTACGCCATAGAACCCGCCCCGGAACGACGCACCCTGCCCCGAGCCATAAAGGAACGGATGAAAGAAAGGATCATCAGCCGCAGGGGTGACCTCGGCCACCTTCTTATTGCAGAACCTAAATGGGTCGTCGTGATGCGCGCCGCGTTCGACGAATTCGCGCACATACCATTCAAGATTGGCAGCCGACGTCGCGCTTGCTTCGATATTCACGAAACGGTTGGGGCCAAAGCCAGAGACCATGAACAGATCTTCGTTGACGGCAGGTTCGTCCGAGAACACCTGATTGATGCTCCAGGTTCCCGCGATGATCGACGCCTCACCCGCGCGCACAACGCCTGATCCCATGGCACTGGACACCACGTCGAAATAGCCCCCAATCACCGGCGTACCCTCGGCCAGCCCGGTCACAGCGGCGGCCTCGGCGCTGACGGATCCGGCAATGTCCGCCGGGTCGATCAGGCGCGGCAGCATCTCGCGCGCGTCACCCAGACCGTAAAGCGACAGCAACCCGTCATCGTAGGCACATTCGGGCATCCGCGTCAGGCCGCAGCCGGACATATCCGAGATCTCGCTGACCCGCTCGCCGGTCAGTTTGTAGGTGATGAAATCCTTGCACAACAGCACCGTGCCGGTCTGCGCGTAAACCTCGGGCCGGTGGCGTTTGATCCAGGCCAGCAGAACCGGAGTCTGGGACGGCCAGGGCTTTTGCAAACACAGCGCGTGCAGAGCATCCCCCGCGGTTTCGGACAGTTCCTCAGCCAGACCAGCAGCGCGCGTGTCCAGCGACTGGATACCGACCAGAGGCTCACCCGCCTTGTCCAGCAGATACAGCCCGTTACCATGCCCCGCACAGCCAACCCCGATGATCTGATCCGGGGTGACCCCGGCCTTGCCAATACAGCCGCTGATCACCTGCCGGGCATTCGCCCACAGCTCGTTCAGGTCCCGCTCAACATGCCCCGGCTGCGGGGTCGAGGACTGCCCGTCCAGCGCCTGCATCGCCACGGGGTTCCCCTGTAGATCGAAGAGCACGGCCTTGATGACCGTGTTCCCCGCATCCAGCCCTAATATGTATCCGTCTTTAGCCACGGTTATAGATATCCCACGCTTCTTCGCCGCTGGCCTTATTGTGGATCATCGCCATCAGCGCCGCCACAACCGCCTTGGGGTTGTCATGCTGATAGATGTTGCGGCCATAAACCATCCCCTGCGCACCCTGCGCCATCAGAGCCGCCGACTTCATCAGCACGTTCTTGAGGTCTTCTTTACCACCGCCACGCACCAGAACCGGCACGCGGGCGGCCTCGATCACGCGGTGGAAGTCCTGCGCGTTCTCGGTCGGGTCGGCCTTAATGATGTCAGCCCCCATTTCCGAGGCCAGACGCACCAGCGTCACGATCTTCTCCGCGTCACCATCCACTTGATAGCCGCCCCGCACGTCGTTGGGCAGCATGACCAGAGGTTCGATCATCAGCGGCATTCCGTATTTGTGGCAGGCCGCGCGTACCTTGCTGATGTTTTCGACACATTGACGGAACAGCTCTGGCTCATCGGGCAGCATGAACAGGTTCACCACCACGGCTGCCGCGTCCATTTCCAGCGCGCCGATGATCGGCTCGTCGGCGTTTTGCAGCATCGACCACATCACCCGGTGGCGCTGATCGTTATAGGGGTTGCCCATGTCGATCCGCATCACCAGCGCAGGCTTGTCCTTTTCGGGACGCGATTGCAGCAGGTCTGCCTGGCCATAGGCGCATTGGATCGCGTCCGGCTTGGCCCCGATCAGCGTGTCCATGACGCCGGCCATATCCTCAAGCCCGACCATAAAGCTGGGTTCGTTGCAGACCCCGTGGTCGATCGCCACGTCCAAACATCCGCCATTGGTAAACATCCGGTTCATCCGGGCTTTGGTGCTTACACGCATTCTGTTCTCCGTTCATTATTTCGTGCGGTCAGAGTTTCGGCGGTCACGCCATAGAACTCGGACAATTCATGGATCAGCGTTTGGGTCTGATCAGTGATTTCCTGCGGGCTGAGATCGCGCTCAGCGGCCAAAAGCGCACCCAAATTGTCTAGCAATGCCGCCGAAATCTGCCCGGTGATCGCCAGAGCCGTGCGGCGCAGAACGATATCTGACAGGGTTTCGACAAACTCGGTGCGCAGCAGCCAAATGATCTCGGCTTCGGTGTAGGGACAGGTTTCGGACAGCGGTGCGTCCTGCGCGGACTGACAGAACAAGGCGACGTCATCAGCCTGACTTCCGTAATGCTCGATCAGATGCTGCGCGCGCTCTGGCGTGATGCGGAATTCATCGACCAGCCTGCGCTGTAGCGTGGTCGGATCATCCGGGAACTGCGCGCCACCTCCGATCGCCAACCCAAGGGTCGACGTCTGTCGGGTTTTGCCAAGCTCGGCCAGAACCTCATCCGTGGTCTGTTCACCAAAGGCGCGGAACGTGGTCCATTTACCGCCCACCATGCAGAATTGCGGCACATCTCCGTCCAGTCGTTTTGTGTAGTGACCGCGCGAAATCCGGCCGGTGAAATCCTGATCACTGTGCGGAAGCGGACGGATACCGCTGTAGCTGAACACCACCTGTTCGGGGGCGATCTCAATCTCTGGAAATACCAACCGCAGCGAACCGAGGATATAGTCGAACTCGTCTGGCTCACACCGCACACGCGTCGCCTTGTCGACGCGAATATCGGTCGAACCGGCCAGCACCTTGCCCTGATAGGGAAACACGATGCAGACCCGCCCGTCGGTATTTTCAAAGTAGACCATATGACCGCCAAGCGCCTGCACCAGCGCCGGGTTGTCGATGATCAGATGCGAGCCCTTGGTGCCCGAAACCATCTGCTCATTGGCACCACCGCCCAAGCCGCGGACCGTGTCATCCAGCCAGGCGCCAGTGGCGTTCACGATCACCTTGGGCTGCACCAGCAGGCTCTGACCGCTGCGCCGGTCGGTCACCGCATAGTCTTCGCCCAAACGTGTCATCTCGGCATAGTTCAGAGCCATGCAATCTGGCGCGGCGACCTGCATGTCTCGGATCATCTCGACACACAACCGTTCCGGATGTGTGATCTGCGCGTCGTAATACACCGCCGACCGCGTGGCCTTGCGCGTGAGCGCGGGCCAATCCTTGCGAGTCCGACCTGCGCCGTTAAAATGATGCTTTGGCAGGATGCGCCGCTTGCGCGTCACCCAGTCATACAACGACAGGCCCAGCCTGATCGGCACCGCCCCCCGGCTTGAGGGTTTACCCTGCCACCCGACAAAACTGGCCGCTGCGTTAAACATACCGGAAAAGACCGAGGTGATCGGAATGACCGTCGGCAATGGCCGCACCATATGCGGGGCGTTCAACAGCAGCGCGTCGCGTTCCTGAAGCGACTCGCGCACCAGATCGAACTCACCATTCTCCAGATAGCGCAGCCCGCCGTGGATCATCCGCGACGGCGCGGCGCTGCAGCCCGAGGCAAAGTCGTTGCGCTCGACCAGCAGCACGCGCAGTCCCTGCAAAGCCAGTTCCCGGAAAACGCCGATCCCGTTTACGCCCCCGCCGATGACCACGACGTCAAACGCAGCGTTCTCACGCAGTTTTGTCAGGTTTTGGTGCCGTTGTTCTGACATGGTGGTCCTGTTCGTTGCGGGGTCTTGGGGCTTAGCTGTCCAGATCGCTGAGATGCGCGCGGGCTTGGGCGTCGATCTCGGCAATCTCGCCGTCGGTCAGACGCAACTGGCCCGCCTTGGCATTTTCGACCGCCTGCGCCGCGTCACGCGCGCCACACAGCGAGAAGGTGATACCGGGCTGTTGCACGGTCCACGCGATAACCGTCTGCGCCAGCGTCGCGCCGTGGGCTTCGGCAATGGGTGCGATGGTCTCCATCAGGTTGGCGACCTTCTGGCGGTTCGCCATCGAAAAGCGCGGATTGTCCTTGCGCTGATCGTCGCCTGTAAACTCACGATCCGGCCCGATCTTGCCGCTGAGCAGCCCCAGCGCCAATGAGGAGTAGCTGAGCACCGACACGCCGTTCTCGCGACACACGGGCAGCAGAGTGCCCTCGATGTCGCGTTTGACCATCGAATATTCTTCCTGAACGGCGTCCAGCTGACCCGCTGCCAGATAAGCCTTCACCTCATCGACCGAGGTGTTGCTGGCCCCGATCGACCGGATCTTGCCCTGCTGTTTCAGAGTTTCCAGCGCCTCCATCGTCTCAGCGATGGGGGTGGTCGGGTCTTGCCAGTGGGTGATGTAGTGGTCGATATAGTCGGTGCCCAGACGGGTCAAGCTTTGTTCGACCTCATAGATGATCGCGTCCTTGCCCAGATAGCGATGCACCGGCTTGCCGTCATAGTCGAAGAAATGGTTGCCCTTCTGCGTGTGCCAGACCAGCCCGCATTTGGTGGCCAGCACCACCTTGTCACGCCGCCCTTTCAGCGCCTTGCCGACGATGTCCTCGGCCACGCCCTGCCCATAAGCGGGGGCGGTGTCGATCAGCGACACGCCTGCATCGACCGAGGCCTGAATTGCGGCGATGGATTTGGCCTCATCCGTACCACCCCACATCCACCCGCCGATGGCCCAAGTGCCCAGCCCGATGACCGAAGCCTCGATCCCCGAAGCACCAATTTCCCGTGTCAGCATCTCATGCGACATCTCGTGTTCCTTCCATTTCCTGTATGACTGCGGTCGCTGTATCTTCGTCCAGGATCAGCGAGTTGAGAAATTTTCCGTTCAATACTGCCTTGATCGGCTGCACTTTCTGCGCCCCGGCACTAACCCCGATCACCCGCGAACACTGCGCCAGATCGGACGGCGTGACCGAAACCAACCGCGAGTTCAGCGCATAGTTCGATACCGAGCCGTCGATATGGATCAGATGGGCCAGAAACTCTCCGATCACGCCCATACCCATCAGCATCTTGCGATCCGCCTCGGGCACCGGGTGAAGGTCGTAATAGCTGGAGCCTTCGGGTTCGATCGAACCAACCCCCACAAGCGCCACATTCGCGCGGCGGGCCAGATCCAGCACCTCGCGGATCGAGGAGACCTGTTCCAGCATGTCCCGCTGTTCGCGGCTTTCGGCGAACAGTGGCGCGTGCAGCAGCATGGTCTTGCCGCCCAGCCGGTCCGCCATCTGCGTCGCCAGATGATTCACATCCGTATAATATTTGCCCTGAATGCCGCCAGTCAGCGGCACGACTGTCACGTCAAAATCACGTTCCGATTCCAACGCCTCGACCGTGGCGCTGACGGCCTTGCCGCCGGTGATTGCAATGACGTCGCCATCGCGCAGGGTCTCAAGCAGGTGATTGGCAGCCGCGCGGCCCACCTGTTGCAAGGTCGTTTCCTCGCTGCCCGACACTGCGGGGGTCACGATGGCCTCGGACAGACCAGTCGAGCGGGTCAGGTCACGTTCAATATCCATCAGCGTCTCGAACGGGCTTTCGATGTCGATCTTGACCATGCCCATCTTGCGACCCTGCGTAATCAGGCGGTTGACCTTGGAATTTGACAGGTTCAGCGCCCGCGCGATATCGGCCTGTTTCTGCCCTTCCAGATAGTGCAGGACCAGAACGGTGTGGATTTGCCGGATAAGTTCAAAGTCTTTCTTTTTGTCGACCATCACCCGCGCCTTTTATTCAGATAGTGGTCGATGGTCACCGCCGCCAGCAGGATCGAGCCGCGGATGATGTCCTGCCAGTAGACCGACACATCCAGCAACGCCAACGAGCTGGAGACGAGCGACAACAGGACAACGCCAAGGATCGCGCCCAGAATGGACCCCGAGCCGCCGTTTAGACTGGCCCCGCCGATGACAGCTGCCGCGATAATGGTCAGTTCCAACCCCAGCCCGAAGGTGGGTTGGGCCGAGCCGAACCGCGCCATGTAGATGATGCCTGCGACGCCGCATAGGGTCGAACATAGTGTCGTGGTCAGGAAGATGACCTTCTTGGTGCGGATACCCGAATAGGCGGCGGCCTTTTCGTTGCTGCCCGTATAGAACACCTTGCGGAACATGGTCGTCCGCCGCAGCATGAAGTCAAAGGCGATCACGAAGACCAGAAAGATGACGATCACAATCGGGATCGGCCCGATGCTGCCTTGCCCGATGAACTTGAACTCGGGCGGCAGGGTATAAAGGCCCAGCGGACGCCCTCCGGTGAACAGCAGACAGGCACCGCGCGCGATCACCATGATCGCCAGCGAGACGATGAAGTGATGCAAGCCCACGCGGGTCACGAAGAACCCCATGAAGGCACCGATCCCCGTACACAATGCAATCGCCACGGCCGAGGCCACCCACGGGTTCACACCACTCAGGAACAGCCAGCCCGCGATCACCATCGCCAGCGCCGTAACCGAGCCGACCGACAGGTCAATCCCGCCCGAGATCAGCAGGATCGTCATCCCGATCACCAGCAACCCATCGACGGCAAAGGCCATCGACATTGCCCGCATATTCGCCCAGGTCAGGAAATAGGGCGAGGCGAAGGACATGATCAGGAACAGCGCCAGAATGATAACGATCAGCCCTGTCTCGCGCATCCGAAACATTCGTTTCAGCAGCGGTGCGCCGTCGGTTTCACCCGCTTGGGTCAGGTTCACGGTGTTGTCCATATTGCTTTCTCCGCTCATGCGACCGAGGGCTGCACGTCCATGACCGAGGCCAGGTGCATGATGTTTTCTTCTGTCATCTCATCGCCCGTGACCTGACCGCTGATGCGCCCTTCGCGCACCACCAGCACCCGGTCGCAGACACCAATCAGTTCGGGCAGTTCCGATGAGATCACGACAATCCCCACGCCCTCTTGCGCCAGATCGCGCAGTATGCGGTGAATCTCGGATTTCGCGCCCACATCGACCCCGCGGGTCGGTTCATCCAGAAAGATCAGGCGCGGGTTGACCGACAACATCTTGGCCAGCGCCACCTTCTGCTGGTTGCCGCCCGAGAGGGACGACACCGGATCATTCAGCGACCCGCATTTCAGGTTCAGCTTGCGCCCCAATGCCTCGGCCTGCGCTTCTTCCGTCGCGGACTGGATCAGGCCGACCCCGTTGGACACTTGCTCCAGCTTCAGGGCCGAAACATTTGCGGCAATCGGCAGGTCCAGAAACACACCATCCCCTTTGCGGTCCTCGGACAGGTACACCATCCCCTTGGCGATGCTGTCCTGATAGTTCCGCAGTTTCAGTTCCTTACCGTTCAGCCAGACCTGCCCCGTCACCTCACCCTCAAGCCGGCAGATGCCCTTGACGATCTCGCTGCGACCCGCACCGATCAGACCCGCAATGCCCAGAATCTCACCCTTTTTCAGCGTGAATGAGACATCGCGGAACCGTGTCACCTCGGTCAGGTTGCGGACGTCGAGGATGACTTCATCCGACGGCGCTTGCTGTTTCGCGGGATAGAGGTTGTCGATCACCCGCCCGACCATCGCATTCACCACATCGCTGGGCTGAATATCGGCCACGTCGTTCGTGACAATGTGCTGCCCGTCCCGGAACACCGACACGCGGTCGCAATTATCGAAAATCTCGACCATCCGATGCGAGATGTAGATGATCGAAATCCCCCGATCCGCCAGATTACGCATGATCCCAAAGAGGGTTTGAGCCTCGGTTTCCGTGAGTGCGGCTGTGGGCTCATCCAGGATCAGAATCCGACAATCCAACGTCAGAGCCTTTGCAATCTCGACCAACTGCTGGTTCGAGATCGAAAGGTTTTTCACAAGAACCGACGGGTCGATGTCGCTGAGCTGGCGGAATACATCCACCGCCTCGCGTTCCAGTTTCTTGTAGTCCATCAGCCACGAGCGGCTGACATTGGTCTTGGCCATAAAGATATTCTCGGCCACCGACACATCGGGGCACAGGGCGATTTCCTGATGGACGAAACCGATGCCCAGTTGCTGTGCCATAGTGGGCGACGAGATTTTGACCGGTTTACCGTCCAGCACGATCTGCCCACTGTCCGGCTGCAAAATCCCGTCGATCACATTCATCAAGGTCGACTTGCCTGCACCGTTTTCGCCTGCAATGGCGTGGATTTCCCCTTTGCGGAGTTCAAAGTCGATCCCGCGCAACGCTTTGACCGGGCCAAAGGACTTGCTGAGGTTCGATATCCGTAGGATCACGTCGTCTTGCATGGCAGCACCTTGTTGGGTGTCTATTGTTGGTGTCTTGAACCGCCCGCGAAAAATTCTGGAACTGCGCGGGCGGCTCATCGGGGAGTTTCCCGATTAGGCCGGATCGCGGCCTTCCATGTAGACGTTCAGATCAAAGCTGTCGGCATTGTCCTTGGTGATGACCGCAAAGCCATTATCCATGAACGGGATCTGAACCGGGTTGAAGCCGCTGGTTTTCCAGTCGTTGAACGGATCGAACACGTCCGAACGATTGGCCAGGTGCACCGCCATGAAGCCCATGAAACCCTGCACGCCCTGGTTGGGGTTCAGCGACATATGGATGTTGCCCGCGCGGATATGCTCCAGCGTGGTCGGAGTCACGTCCGCGTGCATGATCAGAATGTCCGATTCAGCTTCCAGCTTGGCAGCTACGGCACCTTCGGCAGAGCCCGCCTCGGGGATCCAGATCGCCGCGACATTCGGGTTGGCCTGAATGATCGAGGCCGTTGCACGATAGGCCGCGTTACTGTCCTGGTTCGTGGCCTGACGACCGACCAGCGTCATGTTCGGATAGTTGTCCTCCATATACGCAATCAGAGCGGTCACACGCAGGTCATGGTTCGACTGGCCCGGATTTTCGAGCACCGCGTATTCTGCGCTGTCGCCGACCTGTTTGACAATTTCCTCCGCCGCAAACTTGGCTTCGGCAAGGTTGTCCGAAGTGATATATCCCGTGCGCTTGGAATTCGGGCTGTCAGCGGCGAACGTAACGATCTCGGTGCCATTTTCGATGGCGCGGTTGATCGGTTCGATGAACGGGTCGGACTGCATCGGATGCAGCAGAACGCCCGCAGGTGTCTTCACCAGATCCTGCTCGAACGAGGCAATCTGCTTGGTGATGTCATAGTCCGGCGTGCCCGAAAAGACTGTCTTGCAGCCAAAAGCCTCGGCCGCCTGCTTGAAGCCTTGATACACTGGCACCCAGTAGGGGTGACCCGATACCATGACGTTCATGATGTAGGTCTCGCCCGGCTCGCACATGATGCCTTCGGCCGTCGCCGGTGCAGCCGTCACGCCAGCAATAGCGATGGCGGCAGAGGCAATAATCCCGTTGGTTTTCCGGTATTTCATAGAACTCCTCCCAAGAGCGTGTTCCTGCACGCGCTTTGCATTCTTCCTCCATCGCAAAGCATTTGCAAGAAATTTCACTTTATGCCTTTTATTGCATACATGGAGTTTTAAGGCCGTCCCGGAAGCCAAGTCAACAAGTTTTGGTATTTTTACCTTTGTGTGAAATTTTTTTCAAAGCGGGTCCGCCGGCAAGCAAGAACGCTGGAAGAAGTCTGATTTGAAAGGTAAATGGTCGATCAGGAGCCGTTAAGTCCTAAGAACAGCGGCACCTTGCAGCCGCCCGTGCCGCAAGTCTTCCAAAGCCTCGTTTGCTTTTTCCAAAGGATACGTCACGACGCTGGTTTCTATCCGCATCCTTGCCACCAGATCAAAAAACTCCTGCCCGTCCGCGCGAGTGAGGTTTGCCACGGACAGAATGGATCGCTCCTCCCAGAGGTCGGCGTAGGGAAAGCTGGGAATGTCGCTCATGTGAATCCCTCCGCAGACGACGCGCCCTCCTTTGCGGGTTGCCTTCAACGCGGTCGGGACCAAGCCCCCTACCGGGGCAAAAATAATTGCCGCGTCCAGACTGGCCGGAGGTGTTTCAGACGCGCCTCCGGCCCATTTTGCGCCCAAATCCAGGGCAAATTTCCGGGCAGCAAGATCGTCATCTCTGGTAAAGGCATACACCTCGATCCCCAGAAAATTGGCAACCTGACACAAAATATGTGCCGCAGCGCCAAACCCATAAAGACCCAGACGTTTTGGGTTACCGGCTATTTTGAAACTGCGGAAACCGATAAGCCCAGCGCAGAGAAGCGGTGCCAGTTCTTCGGGCGTCGCATCTTCTGCAAGAGGAAAGACGAAGTCAGCATCAGCAACGCAAAATTCCGCGTATCCTCCGTTTATTGTGTAGCCGGTAAACCCCGGAAAATCACAAAGGTTTTCGCGCTGCGATCGGCAATACTCACACGTACCACAAGTGTGGCCCAACCATGGTATGCCGACGCGCTGACCAATTCTGAACGCATCGACCCCAGCGCCCAGCTTGCTGACACGCGCGACAATTTCATGCCCCGGAATCAAGGGAAGGACAGGATTCTTCAAATCCTGATCCACGATATGCAGGTCTGTGCGGCAGACTCCACACGCGTCAATGCGCACTTGTACCTGACCCGCGCCGGGTTCGGGAATTGGCAGATCACGCAGTTGCAGCTGGGTACTGGTTCCGTCAAATATCATCGCGCGCACAGTGAGCTTCCTTTCCATGCAACATGGCAGCCAAGGCCAAAAGCCAAGGTGAGACCGGCAACTGGTAATCTCTTGCGATAGGTTCTAGGCGCACCCCAAGCTCAACGGATTACATGAACCGCGCATTTTGCGTGATGAACAACGCGGTTTGCGGTGGAACCGAGAAAGATGTTTTCAAAGCCGGGCTTATGCGAAGCAATCACGATACAATCGATGTCATGTTCATTTGCAAAGTCAACGATCGCCCGCCCCGGGTTCCCAGAGATGAGCCGCGTAGTGGCGCGCGGCAACCCGGAAGCGTGCAAATGCAGTTCCTCTTGCGCTTCACGACGTGTGTTTGCAAAGACATCTTCGGGAATTTGCGAGGCTACATACGCAGGTATCGGCTCTTGCACATGTATCACGGTGAAGGCGGCATCGGGATCAGCCAGCAAACGCGCGGCCTCGAAAGACGCCTGAGTGTCGTGGGATTTATCCAGAGCGACAGGTATCAGGATGTTCCTATACATGTTTCCCCTCCTTGTGTGTTCCTGTTGAATTCAGGCCAGAAATCTTGACCGCTCACACCTAAACCGGTTCAGATTTCGATGATTTTCCAACGGCTTTTGCGGCACTCGTAACGTCTGCTACGGTTTTCTCGACGGCCTTGACTTCGGTCTCAGTGGCATAGGATGCACAACGGGCAACCGTCTCAAACCATTCCTGTGCGTCCGCCACCATCCGCTCTGCTGATCGACGCTGCCATTCTGTCATGGTTTGCATAGCTTTTGACGGGTCGGCCGGGTTCGCAGACGACGCCGAACGCGCGGCCTTCAATGCAGAACGCACCGCTTCGTGGCGACGCTCGAACCAGTGTTGAGCAAAAGTTTCCGCCTCTGCCAGCATCTTTTCCTGAGCGTCCCAGAACTGCTCTATCTGCGCTCCGAAGACCGGGTTTGAAGATGCCGAGAGCTGCATCTGTTTGAAGACATCGACAAGTGGACCGGGATAGCTGGATTTTGAACTCTTTTCTGGCATCGGACATTCCTCCTTTTCCCTAATCACGCAATTTTGCCAGATACTGGAAAATCCGCCTTAATTTAGATCAATGCGACCGGAACCCCATGAACGTTGCAGGATTGCGTGTAACGCTTGGGGTGATTTTCTTGCCAGTTTGGTAGCAGTGCAACTTGGCCGGCTCCCAAATTGGCCCTTACTTTGGCCAGCACGGTCGTGTTCGCGGTCTAGGGGCCGCAGCCCTAACAGACCTCTGAGATCGAGCGCCTATTCAACCTGAATCGTTTCAAGAAATGCGATCAAGCTGGCCAAGGGCACGCCGGTCATCATCGGTTGACCACTCGGCAAAGACAACGCGATCTGCTTGTCTGAATCCAGCGCAGGTCCGAATATCGGCATTTCACCGCCATGGGCCAGCACAGGCGATCGCCCGTCCACTTGCTGGGCCACAAGTTCGGTTGGAAACACACCGTCGTTTCGCGCCGCCAGCTTGGTCAGATCCGGCGTGCGTATTGCCAGCATCTCGGCCATTGGTCCGTCTCCGGTCGCCTCGAATCCGTGGCACTGCCAGCAATATGTCCTGTACAGATCATTCCCGTCCTGAACATTCAAATCCTGCGCTATTGCCGCGCCAGACGTAAGAGCGGCCAGCGCAATTCCACGTATAACCCGCATCTTTTCCTCCTGTGTTTTCTCTTGGTTCGGGATCAGTCTACACGGCTTCTGCTTGGCACTTCTTTGACCTCTCTCATGTTCCCGCTCGAAAGAAACAGCCCAGGTAAGAGCCGGAGTTTCCCTGCGCAGTCTCCGCTGCTTTGCAGGCCTACCCATCGGAATGAGTTGATTTAGATCAAGGCGCGCGGCCACATTATATAGTGAAATACGAATGTTTAATAACGGTCTACGTTCGCCGACCTGTCCCCAATACGCATGATGGTGAACGGAATTCAAAACTTGTGGAGGTTCCACCTTGGGGGTTCGGCATGAAAGGTGGCGAGCCCCTCTTGCGTATAAGCGTTTTGAACAATTGGAACACCGCAATTTATCTGAATTGGAAACAGAGGACTGTTGATGAGCGATCCGCATGGCAACGACTGACCAAACGCCTCCAAAACTGCGTCGGGCGCTGACGACTCCGCTGCTCACACTATACGGTCTGGGCGTCACCGTCGGCGCGGGAATTTACGTGCTTGTCGGTACAGCGGCCGACATAGCGGGACCATATGCGGCGTATTCGTTTCTTGTGGCCGCGCTCGTGGTGTCCTTGACGGCCTTGTCTTATGCGGAACTTGCGACGCGCTATCCCGTCAGCGCGGGCGAAGCCGCCTATGTAGAGGCCGGGTTTCAGCGAAACTGGATGGCCGTTCTGGTTGGACTTTCGGTCGCTGCATCTGGAGTGATTTCAGCCTCGGCTGTCGCTATCGGCGCCGCCTCGTATCTGAACGCCCTGACCGGCTTGGGAACCGCGTTTCTGACGATCATTGTCGTTCTTGCCATGGGGCTTATCGCCCTCTGGGGCATTACACAGTCTGTCTTCGTTGCCGCCGTCATTACTGTAATCGAGATTTCCGGGCTGCTGTTCGTCGTTGGCTGGGGTCTTTCGATTGATGATCCGCAAGGTTATGCGCTAAGCGAAATGGTGCCGCCTTTCCAAATGAACACGTGGAGGGGCATTTTCGCCGCCTCGTTGTTGGCGTTTTTTGCGTTTGTCGGCTTTGAAGACATGGCAAACGTCGCAGAAGAGGTCAAAGATCCGGTCCGCACAATACCAAGGGCAATCCTGCTCACTCTGGTTCTGGCCACAGTACTGTACTTGGCGACGTCGATGACGGTTTTGCTGGTAGTCCCGATTGACCTTCTTTCAAGTTCGGCCGCGCCTCTTGCACTGGTTTTTACAGAAGCGCCAAAACTCATCAAACAGGGGTTTTCTTCGGTTGCAATCGTTGCGACGGTCAACGGAGTGCTGATCCAGATGATCATGGCGTCGCGCGTGATCTACGGGCTTGCTGACCGAGGCCATCTTCCGAACGTTCTGGCAACAGTCCCTCGTGCGACACAAACGCCAGTCGTGGCGACCTTGTTGGTCGTGGCAACAATTCTTCTGCTGACACAAACTCTGCCCATCGGCATTCTTGCAGAACGCACCTCTCAGATCGTCTTGGGTGTCTTTGTCTTGGTCAACATGTCGCTGATCCTTATCAAGACGAAACCCGACACAGCAGAAGCGCATTTTCGTGTCCCTCCTTTTGTACCGATCCTTGGAGTGGTCAGCAGCACGTTGCTTCTTGGCGCTGGGTTCCTGTGATGTTGCGCGACACGCGCCCGGCCCTCGGCTTGTCGGCTTGTCGGCTCAAGAGAGTCGCGGACCCAGCAAAAACGGTGAAGGGCACCCCCACGACCCCACCTGTAATGCCGTCAGAGTCCAGATTTCCTATCGGCCTTGATCCGTCGTGCGGTCACGCTCTTGAAGCGCACGAATTCGCATGCGCTGAGCCGCGTGAATATGCGCACGCATTTCTGTTTCCGCCGCAGCCCCGTCACGCGATGTCAGGGCTGCCATAATCCGCCGATGCTCAACCACGGCGGTTTCGGCCCGGTCACTGTCCAGCAGTTGTGATGGCCCCAGGATCAGCAATGCCTTTTGTAGCGACAGCATCGACTTTGCCAAAAACCGGTTCTTGGCCGCATCCAAAAGCGTAGCGTGAAAAATTCGGTTGATCCGCGCGGCTTCCGGCCCGGTGCCTGCTTCGGCCAACCGGTCGTTCAGAACCTCCAGCTCGTCCAGCTCGACATCCGATGCCGCCCGCGCCGCGAGGCGCGCGGCAGTCCCCTCTAGCACGGCGCGCATTTCATACAGCTCCATCACCTCGGCGTAGTCGAGGCTGCGGACCGTCGCGCCCTGTCTGGGGATATGGGCAACAAGACCATCTGCCTCAAGCTGCCGGATCGCTTCGCGCACCGGTGTCCGGCTGACGCCAAACCTCTCTGACAGCTCGATCTCGCGCAGGCGGTCGCCGGGCAGCAAAGAGCCTTCGCGAATGTCCTCCAGCAGTCGATGATAGGCAGAGTTCCCCTGAGGGCCGGGTTGAATAGGGTCGTCTAGGGTGGACATAGCACTCGCTCTTATGTATTGCGTCCACATGTATACATCTGGATACAATGCCAGTCAAACGTGACGGAACCCGCAAATTGCCGATCCCAAAGTCCCCACCCACGCTGTTGATGAAAAGGTCTATGACATTTGGCCTGGCCGTAATCGGCACAGTCCTGTTCTGGGCTCTGGATCTGCCACTGCCGTTTTTGTTCGGCCCCATGAGCGCCTGCCTCATCGCTGCTCTGGCTCATGCCCCGATGGAAGGGTTCGGGGAAATCTCTGTCGCGGCCAGAACCATCCTTGGCGTCGCGGTTGGCGCGTCGATCACGCCCAGCCTGTTCACCGAGCTTCCAAAGATGACCGCTTCCATCATGTTGATCCCGGTCTTCATCCTTCTGATCGCCTTGGTCGGAGTGCCGTTCTTTCGCAAGGTATGGGGTTTTGACACAAAGACCGCGTTCTACGCAGCAATGCCCGGCGGATTGCAGGACATGATCATATTCGGGACCGAAGCCGGAGCCGACCCGCGCACCTTGTCGCTGATCCACGGAACGCGCGTTCTGATTATCGTCACCCTGGCCCCATTGTTCCTGACGGTTTTCTATGACGCAGAGCTGACCAACCCAATCGGGCAACCCGCGAGTGAGTTGCCGGTTCGTGAATTGCTGCTCATGGTTCTGGCCGCATTCGTCGGCTGGAAGGGTGGCGAAAAAATAGGGCTGTTCGGCGCATCCATACTTGGGCCGATGATCCTAACGGCTGCTTTGTCATTAGGGGATTTCATCCACACGCGCCCACCACGCGAAGCGGTGTTGCTTGCTCAGTTCTTCATCGGGTGCGGGATCGGTGTGAAATTCGTCGGCGTGACCTTGCGCGAGCTTCGCCGGGTTGTCGCGGCAGGCGTGGCTTACGTCGTTGTACTCGCCATTCTTGCTGCGGGGTTCACGGCCGTTGTCACCACACTTGGGCTGGGTCAACCCGTCGAAGCGTTCCTTGCCTTTGCACCCGGAGGCCAAGCCGAAATGACCGTTCTGGCAATCGTGTCCGGCGCTGATCTGGGCTTTGTCATCACCCACCATCTGACGCGGATCGTTCTGGTCATCATCGGCGCACCGATTGCAGCCAATATTGTTCTGCGCTGGTCCAGACCCAAGAATTGATTGCATCCACCAATGCGCGGCTGATCGGAAATGCCCAAGGCTTGCAGGGCGAACCCGTGCCCGGCCACTCGGCCGGATTAGAAAATAACCGGTCTTTCAGACAGCCAGTGCAAAGCAGCATACCCACCAACCCAAACGAATTTCAGCCCTTCGCTGTGCCTGCCCATTGATCCGCCTCGGGTTTGCCGTAGCGCAGAACATAGAGAATATAGACGGACAGAATGGCGGCGAAAAAACACCAGATGGATGTGAAGGCATACGATGCAAAGAGGAACCCTAAGACGACGGAAGCAACGATCAGGTAGCCAAATCCCCGCACCCCTTTGTCACTTGATCCAACAAGCGGAATACAGATCACAAGCGCATAAAGCAGGCGCGCTATGATCTTGGTCGTCTCGGTGGGGAACATATGAACGTTGTTGTACTGAATTGAGTGCTTGGAAAGTTCGATATCCAGTGTGTCTGGCGCCCAAAGCACGGGCAAGTACAGAAACATTCCTAGACCGAAGCCTAGCCCGCAAATGACTTGAAAAAAACGTCTGCGCCGCAAGCTCGGCTCGATAAGCGCAGCCGAAAGAGGCACCCAAAACGGCCAAAACCAATACGCGAAAAATAGAAATATCAACGCGGCGGCGACAGATGGGCTTGCATCAGGAGTGTTGATAGACACCCACAAGAAGCCCTCGGATATTTGTTGCAGGCCGAAAAAAAGCGGAAGGCAGGCCAAGGGAAGATAACGCACCCCTTTCCGCACAGCCAGCCGAATGGTCAAACCGCTACAGGCAACAAGGGCCGCGCCCGCGACGAAGCTGGCTTCGGATGAAAAGCACATTACGAATACCCCTCCTCTTTTTGCCGCGATCATTCCACCCGAACCACAAGCCCTTCGCCCCATTCGGAAACTTCACAAGATAGCGCAAGGCAAAGGCACTTGGACCAGTTTAGATTCCAATCAAATTGATGGCGACAGAAATGACGCGCCCGTGTTGCGGTATCGGTTTCATTGATGTCGATCACCGGAGGTACAGCCCCAGTCATGTCAGGCGATGGAAAACCCATGCGCTGTGCGGCTGAGGTCAGCGCCTCGGTCTCCAGTACCAACTTCTTCGTGACACTTGCCAAAATCAGGCTGAGACGACCTAATGCCCAATAGTTAATTCTTTGTCGGCAATTCCTGTAAGTTTACGGACGGAACCCTTTCATGAAACAGTCAACGCAGAGCGACAAACCCGCTTCCTACCTGATGGGCCTCACATTCTGGTATCATCTGGTTGCGCTTCTGTTCTTGTCCGTCGCATCGTTGGTGCTTGCGGCTTCGGTATTGGTTCCACTTTCCTTTGCCGCGCTCTTGTTTGTGCTGCTGACGGCAACGTCCGATCGAATTCACAAAATACGGATATTTGGCAAAGCCGTGCCGAAATGGTTGGCGCATCTTTCCGCAATTTCCGTCATTCTTATCGGGCTGTCAGTCATTCTGTCGATTCTTTCAAGCCAGGCCGGGCAAGTCTCCGAAGCCTTCCCCCGCTATGAACAACGCCTGTCCAGTCTGCTGGCTCAAGTTGTTTCGCTGGTTGGGCAAGACAATTATGAGACCGCGATGAAAGCGTTGGAGCAGATAAATCTAGCGGGCTTCGCGCGCGGTGTTATCGGATCCGCCGGAGCGTTCCTAAGCGCCTTTTTCCTCGTGCTTCTCTACGTCCCCTTCATGCTGGTCGAGCGCGTCCCCATGCGGACCAAGATCAAGCTGGCGATCCAAGACGCCGAAGGGGCGGAAAAAGTACGGAGGGTTCTGGAAAAGACCTCCAGCAGTATTCAGCGTTACGTGGGAATAAAAACGCTGGTTAGCGCAATGACCGGGTTGGGCAGTTTCGCCGTTATGGCATCCGTCGGGTTGGATTTCTCGGAAACCTGGGCGGTTCTCGCGTTTTTGCTGAATTTCATCCCAACAGTTGGGTCCATCATCGGCGTAGCACTTCCGTCCTTGGTCGCACTGGTCCAGTTTGAGGAGGTACTGCCTTTCCTGGTTGTTTTGATCGGGTGCGGTGCTGTTCAGTTCTCGATCGGGAACATTCTGGAACCCACCCTTCTGGGCAAGAGCCTGAATTTGTCTCCGCTTATGGTGATTTTGGCACTGACGTTTTGGACGGCGGTTTGGGGTATCGCCGGAGCATTGATGAGCGTACCGATCACCGTATGCATAATGATTGTTCTGTCGAACATCCCCTCGACACAGCCAATCGCGATACTGATGTCCGGTGACGGGAAAATTAACGATTGAACCGCAGCCGCTGACAGGGCCGAAACCCTTTCGGCGTCACGCGCCAAAGCTACTGGGGTAATACTGCAGAGATCACGAGTTCTCGGATTCTTCTGGGAAAACAAATCCCAGCGCTTGCGGCTTGATCGAAACTTCAAATCGTTGATCGACCATAGGTTCGCCGTCCAGATTCATATGGAATGGCTGTGTGGTCTCCAGCACCATGGCCCTCAAACGGGATCGCTGAACAATGCCTTCGATTGGGTCAGATATGTCGGGCAACCTGCCAAACGGTACTTTTTCCGGCATCAGCCGCTCGGCAGACAGAACACTCAGATCAAGCAAACCGTCAGACACTTCGGCCTCTGGCGCGACGTCGAACCCACCCCCTGCATACCGGCTGTTGGCAATAGCGATCGCGGAAATTGAAACTTCATAGGGGTCTCCGCCATCAATCGTGATGTGCGCCGGCACCGATTTCGCATCGGACAACCGGGCAAGTCCGAACAAAGTATAGGCCAGCCCGCCCAGCCTTTTCTTCATCTCTTTGGGCGTCGTCGCGGTAATCATTGCGCCAAATCCACCACTGGCAACGTTTACAAAAGGTTTTCCGTTGATAAATCCAATGTCTATCGGCTTGGGGGTTCCCGTCGCAGCAACGCGGACAGACGTGGCCAAATCCGTTCCGTCATCACCGAAAGATCGCGCAAAGTCATTCGCGGTTCCCAGCGGAACCAGTCCCAATGAAACACCTGCGCTTTTTTTCAGTCGCAAAACAGCATCCGCGACAGCGTTCAATGTGCCGTCACCTCCTCCGGCAATTATGCGAGTCACGCCATCGCCGACGGCTTCCCGAACAGATCGCCGCAAGTCCTTACCCGACCAAGGTATGACGACCTTGATACCCAGTTCCTTTTCAAGCGGACGCACCGCTGATCGCAAGTCTGGCCTTGCAGCGGACTTCCTATTGAGCACAAGCAACGTACGTTTAGCCATTTCATCAGCATAGTGACCCAACGCTTTTGGGCAACTGCTTTGCCATACCTGCGCTGAGGCAGGCGATCTCTCGGGCCCATCCGATGCCACCAGAACCGGATGGCTTCGTGGCTGACGTCAACGCCTCGCTCATGGAATAGAGGCGTCAAAGGTTGGGACAAGCAGGTCGTTTTGATCAGCGAAAACACACCCGATTGATACGACAAAGTCTCGTTTAAGTGGTGAACATCAAGTGGCGTGCAACACAGGCGACGGAGGAACGTGTTTCCCGCCAATCACTATGTAGCGACATTCTGTTGTGACGTCTTAGAATTTTTTTTCACAGCCCCGCTGAAAATTGAAATATCATGACAGTGCGGGCGCGATAGTTTAGGTATTGCCTTTATACAAAATATCCAAGTCTCGGTGGGTTCCTTGGAACAAATTAACTTTACGTTTGAGATGGGAGTGGTTTGCGTTTTGCTGGCCTTCACCGTCTTCTTGTTCGTATCAGAAATTGTCAGAATTGACCTCTCCGCCATACTGGTTCTAGTCCTCGTCGGGCTACTCAGCTACGCACCGGGGCTTGAGAACCTGGCGGATGTTACGCATCTGTTTGATGGGTTTGCGTCGAACGCCGTGATTTCTATCATCGCGGTCATGATCGTCGGTGCCGGCTTGGACAAAACTGGTATCATGAACAAGGTTGCCGCGGTCATTCTAAAATATGGTGGCTCAGCCGAAAGTCGGGTACTGCCGATTGTTTCTGGAACGGTTGGGGTAATATCGTCATTCATGCAGAATGTCGGGGCTGCCGCGTTGTTTCTGCCGGTCGTCAGCCGCATTTCCTCGAGGTCCGGAATTCCGCTGTCGCGCCTGCTGATGCCCATGGGGTTTTGTGCCATTCTTGGCGGCACGATGACCATGGTCGGTTCGTCTCCGCTGATTTTGCTGAACGACCTGGTTCAGACTGCCAACGAGGGGCTGCCTGAAGGTCAGAAAATCCAACCCTTTGGCCTGTTCTCCGTAGCGCCAATCGGTGCGGCCTTGATCCTGACCGGGATCGGGTACTTTCTACTGTTTGGACGCTGGGTCCTGCCCGGCGATACAGGGTCTGACAACACCGGCACAGGGCAAGGTACGCAGGAATACCTGCAACGGGTTTACGGGTTGCAGGCGGATGTTTTTGAAGTGATCGTGCCAGAAAAAAGCCCGTTGGTCGGGCAAATATTGGCTGACATCAACCATGAAAATCATCTCTACATAATATCCACATTTTATCGCGGTAAGACTTCTATGGTTCAGGTTCTGACCGCCGAGATCGCCGCTCCGTGCAGGCTTGCGATCATAGGAAACCGCTCGGTCGTCGAACAGTTTGCAGAGAAATTCGGTCTGACTGTTCTTCCTGAGCTGGATATCTTCGTAGAAGAGTTTGCACCAACCAATGCTGGAATAGCCGAAGTCGTTGTGACGCCTGACAGCAAGCTGATCGGGAAATGCCCCCGCGAGCTTTTGTTCCGAAAGACATATGGCATGTCATTGCTTGCAATTCATCGAGGAGAAGAAACGCTCAGCCACGTCGAGACTGATACGCACGAGTCCACTCAGATCGGGCTCGAAGAATTTCACGCTGGCGACATGCTTGTTGCGCACACAAGGTGGGACAACCTAATGCGGATCAAAAGGGATCCAGATTTTGTGGTCGTGACAACAGATTTTCCGCAAGATGAGCTGCGGCCTCAGAAGGTCGGTTGGGCTTTGGCCTTTTTCGCAATTTCGCTGTCGCTAATACTGTTCACCGACGTTCGCTTATCCCTTTGCCTTCTGACAGGTGCCGCTGGAATGATGCTCACGCGTGTACTCAGTGTCGATGAGGCGTACAGGGCAGTCGGATGGAACACGGTTTTTCTGCTGGCATGCCTCATACCGCTGGGACAAGCGGTGCAAAATACCGGTACTGCGGCTTGGATTGCTCAGCAAATCATGATCATTTTGAATGGTTGGCCAATTTGGGCGCTTCAAGCCGGCGTCGCAATACTGGCCACCGCGTTTTCTCTGGTTATGTCAAATGTCGGGGCCACCGTCCTACTCGTACCCCTTGCCGTTTCAATTGCCGTAGCCGCCGGCGGAAACCCGGCCGCCTTTGCGCTAACAGTTGCAATCTCGACCTCGAACAGCTTCATCATTCCGACCCATCAGGTAAACGCACTGATTATGGGGCCGGCGGGTTACAAAGTATTGGACTTCGTGCGCTCCGGCGGCATCATGACCGTTCTGTTTTTGTTGGTTTCCTTGCTAATGCTCAATGTGATTTTCTGAACAGCCAGTGCGAAACAGACATCAATCTCTCGGGACTAAATCGAAAACTGACCAGGCTGAATTTTTGGCTCCGAGTAGTCTTTCGGTAATGTTTGCTACGAAAAAACCTCGCTCACTCATGGCCGGTTTTTGAAAGTTCTTACAGCAACCCGATCCCGATTTGCCGAACGGCTGATGCCTCAACGCGAGGGGATTTCAAAGCGAACGGATGCCTCACAAAGGGGAGGCGCACTAATTATCGCCCAAGAGTCATTTTCGTTACTCATGTTTCTTTTGATGAAACTCCAACGCCATATCGTCCAAAATACCGAATGCCACCGGGTAAAAATTCTCGAACAGATCGATTACCGCAGATTCCTCTGCAGAATGATGTTTGCCTTCAGCGTCAGTCAGCTGCCCCATCCGAAACACGACCTCTGTGCCTTCGTCTACAGGGACCAACTCATAAGTCTCTAGGTTTGTTAGGCCCTCAATGGACGAATTGTGAAGGATATCAGTCACATATTCGAACGGTTTCCAGTCAACGATCAGCATCTGGAAATGAGCTGCTTCATGAATGCAGTGCAGACGAACACCAGCAGCCGTTCGCGAGGCATCCCCTTCCCGATAAGCATCCTTCAACATCATCCAGCGCATCTTGAGCCGGGGATCTGTAAGCATTTCCCAGGCCACAACCGGCGGGGCCTTCAGTAAGTGCCGAGTTGTGAACACGGCATCCTCGTCAGTAACGCGGACGGGTCCGACGATCTCACGGTATCGTTGCCAAGCAGCAGCAAGGTCATAGACCCGCATGGGTACGTCACCAAAGTGCTCAAACTGAGCGCTGTACTGCATTAGTTCAGAGTTGATACCCATTGCCTGAAATGCATCTTCCGAGAACAGAGCATAGCTACGGATACCGGTATCCTCCTTCACTTTGGTCTTCGCCATGCGATGCACAAGTATGACGTCAGCACCAGAGATATCTTTCATCGGTCCGATCGTCAGCTCTTCAAATTTTCCGTGATGCGCAAGGATCTTCAGATCAAGATCGGCTACGTTGCGACAAGCATTGCATGGGCAGGTCGTGTTTTGCACAATGTTCCGACGGCGTTCGGCGAAGGCCCGGTAAAGGTTTTCACATGTGTTGAGAAAGGTTTCACCTGAAGGGAACGGTCCACTTGAATAAGCGAGAACGGCGTCACCTTCTAGACCCTGCAACTTCATTGGGTCTTTCAGTTCACCAACAATCGCCTCAAGCAAAGAGCGGATGATTGGGTTGGCGTGCTCCAACTCTGACCGGGTTAGGTATCCTGTATAACCAGTAATATCGGCAATTAGCAGGTAACCTGTCTGTAAAGACATCCGAACATTCCCATTTGCGTTCCGTCCTTTCACTGTAGCTACCGCCACAACACCGAACAAGCGAGTCTGCCTCTGTCCGACAAATCAGATAGACACGCCTGAGGCCGCAAATCCTGCTGTTTATTATCGGACGCAGCTTAGTAAGTGACATCGGCGCGTATCTGCCGCGCCCCACTGACCCGCAAAGAGTGACCGCTTTGGGCTAAAACCAGCTATTGTTACCAATCGCCAATGTCAGACTTTCTGTTGATGTGCCCCGGCCATTGCCTCATAGAGGCAAGGTGCAGGGTGCTTGTCGGACCTTGCGCCCAAGGGGCAGGCAACAAATGCCTAACGGAGAAACCTCGTGAACCTCTCCCGGCAGTCAGCACAATCAACGGGAACCTATGTCACTCCAGCCTCCAAAGGAAACGGTCGCGCTTGCGGCCACAGACCCGGCCCCCCTGCGGGTCATAAAACGCGTCGCCTTGTTCCTGCTGGGGCCTGTCTATTTCCTGTACATCGCCTTTGTGCCCCTGCTTTGCAGTAAACGGCGAGGTTTTCGCGGCTGGTACTGGCCGCTAGTCAAACGTGCCTGTTCGCGGCTTCTGTGGCTACTGAGCATCCGAACAGAGATGACACAAGCCGACAGGGCCGCGCTGGCCGTCGACACCAACAGCATCATCGTGATCAACCACCGCAGCCATCTGGATGGTTTCGCTCTGATGGACGTGGTGCCCGACGCCAAGTGGATCACCTTCGCCGCCAAAAAGGAACTTTGCGACGCGGTTCTCCTGCGCCACGGGTTCAAAGGCGCAGGGCTGGTGGAGATTGACCGGAGAAGCGGTTCAGTGGCGCTCGAAACACTCACCGCTGCCGTCCGCGCCATGCCCGCACGCCGCTCTGTTGTGCTTTTCCCAGAGGGTACGCGCACAAGCTCCGAAAGCCTCGGCACGTTCAAGGCAGGAGCTGTAATAGTCGCGCGCGCCACCGGCCGTACAATACGGCCCATTGTAATTCACGCATCCGACGCACTTATGCCGCGCGACAAACACTTACCCAAAAGCGGAACGATCCGGGTCGAGGTATTGCCGTCATTCAAATGCGATCATTCCGCTTCGGTGGACGAAGACGTGGATCGCTTGCGAAGCGCCATGATGGCCGCCTTCGACGCCGGGTTGTGTAAGTAGGTATGTGGTCCTTCGTTGGTCCCGCGTTTCCAACAGCAAGACGAAGGTCCGCTCTGGGGTCAAAGCAGTCTAGCGGTGCGTTAGGCATCAATGACCGCTGTGCGGACAAAGTTGCCATTCGGCAAATTCCGCTGAAAGTCCGCTTTCAAAAAAGCACCAAAGCCAAGGCGTTCGTTAGGGCAGCGAATTTCATGCGTCGTCACGGGAATACTTGCTACTCTTTTCTGCCAAGAAATCAATCATTGCACGGGTCTTCGCCGGCAAATTTGAGCGGCTTGCATAGATGACATTCACTCTGGCGGGTGGCGAGCTGTACTCTTCCAGGGTCGGAACTAAAAAGCCTCTCGAAAGCTCCTTTTGGCAAGCAAGTTCTCTGCTGACATGACTAGGCGTGTGCCCAAGCACGCGTGCGGCGGCGCTTGACCGGCATCGCCATCACCGGGCGCCGCGACTTCCGTGGCACCAAAACCATTTTCATTCGCGACCCCGACCGCAACGTGTTGGAACTTGTCGGACCAGGTCCGTCCGTCGCGGAACTTATTGCCGAGCACGTGCAAGGCTAACGCCCCACCTCGAAAGGAAACACTACCCGTGAAACCTTTGTTCAAAGGCGTGCTAACGGCACAAGTACGGTTTCGAATTTGGTTTAATCAAAGCTCTCACAACAGCTATTGGTTGAGCGGGTGAAAAAGTTCATTTCCTGTGATCGACACATTCTCTTTCAAACGCAGTTTACAGGCTATACATCCGCACCAAATACCATTATCGCCAGGTCTTTCCCGGCATTTGGTGACCCATGCAAGATTTCTCTGACCTTCCGCAAACCTTATCCATAGCACTTTCCCAAAAAGGCTACAGCGACTTGACGCCTGTACAAAAGGCTGTGTCAGATGAAGCGCTGGCGGGAAAGGATTTGCTTGTTTCTGCGCAAACCGGGTCTGGCAAAACCGTAGGCTTCGGGCTGGCAATGGCGAAAGAGCTTCTCGACAAGCACGGTCGGTTCGACCGACCGGCGGTGCCGTTGGCTATGGTCATTGCACCCACGCGCGAACTGGCCTTGCAAGTCCGGCGAGAGTTCGACTGGCTGTTTGCTGAGGCCGGGATCGTCACTGCATCAGCCGTCGGTGGCACGGATGCCCGAACCGAGCGCCGGACGATCGAGCGCGGCGCGCATGTCGTGATCGGCACACCCGGACGGCTGCGCGATCATATCTCACGTGGCGTCATCGACCTTAGCGATTTGCGGACCGCCGTTCTCGACGAAGCCGACGAGATGTTGGACATGGGGTTCGCCGAAGACCTTCAATACATCCTTGACCAAACGCCTGAAAGCCGCCGCACCTTGATGTTCTCGGCCACTGTTCCGCGAGGCATCGCCAAGCTCGCCCAGACTTACCAGAAAGAAGACGCGCAGCGGATCAAGGTCGGAAGCACAGAAGCTCAGCATTCGGACATTACCTATAGCGCATTGAATGTTGCCCCGTCAGATATCGAAAAAGCGATCATCAATTTGCTGTGCTATCACGATGCACAGACGACGATTGTGTTCGCGAATACCCGATCCATGGTTGCGCGTCTGACCGCAAAATTCTCCAACCGGGGGTTTTCCGTTGTCTCTCTGTCGGGGGAACTCAGCCAGGCAGAGCGCTCCAACGCAATGCAGGCTTTACGTGACAGGCGTGCACAGGTCTGCGTGGCGACGGACGTGGCCGCCCGTGGTATTGATCTTCCGGGGTTGGAGTTGGTGATCCATGCAGATCTCCCGTCGAATGCCGAAACTTTGCTGCATCGCTCTGGACGCACGGGCCGCGCCGGGCGCAAGGGGATGTCTATCTTGATCGTACCGGGACGGCAGCGCTCAAAGGCGCAACGATTGCTGAAAACGGCCAAGTTAGAGGCCGAATGGGGCGTCCCTCCCTCAGCGGATGAGGTGCTCGCTCGGGAAGAGGAGCGCATCATTTCCAATCCTGCCTTGGATGAGGTGCCAAGCATCGAGGAAACGGCTTTTGCAGAACGGCTGCTAAGCGGAAGGACACCAGAACAGGTCGCCGCAGCCTATTTGCGCCTCTACCGAGAGCGCCACTCAGCACCAGAGATTCTGGGAGCGGTGTCAGAGACTAAAAAAAGCAAATCTGATACGCGTGCGGCGTTTGGGCCAAGCACTTGGTTCTCACTGTCCTTGGGGCGAAAACAGCGGGCAGAGCCGCGTTGGTTGTTGCCAATGCTGTGCCGCAATGCGGGTCTATCCAAAGACGCCATCGGCGCAATCCGCGTTCAATACCAAGAGACATTTGTCGAGATTGCCAATGATGCAGTGCCCGCAATGAAACAAGAATTGGGGGCCGGACTCACCATAGAACAAGGCGCGACCCTGACCGAGCTGGCGGGCACACCAGATTTCGATGCCTCGCCTAAGGGGCCGCCTGCGGCACCACATTCATCGGACGACGCCGCCAAGAACAAAAAGCCGCGTTCAGGCAAACCGTCAAAAGCTACGCGCAGTTCCAAACCTTCAGAGCAAGATGCCCAAGTCGCGCCCAAACACCCAAAGGGCAGTGGGAAGTCCGCCGCAAGCACATCGCATAAGCCCGCGAGCAAGGACAAACCAAAGCAGGCCAATGCTACGCACGCGCAGCGGACCAGCGAGCGCGGAACGGCAAATCCGCAACCCGCCACGAAGGATAAGAAGCGGCAAAAACGAGACAAGAACGCCTCGGACGCTTCCAAATCTCTGAGAGAACGAAAGACGCCTCACAAGACCAAGAAAAAAGACACCGCGCGTTCAAAAAACAGAAACGGCAAGGGCGGAGAAGCAAGACCGTTCCGCAAGCCTTCAAAGAGAAGCTGAGCGTTCAGATAACTATCGGTAGGCTGATGGAAAAATACCGATTGCGTCATTTCGCACGGGCAAACCACAATAGTATGCCCATGCGACACGTCCACTTCTTTTCGCAGCTATTAAAGGCTAAAATTTGAATCCAATGCGCCCCCGTTCGCCATACTCTGCGTGAACGACTGCTATGCGGACAAACCTGTCATTCGCTGCTCTGGGCACGAATGACCAGAGCAGCGCAGAAATTGAGCGGAATTGAGTACTGTTCGCTAGAGAGCGACCTATGAAGAAACCCGGGCGGATACTCCTGGATACAGTTTCTATCGAACGCTCAAACAGACGAACACCAAGTTAAGTTCCGAGTATGGGTTCCAGTCTACCCAACTGCGCCGCTCTGAATTTTTGAGAGTTAGTCTAAAGTTGTCTGATCAAGCAGATTTTGGGCGTTGCTCACATCGGCTGTTAGCTCTCCTCCTATGATAGTTTCTAAGACAGCACTTAAGCCAAAGTTGGGAGCGGGGGTCTGTCTAAATTTTTGGCAGCTCTTAATGTAGTCTACAACAATCCGAAGTTCGTACATCTTTGCTTGCTGTCGTTTTGCCGTGTTCAAAGCCTCACAAAACTCTACTTCGGCGAACCGACTTTCAGAAATTGCAAGAGCATAAACCCGGTCGGTCTCAGCTTGCGCCCACCCTTCGTTTGTGAGGCTTTGATATCTTCGTGCCTCGGCCAAGCACTGTAAGGCGACTTCCCGGTCACCCGTTTTCAACGTGAGTTCCGCAATCAGCGTCAAAAAGAAAGGCTTATAATTCCCAGCTCCGCTGGCCCACCACGCTTCCGATGCCTCTCGTAATGCGTGGATGTTTTCCGGCTCAGGGGAAAGGTAGGCATCCACCCAGCTTCGCCAGAGCTTTGCTGTCAGCGACATGAAGGTGAACGAGTGTTTTGAGGACAGCTCCTCCAACTGATTTGCGACTTCAACAACTTGTCCAGGTTCGCGGCGCAGAAGATAGAGCATACACAGATAGGTTAGCGACTGCGCTATGCTATGCGCATGCTCCAACTTTTGCGCCGCAGCAACCGCTCGTTTCTGGACTTCAAGTGCTTTGTCTGGCTCACCGCGCATCCATACAGCCATACTTAGAAAGCAGGACGTGATCGCTGCGTGGTCCGAACCGTATATGTAGGCCAGGTGCCCGTCGCGCTTCGGACTGTAAAGCTCTAGCGCTTTACTCAAATGCTCGTATGCAGGGTTTAGTTCTCCAATATGAAACAGCACTGCACCCATGGCTCGATGCCCTACCATCTGATGGTGTGTCTCACCCGTTGTATCTGCCAAATTCAGCAACTGCGCTGCAACGCTTCTTGCCAAATCATACTCAGCCCGCACCAAGTGAAAGGAGTACAAGCCATTCAAAACAGGGAACAGATGTTCTGTTTCATCCACCCGTTCACACAAGTCGCGTATTCTTGCGTAAACGGTCCCTGTTTCATCGGCGGCTATTCCTGCAGTCGATCGTAGAACACCTGCCCTGAGAACCTGAACCTCAATTTCTTTCCGATCCCGCTCAACACCATGAGACAGTTGGCTCAACTGCTCGATCGCCAAGGACAGCTGTGTGTTCGCCTCGATATTGGCAGAACGTTGGACTGCGCGTTGGCCGGCAAGATAGCGATAGTCGATTGCCTCCTTGCTCATACCCGCCATCGTGTAGTGGTGTGCAAGTATTTCCGGACTGGCATCGCCAATATGGGTTGATTTACCACTTAAGGCTTGCGCAACACGAGCGTGCAAGACCCTGCGCTCGCTCTTCAAGAGGCTGTTGTAAGCTGTGTCGCGAATTAGGGCGTGGCGATAGCTGAAAGTTTCAAGATTTTCTTCTTCAGAAACTGTGACGATGCCTGCGTCGACCAAAAGTTCCAATCCTGCGCGTAACGGCTTGTCGCTGATACGAGCCACTTTGGCGATCAACGGAAAAGAAAACTGAGGTCCGATAACCGCCCCAATCTGGGCGACCTCCTTGACGGAACTCAGTCGGTCAAGCCGCGCCATAAGTGCATCATGCAACGTGCTTGGAACCGAACTGGCCGGAGACGCCCCACCCTTCGAGTATGCGTCCCTTCCTTTTGTCAAAACCCCTGATTCCAGTAGATCTTTTGTCACTTCTTCGACGTATAGCGGGACGCCATCGGATCTTGCCGCGACGACGTTGTACATTTCGTCAGAAATCGAATGACCTTTTGCAACTTCGTCCACAATGTTTTTGATCTGGTGAAAGTCCAGTTGCTTCAAGACCACTTTACAAAGGTTGGATTGCAGTGCCCAACCAGCGTCGAATTCAGGTCTGAACGTCATCACGACCAACACTGGAAGGTCACGAATCCGGTCCACAATTCGGTCAAGCAACAATTTGGTTGTCGGATCAATCCAATGCGCGTCTTCAAACAAAAGCAACACTGGCTTTTCCACAGCCTGAGAAGTCAGATTGCTAAGCAGCATTTCTAATGTCTGATCCATGAGTTGCTGTGGCGTCAGATTCAGTTCACCCAATTGGTCTTCAAATGGAACCGATAGAAGAGACGCGGCCAGCTTTAGAGTATGGTCTGACTGATCACTGAGAACAGAGGATATCTTTCTGAGTTTTACTTCGTTTTTGTCGTCTGAACGAAGGCCCGCAGCATTCTCAATTTGACGAATGGCCGGATAAAACGCACTCGCGTAATGGTACGGAGAACACTGATATCGTGTTTGAGTGTGCGACATCCTCGGAATGCTCTGCCTTAATTCTTCGACTAATCTGGACTTGCCAATTCCTGGTTCGCCGGACACCAGCACAACTTGCCCTTGACCGCCACTTGCCAACTTCCACTTTTCATTGAGGGTTTCAAATTCTGCAGCGCGTCCGATCAAAGGGTTCAGCACCTCGTCATGCACTGCCATGAAGCGGCTGACCGTAACCCGTGCTCGTGTCACCTGCCACGCCTCAACCTCTCTGGCAAAACCCTTGAGCTTGAATGCGCCACGCAGAACGTATTCAAAAGCATCACCCGCCAAATGATGAGTATTAGGTGCGACGATCAATGTCCCGGGCTCAGCCATTGCTTGCAGACGTGCGGCCAGGTTCGGCGTCTCCCCCATCGCCGTTCCGTCCTCAAACATTTTCTCACCACGTAAGTCACCGACAACAACCAACCCAGTTGCGATCCCAATTCGGACATTCAGTTTCGCATGAGTGCGGATGGCTGGAATTTCCTCGATAATACGAAGACCTGCGCGGATGGCTCGCTCTGGGTCATCTTCGTGCGCATGAGGAAACCCGAAGAAGACCATTATCCCATCGCCATAGTAACTTGCGATGTGGCCATCAAAAGCGGCAACCGACGCGGCGCAGGTTTCTTTGAACAGTCGGAGTACTTCCGCCAAATCTTCCGGATCGACACGCTGGGATATTTCCGTTGATCCAACCAAATCGATGAACATTACGGTAAGCTGCCGACGCTCAGCGACGATCGCGGGACCTAACGCAGTGTTGTGCGGGTAAGTCTCTCCCTTTGTTTCGGCTCGAACAGCTTTCATGAAACGGCGCCTCGGACCTAGGGGAAGCCCGATTGTAGTGAGATCTTTGTCCGTTAATTCGGTCAGATCACCTAGTTCGATTTCGTGCTCTGCAAATGACCCGGCATACTTGGACAAGCCATGTTTCTCTAGCCAGCGCAAGATATCAGACATTAGATCCTTTCGCGTGCAGCGGCTGCAGAACTATCGCCTGCGATGCACCAGCATGCATCCCTTTCTCCAGTTGGTCGTTGCAGTTTACTGAGTCGCAATTTCAGCGCACTTGAACTCTTTTTTCGCATTGAAGATCACCGTATCGAATTTGGTCAAGGACTTCGTCGCTCTGGATGGAACGGGTTCTTCGGCATCGGGTTGGTACAACGTGATGGTATCGTATCGTAAATATATAGTGCGGTTCCGTTTCCAGTGGATTGCTTTGTGCCTGCTCTGGACTCGGTGCGGATGTCGGCCGAATGTCGCGAAGGACCACGATGCGAACAGGGCAGCCTTTTACAATCGAAGTGATAGCACGCCAGTCGGTTGGCGCTCTAATCCAGTTCGTTCACATACACCGCTCCATTGAGCATGACGAAGTCAATCGTGTCGATTGGTTCCCATTCCTCTGGTGCGTCGAACCACTGATCAGTACCGCCAATTACGGTGATGTCCTCCAGCGGATTTCCATCCACCAGAATAAGATCAGCGTAGGCTCCGGCCTCGATCACACCGAGCTTGCCAGCCTGATATGGGTTCCTTGGGCCTGACATGGCGATCATTTCCCCGGCGGTCGAAGTCAACTGTTTCAACACTTCAAAATTGCTGTCGAATGTCTGTGTTCGCCACCAGATTTCATAGCGGCGCGCTCGTTCTGCATCGGCGAACTTGCCGACGTAGTCAGAGGCAAAGACGACTTTGACGCCGTTCTTGAGAAGGTTGCGCCCAAAATCAGCGTACTGTTTGCCGAGCTCTTCCACCAACGGGATTTTGTCTGCTGGCATAAGAGGGTTGCGTGCAAGGTCGGGCGATATACCCCACATTTGCGGAACCATATACCCGCCTTCCGCTGCGATACGCTGCATGGTCTCTTCGGAAATAAAGAACCCGTGCTCAAAGGTTTTGACGCCGCAATCCAGAAGTCGGTTAACCGCGCGGTCGGTGAAAGTATGTGCCGCGACGTATGTTCCCCAATCCGCCGCCGCGCCGGTAATTGCGCAGATTTCATCTTCGGTAAATTGCGTCGTGTCGATTGGGTCAAAGCGCGATGAGCCTCCACCGCCGCCCATGATTTTGATCTGTGTCGCACCATTACGCAGGTTCAAGCGCGTGGCCTTCAGCGCCTCTGGCACTCCGTCCACGACATTGCCAATACCCATACGTTCAAAATTCGACAGGTCGCCAGCATCGTTGATCGAAAACCCTGCGTCAGCTCGATCACGGAAATCACCGTGGCCAGAAGTCTGCGAGATGAAAGCGCCAGATGGATACAAGCGCGGGCCGACCACCCGACCTAGATTGATTGCTCTGGCCAAGCCAAACGCAGGACCGCCCATGTCCCTCACGGTCGTGAACCCATCTCTGACAAACCGTTCAGAAACGATGACCGCGTTGTAGCTGATGTCAGTAATGTCGAGGTCACGCTCTACTGGTCCAAAGTCATCGTTGATCATGACATGAGCATGGCCATCTATCATACCCGGCATGAGAGTGCGGCCACCGCCATCGATGACAACAGCGTCCGGCGCATCGATGGTTCCCTCTGAAATCTCGCTGATCAGGCTGCCTTCGACAAGCACGCTTCCTGCCTTCAAGCCATCGTTAACGCCATCGAAGATATTGACGTTTGTAATCAGCGTTTTTTCAGGCCGCTCTGCGTCGAAAATCATCGCCGGTAACTCACCGGGCGCGTATGCACTGGAAATGTCTGACTGCGCCGCGACCTCAAATGCCATGATTGAGACACTGGCTGAAAACACTGCTAGAAAGCCCAATTTAAAAACAATCATGGTAGTTTTCCTCCTGTCATAACAAAGCGTAACATTCGCCCGTAAAATCAAACAACAAATGATTGCTGCGTCAAACACCTGCCCGCGCGAGAGAGCAATCACTTGACGTACGCTTCAGAAGGCAAAATCTCGTGGATAGTCGGTGGGTTCTACTGACCGCTTTGGGTTTTCATCAGTCGTTCGTTGCCATAGGTCCGAACGTCCGCCCTCCGGTGAAAGCAGGCAACGACCGATTGCATTGTCCATGCGCGCAGTGCGGACAAAGCGGGCACCAGAGTGTCCTAGGGTTAGGAGCTAAATCATCCATGCTCAGGAGTTTACCGCCTTGAACGGGGCTAGGCTCTCTTGGAACTGCTCGATGAACTCAAGCGTCACTAGTGACGGTTGCTTCAAAATCGGACGCACAAGGGAAAGCGTATGTGACAAGAGCGGTTTGAACGGTCGGTAGCTCAATCCGTTGTCTGCATATTGGACGGCGTCCAACTCGCTGACCACGGAAATCCCGACACCTTTTACAGCCAATTCACAAGCCGCCGTGAACTGCCTGACTTCGATGTGGGAATTCAATTTGACGTTGGCGTTTTGAAACGCTTTTGAAAGCTGTCCAAAAAAATCGCTGTCGCGCCGTGTGTGAATAATCTTGGCGTTTGCAAGATCAGGGGGTGTCACCTCGGAGAGTTTTTCCAATTCATGTCCAGTAGGAAACACGCAAACTGTACGGACATCGATGTCTCTGCTTTCGACGGCCGGATGCCCGTTAAAGTTATCTGTGATTCCGAAATCATATTGCTCACCGATCATCCACTCGAGAATGCGTTCCGGTCTGTCAGGTTCGATCGTCATGGTTACACCCGGCCGATCTTCTAAAAACGTGGCGATGACGTTGGGAAGGTGACTGGTGGCGAACCCGGGCAAACATGCGATGCGGATGTGTCCCGCCTTGCGTTGGGTTATGTCCTGACTGACATCCGAGATCTGTTTCATCAATTCCAAAACGCGCTCTACGCTGGGTTGCAGATAACGCACCTCCTGCGAAGGCACTAAGCGACCTTCACGGCGATCAAAAAGTTGAAAGCCAAGCGATTTTTCCAGATCAGAAAGCAGTCGGCTGACCGCAGGCTGGCTTATCCCAAGATCCGTAGCTGCAGCGGTGACCGACCCATTTGTGGAAACTGCCATGAGCGCTTCCAATTGGCGGATTCTCAAAGTTTGACTCATGCTTTGAACCTGGTTCGTTGTTTCTTAGCCAGTTTATAATGCAATGTTATGTTTTTCTCAAAAATTAAATGCTTGAATTATAAATTTGTAACGTTAACGTCGTGAAATCGTCATGTGTGCTGATTACGCGTTGCAGTCGGCATTCAACGAAGCATCAACACTGATGCATGGGAGGAATCATGAATAAGCATTTTCTCGGCGCTCTTGCCGTAACCACTGCGTTGTCCCCCGTGGCGGCGATGGCGCAAACTGAAGTTCAGTTTTGGCACGCCTTCACCGGCCGACTGGGTGAGCTTGTTAAAGCGCAGGTTGAAGAGTTCAACGCCAGCCAGGATGAGTTCGTCGTGGTCGAAAGCCACAAAGGCAATTACTCGGAAACTCTGAACGCAGGTATTGCCGCTTTCCGCGCCGGTGAGCAGCCCCACATCCTGATGGTTTTTGAGGTAGGCACGGCAACGATGATGTCGGCCGAAGGTGCGATCAAACCCGTCTATGAAGTGATGGCTGAGAGCGGTGCGTCGTTCGATCCTGACGCGTATATTGGTGCCGTCAAAGGGTACTATACTACAACGGGCGGGGAAATGCTCTCACTGCCTTTCAACTCGTCCACACCGGTTCTGTGGGTCAATCGTGATGCCTTCGAAGCGGCGGGTGTTGATCCGGACACAGATCTATCGACCTGGGAAAAGGTTGGCGACGTGCTTGAACAGCTGAAGGCTGGCGGTGAGGACTGCCCGCTGGTGACCGCATGGCAAAGCTGGATTCACCTCGAGAACCTTTCGGCCTATCACGACGTTCCGTTCGCATCGCAGGACAACGGTTTTGCCGGTCTGGATACCGAGCTGATGCTGAACGGTCCGGCGCAGGTCGCACACCTGACAGCAATGGGTGACTGGGCCAAGGATGGCAAGTTCATCTACACCGGGCGCAGAAACGAAGGTGGTGCAAATTTCCGGGCAGGTGAATGCGCGTTGTTCACCGAAAGTTCGGCTGGTTATGCCGGTATCAGCTCTGAAGCTGAGTTCGAGTTCGACGTGCGCCCGCTACCCTATTGGGAGGCCGTCACCAGCGAGCCTCAGAACACCATTATCGGCGGCGCATCGCTTTGGGTAATGGAAGGCCATGATCCCGAGGAATACAAAGGCGTTGGCGAGTTCCTGAGCTTCCTTTCGTCGTCGGACATTCAGGCTGCTTGGCACCAGAATACCGGTTATCTTCCAATCACGTCCGAAGCTGGTGAAGCTACTCGTGCTGCAGGTTTCTATGACGAAAACCCCGGCACCGACATCGCGGTGATCCAGATGACTGCAAAGGAACCAACCGCAAACTCGAAAGGTCTGCGTCTTGGATCGTTCGACCAGATTCGCGGCATCATCGACGAAGAGCTTGAGGCCGTCTGGTCCGGTGAAAAGACCGCGCAGGAAGCGATGGACAGCGCAAAAGAACGCGGTGACGCGCTGCTGCGCCGGTTCGAATCCGCCAATCAATAAGTCTTAATTTGATGCGGGCCTGTTGAGGGCCCGCATTTTCTTTTTTCGGTGGAATATCAGGATGGAAAAACGCGTCACCTTCCGCGGCTGGCTTTTGCCATTGGCGCTGATTGCCCCTCAGGTCATCATTTCCGCCGTTTTCTTCTTTTACCCCGCAGGCCAGGCCGTTTGGCAATCTCTGTTCATCCCTGATCCCTTTGGGTTGTCGTCCCAATTCGTCGGGCTCGGCAATTTTGAGTTCCTGCTGAGTGATAAATTCTACCGCGCCTCTTTTGTGACAACGGCGGTGTTTTCAACGCTCGTAACGCTGTGTTCAATGATCCCGGCCTTGTTTCTGGCGGTCATTGCGGACCGCTTGATCAAAGGATCGGGCGTCTACCGGACATTGCTGATTTGGCCCTACGCCGTCGCCCCCGCCGTGGCTGGTGTACTATGGCTGTTCATGTTCAACACGCGCGTTGGTGTCGTGTCTTGGTACCTGGGCCAGCTCGGTTATGACTGGAACCATGTCCTTAACGGAACCGAGGCCATGGGGCTGGTGGTTGTAGCATCGGCTTGGGGGCGCATCAGCTATAACTTCCTGTTCTTTTTCGCAGCCCTGCAATCGGTTCCGCGGTCGGTGATCGAGGCTGCCGCGATCGACGGCGCGCGCTTTTGGCGTCGGTTCTTCACAATCGTTCTACCGCTGTTGTCGCCGACAGCGTTCTTCCTGCTGGTGGTGAATGTCGTCTACGCCTTCTTTGAAACCTTTGGCGTTATCCACACCATCACAGGCGGAGGCCCACAACAAGCGACGACAATTCTGGTCTACAAAGTCTTCTCAGACGGGTTCGTCGGGCAGGATCTTGGGTCATCCTCGGCGCAGTCCGTCATTCTGCTGATCGTGGTAGGCTTGTTGACCGTCATCCAGTTCAAATATGTGGAAAAAAGGGTGCACTACTGATGGCCGCCCAACAACACGGAATGGTCGAAAAACGCGGGATGGGGATCTGGTTAACCCATGCGCTAATGATCCTTGGCGTTGTGATCATCTTCTTTCCGATCTGGCTGGCATTTGTGGCCTCGACCGTTAGCCAGCCGGAAATCGTGTCTCCACCCATGCCGTTGGTGCCGGGTGATCAGTTTTTGGAAAACTACAAAGCCGCGCTGTTTTCCGGCGTGAATGTCCCTGTCGCCACGATGTTGTTCAACAGCCTCGTGATGGCCATCGGTATTGCGATGGGCAAGATCGTGATCTCACTATTGTCAGCCTTTGCGATTGTCTATTTCCGATTTCCCGGGCGCACGACGTTTTTTTGGCTGATCTTCCTGACCCTTATGCTCCCGGTCGAAGTCCGCATTGTTCCCACCTTTGAAGTTGTCGCCGGGTTCGGCATGCTCAACAGCTACTATGGGTTGATCTTCCCTCTTATCGCCTCGGCTACGGCGACGTTCCTGTTCCGGCAATTCTTTCTGACAATCCCGGATGAACTGGCCGAAGCAGCTCGAGTCGACGGGGCCCGCCCGATGCGGTTCTTCATTGATATCGTTGTGCCCATGAGCAGGACCAATATCGCGGCGCTGTTCGTGATCCTGTTTATCTATGGCTGGAACCAATACCTGTGGCCGCTGCTCATCACCACCGACCCTGAAATGAACACCATCGTGATGGGCATCAAACAGATGTTCCCGTCCGGCGATGATGTGGCCGAATGGCCGGTCATCATGGCCACATCTATTCTGGCGATGATCCCTCCGGTCATCGTGGTGGTATCAATGCAAAAGCTCTTTGTCCGCGGCCTTGTCGATAGCGAGAAGTAAGAAATGGCAACAGTAACACTAGAGAACGTCAAAAAGAGCTTTGGCCCGACGGACGTCATCCACGGCATCGATATCGATATTGCTGATGGTGAGTTCATCGTGATCGTTGGCCCATCGGGCTGCGGCAAGTCCACGCTGTTGCGGATGGTTGCGGGGCTCGAAACCGTGACTGATGGCGAAATCCGAATTGGAGAGGAACGAGCCAACGACAAAGAGCCGATGGATCGGGACATCGCGATGGTGTTCCAGAACTATGCACTTTATCCACATATGTCTGTGCGCCAGAATATGGGGTACGGCCTTAAGATCGCCGGTCTGCCCAAGAACCAGATCGACCAGAAGGTGACTGAGGCCGCCAAGCTGTTGCAACTGGAACCCTTACTGGAACGCAAACCAAGACAACTTTCCGGCGGCCAACGTCAGAGGGTTGCAATGGGTCGGGCTATTGTCCGCGAACCAGCAGTATTTCTGTTTGATGAGCCGCTTTCGAACTTGGACGCTAAATTGCGTGTTCAGATGCGTCTGGAAATTCGTGAGCTTCAGGAAAAGCTGGGCATCACCTCGCTTTACGTAACCCACGATCAGGTCGAAGCGATGACGATGGCAGACAGGATGATCGTCATGAACGGCGGCATCGCCGAACAGATCGGAACACCGCTAGAGGTGTACGAAACACCGAGAACACTGTTCGCGGCACAGTTCATTGGGAGCCCCGCGATGAATGTGTTTGATGCCTGGCGCGAAAACGGGACAGTCAGGATCGGTGAAATTGAAGTTGGCCCATCTGCGGGTCCCGATTGCGCGTTGAAGCTGGGCATCCGCCCAGAGCACCTGTTGTTGGATGACAGTGGTCCGCTAGAAGCGGCGATCCAAATGGCAGAACCGTTAGGGGCCAACACTCTGTTACACGGTCAACTCGCGAGAGTCGGCGGAGCGATCACGATAAGCCTTCCGGGCGTCCATCCGATCGAGGGCCGGCATCCGAACATGCGGTTTTCGGTCGCCTCCGAGCACATGCATCTGTTTGACCAATCAACCGGGGAAAGGTTGGAAAACTAATGGGGTTCCCGCAGGTCGAAGCATTTCGTGGTGGCAACAACCTGATCCGTGTTGTGGGACATCGAGGGGCAAGAGGCGTTTTGCCTGAAAACAGCATGATTGGCTTTGACTTTTCGCTGTCCATCGGCGTACCGCTTCTTGAATTTGATGTCGTTCTGACGGCTGATGACGTTCCGGTCATAACCCACAATCATCGTCTGCACGCATCTAGCTTTCGCGACACCAATGGCCTGTTTCTGTCCGGAAAAGAGCCGAAAGTCTCATCTCTGACTTTCGAGCAGATCCAGCAATTCGATATTGGACGGTTAGACGGGCATTCTGCCTATGGCCAACGCTTCCCGGATCAGGCGCAACTGGACGGCGTGCGCGTCCCAAGACTGATAGACCTGCTCGATTTGGTAGCCGAACAAAAATACGGCGATGCCTATCTGATGCTCGAACTGAAGTCGGATCCTGACCTGGCTCACGATGCGCTTTATCGAGAGAATTTTGTTAAGCGCGTTCTTCAGGAGGTTCGCGCCAAAGATCTATCTACGCGCGCGGTTTTGCACAGTTTTGACTGGAACCTACTAGAAGAATGCCAGCGACAGGCTCCGGATATGCCGTCTTCTTACCTTACGCAGCTTCCGGAAAATGAGGACGATGTGGGCGAGGATTCCTCAAAGGCGGTTTGCCCAGACTTCCGAGGTCGCCGCGACGAAATCCCACTTTTGGTCAAGCAAGCCGGTGGTTCGCTTTGGTGCCCATATTATGCGGATGTAACAGCAGAAAATGTGGCCCTCGCAAAAGAGCTGGGCTTATGTGTCGCCGTTTGGACGGTCAATGAGCACGAAGAAATAAGCAGGATGATCGACCTGCGCGTGGATGCAATCGTATCTGATTACCCTGGGCGGGTTCAAAGGCATCTGTCGGATTTAGGCATGGGGTGGCATGTCGACAACCAGTGAATTCTGCGTCGCTAAAGCAAAGCAAGTCTAACAAGACCGACTCACGATAAATTAGGTGGGGTGGCGGGGAGACAGGGATTCGAACCCTGGGGACGCTCTCACGCCCAACGGTTTTCAAGACCGCCGCATTCGACCACTCTGCCACCTCCCCGCGTGAGGGAGGGTCTAAGGCCAACCGAAACCGGTGGCAAGACCAAATAGGGAAATCTTGCCGAAGCTCACGCAGCGGTCTTTCCATGACACATTGGGCAGGCTATGATCCACTCGAAAGACCGTATCAGGCTGGCAATTCAGAACCGGCTATCGGCGGCGGGGCTCAGGAAACGAGGCCCCTTCAGGCAAGGGATGACAAAATGAAGCGAGCGACCGAGACACGCGCAAAACCGCGAGCTTTGGCGGTTCTGGCCGTTATTTCTGCTGTACTGGCTGGCTGTGATGAGACGTTGTCACCTGACAACGTATCTTCCGAGGCCGTGACTGACAGTGCCCAGAACGACGGCGTAGTCGAACTTTTCCCGGATGCTACGGGAAACAAGCGCGATGACGTCGAAGCGCCCGAAGTTTTCGAGCTGACCGAGGCTGGCTTGTGGGACGGTCGTCCTTCGCTGGGCGGCGTTTGGGTGGCCCACCCTGATGTTACACAGCCCGAACGGGTGCGTATCAAGAACACGGCGAACAACAAAACCGTCACCGGTGCGCTGTTCCGCCGGGAACGAAACCTGCCGGGACCGGCCCTCCAGCTATCTTCCAATGCTGCAGAGGAACTGGGCATTCTCGCGGGGTCTCCTACCAAAGTTCAGGTCGTTGCATTGCGCCGCAAACCAGTCGAGCCACCTGAACCCGAGCCCGAGGAAGCCCCAGAATCGACGGAACAGGCTTCGGCGCAGGAAGATGATAAATCCCAGGTTGATGCGGCTGAAACGGCCTCTGATGGCTCCGAAAAACCCGCCAAGCGGAAATGGTGGCAAAAGAAAGAAACGACCGCCGCCGCTGCAGGTGCTGCTGCGGTAGCTTCGGAAACCGCGGCCGAGACAGCAAGTGAAGCCACGACAGAAGCTGTCGAAGCAACCGTAGAAGCGGCCCCAACGGCAACCTTGAGCGACCCAGAGGTTACTCCGCCCGAGGAAAAAACCACCAAGCGGAAATGGTGGCAAAAGAAACCGGCCGACGAAATCACGGAAACCCCGCTTGATCCGATCCAAGGTGCTGCCGCCGCGATTGAAGCCTCTGAACCGACCCCTGCCAGCAGCACGGCGGCACCGGAAAGATCATCTGGTTCACTGTCGAAGCCCTATGTTCAGGTCGGCACATTCGGCGTCGAAGCAAACGCAAAAAGTGCCGCTGATAAGATACGGCGCAACGGGTTGCCCGCCGAGGTTCGCAAACTTGAAACCGATGACAAATCTGTCTGGAGGGTTCTGGTCGGCCCGGCCTCGACACGAGGTGAACGCATCGCCCTTCAAAGCGATGTAAAAGACCTGGGCTTCTCGGACGCCTTCCTGGTCAAAAACTGAAACAAAGGAGGCCCAAGTGCTGTCCTCATTGCGATCATCTGTCTTGACCCTCGGGCTGGCGCTGTTCGCCCTGCCCGCTCAGGCATTCGACACAACGGCGCGCGCTGCCTATGTGATGGATCAAACAACAGGCACCGTCCTGTTGGCCAAAGACGCGGACCAACCGCTGCCACCGGCGTCGATGTCCAAACTCATGACACTTTACGTCGCATTCGAGGCGCTGCGTGACGGCCGCCTGACGCTGGACGAAGAACTGCCCGTTTCGGAACACGCCATGAGCTATGGCGGCTCGACCATGTTCCTGAACACTCAGGACCGCGTCCGGGTCGAAGATTTGTTGCGGGGCATAATCGTGTTGTCCGGCAACGATGCCTGTGTGGTGATTGCCGAAGCACTCAGCCCCGACGGAACCGAAGCCGGGTTCGCGCGTTACATGACCCAGCGCGCCGAACAGATGGGCATGGACAACTCGAATTTCGCCAATTCCAACGGCTGGCCCGCAGCAGGGCATTTGATGTCGGTTCATGATCTGGCAGTTCTTGCGGATCGACTGATCACCGACTTTCCGGAATATTACCCTCTGTTCGCCGAGGAGGAGTTTGAATTCGATGGCCGCGCGCCTTCAAACTCGCGCAATCGCAACCCCCTGCTCAAGCTAGGTATCGGTGCGGATGGATTGAAAACCGGCCACACGCAAGAGGCAGGATACGGGCTTGTTGGTTCAGCCGAACAGGGCGACCGTCGTGTAATTTTTGTGCTTTCCGGGCTCGACAGTACCGCTCGCCGCGCAGAGGAGGCTGAGGCCGTGGTTAACTGGTCGTTTCGCAATTTTGTCGAGAGGACAATTGCCAACGCCGAAGCGCCGATAGCCCAAGCCAAGGTCTGGATGGGCGCGGAAAAGACGGTTGGGCTGGTTCCCGATGGTGATCTGACTTTCCTTCTACCTGTTCTGGGCGACAAGGATGTCGAGGCCGAAATAGTCTACGACGGACCCGTCGACGCATCGGAAAACTCGATCAAAAAGGGGCAGAAGCTGGCCGAGTTGGTCATCAAGCCCGAAGGTCTACCGGAAATCCGCCGCCCACTGGTCGCGGCAAACGATGTTGCAACCGGCGGATTTGTGGTGCGGATGATGACTGTAGGCAGCCTTGTTTTCACTGACGTGATCGGCAATCCGTTGGACGCACTGTGACGAGTAGCGGATTGTTTCTGACCTTTGAAGGTATTGATGGATCAGGCAAGTCATCGCAAGCGCACAAGCTGGCAGAGCATTTGCGCAGCAAGGGTCACGACGTTGTCCTGACCCGCGAACCTGGCGGGTCCGAAGGGGCCGAAGAAATCCGCAGGCTCGTGCTTGAAGGCGACCCCGACCGGTGGTCCGCCGAAACAGAAATTCTGCTATTCACTGCCGCACGACGCGACCACTTGGAGCGCACGATCGAACCCGCCCTGGCCGCTGGTAAAGTCGTGATATGTGATCGCTTTGCCGATAGCACCCGCATGTATCAAGGGCTTTCACGCGGTGACTTGCGGGGGCTGGTGGACCAGTTGCACAGCCTGATGATTGGTCGCGAGCCTGATCTGACCATTCTGATCGACATGGACCCTCAAATCGGATTGTCCCGCGCCAAGGGTCGTCAGGGAACGGAAGAACGGTTTGAAGATTTCGGCCTGGACCTTCAGCAAAAAATGAGGGCCGGTTTTCTTGCCCTTGCAAATGAGTTTTCTCAACGGTTTCGCGTGATCGACGGCAACAGGAACATGGACAGTGTCGCCCGAGATGTGACAGAAATCGTTGAACAGGCTTTGCGGTAAACCACTGATGAGCGACGAACCCCAGCCCCCGGATCAGGCACCCGGTGCCCCTCACCCGCGTGAGACCCGACAGCTTTTCGGGCAAACCGAGGCCGAGCAAGCGTTTCTGACCGCATACAACTCGGATCGTCTGCATCACGGCTGGTTGCTGACCGGGCCACGCGGTGTCGGGAAGTCCACATTGGCGTGGCGTATTGCGCGGTTTTTGCTGGCCACGCCGGTCGCTGAAGAAGACGGCCTTTTCGGTGCGCCTCCGCCGCCGGCGTCTCTGGATATTGACGAGGATCACCCTGTTTCCCACCGCATTCGGGCCGGAGCTGACCCGGGCTTGGCCTCGATCATCCGGACAGTCAATGACAAGGGGAAGATGCGCAACGAAATCGTGGCCGAGGATATCCGTAAACTCGGACGGTTCTTCGGTCTATCGTCAGCCGACGGTGGGCGTCGGGTTGTCATCGTAGACTCTGCGGATGAGATGAACGTCATCGCGGCGAATGCCCTGCTGAAGATGCTAGAGGAGCCCCCGGCTCGCACCACGATTCTGATGGTGTCGCACCAACCCTCGCGTCTGCTGCCGACGATCCGGTCACGGTGCCGGACGCTCAGGCTTTCGCCGCTTGGCACTGAGGATATGCTGACGGCTTTGACTCAAACCGGAGCAGAGCCACCCAGCAACCCCGATCATCTGACCGCCCTGGCTTCGGGTTCAGTCGGTGCTGCCGTGCGTCTGATCAATCTGGGCGGGTTGGAAATTTACGCGGAACTGATCGCCGTACTTGGCACACTTCCAAGGTTGGATCGCCAGCGCGCGCTTGCATTGGCCGAAGCTGCGGCGCAGCGCGGTGCGGCCGAACGCTTTGAATTGCTACTCACGTTGACCGAGATCGCTCTGTCGCGGTTGGCTGTCACAGGCGCATCGGGTGCGCCGCCGATGCCAGAAGCAGCCCCCGGCGAGGCGGAACTGTTGTCCCGCTTGTCCCGATCCCCCCATCAGGCCCGCCAATGGGCGGACACGGCAGCCCTGGTCACATCACGGGCGCGACATGGTCAGGCCGTGAACCTTGACCCTGCCGCTTTGGTCCTAGATACGGTGTTCAAGATACAGGAAACCGCCGGTCAGAGCAGATGAGCGACACGCCCCAAATTACAGACAGTCATTGCCATCTGGACTTCCCCGATTTCGATGGCCAGTTGAACGAGATCGTGACCCGCGCAGCCCAAGCAGGCGTGACCCGGATGGTTACGATCTGCACCCGGTTGCGCAATGAACCCACCATCCGCGCGATCGCAGAGGCGCATGCGCCGGTCTTCTACGCCGCTGGCACGCACCCCATGAGCGCCGCTGATGAACCGATGGCAACCGTTGACGAATTGGTGGCTCTTTCACAGCACCCCAAATTCGTGGGCATTGGTGAGACCGGTCTGGATTATCACTACACCGCCGATAGCGCCGAGGTGCAAAAGCAATCCCTGCGCATCCACATCGAAGCCGCGCAACGGACGGGCCTTCCACTGATTATCCATGCCCGCGCTGCCGACGATGATATGGCGCGGATTTTGAACGAGGAATATCGCAACGCGCCGTATTCCTGCGTTATGCACTGTTTTTCATCTTCGGCGGACTTGGCGAAAGCTGCATTGGACTTGGGCTTTTACCTGTCAATGTCCGGCATCGCCGCCTTTCCCAAAAGCCAAGAGCTTCGGGACATATTCGCCAGCGCCCCGGTCGACCGCATCCTTGTCGAAACCGACGCACCCTATCTGGCGCCGCCTCCGTTCCGAGGTAAGCGCAACGAACCTGCCTACACGGCCCATACTGCCCGAAAAGGGGCCGAGGTTTTTGGAATGGACTACCCTGAATTCGCAGCCCAGACGCAGGCGAATTTTGACCGGCTGTTCACCAAGGCCGCAACGTACAAGGCGGCTGCATGACAACGCTGCGCTGTACGATCCTTGGTTGCGGGTCTTCTGGCGGCGTTCCCCGGTTGGGTGGTCACTGGGGCGACTGCGATCCGACGAACCCCAAGAATGTGCGCCGGCGCTGCTCGATGCTGGTAGAACGCGACGGCCCCGAGGGGACGACTTCGGTTCTGATCGACACGACACCAGACATGCGCAGTCAGTTGCTTGATACGGGCACTGGCCGTCTGGACGGCGTAGTCTATACCCATTCGCATGCAGATCACGTGCACGGCATCGACGATCTGCGCATGATCGTTTTCAACATGCGTGAACGTGTGCCCGTTTGGGCGGATGGAGACACTCAAAACGATCTTCTGGGACGGTTTGGATATGCGTTCATTCAGCCCGACAGCTCGCCTTATCCCCCGATCCTCGATCTGAAAACCATTGATGGCCCTTTCGAGGTCAACGGCCCCGGAGGACCCATCCCCTTCCGTCCGTTCAAGGTCAACCACGGCTCGATCGACGCTTTGGGGTTTCGGATGGGCAATCTGGCCTATCTGCCCGACGTTGCCGAGATTTACGACGATGCCTGGACGATGATGGAAGGGTTGGACTGTCTGATCATTGATGCGCTGCGGCGGTCACCGCACCCTACTCATGCGCATCTGGAAAAAACGTTGGGTTGGATCGAAAAACTGCAACCCAAGACCGCTGTTCTGACCAACATGCATATCGACCTCGACTTTGCCAAGGTCCAAGCGGAAACCGCTGATCACATCACCCCTGCTTTCGACGGCATGGTGATCCATCAGGCGCTGTGACGCCCTGACCGCCTGCACCACGATAACCATGCCCAACGCGGCAATTTTTGTGGGGCGGTAGATGCTGCAAAGCCTGCTTGATGTAATTCTTCCGGTTTTCCTTGTGATTGGAGCGGGTTACGCCTCAACTCGGGCCGGGTATTTCAAGCAAGTCCACGTCGATGGGCTGATGAAATTCACCCAAGGGTTCGCGATCCCGTGCCTGCTGTTTCTGGCGATTTCCCACCTGGACCTTAGCGCCAGCTTTGATCCGCGTTTGCTCGCCAGCTTTTACACTGCCGCCGCGCTATGCTTTTGCGCCGGAATGTTCGGTGCGCGCCTGATTTTCAATCGAGATTGGGAGGACTGTGTCGTCATAGGGTTCTGCTGCCTGTTCTCCAATTCGGTTCTGCTGGGGCTGCCGATTACAGAACGCGCCTATGGGCCCGAGAATCTGACGGGCAACTACGCAATTATCGCCTTCCACTCTCCCTTTTGCTATGGCGTTGGCATCACGGTGATGGAGGTAATTCGGAACCGCGGCAATGGCAGGGCGCTTATGGTTCGCTCAGTCCTGTCGGCCATGTTTCGGAATGCCCTGATCCTCGGCATCGCCTTAGGTTTTGCCGTCAACCTTTCGGGGATCGCAGTCCCTGCGGTCGTGGATGAGGCGCTTGGCCTGATGACGCGCGCAGCGTTGCCCGGCGGGTTGTTCGCATTGGGCGGTGTTCTGGTCAAATACAAACCCGAAGGCGACTTGCGTGCGATTGCATTTGTCTGTTGCGTATCTCTTATGCTTCACCCAAGTCTGGTTTGGCTGTTTGGATCAACGGTTGGGCTGCCACAGGATCTGTTCCGTTCCGGCGTCTTGAATGCGGCCATGGCACCCGGCTTTAACGCCTATATCTTTGCGAATATGTACGGGCGGGCAAAACGGGTCGCAGTGTCCTCGGTTTTGATCGGTACGGCGGCATCCATTCTGACGGTGTGGCTCTGGCTGACATTGCTGGGGTAACCCACTCGAAATACACATTGACTTTGTCCATGCCGGACACACCTTTCGCGAAACCTAGCAGGACGACTTCAATGCCCCACGCTCTTATCGTTGCCCACGGTCAGCCTTCTGACCCGGAGCCCGCAGAGGCAGCGCTGGCCGCATATGCAGCCGAGGTAAACAATCTAAGCAACGGCATAACCGTTACGTCCTCTACGCTCGCCGCCCCTGGCAGGCTTGAATCCAAACTGGATGAATTGCCCGATGACACAGTTATCTACCCACTGTTTATGGCCAAGGGGTGGTTCGTGACCAGCGCGCTGCCAAACCGCGTTGGGGACAGACCTGTGCGTATTCTTGATCCTTTGGGCACCGACGCCAACTTACCCTCGCTGGCTTCGGAAGCCCTGCGAGACACCCTGGCGGAAACCAAATGGGAGCCCAACTGCACGCACCTCATATTGGCAGCCCACGGATCGGGCCGCAGCCGCAACCCGTCGGAAGTTGCCAGAACTTTCGCACGCAATCTCGAAAGGGTACTGGCGTTTCGATCGGTGCGCGTCGGGTTCGTCGAGGAACCTCCATCCATTTCCGAAGTGGCCGAGGGTACCGGTGCACAAGCAATCTGCCTGCCATTTTTTGCCTGTATGGGCGGCCATGTGCTTGAGGACATCCCGCAAGAGCTGGATCGCGCCTCTTTCCAAGGCCGGGTTTTGCCAGTTGTCGGGGAACTTCCGCGCGTTAAGCGGCACATTGCAGAGGTCCTGACCGCTGTCGCTAGGGAAATGTGACACGGCTCGGCAAAACGCCAACCATTACACTGGAATAGCCTTGTAGACCCGGATAGCAGTACAGTTGGAACTCTGCCGGCGACAGCTCTCGCAGCTCAAGCGTGGGAAGCTTCAAATCAGAGACTGCCAACCTGACCCGGTCAGACAAATCGTCCAGTGAATGCAGAAATTCGACGTAGGTTTCCCCTCCGAACCGCAGCAGACGCCGCAATCCTTCCATGTTGGGATGCGACACCAGATACGTGCCGAGGTCTTCTAGGATTTCAGCGCGGGCCCGTTTCAGCTTGGCACAGAGGACATCCAGAACCCTAAGGGTCATATCATCGTCGTAGACAAGCATCGCCTCGAACTCGGAGAAACCCAAGTCTGCCGCTTCGGTCACTTTCAGCCAGCACGACTGCCCGTAGGTCGCACAAACAAATGACTGTACCGCCCGATTGATCAGACCATGCATAAGATGCCCCAGTGTGGTTACATCCTCAGTCTGATCCTAGAATCCTTAACAAAAAGCCAAGAAACCCGGTGAGATAGGTACAATACGCCCTAGTCTCAAACGAGAAGTTTCCCTTTCGCATTAGAAATCCGTCGGAGCCCCTCCTTCGGCTTTTCGGCGGGTCACGAAATCTGCCAATTCTTCGCGTATTCCGTCATCCATCGCCGGAGGCTCGAAGCTGGTGATAATTTCCTTGAACATGTGATGCGCACGCTCTGCCGTCCAGATTCCTCCGGCGACGTTCCAGCCTTCGTAGTTTTTCCAATCGCTCAGGAACGGCTGATAAAACGCGGTCGTATAGCGATCCTGCGTGTGTTGGATGCCAAAGAAGTGGCCATCGTTTCCAACCGCCTTAATTGCCTCCAACGCAATTTCATCCGGTCCGGTGGCCGTGATTTCTGGCTGCATATAGCGTTGAATTTGCTGCAGAATCTCGCAGTCCATAATGAACTTTTCCGGGCTTGCGATCAGCCCACCTTCAAGCCAACCGGCTGCGTGATAAACCATGTTGGTGCCCGATTGAACGGCTGCCCACAGAGAGTTCGAGGTCTCCCAAACGGATTGCCCGTCTGGAACGTTGGCCGCGCACACTCCAGAAGATCGCATCGGCAGACCGTAATACCGCGCCATCTGGCCTGTCATCTGGGTCGAGCGCATGTATTCCGGTGTCCCGAATGCAGGCGCACCCGACTTCATGTCGACATTGGAGGTAAATGTACCGATCACGCAGGGGATACCCGGACGCACATACTGGAACAAAGCGATCGCACACAGCGCCTCGGCCAGAGACTGCGCCACCGCCCCGGCCATCGTCACCGGTGCCATTGCCCCCGCAAGAGTGAACGGGGTCACGACTATGGCCTGCCCTCTCCGTGCCAGACGCAGGCAACCGTCAATCATTGGATGGTCATGTTTCAACGGCGAGGTTGAGTTGATGTTCGTATACATCCGAGGCTCTGCCTCGAATTCCTCATCGCTCAGACCACCTGCGATCCGCACCATCTCCATGACATCTTCAACCCGCTCCTTGCCCAGAGAATAAGCGTGCATCGCCTTGTCCGTCAGGGTCAGCTTGTCATAGAGCACATCCAGGTGGCGAACGCTGGCATGGATATCAACCGGTTCAACCGGATACCCGCCAGCAAAGTGGATACAGTTGAAATACTGCGTCAATTTCAACAGGTTCCGACACATTTCGCGGTTACCCGGTACTTTGGTTCCGATCTCCATGTCCCAGTAATTCGGTGGCGAAGACACGTTTCCGAAAAGCATGTTTTTCCCGCCGATCTCGATCTTCCGATCCGGGTTGCGCGGCGTTATCGTGAACGAGGACGGAGCTTTTCGGACCATCTCCATGACAAAGTCGCGCCCCATACGGACATTGTCACCCTCTATCGTACATCCGGCTTCGCGCAGGATTGCGATGGCTTCTTCGTTGTAGAATTCGATCCCGATTTCTTCGAGGATGCGCATGGCCCCTTCGTGAACCGCCTCGATACCGGCTTCGTCCAGAGGTTCGGTGGGATTGTCGATATTGACCGGAGGGTTCCAGGGCATCTGGTCAATCACCGCGGTTCCTCGGCGCTCGGCGGCACCCGCGCGCCCTCCGCTGCGGCGTCTACGCGTTTTTGTCTCGGCCATTGGATCCTCCCGGAGCTTGCCTTTTCTCAAGCAAGCCCCGAAGTCCGACGGCTGGCCGCTCTGTCTGCGACAAGCTATGTCGGATTCAATGCCCGAACCGGCGATTCTGACGCCAATTTGTTCAGAACTTCGCCAGCCACCCCGGAATATGCCCGATGTCAGGCAGCACAACATCAGCCATTGGCGCCAGCGCGTCGGCTTGCGCAAGTCCGGTCAGCACTCCGACTGTAGTCATGCCTGCCGCGCGCCCGGCTTGCAGGTCGTGAAGGCTGTCGCCAACCATGGCGACCCGTTCGGGGGAAACCTCAACATGCGCCGCAAACGCCAAAAGCTGCCCCGGACCCGGTTTGAAACCGTGCCCGCTGTCATACCCCGCAACAAAATCAAAGTGATCGCGAATACCGGCCGAGGCCAGATGCTCTAACGCGGGCATCTCTCCGTCATTCGTGGCCACGCCCAGCTTCAAGCCTGCCTGCCGTAGGCCATCCAAAAAGGGAACCAACGGAACCGCAGGTGCCTGCGGTGCCAAAGCTGACTCGGTATTCAATACATCTATAAGGGCGTCCTGCGTCATTTCAGGAAGATGAGGGGCCAATGCCTCGGCGACCTCCTCCACCGTTCCTGCGATAACGACGCTATCTTCCGAATAAGCCACCTTTTCCAAGTCGAACCCGATAACGCGACCCAGTTCGGCAGCGTGCTGATGATTTCCTTCTGCCAGCCGCAACAACACGTTGCGTCCAAAAGCCCCCCAGGTGTTTGCGAAATCAAACAGGGTACCGTCCTTGTCGAACAGGATCGCGTCGATGGGCATTGTAGACTCCAGAAAAGTTAGAACTCAGGTCCAGTGAACATCCGCGCCGCCAGACAGAACGACACGCGCTTGGCCGGGCAACTCGTAAGGTACGGATTTGGCATCACAAAAGGCCACCACCCACGAATCGTCAAGCATTAGAAAGTCCAGCACGGACCCAAGGAAACCCGTGTCACCCGCCCCGTCTCTGATGTCCTGAGCGGACGCACCGGTCGAGCCAAGAAACACAGGCAAAAGTTCTTCGTTCCCCACCAGCCAGCCCAGAACATCGAGCGCCAGCGTTTCAGCGGATTGGGCAGAGAGTGCCATAAAAGTGACCCCGGATCAGACATTGGAAAGGGTTTGTTAACCAGACTCATAAAGACTTTGGCAACACATGCAATCAACGGTGACTCATATGTCCGTGCAGGGAACCATCCTTGTCCTAGACGGGACCTCTACCAATCGCATCATGCTGAAAGTTCAGCTGACAGCCGCTTGGTATCACGTGGTCCAAGGTGAAAAACTGGACGGTCTGGCCGGGTTATTAAGGCGTACGCGGCCCGATCTTGTGCTGACGGCGCAATCGCTTCCTGATGGCACTGCCGCGGACGTCAAAAACCTGGTGGCGGCAGACCCCGATCTTGTGGACGTGCCGGTTGTCGCCATTGCCGCGCAAAACGACAGGGCCGCCAGGCTGAAAGCGCTTTCCGACGGATTGGACGATGTCCTTGCCCCGCCTTTCAAAGATACACTATTGCTGGCCCGGGTCCGCAGCCTGCTGCGTGCACGAGCTGACACTCAGGAACTCAAGGTCGGAAGCGGGTCGCAGCCGATTGGCTTTGCTGAACCTGTTGCGGGCTTCAATGCTCCGCGAAAGAAAGCGCGTGTTGCTGTTCTGGCCCAGACTTCCAGAACAAGCGCGCTGTGGCACAAGGCGCTGTCAGATCGTACGCACCACAACCTGACCGCTCACACATCTTCGAATTTGCAGAGGCTTTTGTCAGGGCCGCTTCCGGATGCAATCGTAGTTGAAATCGGGGCAAACGCCTCAGATTTGAATACCCTTGCCGATCTCAGGTCCAGGGGGGCAACGCGGCGAACCGTATTGATCGGGGTTCTGCCCCAAGAAAACGCCTCTCTCGCGTCCGAGGCGCTTGATCGCGGGGTGGATGCGATCTGTTTGGGCGGTTTTTGCCCCGAAGAAGTTTTACTGAGACTGGATAACCAGATCGCTCGGAAAATCCGAATGGACCAAATGCGCGCGTCGCTTCACCGCGGGATCGCTGAATCCTGGATCGACCCCCTGACCGGCCTGCACAATCGTCGCTATGCAATGCGGGCAATGGATCAGATCGCTCGGAAATCCTCTCGGGTCGAGCAGGGATTTGCCATCATGCTGGCTGATCTGGACCATTTCAAATCCATTAACGACCGCTATGGCCACGACGCGGGCGACTTTGTTCTGACCGAAGCCGGACGAAGGATGGAGCGCACAGTCGGTTCATCCGGCTTCGTCGCTCGCATAGGTGGCGAGGAGTTTCTGATTGGTTTGCCAGAAACGACCCAAGCATCGGCCCTGTCCACGGCCCGTACCCTATGCGACTGTATTCGCCAGACACCGTTTGCGCTGCCCGGCTCTTTGAACAGGGTGCCGGTGACAATCAGTATCGGGCTTATCGCGACCCAACCGCCACATTCGCAACGGGAACCGTTGGATGGTTTGATAAAATCCGCCGATACCGCGCTTTATGCCGCGAAACGGGCCGGAAGAAATCAGGTTCGGGTCAGACAATGCGCTGCCTGACACTTCAATTCTTTTTCTTGCGGTCATGCGGCCCGCGCCGAATGACTTCTTCCAGCCGGTTCGCATAGGCCGTGCGCTCGGCATCGGTCATCGCCGAAATGCGAGCAAGCCACTTGTTCTGCAATGCAACTTGCAGTTCGGCCGTGGACTGCGCTTGTCGGGTCAGAAGGGTCTGGATGGTGGCCGGGTCAAAGGGTTCGGCGCGCAATGCCTCGTTCAGCGCAGCAAAGTCCTGATACCGACTGCTGGCCCCTTTCCTGTGCCGGTCCGACAAATCCCCACGCAAAGTCTTCCGATCCTCTTTCGGCAAGGCCCGATAGAGCGCCGAACCAAAGCCGGGCGGAGCCTTGGCGCGTTCGCCTCCTTTGACACGAAGGGTCGCTCCAACGGCAATTCCGATGATCAGCAAGTTCAGGGCCAAGGACACGCCCAACAAGACTGGCATCCACCGACGCTTGGGTTTTGGGCTATCGCTCATTCGGCGTCCTCCAGAAATGATGTGTCAAGATCCGCGAGCACAATGCTGGTGTCTTGACCGAATAGAATTGTCGCCGGGTCCGGCAGGAAACCCGGCGCGGCAAAACCGATCCAAACCCCTGCAACACTGGCCGCAACCAACCCGCCCATGCCTTGCCAACCTCCGACGCCGTCAACAATCCGCGCCCAAAGAGCCCGAGAGGGCTTGCCTTCCGGCTTCGTCCGGCCGAGGCGCACTTCTTCCGCGTCGGTCAAGATGCGAACCGCAAGCGCGTCAGGCAACTCTGGCCGGTCCTGCCGGGCCTGCGCAAACAACTGATCCAAGCGTTTTTCGTCTTCAGTCATCGGTCATACCCCAGTTCATCTCGTCTTCCGGCCAATATCCCTGTCAAAGCCCGCTTGCCACGAGCAGTCAAACTCTCGACCGCTTCTACGGAAATGCCCATGATCCCGGCAATCTCGGGGTTGGGCAATTCTTCGATATGCCGCAATACAACGGCCTGTCGCTGACGCTCGGGCAATTGCGATAAGGCCAGCTGCAGCGCATCTTTGCGGGCGTCGTCCTGCATGCGCTCGGCAACACTGGCCTGACCATCCTCTGGCTCAGGAATCTCTGCCAGTCGGTAAGGTTTTTGCTTGCGCAGGTGATCCACGCACAGGTTCATCGTTACGCGATACAGCCATGTTGAAACCTTGGCCTGCCCCGAAACCCATTCCGGAGCCACCTTCCACAGGCGCATCATGGCCTCTTGCGTGATATCTTCGGCCTCAGCCCGTGACCCCAGCATCCGCAGGGCAACCGAAAAACTTCGCGGCCCAAGCCGGTCAGTCAGAACGCGCGCGGCGGCTGCATCGCCACGGGCGAACTGACCCAGCAAGACGTCATCGCTGGGCGTGTCCGCGGTGCAGGTGGCACCGCGAACATCGTTCAGTGGAGAGGTCAGATCCTCCATCCCGCATCAGCTGTCGTCAGAACCACCCTTGTCGCGTTTCTTGTGGTGCCGACCCATCTTGCTTTTCGCATCCGCAAATTCCTGTTCCGAAATCGCACCGCTATTGTCTGCGTCTATACGGTCAAACATCTTGTCAGCGCGGCGCGGTTTGGGCAACTCATCCTCGCTCAGAAAACCGTCCTGATTGGCATCGTGCCTCTCGAACATCTTCGAGACGCGCTCGTTCACCTTCTTCTGGCTGGCCGCCTGCAGTTCCTCAACGCTCAACTGGCCATCGCCGTCAGTATCGGCGTCGGTGAATCGCTGGCTTCGGTGGGCCTGCATTTCTTCAAGCGTCACCTGACCGTCATTGTTGGCGTCCAGCTCTTCAAAGGTCACAGGTTCGTGACCGCGCGGACCTGCCGCCAGAACCGAGGTGCCTGTAATTGCGACCGCAGAAAGGACAATCGCCGGGATAAACTTCGCGCTTTTCATATCGGTTTTCCTTTGTTTGTGCGGCGTCTTTGCCGCTGCTCACATAGGTTCAAACGTGGCGATGCGCGGGTTCCGTCGCAGAAACCCGAAAAAGTTTATCACTGCGCAGGCGCACAAAGCGACGCACCCCCCTTTTCTGCAGCGGAAAAGATGCGCAATATCCCTCAAACTGGAACGTGTGAGTATCACAATGACAGATCAGACGATCGACACCATAGCCCAGCACGAACGCCCGACCTGGCCTGCATTGGTCAAAGGGTTTCGGTGCCGTTGCCCGAAATGCGGTGAAGGAAAGCTGTTGCATAGCTATCTAAAAGTGAACGACAGTTGCGCGTCCTGTGGGCAAGAACTGTTTCACCACAGGGCGGATGACGGCCCGGCTTACCTGACGATTCTGCTGGTCGGACATTTGTTGGCACCTGCTTTGCATGTCTCATACGTGCATTGGCGGCCCGAGCCTTTGACGATGTTCCTGATATTCGCGATAGGCTGCACGGCGCTATCCCTTTTCCTATTGCCGCGACTGAAAGGTGCCGTGGTCGCCTATCAATGGGCGCGCCGCATGAACGGGTTTGAAAAGTCGTAATGACCCGGACTATCCAGATGGGCACATCATGACGGTTGATAAAACAGCGATCCGTGACGCGGCGACGGTTATCGTTCTGCGCGACCGTATGACAAAGCCGTCCATCCTGATGGGGCAACGTGGGGCTAAAGCCGCGTTCATGCCCAATAAGTTCGTGTTTCCCGGTGGCGCGGTCGACAAGGAAGATGCCGAGATCCCTCTGGCCTCTGCCATGCCGCCCCTATGCCAAGAACGCCTGGCCGAGCGGTCCGAACCGAACCTCCAAAACGCTCTGGCCGCTGCCGCAATTCGTGAGTTGTGGGAGGAAACCGGGCTGGTTTTGGGGCACCCCGAAGCATGGCCTGCGCCCGCCCCATTGGATTGGACCGGTTTCGCCGAGCTAGGTTATCGTCCGGCGGCCGAGGCACTGCAGTTCGTGTTCCGCGCTGTGACCCCTCCTGGGCGTCCCCGTCGATTTGATGCGCGGTTTTTCCTTGTCGATGCTTCTGCAATTCAAGGGGATCTGGATGATTTCAGCCGCGCGTCGGATGAGCTGTCCCATCTGCAATGGGTCCCGCTGGAACGTGCGCGCGAATTCGACCTTCCTTTCATTACCGAAGTCGTTCTGGCCGAAATCACGGCGCGGGTTACAGACACCGCACCGCCAACGTCGGTCCCCTTCCTGCTGAATCAGGAAGAGGAGAGCTTGTTTCTAAAGCTCAAAGGCTATCCTATGCCCTAAGACGACTGATGACAGTTGAGACTTCGGGCTTTTTGCCGATCTCTGACTTGGCTGTATGGCGCACAATACGGCGCATCGCTTCTTCCAGCTTGTCATCATCGCGCAGCGTCTTGGCATCGGCGCGCATCAGGAACTGGTTCAGGTCTTCTTCCAGTACTTCAACCAAGGCCGCCCGCGATGTTCCCAACTCAGGCAGTCCCATTGTATCGCACCATGGTTCGCCCAGCGGTTCGTCTTCATCATCAAGAATGACCGTCACGGTCACATGACCGTTCAGCGCCATTCGGATTCGGTCACGCACTACACCATCCAAAGCGCCAACCTTGACCGTACCGTCCAGATATGTCCGGCCCGTTTCGACATAATCCACCACCTGCGGCGCATTGCCGGTCAGATCCAGCATGGTGCCGTTCACCGCCAGAACACCCGTCCGACCTCCGGCTTCGGCCAGTTTCGCGTGCTCGCGCAGGTGTCGATGTTCACCATGCATCGGAATGACGATCTGAGGGTCGATCAGCGCGTGCACTTTCTCAAGATCCGGCCGGTTGGCATGGCCTGATACGTGATACAGGCCGGAACTGTCATCCACGACATCCACGCCTTTTTCGCTGAGCTGGTTGATGATGAAGATCACGCCCCGCTCGTTCCCCGGAATTGTCTTGGACGAGAACAGGAACAGGTCACCCTCTTTGAGCTCGATCCCGCGATATTTGCCACGGGCCAGTTGTGCACTGGCAGCGCGACGCTCGCCCTGGCTGCCGGTCACGATCAGCATCAGGTTCTGGCGCGGCACATCCACCGCCTCTTCCGCGCTGATTACTTTTGGGAAATCCGAGAGAATTCCTGTTTCGGTCGCTGCTTCGATCATCCGGCGCATCGCGCGGCCCAACAAAACGACCGAGCGCCCCGCTTTTTGCCCCGCCTCTGCCAGCGTTTTCACCCGCGCGACATTCGACGCAAAGGTGGTGGCCACGACCATGCCGCTGGCATTTTCGACCAGCTTGGTAATTTCAGGCCCGACCTCGGATTCCGATCGCCCGTCATGGGGGGAAAACACGTTGGTACTGTCACACACCAGCGCTTTAACGCCGGGCTTTGCGACTTCGGCCCAGAGGTCTGGGTCGAAAGGCTCACCCACAACCGGGTTGGCATCCAGCTTGAAGTCACCGGAATGCACGATCCGCCCTTCGGGTGTATCAATGACCAGTGCCGCGCTTTCGGGGATCGAATGTGAAACCGGCAAGAATCCAACCGTGAAAGGGCCAACTGAAATCTGCTCTGGCCAAGCAGAAACCGTCTGCACTGCATCTTCAGGATGGCCATGCTCTTCCATTTTGCGTCGCGCAATGTTCGCGGTGAAGGCGCGGGCATAGATCGGCGCGCCCAATGCCTCATAGCAATGGGCGACTGCACCTACATGGTCTTCGTGGGCATGGGTGACAAACACCGCGTCCAGACGATCAGCACGCTCTTGCAGCCACGAGATGTCGGCGTGGATCAGATCGACGCCCGGCGTTGTGTCCATGTCCGGGAATGTCACCCCGAGATCGACGAGGATCAGACGCTCCTGCCCCGGCTTACCATAGCCGTAGACATAGGCATTCATGCCGATTTCGCCTGCACCGCCCAGCGGCAGATAGATCAGTCGTTCACTGCTCATGTTGAGCCATTTTCCTTGTTATAGCGATGGATCACGGTCAGGCCGTGCATCGTCAGGTCATCCTCGATCGCGTCAAACCCAACGTCCGCCTGGTCGAACAGAGGCGCAAGCCCACCGGTTCCAACGACCTTCATCGGCATTCCGTATTCCGCTTTGATGCGGGCAATCAGCCCTTCGATCAATCCCGAATAGCCCCAATACACGCCGGATTGAATACAGCCAACCGTATTCGTACCGATCACCTTTTCGGGGCGCGTAATGTCGATATGCGGCAGTGCGGCAGCGCCCTGGTGCAATGCCTCAAGGCTGAGGTTGACGCCCGGCGCAATGATCCCGCCTACATAAGACCCATCCGAGGCGACCACGTCAAAATTCGTGGCAGTGCCGAAATCGACCACGACGACATCGCCGCCGTGACGGTCAAACGCGCCAACCGCATTGGCCAGCCTGTCCGGGCCGGGGATGGTTCCTTCGTCAATGCGAGGGGCCACGGGCAGCAGGCATTCAGGTTTACCGACCACCAGCGGTCTGCAACCAAAGAACCTGTCTGCGAATATACGCAGATTGAACACCACACGCGGCACGGTTGAGGCGATGACGACATCCGTGATGTCCGCATCTATCCCATAGTGTTTCACCAGTGTGGAATACCACGTGAAATACGCATCTGCTGTTCGTGAGTGGTGCGTCGACGTGCGCAGAGTGCACAGGAAGGTTTCGCCATCCCAGATCGAAAACACTGTATTCGTATTGCCGCAGTCAATTGCCAGAAGCATTTCAGCCTCCTTCAGAAAAACACATCCGCCGCCGGAATGCTGACGCGGCCTTTGGCGGTGTTTAAGACAAGGTTGCCGCCCGCGTCCACTGTTTCAAAGGTTCCAACCGTCTCGGACGCTGCGGTACGGGCGGTGATCACCTCACCCAGCCGGGCCGCACGCGCAAGCCAGGCGGTGCGGATCGGTTCAAAACCGTAAGTTACGAATTGGCTTTCATACTTTGCAAACGCGGCTGCAAGCTCGGTCAAGAAGTCCTCGGGGGTCACATCCGCGCCGGTTTCCGATAGCAGCGAAACCGGACGCACCGCACCGGGTTCAATCGCCTGCGCAGATGGGGCTTGGGACAGGTTCACGCCAATCCCAACCGCCAGGTGAGATATCCCGCGCCCCTGCCCGGTGCTTTCCAACAAAATGCCCGCCAGCTTGCCACCGTTCAGCAAGACGTCATTTGGCCACTTCAGAGACAGGCCACTGGCGCGACCCGTGACCGCCACACAAGCATCGAATAGGGCGAGTGCTGCCACGAAACTGCGCAACGCAGCGTGTTCCGGGCTTCCCTCGGGGCGTAGAAGCAAGGTCGCCGCAAGGTTGCCCTTTGGGTTCTCCCACGCCCGACCGCGCCGACCCCGAGCTGCTGTCTGGTGGTGCGCCAATATCCAAACCGGGCCTTGCGCGGTCGACGCGATGCGCGCTGCCTCGTTCAGCGTGCTGTCAACTTCCTGCAAAACGTGCAGGCCATATCCTTGCGGCCATTGGGTCATGTCAAAAAGGCCCGGTCTGACGACCGAGCCTCCTGCGTCTGGATGATGCGGCTATCAGTTGACAAGTGTTGCAGCCGCAGCAGCCGCTGCGCCTTCGACACCGAACTGGTAAAACACCCCGATCAGCATCAAGGCAGCCGACCCCATCAATGCCCCCCACAGTACAGGAGAGGAATTCGTTTCGATCGGGTCATCATTCTCAGCGCCGAAATACATGTAGAACACGATCCGAAGGTAATAGAACGCCCCAATGACCGAGGATATGGCCGAAACGATTACCAGACCGGTCAGCCCTGCCCCTACACCGGCCTGCCACACGCCGAACTTGGCAAAAAAGCCCAGCATCGGCGGTACACCCGCAAGGCTGAACATCAAGATGAGAACCGCAAGCGCCTTGCCCGGATCGCGTTTTGAGTACTGACGCAGCGCGTCGATATCCGTCACCGGCTTGCCTTCGCGCTCCATCATCAGGATGAAGGCGAATGTTCCGATATTCATGGTCACGTAAATCGCCAGGTACATCAGCATCGCCTTGATGCCCATTTCCGTACCAGCCGCCAGACCAATCAGCGCATAGCCCATATGAGCAATCGAGGAAAACGCCATCAGTCGCTTGATGTCTCGCTGACCGATCGCCGCAACCGCGCCCAGCAGCATCGACAGGACCGAGAGCAGGACGATCACCTGCTGCCAATCTTTGACCACCCCGCCAAAGGCATCATGCAGCAGCCGTGCAAACAGAGCCATCGCCGCCACTTTTGGCGCTGTGGCAAAGAAAGCGGTGATCGGCGTGGGCGAGCCTTCGTACACGTCCGGCGTCCACATGTGGAACGGAACAGCCGAGACTTTGAACGCCAGACCCGAGATCAGGAAGATCAGCCCGAACAGCAACCCGACTGAGACGTCTCCGTGATGAACCGTCTGGATGATGCCCGAAAATAGCGTGGTGCCCGTGAAGCCGTACACCAGCGACGCACCGTACAGCAGCAGGCCCGAGCTGAGCGCGCCCAGAACGAAATACTTCAGACCGGCCTCGGTGGACTTCGCGCTGTCACGACGCAAGGCAGCCACGACATAAAGCGACAGAGATTGCAGCTCTAGCCCCATATACAGGGACATCAGGTCGCCCGCGCTGACCATCATCATCATACCCACGGCAGCCAAGGCCACAAGCAGCGGGTACTCGAACCTAAGCAGTCCGCGCCGCGCCATATAGTCTTGGCTCATCACCAGAACGGCCGCGGCAGACAACAGGATCGCAACCTTGGCAAAACGCGCGAAACCGTCGTCCACAAACATGCCGTTGAAGGCCACGTTGGTGCCATCACCATTCGTCGCGATCCATATCGCAAGCAAAGCCATCAAACCGGCGGTGGCCCACACCAGTGCAGGCGCCAGCCCGTCCTTGGTGGTGTAAACTGCCCCAATCAGCGCCGCCATCGCATACAAAGCCAGAACGATCTCTGGCAAAATTATTGTCAGATCAGCCTGGATCATGTCTCCAAAGCCTCCTTAATGCGAAGCGGCTGTCTGGGTCACGGCCTCAGCCGCGGCCAGAGCCGTGTCATAGTTAGAAATCAATGCCGCGGTCGAGTTGCCGATAACATCGGTCACAAGCGACGGGTAGACACCCAACAGGATCGTCATAATGATCAGTGGCGCAAAGATCAGCCGCTCGCGCGAGCTCATGTCGGTCATCGCCTTCAGGCTTTCTTTGATCAGGTCGCCAAAGACCACCCGGCGGTAAAGCCACAGGGCGTAACCGGCCGAAAAGATCACTCCGGTCGCCGCCACTGCGGTCACCCATGTATTAACCTGGAAAGCACCCATCAGTGTCAGAAACTCACCGATAAAGCCCGAGGTACCCGGCAGGCCCACATTGGCCATCGTGAACAGCATAAAGACCAGTGCATAAGCGGGCATGCGAATGACCAGACCGCCATACGCCTCGATATCGCGGGTATGCATCCGGTCATAGATCACGCCGACACATAGGAACAACGCCGCCGAAATGAACCCATGGCTCAGCATCTGGAAGATCGCGCCATCAATGCCCTGCTGGTTCGCCGCAAATATCCCCATGGTCACAAAACCCATATGCGCGACCGAGGAATAAGCGATCAGCTTTTTCATGTCCTCCTGCACCAGCGCCACCAGCGAGGTATAGACGACAGCAATCGCCGACATCCACAGGACCAGATCAGTCATCACAGCCGAGCCCACTGGGAACATCGGCAAGCTGAACCGCAGGAAACCATAGCCGCCCATCTTCAGCAGGATCGCCGCCAGCACGACCGAGCCTGCGGTCGGCGCCTGCACGTGTGCATCCGGCAGCCAAGTGTGGACCGGCCACATCGGCATCTTCACCGCGAACGAGGCAAAGAACGCCAGGAACATAAGCGTTTGCATCCCGCCCACGATGTAGACGCCCAGCACGCTGAACCCTTCGGACGAGAACTGATGGCTCATCAGCGCCTCGATATCCGTGGTGCCCGCATCCGCATACATCGCGACCATCGCCACCAGCATCAGCACCGAGCCGAGGAAGGTATACAGGAAGAACTTGAAGCTCGCATAAATCCGGTTCGCCCCGCCCCAGATGCCGATGATCAGGAACATCGGGATCAGACCGGCCTCGAAGAACAGGTAGAACAGCACCAGATCCAACGCCATGAACACGCCCAGCATCAGCGTTTCCAGCAGCAGGAAGGCGATCATGTATTCCTTAACCCGGTCGGTCACGTTCCAGCTGGCCAGAATAGTCAGCGGCATGATGAAAGTGGTCAGCAGCACGAACAGAACACTGATCCCGTCGACACCCATCTTGTATTTGAGGCCCAGCAGCCACTCACCTTCTTCCACCATCTGAAAGCCGGTGTTGGACGGATCAAAGCCCGTATAGATACCGATCGAAACCAGGAACGTCACCGTAGTCGCCACCAGCGCGACCCATTTCGCGTTGCGCTGCGCGGGCGCGTCCTCGCCATGCAGAAACAGGGCCAGTATGCCTGCTGCCACGGCGGGGATGAAGGTGACGATGGAGAGGATATTATCCATTAGTGAGCGCCTCCGCCGATCGACATCCAGGTGACAAGGGCCGCGATGCCCAAGACCATCCAGAAGGCGTAAGTAAAGATGTAACCCGTCTGCGCCTTGCCTGCGAGGCGGGTAAAGAAGGGAACAACGCCCATTGCGACACCGTTCAGGAAGCCGTCAATCGTGTTGCCGTCGCCGCGTTTCCACAGGAACCGACCAAGCGCCACGGTGGGTTTGACGAAGATCGCGTCGTAGATCTCATCAACGTACCACTTGTTCTTGAGGAACAGGTACAGCGGGCGCTGGTTCTGAGCCAGACGTCCCGGCAGTGACGGGTTCACGATGTAGAACCAGTACGCCACGACAAAGCCCAACAGCATCGCAACGAACGGCGAAACTTTCACCCATTTCGGGGCTGCATGCGCGTCGTCCAGAATGTGATTGTCCGGTGCCATATACAGGGCACCCTCGCCCGGCTCTCCGACAAAGGCATAGTGATGGTCACCATGAGCGTCTTTCTCACCATGACCGTTATCCGCGTGATCGTCACCGTGGCCATCTTCTGCGTGGCTGTCATCACCATGCGCATCGGCTTTGCCGTGATCGCCATCCTCGGCATGTTCCGACGCCTCAGCAACCGGGATACCGTAGAACTTGCCGACTTTATCCGCATGACCAAAGAAGTTGCCGTACCAGATCATGCCCGCAAAGACCGCGCCCAGGGACAGAACACCAAGCGGCACCAGCATGACCATTGGGCTTTCATGCGCGTGATCATGCGTATGCTTATCGCCGCGCGGCTCACCGTAGAAGGTCAGGAAGATCAGACGCCAGCTATAGAAGGACGTGAACGCCGCCGCGATCACAAGCAACCAGAATCCGTAGGCGGAACCACCTGCATAAGCGCTCTCGATGATTGCGTCCTTCGACAGGAAGCCAGCGAAACCGAACGTGGTCAGCGGGATACCGACGCCAGTAATGGCCAGCGTGCCGATCATCATCGCCCAGAACGTATAGGGGATCTTTTTGCGCAGCCCGCCATACTCGGTCATCTCTTGTTCATGATGCATGGCGTGGATCACCGACCCCGCGCCAAGGAACAGCAGCGCTTTGAAAAAGGCATGCGTGAACAGGTGGAACATCGCCGCTGAGTACATGCCGACACCCGCAGCGACGAACATATAGCCCAGCTGCGAACAGGTCGAATAGGCAATGACGCGCTTGATGTCGGTCTGAACCAGACCCACGGTCGCAGCAAAGAACGCGGTCGAGGCACCCAGCACCGTGATGAACCCGGTCGCACCCGGAGCAAACTCCATCAACGGCGACATGCGGCAGACCAGGAATACACCTGCGGTCACCATGGTCGCGGCGTGGATCAGGGCGGACACCGGTGTCGGGCCTTCCATCGCATCCGGCAGCCAGGTGTGCAGGATCAACTGCGCCGACTTACCCATCGCACCGATGAACAGCAACACGCAGATCACTTCGATCGCAGTCCATTCGCCCCACAGGAAATGCAACTGCGTTTCCGCAAGCTCTGGGGCTGACGCGAAAATGTCCGAGAAGTTGATGCTGTCCGTGAGGAAGAACAACGCGAAAATCCCCAGCGCAAAGCCAAAGTCACCTACGCGGTTCACGATGAACGCTTTCATCGCGGCAGCATTGGCGCTCGGCTTTCGGTAATAGAACCCGATCAGCAGATAAGACGCGACGCCCACGCCTTCCCAGCCAAAGAACATCTGCACAAGGTTATCCGCCGTAACCAGCATCAGCATCGCAAAGGTGAAGAAGGACAGATAGGCAAAGAAACGCGGCTTATAGCTTTCGCCCTCGCGCCACTGCGGGTCGTGATCCATGTAGCCGAAAGAATAGAGGTGCACGAGCGCCGAGACGGTCGTCACGACGATCAGCATGATCGCGGTCAGACGGTCCAGACGAATGGCCCAGCTTGTCGACAGCGATCCGCTCTCGATCCAGCGCATGATCTCGATCTGTTGTGTCACCCCGTCGAAGGTGAAGAACACGATCCACGACAGCAGACAGGCCAGAAACAGCAAGCCCGTGGCCGTCCACATAGCTGCCTTCTCACCAATGAACTTCCAGCCGAAACCGCAGATCAGCGCGCCCACCAACGGGGCAAAGAGGATGGTGGTTTCCATGTTCCCTTACCCCTTCATCATATTGACGTCTTCAACCGCGATGGTGCCACGGTTGCGGAAGAAGCAGACCAAAATGGCCAGCCCAATCGCCGCTTCAGCCGCCGCAACGGTCAGAACAAACAGCGTAAACACCTGCCCGACCAGATCGCCGAGGAAGCTGGAGAACGCTACGAGGTTGATATTCACCGCCAGCAGCATCAACTCGATGCTCATCAGCAGGATGATGACGTTCTTGCGGTTCAGGAAGAGACCGAAGATGCCGATGACGAACAGCGTCGCCGCGACCGTAAGATAGTGTTCAAGTCCGATCATCGTCTTAAAGCCCCTGCCCCGGTTTCACGTCCTTCAACTCCATCGCCTTGGCCGGGTCGCGCATCATCTGGCCGATGATGTCCTGACGCTTGATGTCCTGACGGTGGCGCAGGGTCAGTACGATGGCACCAATCATGGCCACCAGCAGGATCAGGCCCGCAAGTTGGAACAGAAGGAAGTATTGATCGTAAAGGATGACGCCGAGCGCCTCAGTGTTGTGACGGTCCGCCGGGACCGGCTGGGCAAGGTTAGCCGCCGCACCCTGCGCGCTGTCCCAAGCGCCGAAGGCCATGACAAATTGCATGAGGATCACCAGACCGATCAGCAAGGCCAGTGGCATATAGCGCGCCATCTCAGCCTTAAGCTCGGCAAAGTCCACGTCCAGCATCATCACCACGAACAGGAACAGCACCGCGACCGCGCCCACATAGACGATGATCAGCAGCATCGCCACGAACTCGGCCCCCAGCAGAACAAACAGCCCTGCCGCAGACAGGAAGGACAGGATCAGCCACAGCACCGAGTGTACCGGCTGGCGGCTGATCACCGTGAACAGCCCGCCGGTGATGGCGCTGATGGCAAATAGATAGAAGGCAAAGACGGTCATTGATCCTCATCCTCGTTGTCGCCCATGACTTCCTGCGCCAATTCCAGCGCGCGGGTCATGGCCGGGATGCCGGCAAAGACCGACATCTGCCCGATCGTTTCCACGATCTCTTGTTTCTTGGCTCCGGCCTCCAGCGCATGGCGTACGGTCTGGCGCACGGCGGTATCGGCCTGTGCGCCCTGACAGGTCAGCCCGGCCAGTGTCAGCAGCAGACGGGTCTTGGCATCCAACCCGTCGGTGTTGACGGTGTTGCCGAACATCATCTCCATGACCTCTTTCGGCATGGTCGGCCACAAAGCCTCGAACCCTTTGGGCGAGAAATTCTCCATCGCCGGGTTCATCGCCTTGGCCATGTCCTGAGCCTGCTTCATCATCAACTCGAACGGATTTGTCGGCGTGTCAGTCATCGGTACGGCGCGTCCATTTCCAGATTGCGGGCGATCTCGGCTTCCCAGCGTTCGCCGTTCGACAGGAGTTTTTCCTTATCGTAGAACAGCTCTTCGCGGGTTTCGGTCGTGAATTCAAAGTTCGGGCCTTCGACAATGGCATCGACCGGGCACGCCTCTTGGCAGAAGCCGCAATAGATGCATTTGGTCATGTCGATGTCGTACCGCGTGGTGCGGCGGCTGCCGTCCTCGCGCGGTTCGGCGTCGATGGTGATGGCTTGCGCCGGGCACACGGCCTCGCAGAGTTTGCAGGCGATGCAGCGCTCCTCGCCGTTGGGATAACGACGCAGGGCGTGCTCGCCCCGGAACCGCGGGGACAGAGGGCCTTTTTCATGCGGGTAGTTCACGGTGGCTTTCGGGGCGAAGAAGTACTTCAGCCCCAGCTTCATGCCGACCCAGAAGTCTTGCAGAAGGAAGTACTTGGCGGCGCGGGTATAGTCGATTTGGGTCATATCAGCCTCCTACGCTCCAACGGGCGAACGCGCCCCAGAACCAGTCAAACCTTGCAGCGAAGGCCACGAACACCACCCAGATCAAGCTGAACGGCAGGAAGACTTTCCAGCCCAACCGCATCAATTGGTCATAGCGGTAGCGAGGCGTGATCGCCTTGACCATCGCAAACAGGAAGAAGAAGAACGCCATCTTCGCGACCATCCACAACACGCCATCTGGTAGGCCCGGGATCGGCGACAGCCAGCCGCCGAAGAACAGCAGCGAGGTCAGCGCGCACATCAGGAAGATGGCGATGTATTCACCGGCCATGAACAGCAGGAAGGGCGTGGCCGAATATTCGACCTGATAGCCCGCGACCAGTTCCGATTCCGCTTCGGGCAAGTCAAACGGCGGGCGGTTGGTTTCGGCCAAGGCCGAGATGAAGAACAGGAAAACCATCGGGAAGTGTGGCAGCCAGTACCAGCTAAAGAACCCGAACGAGCCATCCTGCGCACGCACGATATCGCCAAAGTTCATCGAGCCGGTCGAGATGATGATGCCGATGATGATCAGACCGATTGAAACCTCGTAAGAAATCATCTGAGCGGCCGAGCGCAGCGATCCAAGAAACGGGTACTTTGAGTTCGACGCCCAACCACCCATGATCACGCCATAAACTTCCAGCGATGACACGGCGAAGACATAGAGGATCGCGACGTTCAGATCGGACAGAACCCAGCCGTCGTTGAACGGGATCACCGCCCAGGCGATCATCGCCAGCACGAAAGAGGTCAGCGGTGCCAGAATAAAGACCGTGCGGTCTGCACCAGCCGGGATCACGACCTCTTTGACCACATATTTCAGCGCATCCGCCACCGATTGCAGCAGGCCATAGGCACCGACCACGTTGGGCCCGCGCCGCATCTGGACAGCGGCCCAGATTTTGCGGTCTCCGTAGACGAGGAACAAGAGCGAGATCATCACAAAGGCAACAACGGCAAGCACTTGCGCCAGAATGATGATGGCTATTCCGCCTGGGGTGTTAAAGAAATCAGCCATTGGTCCTCACACCGTGGGTATTCCGTTTTCCGCGCGTGACGCAAAGGCCAGATGCCTGCGCGTTTCGCGGCTGGGTCGGCGCGTTGGTGTAAACAGCATCTACTGCCATTGCGCCACCCTTATTCTTTCGCTTCAAACGCAATTCGGACGCAGGTACCTGCCACAAGGCGGCCGCGCGCGAGTGCGATATGAAAAGGTTCTGGTTCATTCGGCCGCAATCTTTTCGGATTTGCGGGCCTGCGCCTGCGCTGACAGTTCGGCCATCAACTGAGAGGCGCGCGCGACCGGGTTGGTCAGGTAGAAATCCTTGACCGCGCTCCGGAAGGTCGCTTTCCCCAGCGGACCGGCCTCAAGCGGCTGAACCTCGTTTTCGATCACCTGGTCGATCTGAGCCAGGTGCGGCACAGCTTCGATCAACGCGCTGCGGAGTTGCGCCAACGAGTCGAATGGAAGCGTAGCGCCAAGTTCAGCGGACAGAGCACGCAAAATGGCCCAGTTTTCCTTGGCCTCACCCGGAGCAAACCCCGCACGCATCGCCAGTTGCGGTCGCCCTTCGGTGTTCACAAACAGGCCGTTTTCTTCCGTATAAGCGGCACCCGGCAAGATCACATCCGCGCGATGAGCGCCGCGATCACCGTGGCTGCCCTGATAAATTACAAAGGCGCCTTCGCCGATCTCAACCTCGTCCGCACCGAGATTATAGATCACGTCTGCGGCGCTGATTGCGTCCATACCGCCTTCGTTGGTGGCCGCCACATCCATCGCGCCCACGCGCGACGCGGCTGTGTGCAGAATGATCAGTCCGCTTTCTGTATTGGCGGCTATCGTCTGCGCAGCGGCCAAAACTGCTGCACCGTCTGCCTCTTGCAGCGCGCCCTGCCCAACGACAACCAACGAGCGTTTGGCCTTGATCTCGTCATCTTCACCCATATCAAGGACTTTTTGCAGCGCGGCACGGTCATCGCCCATGTGATGATAGTCATAGGTCAAATCCACAGCCGGACCGACCAAGGCAACCTCGGCCCCGTGCGCCCAAGCCTTACGGATGCGCGCATTCAGCACCGGAGCTTCGTCCCGAGGGTTGGTTCCGATCAGCAGGATACGCTCGGCCATGTCGATATCTTCGATGGCGGCAGTCCCGGCATAAGCACCACGATTGCCCGCAGGCAGCTTGGACCCGTCGGTACGGCATTCGACGACACCGCCCTGCCCTTCGATCATCTGCTTAAGCGCAAAGATTGCCTCGACCGGAGCCAGATCGCCTACGATACCGGCGGGCTTTTCAGCACCTTTGAGTGCTTCGGCGACCTTGGTCAGCGCTTCGGGCCATGTGGCCGGACGCAACTTTCCGTTTTCGCGCACATAGGGCTTGTCCAGACGCTGACGGCGCAGCCCGTCCCAGACGAACCGGGTCTTGTCGCTAATCCATTCTTCATTCACGCCGTCATGGTTGCGCGGAAGAAAGCGCATCACCTCGCGCCCTTTCGTATCCACACGGATGTTCGAGCCCAGAGCATCCATGACGTCGATGCTCTCAGTCTTAGTCAGCTCCCACGGACGAGCGGTAAAGGCATAAGGCTTTGAGGTCAGCGCCCCAACCGGGCACAGATCAATAATGTTGCCCTGCAGGTTCGAGTCTAGCGTCTGGTTCAGGTACGAGGTGATCTCGGCATCTTCGCCACGCCCCGTCTGGCCCATCTGGGTGATCCCGGCGACCTCGGTGGTAAAGCGCACGCAACGGGTGCAGCTTATGCAGCGCGTCATCGCCGTGCCGACCAGCGGACCCAGATCCAGATCGTCAACGGCACGCTTGGCTTCCTTGAAGCGTGTACCAGACAGACCATAGGCCATCGCCTGATCCTGCAAATCACACTCACCACCCTGATCGCAGATCGGGCAATCCAGTGGGTGATTGATCAGCAAAAACTCCATCACCCCTTCGCGGGCCTTCTTGACCATGGGCGAATTCGTCTTGACCACAGGCGGCTGACCCTCCGGTCCCGGTCGCAGATCACGCACCTGCATCGCGCAAGACGCCGCAGGCTTCGGTGGCCCCCCTACAACCTCAACCAAACACATCCGGCAGTTCCCGGCGATCGACAGACGTTCGTGGTAACAGAAACGCGGCACCTCGACCCCGGCTTGCTCACAAGCCTGGATCAGGGTCATCGCACCATCGACTTCGATTTCCTGCCCGTCGATATTGATCTTGCGGAGGTCAGACATGGCTTTCAGTTCGCCCTCAAATACACGCCAATGGCGCTGTTTCTATCGATTTCCTTCTTGCCCAACGTGCAGAAGGATTTGGGGTTTTCGTAGGACGCACCGTTTTGCGCCAGATACGCCTCGCCCTTGGCGCGCATCCGGGCTTTTTCAGCGTCAGACTCCACGTACTCTCGGATTTCCTTGTCCGAATACCCCAGTTCGTTTGCTTTGGACCGGAGGTTCCACATCACGCCTATCGCCTTCAGCCGACGTCCGGTGATCGTCGGGCAAATCTCCGAAATCTCGTTTGCGATAGCGATGTAGTAAAGTTCGTTGTCGATCTCTTTGACATCGCGCAAAGGCGCTTTGGCCTGGGCCAAGTCCGGGAAGGTCAGCAATAGCGTTGCGACAAGCAATTTCGCACCCAGCCGCACGACGCCACACTGCTCGGAAAGCCCGAAACCTCTGGCGCGCATAATGGCATGATATGCGAAAGTGCGTTTCATGGGCGCAGGCACTTTCCGGCAAACGTCAGCTTGTCATCACTGATGCGTAGGTTCTGCGGATCCGTATCCGGCCCGACTTTCCAATCAATCCGAGACGAGCCAAAATTCGCGATACAGAACTTGGTTCCCTCGTAGCGCCCAGCCTCACGTGCTCCGTCAAGTGATGCAGACACCCCGTTCACCACCACGGTAAAATCGGTAAGCGACACTTTCTTGTCCACGACTTTTGCCTTTGCGCGAAAGTACTGACCGTCAAAAACCACGCGGTCAGAGGACGGCGTCACCAATCCACACGAGGACACGAATACCAGGGCGGCCAACGCGCCAAGAACCCGGGCATGCGGTGCCGTTCGGTAAGACCGGGAAGCCAGATGATCGTCTCGCAATACCATCAGAACGCGGCCACCAACGCCAGAATTGCCGTGACGAACATGCACGCCCAGCCAACCACATAAAGAACAGACCGCAACCCACTGTAAGCTTTACCAATTCCGCGGATGTGAACAAACAGCATTGCCAGACGCGCCAATAGCGCAATCGATGCCAACAGGTTCACCCAGAACGGGCTGACACTCATCAATATCGCGGCGAATGTAACCGCTGCATAAGCTGGCAGAGTTTCGGTTCCGTTCAAATAGGCACGGTTCAGGCGATAGGCCCGGTCCTCATAATCCTGCTCGGGCGAGGCGCCCGGAGCCAGCCCTTTACCCTGCTTGGCCAATGCCGTGAACGGTGCTAAAAACAGCACGGCAAGAGTGAAAACCATCACTGACGCGACTGCGTGACCGTATTCTGCAAAAACGTCCATGCCCTCTACTCCGCTGCCATCGCACCCAAACGACCCGATTTCTGAGCCTTGATGCGATCTTCAATCTCTTCGCGGAAGTTGCGGATCAGCCCTTGGATCGGCCATGCGGCGGCATCCCCCAGGGCGCAGATCGTGTGACCTTCGACCTGCTTGGTCACGTCGAACAACATGTCGATCTCTTCCAGTTCAGCCTCGCCCCGCACCAAACGGTCCATAACGCGCATCATCCAGCCTGTACCCTCGCGGCACGGCGTACACTGACCACAACTTTCGTGTTTGTAGAACTTAGACAGCCGCCAGATGGCCTTGATGATATCAGTGGACTTGTCCATCACGATCACCGCCGCCGTCCCAAGGCCCGAGCCAAGGTCGTTGCGCAGGTAGTCAAAATCCATGATCGCGTCGCGCATGTTCTCGCCCCGCACACACGGCACAGACGAGCCACCCGGAATGACCGCCAGCAGATTGTCCCAGCCACCGCGAATACCGCCGCAATGAGTTTCGATCAGCTCCTCGAACGAAATCGACATCGCCTCTTCGACCACACAAGGGTTGTTCACATGGCCTGAAATCGCGAACAGCTTGGTGCCAGCGTTGTTCTGACGGCCAAAACCGGCAAACCAGTCCGCGCCACGGCGCAAGATGGTAGGCACAACCGCGATGGATTCCACGTTGTTCACTGTGGTCGGGCAACCATAGAGGCCAGCTCCCGCAGGGAACGGAGGCTTCATCCGCGGCATCCCCTTCTTACCCTCAAGGCTTTCGATCAGCGCGGTTTCTTCGCCGCAGATATACGCGCCCGCGCCGTGATGCAGGAACAGGTCGAAATCCCAGCCCGAGCCAGCGGCGTTCTTGCCCAGCAGCCCGGCGTCATAGGCTTCGTCAATCGCGGCCTGCAGTGCCTCGCGCTCGCGGATATACTCACCGCGCAGGTAGATATAGCAAGCATGCGCATTCATCGCGAAAGAGGCGATCAGGCACCCTTCGATCAGCGTATGCGGATCATGGCGCATGATCTCGCGGTCCTTGCAGGTGCCCGGTTCGGATTCATCTGCATTTACAACCAGATAGGCCGGGCGTCCGTCGCTTTCCTTGGGCATGAACGACCATTTCAGGCCAGTCGGGAAGCCCGCACCGCCACGACCGCGCAGGCCCGAGTCCTTCATCGTCTGGATGATCCAGTCACGGCCCTTTTCGATCAGGCCAGCCGTGCCGTCCCAATGCCCGCGCGCCTGCGCACCACGCAATGTGCGCTCATGCATCCCGTAGATGTTGGTAAAGATCCGGTCCTGATCCTTCAGCATCGCGTGTTACCTTCAGCTATCCTGACGCATGCGCCAGAGTTGAAAAATGTTGACGCCCGCATAAATGAAACCCGCCAGAGCAGCGAGATCAAACAACACCGCATGACGCGCTGTCAGTTGCAGGGCCGGGCCAACGAACAGGTTCATGGCAAGCCAGAACAACATCGTCACGGCGATGACGATGCCTATGTGACGTCCCTTGCGGGCTATGGCTTGTTCTTTGTCCTTGTTCATCTCACCCTGATGCCCCGGATGGGCAACGTTGTTCCATTTTCGCAAGCGCCGCCAGAAGCCGCGCTTATTGCAGTTTCAAATTCACTCGCCAGCAGCGAGTTCGGCGGCTTGTTCAATCCAGCCATCACGTTCGATCCGGCCCTTGAACTTCAGTTGCGCGTCCACCCAGGCCACCTGTTCAGGTGTCCAACTCGCGATCTGGTCAAAGTGGAAAAACCCAAGCGCATTCAGTTTTTCTTCCAGCTTCGGTCCGACCCCTTTCAACAATTTCAGGTCGTCGGCCTTGCCGTCTCGTGCTGCCGTCAGAGTTTCGGGCTGCACTTCCTTGGCCTTCGCCTCTTCTGCCTGCTTTACTGCTGGTTTCGCTGGCGCAGGCGCTTTCGGTGGTTTCGGCGCAGCCTTGGTCGCGGCCGCCTTACCATCCGCACCCAGCCAAGGCGTCAGAATCGGGACTTCGGTTCCGTCGATACGCTTGACCGTGTCGCCCAGATCGGTCGCAATCTCAACACTGGCGTTGTATTTGGGCTTTCCAGCTTCGTACTCGTTCAGGCTGCTCAGGCCGCTTAGCGGTTCCGCCGCATAGCGCCCATTCTGCGGTCCTGGTGTCGGCACCTTACCCGCAACCAGATCGTCGATGATCTTGCCAAAGCTCCCAGCCGTCAGGTCTTCGTAGTAATCCTTGCCGATCTGCGCCATCGGCGCATTGGTGCAGGAGCCGAGGCACTCGACCTCTTCCCAGCTCAGCTTGCCATCGGCGGACAGTTCATGCGGTTTCGCTGAAATCTTGTCCTTGCAGACCGCGATCAGATCCTCGGCCCCGCAGATCATGCAGGACGTTGTGCCGCAGACCTGAATATGCGCAACAGAGCCAACGGGCTGAAGTTGGAACATGAAGTAGAACGAGGCCACCTCAAGCACGCGGATATAGGCCATGCCCAACATGTCGGCGACAGATTCAATCGCAGGACGGGACAACCATCCCTCTTGCTCTTGCGCGCGCCACAGCAGAGGGATCACCGCACTGGCCTGACGACCCTCGGGGTATTTGGTGATCTGCGCTTCGGCCCATTGCTGGTTGGCAGCGGTGAAGGCAAAGCTTTCGGGTTGTTCGGGGTGAAGACGGCGGAGCATTAGCGGTCAATCTCTCCAAATACGACGTCCATGGTGCCGATGATGGCGGCGACGTCGGCCAGTTGGTGGCCCTTGGCGACGTGGTCCATGGCTTGCAGGTGCAGGAAGCCCGGCGCGCGCAGCTTTGCGCGATAGGGTTTGTTGGTGCCGTCGGCGACCAGATAAACGCCGAACTCGCCCTTGGGGGCTTCGACGGCGGCATAGACCTCGCCCGCAGGGACGTGGAAGCCTTCGGTATACAGCTTGAAATGATGGATCAGGCTTTCCATCGAGGTCTTCATGTCCGAGCGTTTCGGCGGTGTGATCTTGCCTCGCGCCAGAACATCTCCGGGGCATTCGCGGATTTTGGCGATGGCCTGACGGATGATCGACAGCGACTGGCGCATTTCTTCCATGCGAACAAGGTAACGGTCGTAACAATCACCGTTCTTGCCAACCGGAATCTGGAACTCAAACTCGTCATAGCATTCATAGGGCTGCGCGCGGCGCAAATCCCATGCCAGACCCGAGCCGCGTACCATCACGCCCGAGAAGCCGTATTTCTGGATGTCATCCTCGGACACCACGCCAATATCGGCGTTGCGTTGCTTGAAGATGCGGTTTTCGGTCAGCAGCCCGTCAATATCATCCAGAACGGCGGGGAATTCGTGGCTCCATGCCTCGATATCGTCCAGCAGCTCGGGCGGAAGGTCCTGATGTACACCACCGGGGCGGAAATACGCGGCGTGCAGGCGGGCACCGCAGGCGCGCTCATAGAACACCATCAGCTTTTCGCGCTCCTCGAACCCCCACAGAGGCGGAGTCAGCGCGCCCACATCCATCGCCTGCGTGGTCACGTTCAGCAGGTGGTTCAGGATGCGCCCGATCTCGGAATACAGAACCCGGATCAGTGAGCCTCGGCGCGGCACTTCCACACCGGTGAGTTTCTCAATCGCCAGACACCAGGCATGTTCCTGATTCATCGGCGCGACGTAGTCCAGACGGTCGAAATACGGCAGGTTCTGCAGATACGTCCGGCTTTCCATCAGCTTTTCGGTGCCACGGTGCAGCAGGCCGATATGCGGGTCGCAGCGCTCTACGATCTCGCCGTCCAGCTCGAGCACAAGACGCAGAACCCCATGCGCCGCAGGGTGTTGCGGGCCGAAGTTAATGTTAAAATTGCGGATCTTCTGTTCTCCGCTCAGCGCGTCCGTGCTGCCGTCATCGTATCTTGAGCCGTCCATCAACGCCCTCGTTTCTTCTTCGCTTCGGCCCGAACCCGGACCTTTTCGGCCTCGGCCGCTTTCGCTGCGGCCCCTGCCAGCAATACGCCCAGCGCGCCCAAAATTATCAGTTCGCCCATCATGTCAGCGTCGCTCCATCTCTTGCAGCTTCAGCGCCATCATCCAAAGCAGGACAATCACCACCGGAGAGATGATGCATGCAAACGCCCAGTTCTTATTGATCCCGAAATGCGGAAGCAGCTTGATCATCGGAACGACCGTCGCCACCACCAGTGCTATCCAGATCAGGAACTCAAACATGACTACGACTCCTGTTTTTCATCCCCCGGCAAAATGTAATTTGCGCCTTCCCAAGGGGACATGAAATCGAATTGCCGGTATTCCTGAACAAGGCTGACGGGTTCGTAGACCACGCGCTTTTGCGACTCGTCATACCGCACCTCGGTATAGCCAGTGGTCGGGAAATCCTTGCGCAGCGGATAGCCGCGAAATCCGTAGTCGGTCAGAATACGCCGCAAGTCCGGGTGCCCCGAGAACAGGATGCCGAACATGTCGAACACCTCACGCTCGAACCAGTTGGCCGAAGGGTGAACGTCAACGATCGAAGGCACCATGTCTTCTTCGCGGATGGAGACCCGCAGGCGGATACGCTGGTTCTGGTACATCGACAGGAAGTGGTAAACCACATCGAACCGCTTGGCGCGTTCGGGGTAATCCACGCCCGTGATGTCCACGAGGGTCGAGAACTTGCAGTTCTGATCCGATCTGAGAAACTCGACAAATTCCACAAGGTTCGACGGGGCTACGTCCACGTTCAGTTCGCCATGGGTCACATCCCAGGACAAAACACAGTCTGCCCGCTTCAGCTCTAGCTGCATGCCGAGTTCTTTGAGTGCTTCGCTCATTTGCCCCCTCCTCAGCGCACGATGGTTCCGGTGCGGCGGATTTTACGCTGCAACTGCATCAGCCCGTACAAAAGCGCCTCAGCCGTCGGAGGGCAGCCGGGTACGTAAATGTCGACAGGAACGATGCGGTCACACCCACGCACGACGGAATAGGAATAGTGGTAATACCCGCCACCATTGGCGCAAGACCCCATCGAGATCACATAGCGCGGCTCGGGCATCTGGTCGTAGACCTTGCGCAGCGCCGGGGCCATCTTATTGGTCAGCGTCCCCGCAACAATCATCACATCCGACTGACGCGGAGAGGCGCGCGGCGCAATGCCGAACCGTTCGGCGTCATAACGCGGCATCGAGGTGTGCATCATCTCAACCGCGCAGCAGGCCAGACCAAAAGTCATCCAGTGCAAAGACCCGGTGCGCGCCCAGTTAATGATGTCCTCGGTCGAGGTCAGCAGAAAGCCTTTGTCCTGCAATTCAGCATTCAGGGCTTGGGTCGCGACTTCCTTGTCGACGCCTGCGGTATTTGCGCCCGTCATCACTCCCATTCCAAGGCCCCTTTCTTCCATTCATAGGCAAAGCCAATGGTCAGAACGCCCAGAAACACCATCATGGACCAGAACCCCACGTCGCTGATGTCCTTGAACCCAACGGCCCAGGGGAACAGAAAGGCGATTTCCAGATCGAAGATGATGAAAAGAATCGAAACCAGATAGAAACGGACATCGAACTTCATCCGCGCATCATCAAAGGCGTTGAAGCCACATTCATATGCGCTGACCTTTTCAGGGTCGGGATTGCGGACCGCCAGAACCACAGCAGCCAGAATCAAGACGATTCCAAGGCCCACGGCAACGGCCAGAAACACCAGGATCGGGAGGTACTCCCGCAGCAGGTCTTCCACGAATAGCTCCTTTCCTGCGCATGTCCCGAAAGGACGCGCCGTCAATTGGCGTGTTGACTGGACATTCTCTATCCGCGCGGGGTCAGAGGGTCAACCGAACACAAACGCGCAGGAGCTTAATAATACCTTTCCCCTGGCGTATATTCTGACGGTTATTTCTCTTTTGGCTCTGGGCACCTGCCGGAACCTAAACCTTAGTGTTCCATACAGGTTTTCTCTTGCCGAAAAATGCGCTGATTCCCTCGTGAGCCTCATCGGTTTCCCAGCGGTCCACAAGCGCCCGGATCGTCTGATCAATCACCGCGTCGTCGATCTGTGGCCCCAGCTTTTGAACCAGTGCTTTGGCCGAGGCCACGGCACCCGGCGCACAGGACAGATAAGGCACAACTTCAGCCTCAACCGCGTCGGCAAGCGCGCCCACTTCAACTACGCGGGCAAGCAACCCAAGTTGTACAGCTTCGGTCGCGTCGAAGATGCGCGCCGACATGAAAACACGCCGCGCCCGCGCCTCGCCCATACGGGCAACAACATAGGGGCCAATGGTTGCGGGAATCAGGCCAAGGCGGGCTTCGGTCAGCCCCATCTTTGCTGTCTTCACTCCGATCGCAACATCACACACCGCCGCCATGCCTACGCCGCCGCCAAATGCGTTGCCCTGAACTGCTCCGATCAGGGGTTTCGGCAACGTGTTCAGCGCCTGCAACATCTCGGCCAACTTGCGCGCTTCGGTAAAGCGGGTCTGGGGATCGGCGGCCATCTGGTCCTGCATCCATCCCAAATCCCCTCCGGCGCAGAAACTTTTACCAGCGCCGGACAACACGACCACTCGCACCGATGTGTCCGCGCCCAACTGTTCGGCGGCCTGTGTCAGTTCGGAAATCATCTGCGCCGACATCGCGTTGTGCTTTTCCGCACGATCAAGCGTCAGTGAGGCCACACCTCGGGTGTCCACTTGAACTGAAATCGTTTCAAACATGTCTGCCCTCACGCCCCGCGCATTGCACGCGCCATCTCTGCGGCTTCTTCAACGATGATCGGATCGACACCTGTTTCGTATCCAAGCCGCTCCAGATGCGCCACAACTGCTTCTGTCGCCACATTTCCTGCGGCTCCAGGCGCGTAGGGGCACCCTCCCAATCCTCCGACCGCCGAGTCGAAGGTGCGCACACCCAAGGCAAGCGCAGCGTCGATATTGTCGATGGCCCGTCCGTTCGTGTCGTGAAAATGGCCTGCCAAACGCGTTACCGGCACCCGCTTTTGCACCGCCAGCAGCATATGTGCGACGGTATCAGGCGTGCCCTGTCCAACCGTGTCGCCCAAAGACACTTCGTAGCAGCCCAGCGCAAACAGCGTATCCGCGACCTCAGCAACCTTTTCGGGATCCGTCGGGCCGTCATAGGGACAGTCCGTCACACAAGAGACATAGCCCCGCACGGGAAGGTCAATGTGCCGAGCAGCTTCCAGAATCGGGGTAAAGCGTTCGATGGATTCTGCAATCGAGGCGTTGATATTGGCCTTTGAAAACCCCTCGGAGGCTGAGGCGAATACGGCAATCTCATCCGCCTTGGCCGCCAGCGCGTCTTCGTACCCGCGCATATTCGGTGTCAGCGCGGCATAGCGCACACCATCGGCACGAGAGATCCCGGCCAGCACTTCGGCACTGCCCGCCATCTGCGGCACCCATTTGGGCGAAACAAAGCTGGCCACCTCGATACGGTTGAACCCGGCACGGCTCAGACAATCGACCAGAGCGATCTTTTCGGCCACCGGGATTTCCCGCTTTTCATTCTGCAGGCCGTCGCGCGGCCCCACTTCAAAGATTTCAACCCGATCACCCATGGCTGCGCCCCTCCCTGATTGCCGCTGTGAACCCGACCTTGCCACGTTGCGTCCGCATGGGACAGGTCATTCCTCCTCCAACCGGACCAGAGCGGCACCGGCCTCGACCTGCCCGCCAGCTTCGGCGAGCACTTCGGCAACCACGCCGTCACGCGCCGCCAGTAAGGAATGCTCCATCTTCATGGCCTCCAGAATGGCCAGACGATCGCCTTCCTGCACGGTTTGCCCGACCTGCGCGAAAATGGCCTTTACCAATCCGGGCATCGGAGCCTCGATCACATTGGTGTCGCCAACGGCGCTTGCATCTCGGTCCAGCGGGTCGACGACATCGAACGTCTGCCCGTAGTTCTCGAAAACCGTGATCCTGGACCCTGCCATGGCAACGCGCGGCATGGGTTGGCCACCCACGATCCATTTTCCAGCTTTTCGTTCGGCCAGAACCGAGTTGTCCCCGACCTGCCAAAGTTGTCGGTCCGGCCCGTCCACCTGAACATCCAGATCAATCACGTCCTCGGCCATCAATTGGGTCGCCCGATGCAGTGGCGCCCAAAGCGAGAACCCGCATTCTTCGTCCGTATCCACCAAACCCAGCGCCGTCATCGCCGCCGAAACACAGGTGGACGCCGCAACCGGCACGGGCTTGATCAACGCATCCAAGTCTCGCCCGATCAACCCTGTATCCACGTCCCCCACAGCAAATCCGGTATGTCGCGTCAACGCCCCCAGAAACCCAAGGTTTGTCACGGTCCCGGCGACCTCGGTTCGCGACAGCGCCCGGTGCAACTGTTCCAACGCAATCTGACGTGTTGGCCCGTGCACAATGACCTTGGCGATCATCGGATCGTACCAGGGACTGATCGTATCACCCGCCCGAACACCACTATCTGCCCGACACGCCGTCGGGAACTGCAAGTGAGTCAGCTTGCCCGTCGCAGGCAGGAACCCCTTGGGCACATCTTCGGCGTAAAGCCGCGCCTCGAACGCGTGGCCGGTGATCGACAGCTCTTGTTGTTTCTTCGGCAGCGTCTCACCCGAGGCAACGCGCAGTTGCCATTCAACCAGATCGACACCCGTAATAGCCTCGGTCACCGGATGTTCGACCTGCAGGCGCGTGTTCATTTCCATGAACCAGAACCGATCTGGCCGCAGCCCGTCCGAAGCATCGACGATAAACTCAACCGTACCTGCGCCCTTGTAGCCAATCGCCTCGGCCGCCCTGACACCCGCCTGCCCCATGGCTTCGCGCATTTCGGGCGTCATACCGGGGGCGGGCGCTTCCTCGATCACCTTTTGATGACGTCTCTGCAACGAACAGTCCCGCTCGAACAGATGCACCGCATGGGTCCCATCTCCGAAAACCTGCACTTCGATATGGCGCGGCTTAGCGACGAACTTCTCGACCAGAACGGCATCGTTGCCAAAAGCTGTACGCGCCTCGCCACGCGCGCTGTCCAACGCTTGCGTGAAATCCTCGGGTTGTTCAACCAGCCGCATCCCCTTGCCGCCACCTCCGGCAACAGCCTTGATCAGCACAGGATAGCCGATGGTGTCCGCAGCACCCGCCAGATGCTCGGGGTCCTGATTTTCGCCGTGATAACCCGGCACAACCGGAACGCCCGCCTGCTCCATCAACACCTTGGCCGCGTCTTTGAGACCCATTTTGCGGATGGCATCTGCCGAGGGGCCAATAAAGGTTAATCCAGCCGCCTCAACCGCATCCACGAAATCCGGGTTCTCGGACAAAAACCCATATCCGGGATGGATCGCCTGCGCGCCGGTGTCCAGTGCGGCCTGAATGATCACATCGCCCTTCAAATAGCTCTCAGCCGGGGCCGCACCGCCGATATGCACCGCCTCATCCGCCATCTGCACATGTTTGGCCGAAGCGTCCACGTCAGAGTAGACCGCGACGCAGGCCACACCCAACTTCTGAGCGGTTTCCATCACGCGGCAGGCGATCTCACCCCGGTTGGCAATCAGGATTTTGTTGAACATGCTTCTTACTCCTCCGATGCCAAATCTTCGACCAGCCGAAACCGCTCGCAGAGCAATTCCATCTCTGGGTCAAATCCGCCATTGCGCTCGAAGTATCGGCGGTGATCCTCGCGCCAACCTTCAAGTGTTTCGTTCTCGCCTTCAGCCAGGGCAAACGCCTCGGTCATATCGCAGAACCGGCTGACCGTGACCTCAAGCGTCTCGATCACCAAAGCCGGACGACCACCCCACTCCAGAGCAATATAGCGCCGCCCCACCACTGGCGTCTCTGCGCTGCCTTCCGGATAGTCCCGCAGCGCGCCGCAGGTTGCCGTTTTCCGACCTGCGCGTACCAAGCCCAACAGTTCAGCGCTCATCGATGCGCTGTCACCGAACTTGAAGGTTTGCGCACCGGGATAACGGGTCAAAACGTCCTTTAAGGTCATGACGGTCACATCCTGAACACGCCGAAACGTGTCTCCTCGATCGGGGCATTCAGCGCGGCGCTCAGCGACAGGGCCAGCACATCGCGCGATTTACGCGGGTCGATGATGCCGTCATCCCAGAGCCGCGCCGAAGCATAGAGAGGGTGCGATTGTTCCTCGAACATATCCAGCGTCGGGCGCTTGAATTCGGCTTCTTCCTCGGCCGACCAAGTGCCGCCCTGCCGCTCGATCCCGTCGCGTTTGACAGTGGCCAGAACACCCGCCGCCTGCTCGCCGCCCATCACGGAAATGCGCGAGTTCGGCCACGTCCACAGGAACCGTGGCTGATAGGCACGACCGGCCATCCCGTAGTTCCCAGCCCCGAATGAGCCGCCCACCAGCATCGTGATCTTCGGCACGCTGGTGGTCGCCACCGCCGTCACCATCTTGGCCCCGTGCCGCGCGATGCCCTCGTTTTCGTATTTCCGACCGACCATGAACCCGGTGATGTTCTGCAAAAACACCAGTGGGATGCGACGCTGCGAACACAGCTCGACAAAATGCGCGCCCTTCTGTGCGGCCTCGGAAAACAGCACGCCGTTATTGGCAATGATCCCCACCGGGCAGCCTTTGACATGGGCAAACCCGGTCACCAACGTCTCACCAAACCGAGGCTTGAACTCATCGAACCGAGAGCCATCGACCAGCCGAGCAATCACTTCGCGAATATCGTAGGGCGTGCGCAGATCGGCGGGGACAACGCCCAGAATTTCCTCGGGGTCATAGGCCGGGTCTTCGGGGTTGGCCCAATCTACCGTCTGCGGCTTGTGCAGGTTTAGCGAGCCAACAGCCCGGCGCGCCAAGGCCAACGCATGCGCGTCATCTTCGGCCAGATAGTCCGCCACACCAGACAGGCGCGTATGAACATCACCACCGCCCAGATCCTCGGCGCTGACGACCTCACCCGTCGCGGCCTTGACCAGAGGCGGTCCGGCCAGAAAGATCGTACCCTGTTCTTTCACGATGATCGTCACATCCGACATCGCAGGCACATAAGCCCCGCCCGCGGTACACGACCCCATTACCACCGCGATCTGAGCGATCCCCTTGGCGCTCATCCGCGCCTGATTGTAGAAGATCCGGCCAAAGTGGTCGCGGTCGGGGAAAACCTCATCCTGATTAGGCAGGTTCGCGCCACCACTGTCGACCAGATAGATGCAGGGCAGTTGGTTTTCCTCGGCGATCTCTTGCGCGCGCAGGTGTTTTTTGACCGACATTGGATAGTAAGTGCCGCCCTTCACGGTGGCGTCGTTGCACACCACCATGACCTCACGCCCCTGCACCCTGCCAATGCCCGCGATCACCCCGGCAGCAGGTGCGGCATCGCCATACATCCCATGCGCCGCCGTCGCGCCGATCTCCAGAAACGGAGACCCCGGATCGAGCAGGTTCGCCACCCGCCTGCGCGGAAGCATCTTGCCGCGCGATTCATGCCGCGCACGGGATTTCTCGCCCCCACCCATTCGGGCGGCTTCGGCAGCGGCTGAGATTTGCGCCAGAGCGTCCAAGTGCGCTGCGCGGTTCGACCGAAAGCCCTCAGAGGCGGGCATGGCTTTGGATGTGAGTTTCATTTACGCGGTCTCCAATTCCAACTTCGCACGACGCTTCAATTCCTTCCGAATAACCTTCCCCGTCACCGTCATCGGCAATTCCTCCAGAAACGCCACTTCGCGCGGATAGGAATACTGCGCCAGACGGTCCTTGACCCAGTCCTGCAACTCCTCGCTGGTTGCCTCGGCCTCTGGTTTCAGCACCACATAGGCCTTCACGATCTCAGTCCGCAGCTTGTCGGGCTTACCCACCACACCCACCGTCGCAACCGCGGGGTGGGTCAGCAGGCAATCCTCGATCTCGGCGGGGCCGATGCGGTATCCGGCCGAAGTGATCACGTCATCATCGCGCCCGACAAAGCGTAGGTAGTCGCCCTCCCACACGCCACGATCGCCGGTGATCAGCCAATCGCCCCGGAATTTCTGCGCTGTTTCTTCTGGCCGGTTCCAATATTCCAGCAGCATCGAGCCCGAGCCGCGCCGGATGGCTACGTCACCCTCGTCGCTGGTTGGGTTGCCGTCTTCGTCGATCACCGCCACCTCATGCCCCGGCACCGGTTTACCGATGCAGCCGGGACGCACGGGGAAATCTTCAGCGCAGGAGGAGACGACCATATTGCACTCGGTCTGCCCATAGAATTCGTTGATCGTCAGGCCAAACGATTGCTGCCCCCATGCCAGCATCTCGGCCCCCAGCGGCTCACCGCCCGAGGCGACCGAGCGCAGGCCGGGGATGCTCTGATCCGCCGCTTTCAACATCCGCAATGCGGTGGGGGGAAAGAACACGTTCCGTGCCTCACCGCGCGCGACGACATCGGCGCAGGCTTCGGGGGTGAACTTTTCAAGCCGTGCCGCGACCACCGGGATGCCCAGCGCCAGACCCGGCATCAACACATCAAACAGCCCGCCAATCCATGCCCAGTCAGCAGGCGTCCATAGGCAGTCGCCTTCACGCAAGTGATTGTGGCTAATCGAAACACCCGGCAAGTGGCCCGTCAAAACCCGATGCCCGTGCAGCGCACCTTTCGGGCTTCCTGTGGTGCCAGACGTATAGATCAAAACTGCCGGGTCATCAGGACCCGTATCGGCAAAAGGAATTTGCTCGCCCGTTGACGGAATCTGATCAACCTGAACCGGGTGCGCCAGACCACCCAGCATTTTGCTGCCCTCGGAATCGGTCAGTACACTTTCGACGCCCGCGTCCGCTATCCGAGAGGCAAGCGCGTCATGTTTGAACAGTTTGAACAAAGGGACCGAGATCGCGCCGATCTTCCAGATAGCCAAATGAGCCGCAGCGCACCACGGTGATTGACTGAGAAGCACCCCAACCCGATCGCCGGGTTGCACCAGTTGCCGCAAATGCCCAGCGACCCCATCTGTCATTCGGGCCAGTTTTCCAAAATTGATGTCCTGACGCGTACCAGACGTCAGATCAACAATCGCGGTGTTCTCGTCGGGTTGAGAAAGGCATTGCCGCGCCATGTTCAACCGGCCGGGGATCGCCCAGCCTCCATCAGCGTGCAAACCGGGTATGCGCCTAGAGGGACACATGACGGAAACCCCTTGTTTTCCTAAGGTTTCCTTGACCTGCGTCGCCACCACAAATCACGTGAACTTGATGCAGATCAGAGTTGGCAGCGATCCGGTCGTGCAAAACGCCAGCATCAACAAACCTAAAGGCAGTAAAATGACCAATAAACTCGCCGCTTTGACCCTCTCCACTGCGCTTGTTGCGCTGGCTGTCCCCGCTTACGCCCAATCCCAGGGTGACTGGACTGTAGGTCTCGGTATCGGCTACCTCTCGCCCAAGTCCGACAATGGAACACTTGCTGGCCTCGACGCCGAAATTGATTCGGACACACGCCCGATCTTCACTGTCGAGTACTTCGTTCGTGACAATCTGGGCGTTGAATTGCTGGCTGCCACACCGTTCAGCCATGATGTAACCCTGGGAGGCAGCATTGACGCCGGAACCGTCAAGCACTTGCCGCCCACCCTGTCGCTGAACTATCACTTCCCCACCAACAGCGCGTGGAAGCCTTACGTCGGCGCGGGTATCAATTATACCTTTTTCTTTGACGAAAGTTCGCCTCTGGGTGACCTGAAGCTGGACGACTCGGTTGGCGTCTCGCTGCAGGCCGGTCTGGACTACATGGTCACCGAAAAAGGCGCGGTACGTCTGAACGTCCGTTGGTTCGACATCGAATCCGACGTCAAGCTGGACGGCGTCGACATCGGCACTGCCGAGATCGATCCGTGGCTGGTCGGCGTTTCCTACGTCCATCGCTTCTGATCCTTTTCAGGAACGCCCCGCAGTGACCTCGTCTGCGGGGCGTTTTCTTTCGTCAGAGCATTTCGCTCATCAGCTCACGGCCAATAAGCATCCGGCGGATTTCACTGGTGCCCGCGCCGATCTCCATCAGCTTCGCATCGCGGAAAATCCGGCTGACGGGTGAATCCGACAGGAACCCGGCCCCGCCCATTGCCTGCACAGCCTGATGCGCTTGCGTCATCGCGGCCTCGGACGCGTAAAGACAGCAGGCCGCAGCATCCTGACGGGTCACATCGCCACGATCGCAGGCTTTGGCCACTTCATACACATAAGCCCGCGCCGAATTCATCGCCGTATACATGTCGGCAATCTTGCCCTGCATAAGCTGGAAATTCCCGATGGGCGTCCCGAATTGCTTGCGTTCGGCCAGATAGGGCATGATTTCGTCCAGACAGGCCGCCATGATGCCGGTGCCAATTCCGGCCAGCACCACACGCTCATAGTCCAGCCCGGACATCAGAACAGCGACGCCCTTCCCTTCCTCGCCAAGCACGTTTTCAAACGGCACTTCAACGTCTTCAAAGATCAGTTCCGCCGTGTTCGACCCGCGCATCCCCAGCTTGTCGAAATGGGGTGAGGTCGAAAAGCCGGTCATTTCTTTCTCGATCAGAAAGGCTGTGATTCCGCGCGATCCGGCCTCTGGATCGGTCTTGGCGTAAACGACCAGAGTATCGGCGTCCGGCCCGTTGGTGATCCAGTATTTGCTTCCGTTCAGACGGTAATGATCATTGCGCTTCTCTGCCCGCAATTTCATCGAAACCACGTCAGACCCTGCCGACGCCTCAGACATCGCCAGCGCGCCCACATGCTCACCCGAGATCAGGCGCGGCAGGTATTTCGCCTTTTGCTCATCCGTCCCGTTCAGCTTGATCTGATTGACGCACAGGTTCGAGTGCGCCCCGTAAGACAGCGATACCGAAGCCGACGCCCGAGCGACCTCCTCGACGGCGACAGTATGGGCCAGGTACGACATGTCGGCCCCACCGAATTCCTCGGGCACCGTAATGCCCAACATCCCCAAATCGCCCATTTCCTTCCAAAGCTCATTTGGAAATGCGTTCGAGGCATCAATTTCGGCGGCCATCGGCTTGACCCGCTCCTGCGCCCAGCGGTGAACCATTTCACGCAGGGCGTTCACATCCTCGCCCAGATCAAACTGCATGGTAGCCGCGAACATATGCGATCTCCTCTCTCGCATTAATGAACAGTTGTTCAATAAGTATCAGCGAATCTTTTCCGGGTCAACGATAGCCACACAGAAACACACCACCGACCCGTCAGGGGTGGTGGTGTCAAAGCATCAAGCGTGCGCTTTCAGCGCACTCCTTTGGATTATGATTGGTAGACGGCCCCGACCTCGGCCCGGATGATCCGCGCGATCAGGCGGCAATCGTCCAGTGAGAATGTTAGCGGCACGCGCATATCCATGATCCCGGCCAACACGCGGTCACTGTCGGGTAAAGGCGCGCTGTCCGCATAGCGCCAGCTGTCATAGCGCGATGTAAACCCGGTGGGTTCGGCACCGCCGAACCACTTCAATTCCACTCCGCGAGCCGCACAGCGGCTAATCACTTCGGCAATGCGTTCCGGCGTCCAATCCAAAAGCAGGAACTGAATGGATGAGCCCACATAGGTCTCGTCCTCTGGCCGTTCGACGATCGTCAGACCGGGCGTGCCGCGCAAACCCTGTTCAATCGCGTCGTAGCGCTCATTCCACCGCCCCACCTGCCGGTCCAGATCCCGTAGCTGAGGCCGCAGGATCGCCGCCCGCAGATTGTCCATCCGGCCCGAGACATTGGGCGTGGTGTATTTAATCCGCTCAAACACCTCCGGCCCCGGCGCGGCCAGATGACGTTCGTACAGCATGTATGACCCCGACAACATCGTCGCCTTGGCCGCCAGCTCCTCATCATCGGTGATCAGCAAGCCGCCCTCACCGGAATTCACATGCTTATAAGTCTGGCAGGAATAGCACCCGATCGCCCCTTGCCGCCCCGACAACTGCCCACGCCACGCCGCGCCCATCGTATGCGCGCAATCCTCGATCACGGTCACACTGGCCGCGTCGCACATCTGCATCAACCGATCCATGTCGCACAGATGCCCGCGCATATGGCTGAGCATCAGAACCCGCGCCTGATCCAGCTTGGCCTCTAGATCATCCAGATCAATCACCAACGCCTCGGTCACGCCCACAAAAATGGGCTTTGCCCCGACCGAGGCGATTGACCCCGGCACCGGGGCCAGCGTGAAGGCATTGGTTAGAACCGGATCACCGGGCTGCACACCCACTGCGCGCAAAGCGGTCGCCAGAGCGTAACCGCCCGAGGACACGGCCAGACAATATTTCGCCCCCATCTGCGCGGCAAATTCCTGTTCGAGCAAAGCGGTTTCGCCCAACTCTCCGGCGGCCACGTTATAGCGATGCAATCGCCCGTGGCGCAGAACCGCCAATGCGGCCTCGATCGCTTCGTCGGGGATGGGTTCCTGCTGCGTGAAACTGCCAGTGAATGTCTCGGTCATACGCCCGTTCTGAGGCCGCGCGTGCGCAGCGTCAAGGGCTTACGCCACCGCTCCGATCAGACTGGTCACAACCTCGGGCAGATCATCGAAATGATGCAGCAACGCCTCGGGCTCCAGCGCGGCCATATCTGCGCCCGACGGACCAAACGTGACCAACACCGACGGCACGCCAGCGGCGCGCGCCGTGTTGCGGTCGGTATCGGAATCCCCGATCAGCACGCAAAGATCGGGATGCCCCCCTGCCCGTCGCGCGGCCTCGCGCAGCGGTTCGGGATTGGGCTTGCGAACCGGAAGGGTATCGGCCCCCACCAATGAAGCAAACTGATCGCGCACGCCCATCTGCGTCAACAACTGATCTGCCAGAGCTTCTGGCTTATTGGTGCAGATTCCCACGCCGTAGCCTGCCGACTTAAGCCCCTCAACCGCATCGAGTGCCCCTGGATAGAACTGCGTATAGGTGTCTATGGACTGGGAATATGCCTCAAGCAGCATCGGATAATACGCCAGAACGGTGCTTTCGTCATAGGCTCCGACCCGCTTCAATCCGTGCGTCAGCATCATCCGGCCTCCCCGCAGCGCGACCGCGGCATCCTGCCCGTGAACCAGAACGTCTCCGTGCCCCATATGACGAAAACAGTGGTTCGCAGCCTCGAGCAAATCGCCCGAGGTATCGGCCAATGTCCCGTCCAAATCGAAGATAACCGTTCGCATCGTGCCTCCTGCTTCGGCGGTTTTTCGCCGTATCCTGTTGCAAACGGCAATCTTGTTTGATGGCTGAACCGCTTGCGCCTTTGCCCTCAGCGGATAAAACGGACCGCAACAAAACACAAAGAGAAAACGATTTCATGAGCACCGCCCTTGTCATCCTTGCCGCAGGTAAAGGCACCAGGATGAATTCGGACATCCCCAAAGTCCTTCATCCGATTGCCCAGACACCGATGCTGGTTCACGCCATGCGTGCCGGAGCCGCGTTGTCGCCCGAACGTACCGTTATCGTCACCGGGCACGGGTCCGAGGCTGTGGCGAAAGTGGCAAAGGCCGAAGACGAAACTGCCCAGATCACGGAACAGGGTGAACAGTTGGGCACCGCTCATGCCGTCGCTCAGGCACGCGCTGCGTTGGAAGGGTTTGAGGGCGACGTGGTGGTTTTGTACGGTGACACACCGTTCCTTCAGCCTCAGACGCTGGAGCGCATGATTGAGGCACGCGCGCAGAACGATCTGGTTATCCTGGGGTTCAATGCCGCCGATCCAGCGCGTTATGGCCGCCTGGTCATGGACGGAGACAATCTGGAGCGGATTGTCGAATTCAAAGATGCCTCAGATGAAGAACGCGCGATAACCTTCTGTAATTCTGGCCTTTTGACCTGCAATGCTGAGGTTTTGTTTTCCCTGATCGACGCCGTAGGCAACGACAATGCGGCTGGGGAATACTATCTGACTGACGTTGTCGAAATCGCCCGCAGCCGTGACCTGAAAGTCACCGCAGTCGCTTGCGATGAGGCCGAGACGCTGGGCGTCAACTCACGCGCAGATCTCGCCGCTGCTGACGCAGTTTTCCAAACCCGCGCGCGGTCGGAACTGCTGGACCTTGGTGTGACCTTGATGGCGCCTGAGACAGTTTATCTTGCCGCCGACACGATCATCGGACGCGACACGGTCATCGAACCCAACGTGGTTTTCGGCCCCGGTGTCACTGTCGAAAGCGGCGCGACCATCCGGGCGTTTTCTCATCTGGAAGGCTGTCACGTCAGCCGTGGCGCTATCGTCGGCCCTTATGCCCGCCTGCGCCCGGGCACCGAACTGGCCGAAGACACGCGCATCGGCAACTTTGTGGAAATCAAGAACGCTGAGATCGCCGAAGGCGCGAAGGTCAATCACCTGAGCTATATCGGCGACGCAGCGGTCGGCGCGGCCACGAATATCGGCGCGGGCACGATCACATGTAACTATGACGGCATGATGAAGCACAAGACGACCATTGGCCGGAACGTGTTCATCGGATCGAATACCATGCTGGTGGCGCCTGTGACCGTGGGCGATGGCGCCATGACCGCGACCGGAACGGTGGTCACACGCGACGTAGAAGCCGACGCACTGGCCGTGGCACGTGCCAAGCAGGACAACAAACCCGGCTATGCGCGTAAATTGTTTGAGATGCTCAAGGCGAAGAAGGCTCGCCGCGATAAAGGAGCCTGACCGATGTGTGGAATTGTAGGCGTTCTGGGGCAACACGAAGTCGCCCCCATCTTGGTCGAGGCGCTGAAACGTCTGGAATATCGCGGCTATGACAGCGCCGGGATCGCAACGGTCAATGGTGGCGATCTGGGGCGTCGCCGGGCCGTGGGCAAGCTGGTGAACCTCAGCGATCTGCTGGTGCATGATCCTCTGCCCGGTAAGTCCGGCATCGGCCACACACGCTGGGCGACCCATGGTGCACCCTCGGTGACGAATGCGCACCCGCATCGGGCGGGTCCAGTTGCCGTAGTTCATAACGGCATCGTCGAAAACTACCGCGAGCTGCGCGCGGAACTGGCCGAACATGGCGTGGGCTTCGTGACCGAAACCGACACCGAAACCGTCGCTTTGATGGCTGAGCACTATCTGTCGTCGGGGCTTTCCCCGGTTGAGGCCGCCTTCAAAACAATTGACCGGCTAGAAGGCGCGTTTGCACTGGCCTTTCTGTTCGAGGGACAAGAGGACCTGATCATCGCCGCGCGCAAAGGGTCGCCACTGGCGATCGGGCATGGGGATGACGAGATGTTCGTCGGTTCCGATGCCATCGCGCTGGCACCGCTGACAGACCGCATCACCTATCTTGAGGAAGGCGACCGCGCGGTGCTGACCCGTACCTCGCTGGAGATTCGCAACGAAGCGGGCGATCTGGTCAACCGTGACGTCCGCCGGATCAAGCTGGACACTGCGCGCGCTGACAAAGGCGGGCACAAGCACTTCATGGCCAAGGAAATCGCGGAACAGCCCGTGGTCGTGGCCGAAGCGATCCGCTCGTATTTGCCCACCGGCGGCGATGAGGTTGTTCTGCCTGCAGAGCTGGACTTTACCAAGCTCGACCGTCTGACGATGGTTGCCTGCGGCACTGCCTTTTATGCCTGTCTGACCGCCAAGTACTGGTTCGAGAAGTTGGCCAAGATGCCGGTCGAAGTCGATATCGCCAGCGAATTCCGGTACCGGGAACCTCCGATCAGTGACCGGACCGCCGCGCTGTTCGTCAGCCAGTCCGGGGAAACAGCGGATACGTTGGCGGCGCTTCGGTACTGTGAAGGCAAAGCCGACAAGATCGTTTCGGTAGTCAATGTCCCCGAAAGCTCGATCGCGCGTGAAAGCGACGTGGCCTTGCCCATTCATGCCGGGGTCGAGATCGGAGTGGCCTCGACCAAGGCTTTCACATGCCAGTTGAGCGTGCTGCTGATGCTCGCGCTGAAGGCCGCCTCGGATCGCGGAACGTTGACAGCAGACGAGCTGGCCGACCACGCCGCAGCGTTGCGCGGATTGCCTGCGGTTCTCAACGTCGCGCTAGAACAGAACGACGCCATCCGCGCATCCGCCCAAAGACTATCCGAGGCGCGAGATGTTCTGTTTCTGGGGCGTGGCCTGATGTATCCTCTGGCCATGGAAGGCGCACTGAAGCTAAAGGAAATCAGCTATATACACGCCGAAGGTTATGCGTCTGGAGAGTTGAAGCACGGCCCCATCGCCCTGATCGACAAACACATGCCGGTGGTTGTAATGGCACCGCGTGACGCCGTTTTCGACAAGACAGTATCGAACATGCAAGAAGTCATGGCGCGCAAGGGCAAGGTCATTCTGATCTCGGATGGAGACGGGATCGCCGAAGCCGAGGACGGCGTCTGGAGCACGATCCGCATGCCGCTTGTTCACGAAAGCCTCGCCCCGATCCTGTATTCGATCCCGGCGCAGTTGCTGGCATATCATACGGCCGTCGCCAAAGGGACGGACGTGGATCAGCCGCGCAATCTGGCGAAATCTGTCACGGTGGAGTAGCAAATCGTGGACGCCTATCTGGATCAGATCAAGGCGCATGCCGACCCTGAGCGCGCCACGCAGATGGCGGCCTACCACAAGGCCGACCGTCTATATTTGGGGGTCGCAAACCCGATCCTGAACGACCTGACAAAAGCGTGGCGGCAGGACCTTGACGTGGCCTCTCGGGTCCAACTGGCCGATGATCTGTGGCAAACCAATATTCACGAGGGTCGCTTGGCCGCCGCCAAGCTGCTGACTCAGGCGCGTATCCGGCCGGATGATGCGGTTTGGGACGTGCTGCAAAGCTGGTTGCCGGATTTCGATGCCTGGGCCGTCGCAGACCACGCGTGCATGGCGATGCAAAAGCGACTGTCGGCCGATCCGGGCAGGCTGGATCAGGTGGAAGGCTGGACAACCTCTGACCACATGTGGACACGCCGCGCAGCATTGGTGGCAACCTTGCCGTGGACCAAGCAAAACCACCCCAAACCGGATGATCTGGACCGCCGAGACCGCATTTTGACCTGGGCCGCCGGATATGTCCCCGACCGTGACTGGTTCATCCAGAAAGCCGTCGCGTGGTGGTTGCGCGAGCTATCCAAGCACGACCCGTCCCGAGTTATCGCCTTCCTGAACACATATGGGGACGCAATGAAGCCATTTGCGCGTAAACAGGCCGGAAAATACCTGAAAGGTCAGTTTGAGTAGATCTCAAGCTCGACCAATTCATCAAAAGGCAGCAGCAATGCCCGCATCGCATCCAGCGACAACCGGCTGCCCCCACCTTCCGGCCCCGGAGCAGGCACCAAAGTAATGTAAGCCTGCGCTCCGGTCCTCGGAACCACTACCCGCCCGGTAAATTCGGTTTCGACCAAAGGTGTTTCCAGCCAGCGACCGGGCGTTGTGGGGTCCCCTAGCCCGGCCACAGTGGTTTTCGGGCCAACCCAACTGGCAGCGCTGACCGCTACAGGTTCGGGGTCGGCAACTTCTGCCACTTCTACCGCTTCGGGCTCGGCCTGGGCCTGTTCGCCATCGCCGCCAAAGACGCGGTCTGTCGTGGACCGGACAGTGTCACACCCCGCAACAGCGGTTAACAAAACGAAAAATGCAATCCTCATACCAATAATCTACCGCTCAAGGGACATCTGATCCAGACCAAAGCGCAGTTCGCCCTTGTCGCAGCCGGGTCGCCGCTTTACCTATGTGGCATGACTGCTGCTCCGCTTATTGACCCGTTTGCCCGTGCAATCACCTACCTGCGTGTTTCCGTCACGGATCGCTGCGATTTTCGCTGTGTTTATTGTATGTCCGAGGACATGAAGTTCCTTCCCAAAAAGGACCTTCTGACCCTGGAAGAACTGGACCGGATGTGCTCGACCTTTGTCAACATGGGTGTCGAAAAGCTGCGCATTACAGGGGGTGAACCCTTGGTTCGCCGGAACATCATGGCGTTCTTCAACGCAATGACCCGCCATCTGGAGAGCGGCGCATTGAAGGAGCTGACCCTCACAACCAACGGATCGCAACTTCACCGCTTCGCCGACGACCTTTACGCGGCTGGCGTGCGCCGTGTGAATATATCGCTGGATACGCTGGACGAGGACAAGTTCGCCCAGATCACTCGCTGGGGACGCCTGAAACAGGTCTTGAAGGGCATCGACGCGGCTCAGAAGGCCGGGCTGCGCATCAAGATCAACGCCGTTGCCCTGAAGGGTTTCAACGAAGAAGAACTCCCGCACATCACGCAGTGGTGCGCCGAACGCGACATGGATCTGACCTGGATCGAAGTCATGCCAATGGGTGACATCGGCAACGAAGACCGCCTTGATCAGTACTGGTCGCTGAAAGACGTGCGCAAAGAGTACGAAAACCACTACACGGTCTCTGATCTGGCCGAACGCACGGGCGGACCTGCCCGCTATGTGCGGCTTGAAGAAACCGGACAGAAAATCGGGTTCATTACCCCGCTGTCCCATAATTTCTGCGAAAGCTGCAACCGTGTACGCCTGACCTGTACCGGAGAATTGTATATGTGCCTTGGTCAGGAAGATATGGCTGACCTGCGCAGTTCCCTCAGGGATCACCCCAACACCGAGGAACCGCTGGAACAGGCGATCCGCGCGGCCATCAATCTGAAACCCAAGGGCCACGACTTCGACTATTCCCGCCAGTCCGTTGACGGAAAGATGAGCCGTCACATGAGTCACACAGGCGGCTGACATGCCCGATCCCTCAGAACGGCCAACGCTGCTCTACAACCTGTATTGCGGCCTGACCGGGGTTATCGCGCCAATCGCTTGGCAATCGGTCAGAAAGAAAATGCAGGCCGCGGATGTCCCGGTCGAGCGTCAGCACGAGCGGTTAGGCCATGCAAGCCTGCCGCGACCCAGCGGCCAACTGATCTGGTTTCACGCTGCAAGCGTGGGGGAAACCCTGTCCGTTATCACCTTGATCAAACGTCTGGGCCAGCGCCTGCCCAAGGCCGAGTTCCTTATCACATCCGGCACGCCAACCTCAGCCGCGCTGATCGCAAAGCGTATGCCCCCGCGCACGCGCCACCAATTCCCGCCACTGGACACGTCCGGGCCCGTTCAGCGTTTCCTGAACCATTGGCGACCCGACGCCGGTATTTTCGTCGAAAGCGAAATCTGGCCCCGGCTCATCGTTGAAAGCGCCGATCGCAACATCCCGCTGGCCCTGCTGAACGCCCGGCTGTCCGACAGTTCCGTGGAAGGCTGGAAAAAGCGACCGAAAACCGCGCGGTTCATCTTGGACAAGTTCCAACTTTTCCTGACCCAAAACGACAAGACAGCCGAAAATCTTCGCCAGATGGGGGCCGCGCCCGAACGCGTTCAACAAGGCACCAATCTCAAGGCTATGTCCGACCCACTGCCCGTTGACCAGAACACCGTATCGGAGATCCAAAACCAGATTTCTGGCCGCCCAGTCTGGATCGCCAGTTCCACCCATCAAGGCGAGGAAGACGCCGTTCTCGCGGCACATGCGCAGTTGTTGAAACAACGCCCCGATTTGCTGTTGCTTCTGATCCCTCGCCATCCAGAACGCCGGGACGAAGTCGCCACCCTTATCACGCAAGCCGGGCTGACAGCAGCTTTCCGGTCTTCAAACGAAGCGATCTCGGACACAACACAAATCTATGTGGCGGATACTTTGGGGGAAACCGGTACGTGGTACGCAATCTGCCCCATCGTGTTCCTCGGCGGCTCATTGAAAGAAATCGGAGGACACAATCCCTTTGAACCCGCACAAGCCGGGGCTGCAGTCATCACCGGGCCGGGTTACTACAATTTTGCCGAAACCTTCGCGCCCCTGATCGAAACCGGAGGCGCGGTGGAAATAAACTCTGCCCCGCAACTGGCAGCTATCGTTGACAAATGGCTGTCTGACCCAAGCGCATTAAACTCAGCCCAATCCGCCTCAAAATCCTGCGTCAATACGCAAAAATCTGCCCTCAACGATGTCGTCGAAACTTTGTGTGACAGGCTTTCTTTACTGCCTCGGGATCCCGCTTCATCTGGCTAAAAATATCCCGGGGGTGTGGGGGCAGCGCCCCCACGCACGTCGCAAGTCACGCAGCAGGCATTCGCTGTTCGACAATTTCTGCCCACCAACTGCACCCGGCGGGAATGGCCTCATCATTGAAATTGTATTCCGGGTGATGCACGGCCGCCGTGTCGCCATTTCCGACCAGTATATAAGCCCCGGGGCGCTCCTCCAGCATGAAGGCAAAGTCCTCACCTCCCATGACCAAAGGTGCATCGGCACAATCACCAGCCACGGATCGCGCGACATCAGCCGCAAAATCGGTCTGTTCATCGCTGTTCACCATCACCGGATAACCACGATAATAAGTGACATCGGCCTTTCCACCGAAGGTGGCTGCAACACCGTTGCAGATTTCACCGATCCGTTTCTCGGCCAGATCCCTCATCGCTTCGCTCATCGTGCGCACAGTCCCCCTCAGCTTGACCGTCTGCGGGATCACGTTGAACGCCGTCGAGGACGTTTCAAATGACGTCACCGACACAACCACCTGATCAATGGGATCAGCATTGCGCGACGCTATTGTCTGCAAGGCCATGACCGCTTGCGCGGCAAGAACTGTCGTATCAACGGTTTCATGAGGCTTGGCCGCATGCCCCCCTTCGCCTTCAAACACGATATCGAACTGGTCGGTCGCGGCAAAAAAGGCGCCGGGGCGAATAGCAAAGCTCCCGACCGGACGGCCGGGCCAGTTGTGCATGCCATAGACCTCCTGAATGCTCCAGCGGTCCATCATCCCGTCTTCGCACATCTCACGGCCTCCTCCACCGCCTTCCTCGGCGGGTTGAAAGATGACCACGACGGTGCCGTCAAAGTTCCGCGTTTCCGAGAGGTATTTCGCCGCCCCCAACAGCATCGCCGTGTGCCCGTCATGACCGCAGGCATGCATGGCACCGTCTGTCTTGGACGCATAGTCCAGCCCGGTCGCCTCATGAATCGGCAGAGCGTCCATATCCGCGCGCAGACCGATCACCTTGCCTTTGGTATCGGTCTTGCCCTTGATGACGCCAACAACTCCCGTGCGTCCAATCCCGGTTACGACCTCGTCACATCCAAATTCCCTGAGTTTTTCAGCAACCAGAGCGCTGGTGCGATGGGTTTCAAACAGGATTTCGGGATTTTGGTGAATATCACGCCGCCACTCGGTGATTTCATTTTGCAGTTCCGCAAAGCGGTTTTTGATCGGCATGTCTATCTCCCATATTTTTCTTGTTCCCTGCTCTCGGCCGTCAATCCAGTGCCGCAGGTCTCAGTGCACCCGACAAGATAACAATCATGATTGCAAGCGGCAGTAGGGCCATGAATGCCAACCGCAATGTAAGCATCTCTGCCAAAAACCCAATAAGCGGAGGTCCAATCAATAGCCCCCCGTATCCCAGGGTTGCCACGCTTGCGATGGCTTGACCGGGCGGGACATGCGGGTCGTTAGCGGCTCGGCTGAACGCCAAGGGCATAATGACCGCATAGCCAATCCCCATCAGCGCAAAGCCTGCGAGCGCAAGCATTGGCTGCGTAGCCGATACGACCCCCAGAACGCCCAATGCCGCGCAAACACCGCCAAATCTGGCCGTCGCGACCGGCCCGAACCGAGAGATGACCAAGCCTCCGGCCAATCGGAAAGCAACCATGGTGACCGAGAATACAGCGTACCCCAATGCCGCGACACTCTCGGCTGCACCGGTCACGTCCCGCAGGAAAATCGCGCTCCAATCCGCGACCGCGCCCTCGCCCAATGCGCCGCACAAGGCTGTGAAGCCGACAAGGATCAGCGCCCCGGATGGCAAGGCAAAAACCGCGCCGCCAGACGAAGCCGCCCTGCGGGACGTCCAGCGCACCCAAGACAAGACCAGCGCCAAACCAACCACGACGCCGCCCGCCAGCAGAAAGTGCTGCATCACAGTCATACCAAGCTGCACCGCCCCGTACCCGCTGAGCGCACCCAGCCCGGCCCCAAGGCTCCACATCGCGTGAAACGAAGACATGACGGGCTTGTCATAGGCTTGCTCAACCTCAGCAGCCCACGCGTTCATCGCAACGTCCATCGACCCGTGAAACGCGCCGAAAACAAACAAGAAGGCCGCCAACGCCCAAAAACTGCCGGCAAAGGCCAGCAGAATAAGCGACAGCGTATAGAGAACCGCAATGACACGCGTGATGGAGACCGCCCCAAACTTGTCCGTCAGGCGACCGGTAATCGGAAAGGAACACACGGCCCCGGCTGCCATGAACAGCAAGCCAAGCCCAAGCGCTTCGTGCGTCAGGTCCAGCCTGTCCCTAACCGCCGGGATACGCGACGCCCATATGCCGAACAACGCACCATTCAGGATGAACATGGCAGCTACAGCCCGCCATGCGGCTACGATTCCAATCACGGGTCTACCCTCAGCTCTCCCCCTGCCCCGGTCAGTACTACAGACACGACACAGAATGGCAAACGAGGTTTACTCCAACCGCTTTCGGATTTGCCGGATCGCAAACCACACGATCAGCACAACCGGAATCGTGACAGTCGCTGTCAGCATGCCCTTGCTGATCCCGGCTTTAGTCACCGGATACAACAGGTAGCTGACCAGCGAGACCGCGTAATAACTAATGGCAACCACCGACAACCCCTCGACCGTGTGTTGCAATCGCAGAGCTAGATCGGCGCGGCGGTCCATACTTTCCAACAGCGCCTGGTTCTGTGCGCTGCGTTCAACATCCACCCGGGTCCGCAACAGCTCACCTGCTCGGATAGCCCGATCCGACAGGGCCTGCAAACGACGTTCAGTCGACTTCACGGTGCGGATCGCGGGGTCATAGCGCCGCATCATGAAATCGGCAAAGCTCTGACGGCCATCGAACCTCTGCTCGCGCAACACTTCGATGCGCTGATTGACGATGGCCTCATAAGCGCCTGTTGCGCCGAAACGAAACGAGCATCGGGCAGACAATGTCTCCAGCTCAATCGACGTGGCAAGCAGGTCCGGCAAAAGATCATCAGGATGGGCCGAGTTATCAGTCATCTGCCCCATTAGCTGCGTAAGCTGCGCGTCCAACTCACCGATCCGGGGCGTCATCTGCTTGACGCGAGCAAAGCCAAGCATCGACATCGCCTTATACGTTTCGATCTCGCACAGGCGTTGAATGATCCGCCCGGTTCTGCGCCGTCCCGTGCCTTGGGTCACAAACAGCGCAAAGCGCATATGACCAGCCGGATCAATCCGAAAGTCGCTGGCACAAATGGCCGCATCATCCAGTACTCTCGCCACGGCAAGGCTTTCAGGCTCGAACCAATCGGACAGTGATGCCTTAACCGCTGCATCGTTCTCCAAATCCACGACCCGCATCATGGCCGAGGTCACACGCTGACCCGGACTGGCCATCAACCAATCCGGTGGAAATACCTCAAAGTCGGCAGGGTTAAAGGCACGGTCGCTGACATTCTGCGTGATCGCGGTATAGGTCACAAACTCGGTATGCTGCTCCCACTTGAGCCAATGACGGCCGATCTGCCCCGCATAGTGGGTGGCCTCGGGCTGCGGATGCGGCGCACCATGACGATCCAGCAGATTGATCAAATGCGCCATATCTTCGTTTCGATCCCGCGCAACCGCTGCAGTGGGCTTCTTTATGGCCAGAAACACCACCGTACATGGGGTCGACGCCACCGGAAATGGCCGCGCGTGCAGTTCGTTGGCCAACGCATAGCGCAATGGATGGTCATCAATGGGCGTCATTCAAGGCTCCGGGTCTGATCGGCGCACTATACGATACCTCAAAAATACATCAATTCTCTTTTTATTTCATATGCTTACAAGGATACAACGGTATACAAATCCGCTATCTCATTGATTTGGCTGCCACAGCTCAATTGGGTTGCCCTCTGGATCATGGATTCGGGCGAACTTTCCGACCTCACTGTCCCATTCAGCGCGTGTCTCAACGAGGATGCCGGCGGCCTCAAGCTGCGTGATCATCGCGTCCAGATCGTCGACGCGAAAGTTAATCATCCATTGCTGTTCGGTGCGTCCAAAATAGTCCGTGTCCTGCGCAAAGGGCGCAAAGACCGTGTACCCGGCGCTCTGCTTCCAAGGCAGCGGGTTGAGCTGGTTCACACCGAGATGCTTTTCATACCACCGTCCAAGCGCTTCTGGATCGCGCGCACGGAAAAACAAACCGCCTATGCCATTCACTTTCTGCAAAACCAACCCAATCGCGATCACCTCACGACAAGAGTATCACATCCCGCCCGCTTCATCTGGCCAAAAATATCCTGGGGGTTTGGGGGCAAAGCCCCCAACAACAAAAAAAGAAAAGGGCGCCCGCAGGCGCCCTTTGCAATGTCCCTGAACCAAATGATCAGTCGATCATCGGCAGCAGCTTGTCCAGCGACTGCTTGGCGTCGCCATAGAACATGCGAGTGTTCTCCTTGAAGAACAGCGGGTTTTCGATGCCCGAATAGCCAGTACCCTGACCACGCTTGGACACGAACACCTGCTTGGCCTTCCAGCATTCCAGAACCGGCATCCCGGCGATGGGGCTGTTGGGGTCTTCCTGCGCCGCGGGGTTCACGATGTCGTTCGACCCGATCACGATGGCCACATCCGTTTCCGGGAAGTCCTCGTTGATCTCGTCCATCTCCAGCACGATGTCATAAGGCACCTTGGCCTCGGCCAGCAGCACGTTCATGTGACCCGGCAGACGACCGGCAACGGGGTGGATCGCGAAACGCACCTCTTTGCCCTTGGCGCGCAGCTTGCGGACCAGCTCGCTGACCGACTGCTGTGCCTGCGCAACCGCCATACCGTAACCCGGAATGATGATCACGCTGTCTGCGTCGTTCAAGGCCGCGGCAACGCCATCGGCGTCGATGGCAACCTGCTCGCCTTCCACTTCCATTTGCGGACCCGAGGTGCCACCAAAGCCGCCCAGGATCACACTGACAAAGTGACGGTTCATCGCCTTACACATGATGTAGGACAGGATCGCACCGGACGAGCCGACCAGCGCGCCAACCACGATCAGCAGGTCGTTGCCGAGGCTGAAACCAATCGCTGCCGCAGCCCAACCCGAATACGAGTTCAACATCGACACAACCACCGGCATATCCGCGCCACCGATACCCATGATCAGGTGATAACCGATGAACAGCGCCGCCAGCGTCATCAGGATCAGCGGGAACAGACCGCCCGACGCGGTGTACCAGATCAGACAGATGAACGAGAGACCCGCAGCCGCCGCGTTCAGTGCGTGACCGCCGGGCAGCTTGGTTGCCGCCGAGGTCACTTTGCCTGCCAGCTTGCCATAGGCCACGACCGAACCAGTAAAGGTAATCGCACCGATGAAGATACCCAGGAACAGTTCCACATGCAGGATCGTCAGTTCCGCCGCCGTTTTCTTGGCGATCAGCTTCGCAAACGCGCCCAGATCGGACAGGTCCGCCTCTTTCGCGCTGTCAGCAATCGCCATGACCTGCGCCACGTTGCCGATCTCAAAATGCGCGTTGAAGCCTACGAATACAGCCGCCAGACCAACCAGCGAGTGCATCGCGGCCACAAGCTGCGGCATCTCGGTCATCTGCACGCGCTTGGCCACGTAGGAACCGATCAGACCGCCGCCTGCGATCAGCAGCAACGACAGCAGCCACAAGCCCGAGCCCGGACCAACAAGCGTGGCGAAAACCGCCAGCGCCATACCGACAATGCCGTACCATACGGCGCGCTTGGCGCTTTCCTGGTTCGACAACCCGCCCAGAGACAGGATGAAAAGGACAGCCGCAAGAACGTAAGCGGCAGTGGTGAAGCCAATCATCTACCCGGCCTCCTTAAGATTTCTGGAACATGGCGAGCATGCGCCGGGTGACAAGAAAGCCGCCGAAGATGTTGATCCCGGCCATAAAGACAGACAGCGCCGCCAGCAGGATCACCAGGAACGAGCCCGACCCGATCTGCATAAGCGCCCCAACGATGATGATCGACGAGATCGCGTTGGTGATTGCCATCAGCGGCGTGTGCAGCGAGTGTGCAACGCCCCAGATCACCTGGAAGCCCACAAACACAGCCAGCACGAACACGATGAAGTGCTGCATGAAGCTGGCCGGAGCGACCAGACCCACCAGCAGCATCAGCGCGCCGCCCACTCCCAGCAGCGTGAACTGCTGCTTGGTCTGCGCCTTGAACGCTGCGATCTCCTGCGCCTTTTTCTCCTCCGGGGTCAGTTCCTTGACCTCGGGCTTTTTCTGCGCCGCGATTGCCTGCACTTTCGGCGGCGGCGGCGGGAAGGTGATCTCACCCTCGAAGGTCACGGTCGAGCCACGGATCACGTCATCTTCCATGTCGTGATTGATCTGACCGTCCTTTTCAGGCGTCAGGTCCGACATCATGTGGCGGATGTTGGTCGCATACAGAGACGACGACTGCGATGCCATCCGGCTGGGGAAGTCGGTATAGCCGATGATGGTCACGCCGTTGTCGGTCACGATTTTCTCGTCCGCCACGGTCAGCTTGCAGTTACCACCCTTTTCCGCCGCGAGATCGACGATGACCGAGCCCGGCTTCATGCTTTCGACCATGTCCTTGGTCCAAAGCTCGGGCGCTTCGCGGTTCGGGATCAGCGCGGTGGTGATCACGATGTCCATCTCAGGCGCAAGCTCACGGAATTTAGCCAACTGAGCGTTGCGGAATTCCTCGGACTGGACCGAGGCATAACCGCCGGTGGCTGCGCCATCCTGTTGGTCTTCTTCAAAGTCCAGATAGACGAATTCTGCCCCCATGGATTCGACCTGCTCGGCCACTTCGGGGCGCACGTCGAAGGCATAGGTAATCGCACCCAGCGAGGTCGATGTCCCGATCGCCGCCAGACCAGCCACACCGGCACCGACGATCAGAACCTTGGCTGGCGGTACTTTACCCGCAGCCGTCACCTGACCGGTGAAGAAACGACCAAAGTTGTTACCGGCTTCGATAACCGCGCGGTAGCCCGCGATATTGGCCATCGATGACAGCGCGTCCATCTTCTGCGCGCGCGAAATACGCGGCACCATTTCCATGGCGATAACGTTCGCGCCTTTGGACTTGGCCAGCTCCATCCCTTCTTCATTCCCCGCAGGGTTGAAGAACGAAATCAGCGTCTTGCCCTTGGTCAGACGCTTCAGCTCGGTCTCATTCGGCTGACGCACCTTGGCAACGATATCAGCAGCCTTCCAAAGCGCGGCGGCTGTTTTGACAATCTCGACGCCTGCGGCCTCATAAACGGCATCCGAAAACCCGGCCGCAGCGCCCGCACCGGATTCAATGGCGCAGTCGTAGCCCAGTTTTTGAAGCTGAACTGCTGAATCCGGAGTCATTGCGACCCGATTCTCACCGTCCATTATCTCTTTTGGTGTACCTATCTTCACCGGCATTATCCCCCTAATTTTCACTCACAATGAGCGGGTGGTCGGTATTGTTCATCAAGCATCCATGTATCCCGCGCAATATTATTTCGCAAGCGCAGCAAAACTTACGTTGTGTCATAACGCGTAAATCCTCAGATCCAACGGCGCGTGCTGCGCTCGTATCTTGCGAAGTCGGCGCGGAATGTTTTTCGCAGGCGATCCTCTTCCGGCAGAATGAAGCGGCGCTCCAGCAGCCATACAAAAACAGGTATCAGCACAAGAGACAGAACTGCGTCAAAGCGAAGAACGAGTCCCGTCAGGATAAGGATATCGCCCAAATAGATCGGATTGCGACTACGCTTGAATATCCCACTTTGTACTAACGATGTGGGTGTTTCATGCGGAATAACGGTCGTGCGGTGACGTCGGAATTCGACAATGGCCATCAAGACAAGGATCAGGCCTCCGCCAATCAGTACACCGCTCAGCAAGTCCGTGAACCCGCCATCCAGAGACAGTCCCAAAGATAGATGTTGCGCTTGAAGCCACGCGAGCGCAGCAAAGCCCAGCAACCAGACCGGCGGTATGTCGAGTTTACGCATGGACAGGGCTACTTTCTGCTCGGCCTCAAAGGGGAATGTCGCTTTTGCTCATTCGTTTACCGCTTTCTGACACAAATCGCAAAATAACAGATAGTCGCAGGAATTTTTTTCAACCACGGCCAGCACCGGCATCAATAGACAGGTGGTGTCGTATCAGCTAGCCCTTGTTCACTGACCAATATCAAGAGCAAGCCGATGACCGATTTTGCCGCGACCAAAGCCATGTTCGATTTGCCTGAGGGCGTGATTTACCTTGACGGGAACTCGCTGGGTCCCTTGCCCAAAGCCGCTGGGCGTCGGGTCAGCGACATGATGACCGAGGAATGGGGACAGATGCTGATCACCGGCTGGAACAAGGCCGGATGGATGGGGCTTCCGACTGGGTTGGGCGATCGCATTGGCCGCCTGATCGGGGCCGAGCCCGGCAGCGTCGTTACCGGCGACACACTGTCCATCAAGGTTTATCAGGCTGTCGCTTCTGCGTTGGACCTATGCCCTGATCGCAGGGTGGTTCTGTCGGACTCCGGCAACTTCCCTTCGGACCTGTACATGGTGGACGGGCTGCTTCGCTCTCTGGGGCCGGACTACGAATTACGTGTCGTTGCGCCCGAAGATGTAGCCGAAAACGTGACCGAAGACGTTGCTGTTTTGATGCTGACCGAGGTCGACTACCGTTCGGGCCGGATGCACGACATGAAGGCGCTGACCGAACTTGCGCATGCCAATGGAACCGTCACCGTCTGGGATCTGGCCCACTCAGCGGGGGCGATCCCGGTTGACCTGTCCGGTTGCAATGTCGATTTTGCGGTTGGCTGCACGTACAAATACCTTAACGGAGGACCGGGCGCGCCTGCCTTTATCTATGTCGCCCCGCGTCTGGCCGACCAAGTGCGCCCGGCACTGTCGGGCTGGCTTGGACACGAATCCCCGTTTGCGTTTGACCTGGATTACCGCCCCGGCAGCGGGATTGAGAGGATGCGGGTCGGCACCCCTCCGATACTCCAGATGACGGCTTTGTCCGCCGCGATGGACATTTGGGACATGGCAGACATGGAAGATGTACGCGCCAAGTCCATCGAGCTGACAGAACTGTTCATCCATCGAGTCGAGGCCACCTGCCCCGACCTGCAATTGGCCAGCCCACGCGACCCCGACCTTCGCGGCAGCCAAGTATCATTCCGCTTTGCCGAAGGCTATGCTGCGATGCAGGCGTTGATCGACCGCGGAGTTATCGGAGATTTCCGCGCCCCCGACATCATGCGCTTTGGCTTCACCCCTTTGTTCATCGACGAACAGGACGTGCTTAAAGCCGTAGAGATTCTGGCCGACATCATGACGAACAAGCTGTGGGACACGCCAGAATACAAAGTGCGGCAGCGGGTTACTTGACCTCAAGCCCCGCGCCGATGACCGTGGCAAGGTTCGAGTTGGATCGGGTGAATTCCTGATAATCCGTCGCCGACGTCTTTACCCCGCGCAGCGCAAAGGAAATCATTTTGGCCGTTTCGCGCGGGCCGTCAAACAATCGAATTCGCCCCTGCTCTGCTTCGCGCCCAAGCCATTCAGCGTATAGCGCCATCAGCCGTGCCTCTCCCTGAGTCACAATGTCTGACGCGGTGGACACACTTGCATCCAGCAACTCCAACCCATGAGGTGACGACATGATTTCGGCCATGCCGTCCGTCTGAACATGTATTGCGTTGCCAATGATCTGAGAGACAGACCCCTCCATGCTCAGCGCTTCGGCAACGGCGATGGCCCGACGCTCATAGTATAGACCAGTCAGCTTGCGCAGGATCGCCTCTTTGTTGTCGAAGTACAGATACAGGGCCGGTCGGGACATGCCCGCGCCCTTCGCGATGTCGTCCATCGACGTTTTCTTGAACCCATAGGCCGAAAACGCACTCAGCGCTGACGCGAGGATCGTCTGGCATTTATCGTCTAAAACAACGTCTTTCATTTGAGCTCGTGACATTTTTAACTCATTTTGTCAGTTGACTGCCTGACACTTTAAACTATCTATGTCAGAAAGTTAGCAAAGCCACAAGGCGAGAGGGTGCACGATGGCGACCAATCTTAAAGTTAACGGGACCTCTTATCAGGTGGACCTGCCTGACGATGTTCCCCTGCTTTGGGTCCTTCGCGATGAGGTCGGCTTGACCGGCACCAAGTTTGGCTGTGGCGTGGCCGCGTGTGGGGCGTGCACCGTTCACATTGATGGCGAGGCCGTCCGGTCGTGCCAGGTCGCGCTGTCGGATGTCTGGGGCGATGTGACCACGATCGAGGGGCTGGGCACTCCGGATGCGATGGCCAAGATCCAGCAAGCGTGGGTCGATCATCAAGTCGCGCAGTGCGGATATTGCCAGTCGGGACAGATCATGCAAGCGGCAACTCTGCTTTCCGAAAACCCCGCCCCCACAGACGCTGATATTGATGACGCGATGCAAGGCAATCTGTGTCGCTGCGGCACCTATCCCCGTATCCGCGCCGCGATCCACGACGCAGCCTCGAAGCTGAAGGAGGCGTAAGCGATGGCGTCCATTGGTAAAATCCTCCGCCGCACCTTCCTGATTGGCTCGGCCGCCGTGGTCGGCGGCGTCGCGTTTGGTGCGTATTACGTCACCCGCCCTGCGGCAAACCCGCTGAAACCGGGCGAGGGAGAGACTGCCCTCAGCCCCTTTATCCTGATCGACCAGCAGGGCGTGACGCTGTTCGCCCCACGCGCCGAGATGGGCCAGGGTGTCATGACAACCTGGGCCGCCCTGATCGCGGAAGAACTGGATGTGGAACTGGATGACATCCGCGTTCTGCACGGCCCGGCTGCAGCGGCCTACTACAACTCGGCACTGATCGGTGAAGGCTTGCCGAACAAGGGCTACGACATCTCGGACTTCCAGCACAATCTGGGACAAGCCCTGGGCGTCATAGGCAAGGTGGTTAGCCTTCAGGTCACTGGTGGTTCAACTTCGATGCGCGATGGGTTCGAGCGGATGCGCGAGGCCGGAGCAACCGCGCGCGAGACGCTGAAACAGGCTGCCGCAGACCGGCTGGGCGTCGACCGTGCGCAACTGAAGACTGAAAGTGGCGCAGTAGTTGCACCGGATGGAACCCGCATCCCTTACACCGAACTGGCTGAAGCTGCTGGTCAGATCGACCCACCGAATATCGAACTGCGCGACCCGTCCAAGTGGCGGATGCTGGGGCGGAACCTGCCTCGCGTGGATGTGGTTGGAAAGTCGACCGGCACTGCCGAATTCGGGATTGACGTGCGCCCCGAAGGTTTGAAATTTGCGTCGTGCCGGATGAACCCCAAGCTGGGTGGCGCGATGAATGGATTTGATGCCAGCGCAGCCGAATCCATGCCCGGCGTAGAAAAGGTAGTCGACTTGGGGAATGGCGTCGCCGTCATCGCCAACAACACCTGGCTGGCCATTCAGGCGGTCGAAGCGATCGAGGTGGACTGGGCAGACGCCCCGTACCCGCCCGAGACGGATCAGATTTTTGCGCAGATCGCAAAGGCATTCGATGACGCGCCGAACACAACTCTGCGCGATGACGGCAACGTAGACACTCTGCCCGAAGGTGCCACCGAGATCACAGCCGAGTATCAGGTGCCGTATCTGGCGCACTCGACGATGGAACCGATGAACGCGACGGCGCTGTTCACTGGCACCAAGCTGGACCTTTGGTGCGGCAACCAGGCTCCGACATTCGTGCAGCGCAAGGCCGCCGCAACCGCCAACCTGGACCGCGATGCTGTTGAGGTTCACACCACCTATTTGGGTGGCGGTTTTGGTCGGCGCGGGGAACTGGACTTTGCCGAAATTGCCACCAAGGTTGCTATGGCAATGCCCGGAGTGCCCGTTCAGACCACATGGAGCCGAGAAGAAGACACGCGCCACGACTACTACCGCCCAGGCGCAATCGCGCGGATGCGCGGTGCGGTAAAAGACGGCACCGCGGTGCTGATCGACGGCAAGGTCGCGACGCAATCCAGCTCTCATCAGGTGGTTGGACGTTACATGGACCTGCCCGGTGGCGGCCCCGACAAGGTGATCGTCGAAGGGCTGTTCAACCAACCATATGCCGTCCCGAATTACCGCATCAGCGGCCACGTCGCAGACCTATCGCTGCCCGTAGGGTTCTGGCGCTCGGTGGGCAACAGTCACAATGGTTTCTTCCACGAGACATTCATGGACGAGATGGCGCACGCAGCCGGTCGGGATCCTTTGGACTTCCGTTTGGAACTGGCCAAGTCCGAACACGCACCCTCGGCAGGTGTTCTGCAGGCCGTAAAAGAGATGTCGGGCTGGACCGGCAAAACCCCGGACGGTGTCGGTCGCGGCGTGGCGATGACCTACAGCTTTGGAACTCCGGTTGCGCAAGTGATCGAGGTGGTTGACGAAGACGGCACGATCCGCATCTCAAAAGCGTGGATCGCCTGCGATGTCGGCCTTGCGCTGGACCCCGGAACGGTCGAGGCACAAATGTTCGGCGGCATGATCTACGGCCTGTCAGCGGCCGTTATGGGGGAAATCACTTTCGCCGATGGCGAGGTCGAGCAATACAACTTCCCGGACTACGACGCCCTGCGGATGCACAACACACCCGTCACGGAAGTGCAAGTTCTGGAAACCAAACAACATTTGGGCGGCGTTGGTGAGCCTGGCACACCGCCTGCGATGCCAGCGCTCGGTAACGCCTTGTTCGATCTGACGGGTGAGCGCGCGCGGACCTTGCCGTTGATCAATCAGTTCAATTTGCTGATTTGATCCTGATGCGCCGGTCTGGTTCTTCTCTCCCGGACCGGCGCACGTTTTATGCGCTCTGCTGCATCAGGCTCGCTCCTGATCCGGTGGACCACGCGTGCACTGCTTCTCCGAAGGCTTTGAACAATGGGCGCGAGACGGGGTCGTTTTCAGCGTCCCATTCCGGGTGCCATTGCACCGACAGAGTGAAACCGGGGGCGTCCTTTACGTAGATCGCCTCGGGCGTTCCATCGGGTGCGTGACCGTCGATCTCAATCCGGTGCCCCACTGTCTTGATCCCCTGCCCGTGCAGAGTGTTCGTCATCACTTCGGTCGCGCCCATGAGCCGATGGAACACTCCGCCCTCGGACAAAGACACAACGTGCCGAAGGGCAAACTTCTCCTCCAACGTGCCATCAGGCGGCATACGGTGATTCATCCGACCCGGCAGATCACGAATTTCCGGGTACAGCGTGCCGCCCAAGGCCACGTTCACCTCTTGGAACCCCCGGCAAATACCAAAGAAAGGCTGGCCGCGTTCCACGCAGGCACGCACCAACGGCAGGGTGATCGCATCACGTGCACGATCAAAATCGCCATGCGCCTCTGTAGCGGGCTCTCCGTATTCCTCTGGGTGAACATTGGGGCGGCCGCCGGTCAGCAAGAAACCGTCGCAGATTTCAAGCAGCTCCTCTACCGAGACATACCGCGGGTCCGCCGGAATCAGCAGGGGCATACAGCCGGACACATTCGCCACTGCCTCAGAGTTCATTGTCCCGCCGGCATGGGTTGGGTATTGATTATCCACCAGGTACGAGTTGCCGATAATACCAACGATGGGTCGCGACATTCTGCTTTCCTAATTCTCAATGTTTTAGAAAAGCTATCCGCAGGGTCTGAGGCGCGCAATAGCACAAGCCCTGTGTGTTAGCGCAAGTACTTGTTCAACGTTGCACACAGAAAACAATGCCCGAACTGGGCGCGTTTTTGCCCCGCCTGCCCATTTGTAAGGCGTTCCCAGAACGCAGGGGGCGGAGAGCCGCAATCGGCTCTCCCAGAGTTCTTTGAATCAGATTTCGCCAGTCAGTCCGGCAGCTTCGATCCCGGCCATAGCGGCGATGGCGTCATTGTCCGAAGTATCGCCCGTGACACCAACAGCACCGATAACAGCACCTTTCTTGTCACGCAGCAGAACGCCGCCCGGAACCGGCACGACCTGACCGCCATAGACGCCGTTCACGGCGGCCATGAAATAAGCCTGTGCCTCGGCGCGCGCCATCTGAGCGGTACCCGCCATGCCCAGCATGACCGAGCCATAAGCCTTGCCCTGCGCAATCGCAAAACGGCCGGGTGCTGCACCGTCTTCGCGTTCAAACGCGATTACGTGCCCACCAGCGTCCAGCACGACTACCGACAAAGGTTTCAATTCCAGTTCGCGGCCCTTTTCCAAAGCCTTCCGCACAATCGTGCGCGCCTTACGCAATGTAACAGCCATCCCTGATCCCTTTCATCTGGCTAAAAATATCCTCGGGGGTGAATTGGCCCAGCGGGCCAAGAGGGGGCAGACAGCCCCCTCGTTCCCACCCTATCCAATCACACCAAGCTGGCTTTCAGCTCCAAACGGCGCGCGTGCAAAACCGGCTCGGTATAGCCCGAAGGCTGAACGCGACCTTTGAAGACCAGATCGCAAGCCGCCTGAAACGCCACGCCGTCAAAGCCGGGCGCCATCGGACGATACAGCGGGTCACCTTCGTTCTGACGGTCCACCACGGCGGCCATTTTTTGCATGGCGGCCATCACCTGTTCTTCGCTGACCACATCATGATGCAACCAGTTAGCCAGCGCCTGAGACGAAATCCGGCAGGTCGCGCGGTCTTCCATCAGGCCGATATCGTTGATGTCCGGTACTTTGGAACAGCCAACGCCCTGATCGACCCAGCGCACCACATAGCCAAGGATGCCCTGCGCGTTGTTCTCGATCTCACGCGTGATCTCATCATCGCTCAGGTTACGGCCACCCAGCAGCGGTACGGTCAGCAGATCATCCAGCGTGCCGCGCGCTCCACCGGCGGCAAGCTCATCCTGACGGGCCAGAACGTCAACCTTGTGGTAGTGCGTGGCGTGCAGGGTCGCGGCGGTCGGAGACGGCACCCACGCGCAGGTCGCGCCCGAGTTCGGGTGACCGATCTTCTGCTCCAGCATATCGCCCATCCGGTCGGGCATCGCCCACATGCCTTTGCCGATCTGCGCCTTGCCCTTCAGGCCACAGGCCAGACCGATATCGACATTGCGATCCTCATACGAGGCAATCCACGGCGTCGCCTTCATGTCACCCTTGGGCAGCATCGGGCCTGCTTCGATCGAGGTGTGAATCTCATCCCCCGTGCGGTCCAGGAAACCGGTGTTGATGAAGGCCACACGCGACTTCGCGGCGCGGATACACTCCTTGAGGTTGGACGAAGTACGGCGCTCCTCATCCATGATACCCAGCTTCACCGTATTGCGCGGCAGGCCGAGGATATCTTCGACCATGTCGAAAATCTCAACCGCGAACGCAACTTCGGCGGGGCCGTGCATCTTGGGCTTCACGACATAGACCGAACCCTTGACCGAGTTTCCGCCCTCGCGCTGCAGGTCATGCATCGCAATCAGCGTGGTGCAGAGCGCGTCCATCAGGCCTTCGCCGATTTCATTGCCCTCGCCGTCCAGAACGGCCGGGTTGGTCATCAGGTGGCCTACATTGCGGATCAGCATCAGCGAGCGGCCTTTCAGCACGTCCTGCGCACCGCCTGCGGTGGTATAGGTCAGGTCTTCGGCCAGCTTGCGGGTGAACGTGGTGCCGCCCTTGGTCACCTCTTCGGCCAGATCGCCCTTCATCAGGCCCAGCCAGTTACCATAGGCGACAACCTTGTCTTCGGCATCCACACACGCGACCGAGTCCTCGCAGTCCATGATCGTGGACAGCGCCGATTCCAGATAGACGTCAGCGATGCCAGCAGGGTCAGCCGCACCGATATTGCTAGAGGCGTCAACGACGATTTTCACATGCAGGCCGTTGTTTTTCAGCAGTACGAAATCGGGTTTCTCGGCCGCGCCGCCAAAGCCCACAAACGCCGCAGGGTTGCCCAGCGCAGGCACCAGCGCACCACCTTCTACGCGCAGCTCGGACACATCCGCCCACGAGCCAGCAGCCAGCGGTACCGCATCATCCAGAAAGCCCTTGGCCCATGCGATCACACGAGTGCCCCGCGCTTCGTCATAGCCACCGGCGGCGGGCAGATCGCCCATCGCGTCGGTTCCGTACAGCGCGTCATACAGGCTGCCCCAACGTGCATTGGCCGCGTTCAACGCGAACCGGGCGTTGGTGATCGGCACAACAAGCTGAGGGCCGGGTGTTGCGGCAATCTCGGGGTCGACATTGGCGGTTTCGATTTGGAAATCGTCACCTTCCTCGACCAGATAACCGATCTCACTCAAGAAGGCTTTATAGGCGTCGGCGTCGTGATCCTGCCCTTTGCGATCAACGTGCCAAGCGTCCAACTGCGCCTGAACCTGCTCACGCTTAGCGAGAAAATCCCGGTTCTTTGGTCCCAGTTCTGATACCATGCGCGACAGACCATCCCAGAACGTATCGGCGGTCACGCCTGTTCCCGGCAGGGCTTTGCCCTCGATAAACTCGGCCAGAACCGTATCGACCTGAAGTCCGCTGCGTGTCTGTCTGCTGGTCATGATTTTCCTCTCACCCATGTACGCCGTTGTATGCCGCCTGCATTTAGAGGGTATGTTTCCGATAGGCAACGTGTGCCGTTGCATTTCGGTAAAAAAACTTTACCAAAATTCCTCATTGCGACAGCAATGCACCGCTTTGCGCCGCTTGCAGCCCACCGCCACAGCCCATAACGTCGCGCCAGACATCAAATGAAGCGAGGTCCCGATGCGCGACGCTGCCCCCCAAACGATCTATCTGAAAGACTACACGCCGTTCGGCTATATCGTGGACAGCGTGCACCTGACCTTTGATCTGGCGGCCCACGCGACCCGTGTGACCTCGCGCATCGCGTTCCGCCCGAACCCCGACGCGTCAGACCGCACCTTCTTTCTGCATGGTGAAGACCTGACCCTGATCCGCGCGTCAATCGACGACGTCGAAATCTCTCCCGAAATCACCGACAAGGGGCTCACCGCCCCTGCCCCCGACGCGCCATTTGTCTGGGAGGCCGAGGTTGAAATCGACCCCGGCAACAACACCGCGCTTGAGGGGCTGTATATGTCCAATGGCATGTACTGCACCCAGTGCGAGGCCGAAGGGTTCCGCAAGATTACCTATTACCCCGACCGCCCTGACGTGATGTCCACCTTCACCGTGCGCATTAATGGCGATCTGCCGGTGCTGCTGTCCAACGGCAACCCCTCGGGCAAAGGCAAAGGCTGGGCCGAATGGACCGACCCGTGGCCCAAACCCGCCTATCTGTTCGCGCTGGTCGCGGGCGATCTGATTGCCCATCCCGGTCAGTTTACCACCATGTCGAGCCGCGACGTCGAACTGAACCTCTGGGTCCGTCCGGGGGATGAGGGCAAGTGCGCCTTTGGGATGGAGGCGCTGAAAAAGTCGATGAAATGGGATGAGGACGTCTATGGCCGCGAATACGATCTGGACGTGTTCAATATCGTGGCCGTGGATGATTTCAACATGGGCGCGATGGAGAACAAGGGGCTGAACATCTTCAACTCGTCCGCTGTGCTGGCCAGCCCTGAGACCTCGACCGATATGAACTTTGAGCGGATCGAGGCGATAATTGCGCATGAGTATTTCCACAACTGGACAGGCAACCGCATCACCTGCCGCGACTGGTTCCAACTGTGTTTGAAAGAGGGGCTGACCGTGTTCCGCGATGCGCAGTTTACGTCCGACATGCGATCCGCCCCGGTCAAGCGCATCCACGACGCCATCGACCTGCGCGCACGGCAATTCCCCGAGGACAACGGGCCGTTGTCGCATCCCGTCCGTCCCGAAAGCTTTCAGGAAATCAACAACTTCTACACCGCCACTGTCTATGAGAAAGGCGCCGAAGTCATCGGAATGCTGAAACGGCTGGTAGGGGATGAGGCATACGCGAAAGCGCTGGACCTGTATTTCGACCGTCATGACGGCCAAGCCTGCACGATCGAAGACTGGATCAAGGTTTTCGAGGATACGACCGGGCGCGATCTGAGCCAATTCAAACGGTGGTACAGTCAATCCGGCACACCGCGCGTGACTGTGGCCGAGGATTGGACGGACGGCACCTACACCCTGACCCTGTCGCAGCGCACCGAACCCACGCCGGGTCAGGATGAGAAACTGCCGCAAGTGATCCCCGTGGCTGTCGGTCTGCTGGGCCCCAACGGAGACGAGGTCCGCGCGACCGAGGTTCTGGAACTGACCGAAGCCAGCCAGAGCTTTACCTTTACCGGACTTGCGGCCAAACCGACGGCTTCGATCCTGCGGGATTTCTCGGCCCCGGTTATTCTGGAGCAGGTTCAAAGCAGCGCGGAACGGGCCTTTTTGCTGGCCCATGACACCGACCCCTTCAACCGTTGGCAGGCCGGGCGTTCGCTGGCCGAGGAAACTCTGCTGGCGATGATCCAAACCGGCGCGTCCCCCGATGCCGACTATCTGGACGGGCTGCTGGCCGTGCTGCGTGACCGCGATCTGGACCCGGCCTATCGCGCGCTGATGCTGGGCCTGCCGACGCAATCAGAACTGGCGGCAGCTTTGCACGAACGTGGTGAAACACCTGATCCGATGGCGATCTGGACAGCCGTAGAAACCCTGCGGCAGGTAACCGCGCAGCATGTTCAGGACCTGCTGCCGCGTCTGCACAGCGAAACCGTGATCGACGCGCCCTTTAGCCCTGACGCCGAACAATCAGGCAAGCGCGCGCTGGGTGGCGCTGCGCTGGCACTGACCTCGCGACTGGACGGTGGAGCCAAGGCAGCCGGGGACTACGACGATGCCGACAACATGACGCTGCAACTGACCGCCCTGTCCTGCCTTCTGCGCGCAGGGAAGGGTGAGGCAGAACTGTCCGCCTTCTACGACCAGTGGCAGCATGACAGGCTGGTGATGGACAAATGGTTCGGCCTCCAGGTTTCAATGGCTGCGCCCGAAACCACAGCAGATGTGGCACGCAAGCTGACCGAGCACCCGGATTTCAACTGGAAGAACCCCAACCGTTTCCGCGCGGTCATGGGTGCGTTGGCGATGAACCACGCAGGGTTCCACCGCGAAGATGGTACCGGGTACACCCTGCTTGCCGACTGGTTGATCAAGCTGGACCCCGTCAACCCGCAGACCACAGCACGAATGTGTTCGGCCTTTCAGACGTGGAAACGGTATGACGCAGATCGTCAGGACCTGATCCGCACGCAACTGAGGCGTATTGCCGATACAGCAGGCCTGTCGCGCGATACGACCGAAATGGTCTCGCGTATTCTGGGCGCATGACGCCGTTCACGTATACAAGGCACAACCGATCGCCACGGTCGGTTGCAATCCTGATCCTGGTCTACGCGGCCCTCATCGCGTTGGTGATCCTGTTCGACGCTGTCTGGTGGCTTGTCGGCTTGCTTGCCCTGACTACTCTGCCCGCGCTTTGGGACATCCTACAGGACACCAGCGCGGGGCTGACGCTCGATCAGAACGAGCTGAGTTGGTTCACCGGAGCCCGCCAAGCCAAGGTCACTCTGGCCGACATCGACTATGTCCGGTTTGACACGCGCTGGGACTTCACAGTGCGCGTGTCACTGGTTCTGAACACGGGAAAACGAATACGGCTACCGGATGAATCAACCCCACCCCACACCGAATTTGAGCCAGTTCTACAGCAGTTTGGATTAAGGGTTGAACGGCATCATTTCAGGGTTTTCTAGGCTTAATCGCGAGAAAAAAACCTCACTGTTCACCAATTCAGGACAAAAAGCCCCCCAAATCTTGAATTTGATGCAAATTCCGGTGACCTTTGTTCTTACGTTACCAGTTTTTGCAGTTCCGAGTTTCACCATGTTCCGGTTTTTTCGTACACAGAATCCCACCGCTCCGTCTTCTTGCATGCAGTTGCAGGCAGACATGCACCTTTCGTCTGATGTAGCTGCCGCGCTGCCTGATCAGGGGCAACTCAACATCCCAGTGGCAGAGATGCGAGCCGAGGATTTGATCGGCCGCGAAACAATCGAAAACGGACGGCATCTGGCGCGTCAGGGGCGTTGGTCAGAGCTCTCACGACAAATGCGTGCAGCCGACGAAACCCGTGAAGCCGCGCCCGACGGGATGCCGATCGCGGACTTGCTGGCTTTTGGCGCTCGTTCGGACGTTGTTCTGGCGGTCGAACACGCCCTGTCTGATGGGAAGGCACTGTCAGATTACGATCTGTTGTGCGGAATATCCGAGCTGGAAGACGAGATGCGCGAACATGACGGTGATCCCATGATCGCCCTAGTGGTTGCTCTTGCGCATATCGACTTGGCATGGGCATGGCGTGGCACCTCAACGGACGCCAAACTGCCGCCCCTGCACCAATCGCGCTGCGCAGCACATTTCGACCGGGCGGCGGCGATCTTGCCAAAGTGCCGCGAAGCTGCGCCGGACAGTGCGCTTGTTGCCGCGGCTGACTGCGCATTGCTTGCTGGGCAGCGCAGGACGAACATCCGCGTTGCTGACAAATACGAGCGTCTGATCACTCTGGACCCGCATAACCAACGCCACATGCGCGCTATGGGGACGCACCTGCTGCCACGCTGGTTCGGCAGCTACGACGAGCTTGAGGTTCAAGCCCTGCGCAACGCCGCACGGACCCATGCAATCTGGGGCGCGGGTGGTTACACATGGGCGCAGTTCGACGCCATTGCCCTTGACCCGGAGGCATGTGCCCGGCTGGACGTAGAGTACTTTCTTGAGGGGCTACACGACATTCTGAACCGCCGCCCAGACCAGGAAACCGTCAACATGCTGGCGGCCTACTGCGCCATCACGATCCAAAGCGGCGCTGGCCTGAACGAAAAGGCCGACGAAGTTCGCGCGCAAATTCACGAGGCCGCAAACTGGCTGATCCGCGACCACATGACCGAGCTGCATCCGCTGATCTGGGCGCACGCTGCCAATGGGTTCAACAACTCGGTCCGCATCAACTCGCCCGAGAGGTTTGCGGCGCGTGGTCACCGCGATGCCCTACGTGCGATTGGCGATTTGTTCCGCGAAGAATTGCGCAGCGGTATGGACGTCACCTTTACGCCTTCGGGTCTGCACCTGTCGGGTCACTGATTCCCCCTTGCTCCTTTGGCGCAGCGCGCCTAATACGCAGGCTTAGACTTCTGCGGAAATAGAGGCGCGCCATGCTCGACCTGACATACGAAATGCCCAAAATCAAAACCATTGCCGGGGCCAAGCACGATTGGGAACTGGTAATCGGGATGGAGGTGCACGCTCAGGTCTCGTCCAACGCCAAGCTGTTTTCCGGCGCGTCGACCCAGTTTGGGGCCGAGCCGAACTCGAACGTGGCCTTCGTGGACGCGGCGATGCCGGGGATGCTGCCGGTGATCAACGAATACTGCGTTGAACAGGCGGTGCGTACCGGGCTGGGCCTGAAGGCAGATATCAACCTGAAATCGGCGTTCGACCGCAAGAACTATTTCTACCCCGACCTGCCGCAAGGCTACCAGATTTCGCAGCTTTACCACCCCATCGTGGGTGAAGGTGAAGTGCTGGTGGAAATGGGCGACGGTACCGCGCGCATGGTGCGCATCGAACGCATCCACATGGAGCAAGACGCCGGTAAGTCCATCCACGACATGGACCCGCATATGTCCTTTGTCGACCTGAACCGCACAGGCGTCTGCCTGATGGAGATCGTCAGCCGCCCCGATATCCGTGGCCCCGAGGAGGCCGCCGCCTACATCGCCAAGCTGCGCCAGATCATGCGCTATCTGGGCACTTGTGACGGCAACATGCAGAACGGCAACCTACGGGCGGACGTGAACGTCTCGATCTGTTTGCCGGGGGCGTATGAGAAGTATCAGGAAACGCAGGACTTCTCGCATCTGGGCACCCGCTGCGAGATCAAGAACATGAACTCGATGCGCTTTATCCAGCAAGCGATTGAGGTCGAGGCCCGCCGTCAGATCGCCATTGTCGAAGGCGGTGGCGAGGTCGAGCAGGAAACCCGCCTGTATGACCCGGACAAGGGTGAGACCCGCTCGATGCGGTCCAAGGAAGAAGCGCACGACTATCGCTATTTCCCCGATCCCGACCTGCTGCCGTTGGAGATTGAACAAGCTTGGGTCGATGACATCGCCGCCAAGCTGCCCGAACTGCCCGACGCCAAGAAAGCGCGGTTTATAGAGGCGTTTGGCCTGACGGACTATGACGCTTCGGTCCTGACCGCCGAAGTGGAATCAGCCGCGTATTTCGAGGAGGTGGCCCAAGGTCGCAACGGCAAGCTGGCCGCGAACTGGGTGATCAACGAACTGTTCGGTCGGTTGAAGAAAGAAGACCACGACATCACTGAATCGCCGGTTTCGCCCACCCAACTAGGTGGGATCATCGACCTGATTTCGTCGGATGCCATCTCGGGCAAGATCGCCAAGGACCTGTTCGAGATCGTCTATACCGAAGGCGGCGACCCGGCGCAGATCGTCGAAGATCGCGGCATGAAGCAGGTCACGGATACCGGCGCGATTGAGGCTGCTTTGGATGAGATCATCGCCGCCAACCCCGCGCAGGTCGAAAAGGCCAAGGTGAACCCGAAACTAGCTGGCTGGTTTGTGGGTCAGGTGATGAAAGCCACTGGCGGCAAGGCCAATCCTAAGGCCGTGAATGAACTGGTGAGCAAGAAGCTAGGCTCGTAAGTCATCCGATTTCAAGGAAATTAGCGGCTGAGCGTTGCGCGCCCAGCCGCTTTTCTTTTGCGCTGACATGCGGCAAGACTAGCACCGGAAACCCTCTGGCACACGAAGATGACTTTCCCAATGCTGTCAACGTGCTAGATTGCCGGGAACTGACAGGTAGGAAGATCCGATGCCGCGCTACGAATACAAAGTTGTCCCTGCTCCGCAGAAAGGTGCCAAAGCCAAAGGCGCAAAAACCGTCGAGGATCGTTTCGCCGTGTCAGTGGAACAAGTACTGAACCAGATGGGGCAGGACGGATGGGAATACCAGCGCGCCGAACTGCTGCCCAGCGAGGAACGGTCTGGCCTGACCGGGTCCACCGTCAACTGGCGCAATGTTCTAGTGTTTCGCCGTGCTGTCGAAGATGAGCCCGCGCCTGCACTGACAGAGATCCCGAACGACACAGTCATGGCGCAACCGATTCCCGGACCCAGCGAAGTGGACGCTCCTGCCCCTATTGCCGAGCAAGCCGAGGAGCCGCCACTGTCCCTTAAGGGCACCGAAGTGGAATTCCGGCATACCGAAAAACCCTAAACCGTCTCGGCCCGCCCCTAAACGCCAATATCCAGCGCAAGTGCGTGGATGCGCGGGACGATGTCGCCCAGCGCCTTGTGAACAGCGCGATGTCGCGCCACACGGGACTTGCCCTCAAACGCAGAGGCACGAATACGGACGTTAAAGTGGCTTTCGCCCCCCTCTTGATACCCGGCATGACCACGGTGGCTTTCGCTATCATCGACCACCTCAAGCTCATGCGGATCAAAGGCAGCCTGCAGGCAAGTACGGATTTCGTCGGTCACAGTCATTTTTACGCCTAGCGGCAAAATTTTTGCCGCCCCCCTCTTCTACTTTCGGCTGCTTAGATTAAACTGCTGCCTCCGAGTCGAGAAGATGCGTTCTTAAGGATCACAGCATGACGAAATCAGACCCCTTTGGATTCGATATGTCCGTCTCCAACGCCAAGAAAAAGAACCCGCGTGGTCGCCGGGGGATGTCGGGCGCGTCTGAAACCTCGGTACGCATCTGTGACCACGAAGGATGCGAAGAAGCGGGAAAGTTCCGTGCGCCCAAAGCGCCGGACGTGCTGGACGATTTCTTCTGGTTCTGCCAGCAGCACGTGCGCGAATATAACCAGAAATGGAACTTCTTCGACGGCACGACCGAGGCTGAAATGAATGCGCAGCGGTCCAAGGACAAGGTCTGGGAACGTGAAACCAAGCCCATGGGTGACCCCGAAGCGCGTGCATGGGCTCGTTTGGGCATCGAAGATCCGCATCAGGTGCTGGGCGCGAACGCCACCAAGAACCCCGGTCGCACATCCGGCGGTGGTGGCCGCCGCCTTCCGCCCACCGAACGCCGCGCGATCGAGATTCTCGAGGCGAATGACAGTTGGACCAAGGCAGAGGTACGCAAGGCGTATAAGAAGCTGATCAAGGTTCTTCACCCGGATATGAATGGCGGGGACCGATCTCAGGAAGAACAACTGCAAGAGGTCGTTTGGGCTTGGGACCAGATCAAGGATAGCCGGAACTTTAAGTAATTCCGCAGATTACCGGAACAAACCTTGCAATGCGCTGGCCTCGGTCCGCTTGAGGCAACGCAGCCGCGTTTGTAGCTTTGATCTGGTGTGTTCCAGTTCGGGAAACAGCGCAAGCAATTCGGCAATGTCCTCGCGGTGGAAGGACTTCAGCGCGCGATCCCCCAGAAACAGGCTTTCGCTGCGCAAACCGTGGGATGTCAGTATGGCGTGTTCCTCGCAGGCGATGTGATAGTACGTCACTGGCTTATCCGCTTGCACCTGATGGACTGTATCTCCGTTCACCAGATGAATGGCGGCACAAAAGACGCTGTCTTCACCGAACAGTAATTCAGCCCACCACCCCTCGAGAACGATCCGGTGCTGCGGCGACACATAGAGATCCCGGCTAGGCAACCCCGCACCCAACGCATCGCGCTGAATCCGCACCGGCCGATACTTTGGCTGAATATGCAAGGTATGCGCACTAAGGGTTCGTTGACCGATCCAGACAATGGGTAGAGATTGCCCCTCTGCCCCACGAACCCAATCCCCAACTTTCAGATCCTCTACGGCGCGTGGACCTCGATCTGTCTCGATCAACGTGCCCGCGACAAAGCATGGCGGGTCCGTCGGGTCGAGATCGCCCTGATCAATCTTCCAGTTGCCGGTACGCATCGGGCCAGTCGGATTATTGGTATCCCAGGCGTAAATATTGCCGCCGACTCGGATAAATTCACCGGATTCACCGGTTCCCCGATAGTTCCCCTGACCAAGATAGGTATAGGGCTGATAGGTTGTCCCCCCATCAAACGAGATTGTCTGGCCATCAATGATCGCAGTTTGCGTCGAGTTGCGAACGATATAGTCGCCACCTCCGGTGGTCCTTACATCATGAAGGAGCACGTCAAATGCCATGGGCTGCCCCCCCTTGCCCTGCAAAGCGCCATCACAGACATGCCACCGCCCGACAGGGCGCAGCAATCACACGTGAGTTTGACCTTGGAAACCATGGCCCGCACTCTGCACTCTCACAAAAACACTACACTTCGCCAGTCTAACCGCCAACTAGCTCAAATCAAAACAACATATTGACTGATTTCTCAGATGATTGCAGCAGCGCTATGTGACAACTGCTCGTCCGTCCTGACAGAGGATGAATGTTGCTGGGACTGGGAGCTATGTGCAGACGTGCCTTCGGCCTGTGGATGAGAGCGGCCCAATCAAACTACCAGCGACATTTCTCAGTGACGAAAAGTACACGACTTTGAGGCCAGCACAGAAGAAACACCCGCCAGCGGCACTGCGCGGGCGGCTTTCCCTTGCCCTTGCTCGTAATATGTTGCACCACACACAGGGTCGGAAGCCCCGCTCGAGGCTGCGGTATCAGGATAAGGACGACAGGCATGGATTGGCCGATTGACGCAAACGCACACCCTACAGAAGAAATTTCGGTCCGCGAAGTATTCGGCATTGACTCCGACATGCAGGTCAAACGCTTTTACGAATTGACTGAGCGGGTGCCCGAAATCGACCCGACATACAAGTTTGATCCTGAAACCACTCTGGCAATTCTGGCAGGCTTTACTCATAACCGCAGGGTGATGATCCAAGGTTATCACGGCACAGGTAAGTCGACACATATCGAACAGGTTGCCGCCCGCCTGAACTGGCCTGCTGTACGCGTAAACCTCGACAGTCACATCAGCCGGATCGACCTGATTGGTAAAGACGCGATCAAACTGCGTGATGGCGTTCAAATCACCGAATTCAGCGAGGGTATCCTGCCCTGGGCTCTGCGCAACCCGGTTGCGATCGTGTTTGACGAATACGATGCCGGACGTGCGGACGTGATGTTCGTGCTGCAGCGGGTTCTGGAAGCCAACGGCAGCCTGACCCTGCTGGACCAGAACGAGATTCTGACCCCGCACCGGTATTTCCGTATGTTCGCCACCGCCAACACAGTTGGCTTGGGCGACACGACGGGTCTTTATCACGGGACACAGCAGATCAACCAAGCCCAGATGGACCGCTGGTCCCTTGTCGCCACGCTGAACTATCTCAGTCATGACGCCGAGACGATGATCGTTCTGTCCAAGGCACCGCACTACAACACGGCCGAAGGTCGCAAGATCGTCAGTCAGATGGTCAGCGTCGCCGACCTGACCCGGACCGCCTTCATGAATGGTGATCTGTCCACAGTGATGAGCCCCCGAACCGTTATCAACTGGGCTCAGAACGCCGAGATTTTCCGTGACGTTGGCTACGCCTTCCGCCTTTCATTCCTGAACAAATGCGACGAGCTGGAGCGCCAGACGGTGGCCGAGTTCTACCAGCGCTGCTTTGATGAGGAACTGCCCGAAAGCGCGGCAAGCGCCAGCTTGGGGTAAAAAACGGCAAGCGCTCTTGGGTTCTTCAAAAGGGCCAAGAGCGCTGAATGTTTAATCGCGCTAAACGCGGATGATATCGCCGCAACCGAAACTCGTTTTCTTCACGGGGCGTTTGGCGCTTAGGCCGGAAATCGGGGCCGACCCTATGGTCAAGACACTGGAATGGCTCTAGGTTGCCGGGACAGAACAAGACCGGACCTGCCGCCGATGAGCAAACAAAACGATAACCCCGCCGATCCGTTCAAGAAGGCTCTGGCCGAGGCCACAAAAGTGATGGCCGACGATCCTGAGCTGAATGTGTCCTATACGGTCGATCCGTCGGGCATGTCGGGCGAGTCGATGCGCCTGCCGCAAGTCAGTCGCCGAATGACTCGGGAAGAAGTGTTGTTGGCACGCGGCACGGCGGACGCGCTTGCATTGCAGCGCAGGTACCACGACGACGCGACCCACGCGCGGTATGCCCCTCCGGGTGACATGGCGCGGGATCTCTATGAGGCGATGGAGACTGCCCGGTGCGAAGCGATGGGGGCACGCGATATGCCCGGCACCGCCAGCAATATCGACGTCAAGATCGGGCATGAGGCGATCCGGCGCGGCTATGATCAGTGCAAACAGCCTGCCGACGCGCCTCTTTCGGTCGCAGCGGGATACCTAATCCGCCACTTGGCAACCGGGCGCGACCTGCCCCCGGCAGCAGCCAACGTTATGAACCTGTGGCGCGGCTTCATCGAGGAACAATCGGGCGGAACGCTCGAAAACCTAAATGAAATCCTGTCCGATCAGGCAGAATTTGCCAGGTTCGCCCGTCAGATGATCAAGGACCTCGGCTACGGCGACCAACTGGGCGACGATCCTGATGAACTGGACGACGAACAGGAAGATCAGGCCGAGGAGGACGCGGAAGAACAGCCCGATCCTGATAGCACTGGTCAGGACGACCAGGATGAACAGGACGCTGACGCCACGCCCGAACAGACCCAGGAAGAGCAGCAGGACCAATCTCAGGCACAAGTCTCGATGGACGAGATGGCCGACGAGGAGATGGGTGAAGAAGCTGAGATGCCTGAAGGGGAAGCTCCGCTAGAGCCGCCTGCCCCGCCGCCTGCGTCCGAAGCGGATCCTGATTATAAGGTATATCTGAATACCTTCGACGAAGAGATCGAGGCCGAGGATTTGGCCGAACCCGCCGAACTGGAACGGCTGCGCGCCTATCTCGATCAGCAGCTTGAACCGCTTAAGGGGGCGGTTAGCCGTCTGGCCAACAAGCTGCAACGCCGCCTTCAGGCTCAGCAGAACCGGTCGTGGGAATTCGACCGCGAGGAAGGCATTTTGGATGCGGGGCGTCTGGCGCGTGTCATCGCGAACCCGACAACTCCGCTCAGCTTCAAAGTCGAAAAGGATACCGAGTTCCGCGATACCGTCGTGACGCTATTGCTGGATAACTCGGGGTCGATGCGGGGCCGCCCGATCTCGATCGCGGCGATCTGCGCAGATGTTCTGGCGCGGACACTTGAACGCTGCAACGTAAAGGTCGAAATTCTGGGCTTCACCACCCGCGCATGGAAAGGTGGTCAGGCGCGTGAGGCATGGCTGAACGACGGTCGACCCCAGCAACCCGGTCGATTGAACGACCTTCGCCATATCATTTACAAGGGTGCGGATGCCCCGTGGCGTCGCGCGCGCCCCAATCTGGGCCTGATGATGAAAGAAGGTCTGCTGAAGGAAAATATCGACGGTGAGGCGCTGGAATGGGCGCATCGCCGGATGATGATGAGACGCGAACAGCGCAAGATTTTGATGGTGATATCGGATGGTGCGCCGGTTGACGATTCAACTCTCAGCGTTAACCCCGCGAATTATCTGGAAAAACACCTGCGCGACGTGATCGCAATGGTTGAAAAGCGCAAGATGGTCGAGTTGTTGGCCATCGGGATCGGCCACGATGTGACGCGTTATTACGACCGGGCAGTTACAATTACGGATGTCGAACAACTGGCCGGCGCGATGACCGAACAACTGGCCGCGCTGTTCGACAGCGATCCAAGGGCGCGCGCCCGTGTGATGGGGATGAAAAGAGCGGGCTAATACCATTTCCCGAAAACAAGTCGGGGTTTGCTCCGATCTGAACGAGGTGAGACATGTTTCAATCCTTTGCCGTGACCGCTCGTCCGGAACAAGGCCCGCCGCGGCTGGCTGCACTACGAACCGAGATGGCACGCGAGGGGTTGGATGGCTTTCTGATCCCACGTGCGGACGCGCATCAGGGTGAGTACGTCGCCCAGAGGGATGAGCGTCTGGCATGGCTGACCGGTTTTACCGGGTCGGCGGGGTTTTGCGCCGCCCTGACCGATGTCGCAGGGGTGTTTGTAGACGGACGCTACCGCACTCAGGTCAAAGCGCAAGTTGCGTCCGACTACACCCCGGTGCCGTGGCCCGAAGTCGGCTTGAGTGCGTGGTTGAAGGAACAACTGCCAAATGGGGGGAAAGTAGGCTTTGACCCCTGGCTGCATGCGGCCGGTCAAATCTCGGGCGCTCTGAAAGAGTTGTCCGGCAGCGGCATCAAGCTGGTGCGCAGCCCCAATCTGGTCGACCGCATTTGGAAAGACCAACCGGAACCGCCGCTAAACCCGGTCAAAGAGCATCCTTTAGAATTCGCCGGTGAAACCGCAGAGAGTAAAATCGCGCGTCTTGCCAAGGATTTGCGCGAGGCAGGATGCTCGGCCGCTGTGATCACGCTGCCGGACTCGATCATGTGGCTGTTGAACATTCGCGGTTCTGACATCGGCTACAACCCCGTTGCCCACGGTTTTGCAATTTTGCACGCGGATGGGTCAGTGGACTTGTTCATGGCCAAGGAAAAACTGGTCATTCCTCTGGGCGATCAGGTAGCTGTCCACGAACCGAACGCATTCTTGGACAGCCTCGCCACGCTTGAAGGCAAGGTACAGGTCGATCTGGGCACGTTGCCGCAGGCCGTGGCCGATGTGCTGCAAGACCGGATGGTGGACGGCGGCGATCCTTGCGCCCTGCCCAAAGCCTGTAAGAACCCTGCCGAGATCGCAGGCAGCGCCGAGGCCCATTTGCGCGACGCTGTAGCCGTGGTCGAAACGCTCTGCTGGCTGGATGCGCAAGCCCCCGGCACAGTGACGGAAACACAAGTCGTAGCCCGGCTTGAAGAAAACAGGCGCAAGGACAACGCGCTGCAGGACATCTCGTTCGACACAATCGCCGGAACTGGCCCGAACGGTGCGATCATGCACTACCGGGTAACCGAAGAAACCGACAGCCTGCTGAACGACGGGCACATCTTGGTTTTGGACAGCGGCGGCCAGTATTTGGACGGCACCACTGATATCACTCGAACCATTGCCATCGGGGATGTTGGTGCCGAGGAAAAAACCTGCTTTACCCGCGTGTTGAAGGGCATGATTAACATGTCCATGCTGCGCTGGCCGGTCGGTTTGGCCGGGCGTGACATTGAGTGCATCGCGCGCGCACCGCTTTGGGCGGCGGGACAAGACTTTAACCATGGCGTCGGTCACGGAGTCGGGGCGTACCTGAGCGTACACGAGGGGCCGCAGCGCCTGTCCCGCGTCAGCTCTGTCCCACTGCAACCCGGTATGATCCTGTCGAACGAACCGGGCTATTATCGTGAAGGAGCGTTCGGGATCAGGATCGAAAACTTGGTCGTCGTGCAAGAAGCACCTGCCCTACCCGGCGGCGATGCCGAGCGCGCAATGCTGAATTGGCGAACCCTTACCTATGTTCCGATCGACCGGCGGTTGATCGTGGTCGACATGCTGACGGCCGAGGAACGCGGTTGGCTTAACGACTATCATCGCGACGTTGCGGAAAAAATCCGGCCAAGGCTGGGCGCAGAGGCGCAACTGTGGTTGGATGCCGCAACCAAGCCGGTTTGACACCGGACTGTTACAATCACCGGGCAGAGGAGAAGCCCGGAAAAAAGATGAGGGGAAGGAACAGGTATGGCCAAGATCACCATCCGAAAAGCACCAGGAAAATGGAGCGTTCGATCAGGCGGCGCGGTACTGGGCGAAAGCACAAATGCACTGGAGTTGTTGGAAGGTGATCTGGAGCCTGTAATCTATTTTCCTCGGTCAGACATCGCTATGGCGTTTCTGGATCGCACCGACAAACTCACCCATTGCCCGCTCAAGGGTGACGCCACGCATTTTTCGATCGTCAACAAGTCATCGATTACCGAAAACGCCGCTTGGAGCTATGAGGACCCAATTCCCGAAGTCTCTGAAATCAAAGGGCATGTCGCCTTTTACCGGATCGAATCGGTTAAGGTTGAGCAGATTTAAATCGCCTCTCTTACCGCGTTAGATGCGGCAAGGTCATGGCGCACGCGTCCGAATGCCTGCGCCATTGAGGTCAACGTATGCGGCGGACAGCCGATCTCGGGCAGGCAGGACGCATCGATTGCGCGCACGCGCCCGTTGAAGGCAGACTTCACTACCTGGTCTACCGGCTCTTTCCGCCGTCCAATCGTCAATCGGTGATAGTGAAACCCCTGCCCCGGATCTGTCACGCCCAACGAGCCGCGAACTTTGTGTGACGCGAACCAGCCGAGAAGATCCTGCAAACCCTCGTCCAGATCAGGGTTTGGCATCTGAATGGCTTCGATTCGCCCATGCCGTGGCAAATAGCGAAGCTGAACCTGGGTTTTCGGGGTCCATATCCGCACGGGTTGAACAAAATCAATCATTCGCCCAACGCGACGCCCCCGAAACCGTGGACCGAACCCGAACCGCGTTGTCAAAAGGCTGACCGGCGCCTGCGAAACAATGTAAACCGAAGCGAACAGGTCGCACCGTCCGTCCTTTTTTCGCCTAATCGTCATCGCGTTGTAGTTTCCCCGCTTTGTATAACTGCGCGGCGACCCCAGAACCCGACCCAGCCTGAGACAGTTGATCGTATAAGGCGCATGATCACTAAAACCGGTTTCAGAGACGCGCGAGAGGCTGCGCGCTAGTATCGAAGCCGTGCCGAAAACACCCGCCGCCAAAAAGACGCAACGCGCGCGAACCCGAGAGCCATCGTCCAGTTCCAGACGCACGGTTTCGCGTTCCAACTCGATACGGTTCACGCGACCGGTCCGGACTTCGACGTCAGACATTTGGTTCAATCGTTGCTTTACGGCGTTGGCCATAGCACGCAACCCGGAACCCGGCGCTCCTTTCGTTCCGGTCAAAAGCCTCGGGGCGCATTTTTCATAGCCGTTTTCCAGGCTTTCTTGCCGGTCACCGCCAACAACTTCAAAATCGGATTGCAGCGCCCTGCACGCCTCGGCGTAGGCTTTCCAATTCTTCAAAAAGGGCCCCCGCCCCCAAGGGTCATCGCTTTCATACACCTGAAGCTGTTTTCCCCAGTAATTTGCAAAGCCGCCCACCTCGGCCGAGGCAAACATCGGGGGCGCATCACCCACAACCGCAGTCCGCTCGGCCAGATGTGCCGGTTCTTGCCGCTCGTAGGCGACCGAGACAAACTTTGCGGTCGCCCCTTGAAAAGGCTCGGTCGCGGCCCCGGTGACAACGACCAATGAACCGGAATACCCGCGCAACGCGGTCAGTGCGGCGTAACCAGCGGGACCGGCGCCTACCAAGGCAACGTCAAAAATGCGCATGACACAGCCCCGCGTTCAAAACCCTGCACTGCACGGATCGACAGGTAATTTGGCTGCTGTTGAACGCACTGATGCCGCGCCTCATTCCACAGACGAACAGCCGCAGATCAAGAATGAGGCTTCTTGTTCGACAAGAGTACCGATAAGCGAGACGCAGTAAAAACATATGAATTGCCCCCAAATCAAATGAGCCTTGGTGCAAAGTCGTATTTTCGTCGTCCAGTCGTTCACAGGTCCGCGTTTTCGCGGTGCCAGACATCGGGGAACTGGTAAGGAACTCGCTTAGATACTAAAAAATCAGTCCAGCTTTGCCGGACTTTATAGGAAAATCGTGCTTTTGGTCAAGAAAACGGGGATTTTGGCGCATTTTGCTTAGTCCCACCGGGTCTTGCGCGTGGCCAGCCTTTGGACCGCAAAGCCAGTTCCCAACGGGCGTCGTGTTTGATTACTCAGTCTGCAGCCTTGCGCCAGATTTGTGCCTCACGCCTTCCTCACGCGGCTGTTCAATGCATTTGATCAGCAAACCAAGCAAACTGGAAAGGCACACTACCGGAGGACGCCATGCAGATCACCCGACGCAGTTTTTTGGGAACGTTCGGGGCAGGAACTGTTCTGCCCCAAGTGCTTTGGTCGCAGACCGATCCAGTACTGGAGGCGGTGCGATCAACCCTCTACGGCAGCAGCTCCGAGTTCCAACGGGGCATGGCGTATTTGACAGAGAGGGGCAATCCCGATGTGGTTCCGGCCCTTTTGACCGGGATGCGCTATGGCCGGCAACGAAGCAACGAGATTGCGAAAGTGATGCGCGACCTGACTGGCGAGACGATCGGCGCTGATTGGTTCGACTGGATGCTTTGGCAAGAAAAGAACCCGCAACTGGCCCCACACCCTTCGCTGATCCCGTTCAAGCGCGAGGTTCTGCTAGGGATCGACCCCAATTTTGACGATTTTCTGCGCCCCGAGTACTTGCAACGCGACAAGATGAAGATTCGGCTTGAAGAAATTGCCTGGGGCGGCGTTCGCAAGGATGGCATTCCCTCGCTGGACAATCCAACGTTGATATCCGCATCGCGTGCGGACTACCTCAAGGACGACGATCTGGTCTTCGGCGTTTCGATCAACGGGGACGAACGCGCCTATCCTCTGCGGATCATGGGTTGGCACGAAATGTTCAACGAAGTGATCGGGGGCGTTCCTGTCGCGCTTGCCTATTGCACCCTCTGTGGGTCTGGCATCCTGTTTGAAACGCAAGTGGAAGGGAGGCAAGAACCGTTCGTCTTCGGCTCTTCGGGTTTTCTATACCGCTCGAACAAGTTGATGTTCGACCGTAAAACACACTCGCTGTGGAACCAATATACTGGCCGACCCGTCGTTGGTCCTTTGGTCAACAGTGGGATCGAACTAAAGCAGCGCCCTGTCGTTATCACCACGTGGCAAAGCTGGAAGACCTCGCACCCCGACACCAAAGTCCTGTCACTCGAAACCGGGCATCGTCGCAACTATGGGTCAGGTGTGGTTTACCGCGAGTACTTCGCCTCGACCGAGTTGATGTTCCCCGCGCAGGTCGATCAGTCACAGCATCGGCAGAAGGACTACGTTTTCACCATCCGTCAATTCGGCGCGGCACGGGCGTGGCCCTTGGATGCGTTTACAAACACACGAGTAATCAACGATGCAATCGCCGACCGTCCGCTGGTTCTCGTGGGTAATCCAGACAAACGTGCAGTACGCGCCTATGAGCGCAAATCGTATCGCTTCACCGCATCAGACAGAGTGTTGGTCGATCAAGACGGCCAGAAGTGGACCATGACCGAGGAGGAACTGATCGGGCAGGATGGTACGCGATTGCCCCGCGTGGCCGGACACATCTCATACTGGTTCGCATGGGACAATTATCTAGGGGACGCAGCAACCGTGTATCCGGGTTAGGAATGTTCCTCGGCCGCTGTTGCCGCCAGCGCGCGGTTATATGCCTTGAGCGCATCAACGTGATACAGCGCGCCCACAGGGTTCTCGCAACCATCCTTGTCCACGATAACCACCGGTATGCATGGAATGTCCACCCGGTCGAAATACGGCATTGCCGCTTCGAGGGTGGCACTTGCCTGCACGCAAAGCCCTTGCTCGATCAACTCCAGCGCCTCTTCCTTGGAAATCGACCGAGCATCGCCGAGGGGACGCATAACCGACCCGGCGCGAAGCATCGCCAACAGATAGGCTTGCGGCCCGGCTGCCAGGTGTACGTCGCGCCGTTCCAATTGCGTCAAGAAGAACGACCGATCCACAAGACGTGAGGCCAATGCAGTGGACATTGAGACCGAGACCATAACGGCAAGGCCGATCTGCCAATCCCCGGTCAGCTCGAATACGATCAACGTGGTTGATATCGGCGCACCCAGCACCGCAGCCGCTACAGCCCCCATCCCGGCAAATGCGTACAGAGTATGAGTCCCCGAGACATCCGGCAGCAACCCGGTGGCTATCAGGCCAAATGCGAGGCCGGTCAACGCTCCGATCATCAGTGATGGGGAAAACACGCCGCCGCCCATGCGCCCGCCCATAGTTATCGCCACCGCGACCGTTTTTATCACGGCAAACAGGATGGCTGCGGTCAGGACCAGATCACCGGCCAAGGCGCGGATTGTTGTTTCGTAGCCGACGCCGATGATATGCGGAAACCAGATCGCCAGAAGTCCGAGCATTGCGCCCGATACGGCCGGTCGCAACCAACGCGGCAAAGACAACCGCGCCTGAATGTGGTTCCCGATATCCTCGGCAAAAAAGATCGAGCGCATCAGCAGCAGGGACACTAGCCCGCAGATCAGCCCAAGGATCAGGAAGGCGGGCAGTTCCACATAAAACTGCAATGACCCGGGTGTTTCGAGCACGAACTCAGTCACATCGCCATATTCCAATCGGTTGATCACCGTCCCCGCGACCGAGGCAATGACGATGGGCGCAAAGGCGTGAACAGCGAAATGGCGCAACACGACCTCTAGCGCGAACAACGCCCCCGCAATCGGAGAATTAAAGCTGGCCGAGACTGCGGCGGCCACAGCGCACCCCAACAGATCGCGACCGGTTATGCCGTCGGCATGGATGCGATTGCTGACCCAAGTCGAAATCACCCCAGCCATATGCACCACCGGCCCTTCACGACCTGTAGAGCCGCCCGTGCTGAGGGTAATCAACGAGGCAAATAGCGACGCAATCCCCGCCTTGCCTTCAACCCTGCCGTTGGTCAGCGCGGCACCTTCGATCACATCGGCAACCGACCGGACGCGGCCGTCATCGGTGAACTTGTGCAGGATAATCCCTACGACCAAACCTCCGATGATCGGGGTTATCAGGATTACGAACCACGGCAGCTTTTCGGCATGGCTGTGTAACAGCAGGATGTCGTCGGTGTCGTATACATAGGCTTGCAATGCCCGGATCGCCTTGCGGAAACCCAGCGCCATGAAACCCGCAGCAACACCGATGGCCAGCGCGATAAACCAAAACTGGATCTGGCTTGGCCCCCGCCGCAGCATCACCCGCCACGCATCCTTGATCGCGGCCAGAGCCTGATTGAGCTGGTTGCGCAAAACTGTGCGGGTTGACTGGGTCATTTGCCCTCGGGGATCATTACATACCCCTTACTAAGCCACGGAGCGCGCAGATAAAAGGCGGATCGCGGCTGACTGCCGGCTACGCGTCCAGCAAGGCACGGGCGGCGGCGCGTGCCTCGTCAGTGATGGTATCACCTGCAACCATGCGGGCGATTTCGTCTACACGGTCAGGATCGGCCAACGGGACCACAGTTGAAAGGGTCTGCCCGTCTTCCACATGTTTCTGTACGCGCCAGTGATGCGCCGCACGCGCCGCGACCTGGGGGGAATGGGTTACGACAAGGACCTGCCCACCATGTGCCAAAGACGCCAGGCGGCGGCCCACCGCATCAGCGGTTGCCCCACCCACACCCCGGTCAATTTCATCAAAGATCATGGTGCGCGCGCTGTCCTCACCGGTAAGGCAAACCTTTAGCGCAAGAAGAAATCGGCTGAGTTCACCCCCAGACGCAATCTTGTTCAGTGGACCGGACGGCGCGCCGGGATTGGTCGCCACGGTAAAAGCCACTGCGTCGGCTCCTTCGGGGCCGGGATCGGCAGAGGTGACCTGAGTCACAAAGACTGCACGCTCCATCTTTAAGGGCGCAAGCTCCTCCATAACCGCTGCGTCCAGTTCAGCGGCTGCCTTTCGCCGCACAGCGCCAAGGGCAGCAGCAGCGGCATCATAGCCCTTCTGCGCAGCCTGCAGAGCGGCGCGTTGCTCTGCGAGATCGGCGTCGCCTGCCTCAAGCCTGTCCAAACGATCACGCAATGTGCCTGCAAAACCGCCTAAATCGTCCGGGGCGACATCATGCTTGCGTGCCAGCGCGCGAATGGCGAACAAGCGCTCCTCGGTCAGCTCCAGTTCGGCCGGGTTGAACTCCAGCGCCTGAAGGCAGGCGTTGACCCCTTCCTGAGCCTCGCCCAGTTCGATCAGTGCGCGTCCTAGCGCCGCGATCGGTTCTTCCAACTGACCGCCCGCGTTGTCGGACACACCTTCCAGCCAGCGTATGGCGTCAGACATGGTGCCCTCTGCCCCCTGGCCACCCAGCAGATCAAACGCACGTGCCACATCGTCACGGATGCGTTCGGCCCCCTGCATCATACGGCGTCGGGAATCCAGCTCGGCATCTTCGCCGGGCTGCGGGTCCAGATCGTCCAACTCGGCAACGGCGTGACGCAGGAACTCCTCTTCAGCGCGCATGGCGGCAAGCGTCGCCTCTGTCTCGGCCAACGCCCTGCGGACCCGCGACATTTCGGCCCACGCAGTGCGGACCGCCGCCAGGTGATCACCTGCCCCGGCGTAGTCATCCAACATTGCCCTATGGCCGCGCGGGTTCAGCAGACCGCGATCATCATGCTGGCCATGAAGTTCCACCAGAGTTTCCGACAAGGCGCGCAACACCTCGCCCGAGCAGCGGCGGTCATTGACCCAAGCCGTCTTGCGCCCCTCGGCCGTGTTGACACGGCGCAGGATCAACTCGTCTCCGGCAGGCAACCCGGCCTCTGCCAAAATCGCATGGGCCGGATGGTCCGGGGATAGCTGGAATTCGGCCACAACTTCACCCTGCGCAGCGCCCTGCCGCACCAGCTCGGCCCGGCCACGCCACCCCAGAACGAAGCCAAGGGAATCCAGCAGAATCGATTTTCCTGCACCCGTCTCACCGGTCAGAGCGTTCAAACCCGGCTGGAATGTCAGTTCCAACCGGTCGATGATCAGCATGTCGCGGATATCGAGGGCGCGCAGCATCGGGTCTTAGCGTCCCACGCCTTTGGTCATGGCGATTACAACCACTCGCCCTTGATCGTCTGGCGATAGATCTGGCTGAGCCAATTATTTCCTCGGCTCTTCAGGTCAAGCCCACGCGAGACGAGCAGTTTGTAACCCGCGTCATACCATTCGGATGACTGATAGTTGTACCCCAGGATCGCACCGGCTGACTGTGCTTCGTCCACCAGACCCAGCGACAGATAGGCTTCGATCAAACGATACAGTGCTTCGGCTGTATGCGAGGTGGTCTGGAAATCCTCAACCACGACACGGAACCGGTTGATGGCTGCGGAATAGTGATCTTGGCGCAGGTAATAGCGGCCAATCTCCATTTCCTTTCCGGCCAGATGGTCAAAAGCCAGATCGAATTTCAACACCGCCGAAGTTGCGTACTCACTGTCGGGATAGACCTCGATGACCGTGCGCAAGGATTGCAGCGCCTGGAAAGTCAGTCCCTGATCCCGCCCGACCTCGTCAATCTGGTCGTAATAGCTCAGCGCTAGCAGGTACTGGGCGTAAGCCGCATCTTCATCCGTTGGGTAGAAGTCGATATACCGCTGCGCCGCTGCGCGGCTTTCTTCGTAATTCTTATCCGAGTGGTACGAGAACGCCTGCATGATCAGCGCGCGCTTGGCCCAATCGGAATAGGGATACAGACGCTCAACTTCCGAGAAGTACCACGCCGCATCATCCGAACGATTCTGCGACAGTTCATATTCCCCGCGCGTGAAAATCTGTTCCGGAGTGAACCCTTCAAGGTTCTGATTGCGGTCTGCGCCTTTTCCGCCGCAAGCCGTCAAAACTGCTGTCAGAAGAATCGCCCCTGCGAATCTGACTGCCGCTTTGGTGCCAACCATTCCGCCTATCCTTGTCGTATTGATTATTGGGGCAAACCCCGGATTTGGCCTTGGTTTAGCACATATAATTGCGGGGCAAAACGCCTTAGTAAGCCCTCAGGTGCAATTGTCGACAGAGTTGATCCAATCAGGCGACTTCGGGGATTTCGTCCCAGACAAGACCCTGACCCGGCAGACGCGCGGCCTGTTCGGGCGTGCACAGGATCGGACGCACGGCACCCGGCGTTTCAAACAGTTTGCGCAGCAAAGTGTTGGTCATGGCGTGGCCCGACTTGTCACCAGTGAAGTGACCCAGGATGGGTCCGCCTGCCAGATACAGGTCACCCAGAGCATCAAGCATCTTGTGGCGCACGGCTTCATCTGCCCGACGGAACCCGCCGGGGGTCAGTACGTCGTCGCCCTGAACGACGACCGCGTTATCAAGTGTTCCACCAAGAGCCAGGCCATTCTCACGCATCGCTTCGACATCGGTTCGACGGCAGAACGTACGACAATCGCTCAGCTCACGTGCAAACGAGCCGTTGCGCATATCCAGAGTCTTTGTCTGGCTTCCGATGGCGCTGTCTTCAAAGTCGATGTGGAAGTCGATGATCAGACCATCCGCAGGCGCAATCGAGGCACAGGCCCCTTCTCGGGCTGCGTTCACCGGCTTGAGCACCTCGTAGGCCAAAACCGGGCTGGCCTGACGGCGAACGCCTTTGGCCATGATGCCACGCACGAACTCTATGGACGAACCATCCATGATTGGCACTTCGGGGCCGTCAATCTCGATCAGCGCATTATGGACACCGCAACCCGCCAGGGCTGCCATGATATGCTCGACGGTTGATACGGACACACTCGCTTCGTTGACCAGACGGGTGCATAGCGGCGTACGCTCGACCACGTCGTAGATGGCAGGAATCAATGCATTGCCCAAATCGATATCCGTCCGTTTGAACCAGATGCCATGACCGGCCGCGGCCGGCTTCAGGACCATCGTGGCAGGCTTGCCGCTGTGCAGCCCGACGCCTGTAAACGTGATCGGAGATTTGAGCGTGTGTTGCAAAATGAACCTCGGTGAGTGGTGTCCAGCCTGCTTTGGCCGTGTTGGTCATTCAGTTAAGGAACCCTGACCAAAGGCTCAACTCACTCTTTGTAACTGAATGAAACATGAGTGTAACAGATCGGCAAAAGACTGCTTACACCCCCTTAAATACCTGCTTTTAAACAAGAAAGGGCCGCCAAGTGGCGACCCTTCCAGAGTATTTTGTTACCGCGATCAGTTCGCTTGACGGCGCAAGAAGGCGGGAATTTCGATGCGATCCTGCTCGGGATCGACCTCATCCTGCGCAGGTGCCGTAGCGTCAGATTGGCGCATGACGGGCTGTTGGCGCGGCGGTTGAGCCGGTGTGTCAGCGGCGTGACCCGTCATCCGGTCGATCAGCCGGTTGAACCCGAACCGGGGCCGGTCGGCCTCTGGCTGCGGTGCTGACTGAGGCGTTTGCGCATGGGGCGCAGCATGGCCACGCTCGGAAGTGGGAACGTTTTGAACCGCTGCCTGCAAACGCTGCAAAGCCTCGGGCGACGGGGTGCCCGCAGCAGATTGGGGCTGAGGTGCGACGTAGCTTTCCGGCGCAGCTTCTACTGGTGCAGGGGTCGGTTCAAACTCGGCCACTTGCGGCTGATAAGCCGGAGGGGGAAGGCCATCGTCTTCCTGCTCGGCACGGGGCTCAAATCGCGGCTCCGAAACCTCCTCTGACGCCTCGAACAACGAAGGTTCGCGGTTCACTTCGGGCTGAGGTGCAGGTTCCGCCATTTCTGCGGCGGCGGGGGCTTCTTCCTGAGCCTGTTCTTCCGCCGCAACCGTGCGAGTCAGCGGAGCGGACATCGAGCGTCGTGCAACCGGAACATCTTCGTGTTTTTCGCTGGCGTCGATGCCTGTTGCAACAACCGAAACGCGCATGCCACCTTCCATCGCGGTATCCAGCGTCGAACCGACGATGATGTTCGCTTCGGGATCGACCTCTTCGCGGATGCGGTTTGCCGCCTCGTCCAGCTCGAACAAGGTCAGGTCGTGCGAACCGGTGATGTTGATCAGCACACCCTTTGCCCCTTTGAGGCTGATTTCGTCCAGCAGCGGGTTGGCGATTGCTTTCTCTGCCGCCTGAACAGCGCGATCCTCGCCGGTGGCCTCGCCCGTTCCCATCATCGCCTTGCCCATTTCGTCCATCACGGCGCGAACGTCAGCAAAGTCGAGGTTGATCAGGCCAGGACGCACCATCAGGTCGGTCACACCTTTGACGCCCTGGTACAGGACATCGTCTGCCATCGAGAACGCCTCGGTAAACGTGGTCTTTTCATTGGCCAGACGGAACAGGTTCTGGTTCGGAATGATGATCAGTGTGTCAACGACCTTTTGCAGCATCTCAACGCCGTCTTCGGCCTGACGCATCCGCTTGGCCCCTTCAAACTGGAAGGGTTTGGTCACAACGCCAACGGTCAGAACGCCCAGCTCACGGGCGGCCTGAGCGATGATCGGGGCAGCGCCCGTGCCGGTGCCACCACCCATACCGGCGGTGATGAAGCACATATGCGCGCCGGCAAGATGATCCACAATCTGCTCGATGCTTTCTTCGGCGGCGGCTGCGCCTACTGTCGGACGCGCACCCGCACCCAGACCCTCAGTCACCTTGACGCCCAACTGCACCCGAGCCGAAGAATGGCTTTGCTGCAGCGCTTGTGCGTCGGTATTGGCGACCACGAAATCCACGCCATCCAACTGCTTTTCAATCATGTTATTGACTGCGTTACCGCCTGCACCGCCAACGCCAAATACAGTAATCCGAGGCTTCAGTTCGTCGTGCCCGGGCATCGAAAGATTCAATGTCATGCTCAGTCCGCCTGTTTATATGATCCGCCAAAGCGGTGTTTTTCTTACCTATCCTTAAACAATTCTACCGACCGAAACGGCAAAGGTCACGCCAAAAATCGCTGGAATCCACAAAATATGGAGGAAATAAGGCGGATCATCGCCGTATTTCGCATTGATTGCCAGATGTTGCGGAATGAACTCAAAGCACCACAAAACACGCGACCCACGCACCAAGGCTGACGGGCGCGTCACTTGAACTTCCATCGGTTTTCAGGTGCGGGAAACTGCTCTGGTCCTGCCGCGAGGCATCTGACGTGCCTTATGGACATTTTGGGATATTACAGCACGGTCCGCAACACATTTCTTTAGCTAATTTGGGGACTTGGGCAGTTCAGACCGTCCTCGGTTATGCTGCGCACTTCTTGGATTTCGGTATAGGCAAAGGTCGTCAGGCGAACCAGCAGGCGGCCTTCGTGCAGAAAGGGCCACCAGCAAACGGGTACACCGTCCGGGTCGTCATCGTACAGAAAACAGATTTGCCCGTCCGGGGTTGTGATCTGACCGTAAACACAGCCCCTGCCCTCCATTCGCCAGACCGAGAGAGTCGGACTGAGAAACTCCTCAGTGCCGACCAGATCGCCGTCGGGATATAAATGAAACTTGACGGTCTTGCCCTGAACAGCTTCCAGAAACGCTTCGGGAGTGATCCGGGTCTGCGCGTGCAAGGTAAGCGGAGTCGCGGCAAAAAACGCCGCGACCAGTGCCTTACCAATTGTCACGGAACCAGCGCACCGCGCGTTTGAAAGGCCGCGCGGCATAGGTGTCGACGGGAATTTCAAAGTCCCACCATTCGTCCTGCGGATGTGCCGCGAACAGGCTGAGGCCAACAGCAGAGGAAAAGCCCGGCCCCGTTGCAGATTGCGGCAACCCGTGGACGCGCAGTGGGCGACCCAGACGAACGCGCTGTCCCAGAATACGGGTAGCTAGCCCATCCAGACCCATGATCTGACTTCCTCCGCCGGTCAGAACGATCTGCTGGCTGGGCATATGCTCAAAACCGGCAGCGTCCAATCGAACGCGGACTTCTTCAAGAATTTCCTCTACCCGAGGGCGCATGATGCCAATCAGTTCGGCGCGGCTTACGGTCCGGCGATCATGTTCCCAATCGCCGGTATCGCCGCCTATGTCGATCAGGTCGCGATCATCCGCTCCGGTCGCATGAACGCCGCCGTTAAAAGTCTTGATCCGCTCGGCCACACTCGCGGGAACGCCCAACCCCATGGAAATGTCCGAGGTCACGTGATCACCGCCCATACGCACGCAATCGGCGTAGATCATGTGTTTTTTCATGAAGATCGACACGCTGGTCGTGCCACCACCCATGTCGATACAGGCTGCGCCCAGCTCTTGCTCATCCTCAACCAACGCAGAGATTCCTGACACATAGGCCGAGTTCGCAATTCCGGCGAGCTCCAGATCGCAGCGCTTGATACAGCGCACGATGTTCTGGATCGCAACGGCGTCAACTGTAAGCATGTGCATGTCAACTGCCAGCGATTGCCCCATCTGACCACGTGGGTCGATCAGGCCAGAGCGGTTGTCCAACGCAAAGTTCACCGGCTGCGCGTGCAGCACTTCCCTACCGGCGCCATAATCCGGTACGTCGCAGGCATTCAAAACGCGGCCAACTTCAGCCTCGGTCACGACCTGCCCCTCTAGATCGACCTGAGCGTCCAACCCGTATGATCGGGGATTGGCCCCCGAGAAACATGCAATTACGTGATCCACTCGGATATCAGCCATCTTCTGCGCTGTCTGCAAGGCCGTCCGAATGGCGCGCTCAGTCTCTTGCATGGCGGTGACTTCACCGAACTGCACGCCACGGGACCGGGTCGTTGCCGCACCGATCACACGGAACCCGGACTGACCAGCCAGCGATCCGATCCCGCTGTCTTCGTTCAGGCGGCCAGCACCATCAAACCGAAGCACAAGGCAGGCAATCTTTGAGCTGCCGACATCCAAAATAGCGACCACACCGCGCTGCATCGCCTGTCTGCGCATTTGCCGCATGGCCCGTTGAGACTGATAAAGGTCGGTCATCATGATCGTTACTGCCCGCTACTCACATCTACTTTTGTATTCCACCAGTCTTCGCTGGCGGCTTTGGTCATCCTGATTGTCGGTCGCTGGCCGAGGCGCATGTCAACCACGGCCACGTCGCGCTCCAACAGGTCCTGAACTTCGTTTACGGCCAGCACACGTTCCAGTGCGCGCACGGGGCGTTCGGTTGGCAGCATGATGCGCTGACCACGGTCCAACACCAGATCCCACCGGCGTTCGCCTATGCGCACCAAACCGCGCGCCCTGTTGCCAAGGCTGCGCGCGGTCGCCAGCAGTTCCAATGCCTCTGGGACATGCGCATCAGCGCCCTTGCCAGCAATCAGCGGCAGGCTCGAGTAATCCTTGCGCGAGGCAATACGCTCCACATGCGCGCCCGTGTCGTCCAACAGCTCGGTCCCGCGACGGGTACGCCAGACAACGACGGGCTGACGCTCGACCACGTCCACCTGCAGGATGCCACCCGGCCGCACGCGCACCGTGGCCGATTTGACAGGGTCCAGCGCCGTGATCGTATCCCGGATCTGATCTGCCTCCAGATCCCAGGAGCTGATCGGGAAATCCAGCGGCACAACCGCGCGGATGTCTTCCGCCAGACCGGTTCCTGCCCCGTCGATCGCCATCAGATTGACCATGAATTCGGGGCGTTGCTGGATGGACGTTTTGATATCGTTTGCATAAGCCACCAAGGCGTCGCGTCGATCCTGTGACCCGAAATAGAGACCGATGGCCGCGCAGATCGCAAAAATCGGCAGCCCAACCTTCAAGCCACGCCGCACGCCCGGTGTCAGCATCCAGCGTTGCATCCGGTAGCTGAGGCGCGAGGGCGCGGGATCAAAGCGCCGGGACTTGCGGCCAAACAGCTTTGCCCCCTGTAAACGCAGCTTCGGCTCAACATCGTGGTGATCACCCGACGCGAACTCAGCGTCCGGCCCCGACAATGGTTTTGATCGGTGAATGACAGGTGCGCGGGTGGCTCTTAGCGGTCGCATGAGGCGTCCTCCACAATCCAGGCGCAAAGCTGTCCAAACGTCATGCCGCAATGCGCGGCCTGTTCCGGCACCAGAGACGTCGGCGTCATGCCCGGCTGAGTGTTTGTCTCTAACAGGAACAACCCGTCCGCGCCCATGCTGTCATCCCAGCGATAGTCGGTACGGCTTACGCCCCGGCAGCCCAAAGCATTGTGGGCTTTCACCGCATATTCCATACAGAGCTGAAAGATGTCCTGTGGAATGTCAGCAGGCAGTACGTGCCAAGATCCGCCCGGCTTGTACTTGGCATCGTAGTCGTACCAACCACCATCCGTCATGATCTCGGTCACGGTGAGGGCGCGGTCGCCCATCACGGTCACCGTAAGTTCGCGCCCGGCCACGTATTTTTCGACCATGACATGCTCGGGCATATCATCCGACAGTTGCGGCGGTCCGTTGGAACCTTCGTGAACGATGTAAATCCCGACGCTGGACCCTTCGTTATTGGGCTTGGCCACGTAGGGTGGCTCCATCACGTGAACTTCTACAACCTCGACCTTGGGCACGATCACGCTGGGTACGACGGGCAAACCTTCGGCTTGATAAACCTCTTTGCTGCGCTGCTTGTCCATCGCCAAAGCTGAGGCCAGAACACCTGAGTGTGTATATGGAATCCGCATCCATTCCAGCAGACCCTGCACACACCCATCCTCGCCCCAGCGTCCGTGCAGAGCGTTGAAAACAACGTCAGGATTGATATCCAAAAGGCGCGCGGAAAGGTCGGGACCCGCGTCCAGCTCGACCACTTCAAAGCCTTCTCCCCTGAGGGCGGCTGCGCATTCACGCCCGCTGCTGAGTGACACCTCGCGTTCCGCCGAGGGGCCGCCCATCAATACCGCCACTTTGGGGTGTGTCCTGCTCGACTTACCCACTTAGCGCCTCAATGTCCCCGGACCTTATCTGGTGGTCCGTATACGTTTATACCCTTGATCCGTCGCCTGAATTTGCCTGTTTTGGTCTGACGGTTGGGGTCTTAATCTGTCAGCGGATCACCGACCCGCATGATTTCCCACTCTAGCGTGATGCCGCTTGTTTCGTAAACCTTTTTTCGCACCTCTTCGCCCAGACCTTCCAGGTCGGCGGCGGTGGCTGTACCGGTATTGATCATGAAATTTGAATGCTTGGGGCTCATCTGTGCGCCGCCTTTGGTCGCACCGCGCATTCCCGCGTCATCGATCACCTTCCACGCCTTCAGATCATGCACGTCATCGGCGCGACCGGTCGAGGAAAATCCGGCTGGGTTACGAAAAGTGGACCCAGCGCTGCGATCCTTGGTGGGCTGGGTTTCGTCGCGTTTCTTCAGTTGCGCGGTCATGCGATCATGCAAGACCTGCGGGTCAGCAGAAGGCCCCTCAAACGTCGCCGAGATCAGCACGGCACCCTCGGGCAGATCGGACTGGCGATAGCTGAAATTCAGCTCGTCAGGGGTTAACTCCACAACGTCACCCTGACGCGTCACTATGGTCGCCTTGCGCAAAACGTCCGCCGTATAGCTGCCATAGCACCCGGCGTTCATGCGCACGGCTCCACCGATGGACCCGGGAATGGTGCGCAGGAACGTCAGATCCACCCCTGCATCCGCCGCCTTACGCGCCACATGCGCATCCAGCGCCGCAGCACCCGCCGTTACGCGGTTACCTTCGACGGAAATCCCGTTGAAACCGCGCCCCAGACGGATCACAACCGCCCTCAGCCCTCCGTCACGCACGATAAGATTGGACCCGACACCCATCGGAAAAACCGCCATGTCCTCGGGTAGCTCTCGCAGGAAACCCCTCAGGTCATCCAAATCGGCTGGCTGAAACAGATAGTCCGCCGGACCGCCGACGCGCAGCCAGGTGAGATCGTTCAAAGGTCGGTTTTCAGAGAGTTTGCCGCGTGGCGTGGGTAGAGATGTCATGCCTGCTAATTCGCGGATTTGAACCTGCAACGCAAGCCGTATTGGTCAGGGCGTTGCGCCAAGTACTTTGCGCACCCACCGTCCCAGATAGATCACCGGCCAACGCAACACGGACATCCCCGCCGCCAGAACGATCAATCCAATCCAGGGACCGTTTTGCAAAGTGACATAGCCAAGGATTGGGATACCAACCAAGATAAGGACATAAGCCCTGGTCCAGTGGTTGTCTTTGCTGGGGATCATCGCCAGAACATTCGCGGCGATCCCCCACCCGAAAGCGAGGGCAAGAGACAGGTTCATTCGTCAACCTCCTGCCCTGTCCACCGTCGCCAGTAGTGACGGATGGGATTTCTGAACATTGACGCAAAAGCTGCGAAGGCCAGCACAGCGAAGAACCAACCAAAGTCGTAGCCCAGCCAGACAATCAACGCCGGCGCGCTGACGAACAAAACAACGCCGGGTGGAAACTGCAGGCGCAAAGGCAGCATGGCCACGGCGGTCGAGGCTACAACCCACAATCCTGCAAATAGCACTGAATAAACCATTCGCCCCTCCAAGGACGCTTTCTGGCGATTCCGACCACGCTCTTTAAGGTTGTGCGCGGACAGAGTCCATTGCCTTATCCAGCTTGCTTCCGCAGCAAACGCTCGGGCAGACCATTCGCCCACGTGCTGATCGTACCGGCACCAAGACAGACAACCATGTCCCCGGGGCGGGCTTGTTCGCGGACCAGACGTTCAAGATCGTTCTCATCCAGCAACGCGCGGGCGTGGCGGTGGCCGTGGCGGATCAGACCTTGCACCAGATCATCGCGCGACGCCCCCTCGATCGGGTCTTCTCCTGCGGCAAAGATGTCGGCAATGGCGACCACGTCGGCGTCGTTGAAACAGGTGCAGAAATCGTCAAACAGGTTCGACAAGCGCGAATACCGGTGCGGCTGATGCACGGCAATCACGCGGCCCTCGGAAGCCTGACGCGCAGCTTTCAATACGGCTGCGATTTCAACCGGATGGTGGCCGTAATCGTCGATAATGGTGACACCGTCGACCTCTCCCACCTTGGTGAAACGACGATTGACGCCACCAAAATTGGCCAAAGCCTCGCGGATTTCTGCAGTTTTCATACCCAGATGGCGGGCAACGGCCACGGCGCTCAGCGCATTCGAGACATTATGGTCGCCCGGCATCGGCAGCGTACAGCCTTCGATCACCGTGTCTTCATATTGCAGGTGGACATCGAAATGCGCGACGCCGCCCTTATAGGTCAGGTTCACCGCCCGCACATCAGCCTGCGCATTGAACCCATAAGTGCGCACGCGGCGGTCGGTGATACGGCCGACCAGCGTCTGCACCTCGGCATGGTCAGTGCAACAGACCGCGAGGCCGTAGAAAGGAAGGTTCGAGACGAACTCATAGAACCCGTCGCGGAGCTTATCGAAATCGCCCCAATGCTCCATATGCTCGGGGTCGATATTGGTGACGATGGCAATGGTCGCGGGCAGACGGTTGAACGAGCCATCCGATTCGTCGGCCTCGACCACCATCCATTCGCCCTGCCCCATCCGCGCGTTCGAGCCATAGGCATGGATGATGCCGCCATTGATGACGGTGGGGTCGAAATCACCCGCCACCATCAGCTCGGCCATCATGGTGGTGGTGGTGGTTTTGCCGTGCGTTCCGGCGATGGCGATATTCGACTTCAGGCGCATCAACTCGGCCAGCATATCCGCGCGGCGCACCACTGGCAGACCCTGTGCACGGGCTCCGTCCAATTCGGGGTTACCCGGCTTGATCGCAGTAGACACAACCACAACGGCTGCATTTTCAAGGTTTTCGGCGCGCTGGCCTACGAAAATCTCGGCCCCCAAACTGGCCAGACGGTCGGTGATCTTGGACGCCTTCAGGTCCGAGCCCTGCACCCTGTACCCAAGGTTCAGCAGAACTTCTGCGATCCCGGACATCCCGATCCCACCGATCCCGACAAAGTGGATCGACCCTACGTCTTGCGGCAGTTTGGTTGCTGGATTCATGTGGTCTCCTTCTGCGCCAACTGTTCGACGAGGTGTACCAGACGCTCGGTCGCATCCGGCGCCCCGGTCGAGAGGGCGGCGTGGGCCATCTTTTGCGCGGCTTCGGGGTTAGTCAGAACTGCGGTGATTTGCTCGGTCAGCGCGGGAACGTCAAGCAGGTTTTCTGGGATCATGATCGCACCGCCTGCCTGCACCAGCCCACGCGCATTGGCCGTTTGATGATCTCCGGCAGCGGCGGCGAAGGGGATCAGGATCGAAGGCCGCCCGATCACCGAGATATCGGCGACGCTGGAGGCGCCCGAGCGGCTGATGACAAGTTGCGCGTCGGACATGCGTCGCGGGACGTCATCGAAGAATGGCAGGACTTCGGCACGAATTCCGTTGTCGGCGTAAAACGCGGTGACGCGTTCGCCGTCCTCATCCCGCGCCTGATGAGACACCCGGATATGGGCACGCAACTCTTCCGGCAGTGCCGCTATCGCGCCGGGCACAACGTCGCTGAGGATACGTGCCCCCTGTGAACCGCCCATAACAAGGACGGACATCGGGTAATCACCGGGGGGAATATACCCTGACGCCGCGCGCTCTAACACGGCAGCGCGGACCGGGTTGCCGGTGTGGACGCCCTGTGCGCCGTCGGGCAGGTCCGTGGGCCAGACACCGCAGGCCACCTGCGCCACGCGCTTGGCAAACAACTGGTTCACGCGGCCCAACACACCGTTCTGTTCGTGGATCATGCGCGGGATATTCAGCAATGTCGCCGCCCCCAACGCAGGGATTGAGGGGTATCCGCCGAAGCCCACAACCACGTCAGGCCGGTCGCGCATCATCTGCATCGCCATGCTGGTCACGCCGCCCGCGATCTTTGGCCCCACCATTGCCTTGGCAGCCAAACCGCCCCGCGCGAAAGTGGCCGAGGATGCCTCGACAATCTCGGTCGAATGGGGAAAGCCGCCAGTATAACGCGCACCGCGCGCATCGGTAGACAGGCGGACGCGCCAGCCTTTGTGCAGCATAGCTTCGGCCAGAGCCTGCGCCGGGAACATGTGACCCCCGGTGCCGCCAGCCGCAATCAGAAGATAAGGTGCTGTCATCAACCTCGTCCGCGCAGAATGTCGCCAAGTTCACCCTGTGGCCGGGTTCGGGTAAAGGCCAACAGCATACCAACCGCAATACCACCCGCGATCAGCGAGGAACCGCCATAGCTGACAAACGGCAGCGTCATGCCCTTGGCAGGCAGCAGGCGCACGGCCACACCCATGTTGATCATTGCCTGAACGCCAAACATGCAGGCCAGACCGGTTCCGGCCAGACGGATGAACATATCGCGTTCACGCATCAGCCGCAGGAGCGAACGCACGACGATCAGGGAATAAAGCGCGATGATGATCAACACGAGGATCAGCCCGTATTCTTCAGCCGCCACAGCGATGATGAAATCTGTATGTGCATCAGGCAAGGACCACTTCACCTGACCTTCACCCACGCCAACCCCGAACAACCCGCCCTCGCGAATGGCGTTGGTGGCATAGCCTAGCTGGGTGGTCGGATCGACCTCTTGGTTCAGGAACCCGTCAATGCGGCGCGCAAAGTGTTCCGAGTTGGAATAGGCAAACATCCCGCCCAGAACGACCGCGCCCGCCATGCCGACCAGCAGCAGCATCGGCGCACCGGCCACAAAATACATCACACCCCAGCCGAACAGGATCAGGCAAGCCTGACCGAAGTCGGGTTGCAGCACCAACATCGCCACGATCGCCATGCACAACGCAAAAGACCACAACCGCCCCGGAGGGCCGTTGATCTCTTGCGACGCAGCCAAAAGCCACGCGGCCACGACGATAAAGCCGGGCTTCAGAAACTCGGACGGTTGCAGCGAGGCAAAGCCCAGCGAGTACCAGCGTACCGCGCCCTTGCCGAAATCGGTCCCGAAGACAGGCAGGAAAGCCAGCGCCACAAACGCGCCCAGAAAGCCCAGCACCGCCAGACGCCGCACCAATGTCGGCGACATCATCGAGGTCAGCAGCATCGCGATCAGCGCCAAGCCACCGAACAGAGCCTGTCGTTCAACGTAATGGAACGGGTCGAACCCATTACGACCGGCCAGCGGCGGTGAGGACGCCAGCCCCAGCAACAAGCCGATGACAAACAGGATCAGAACGCAGGACATTGTCCAGCGGTCAATCGTGCGCCACCACTTTGGTAGAATCGGTTCGCCGCGCTGGTCCTGGACCGCGCCATACACCATCTCAGTCATGAGATACCGCCACTCTCTGCCTCGTTCACGTCCCGTTTTCGGGATCTGATTGAGAGTCTATCCCGATTTTTGCGTCTGGGCCAGTAAAATGAGGGGTTTGAGCAAAAACAGCGCGTCGTCAGCAAAGTCCCGCCGTGACGGGAGTTCGCAGAATGATGCTGGCCTAAATCTGACTACTCAACTTCTTCAATCGGCGCGCCGGACTTGGCCCAAGCGGTAAACCCGCCTTCGATATGAACGACTGGTTTTAGCCCCATCTCCATCGCGGTTTTGGCACTGAGCGCCGACCGCCACGCGCTGGCGCAATAGAACACATAGGTCTTGTCTTGGTCGAAGATGTCCTTGTGATACGGGCTTTCGGGGTCAATCCAGAACTCGAGCATCCCTCTGGGGCATGAGAATGCCCCTGGTATTTTGCCAGACCGCTTTAGTTCACGAATGTCGCGCAGGTCGATCAGAACGTGGTCGTCGCTATCCATCATGGCCTGTGCCTGCTCCACCGAAACCGACGAAACAACCGCATTCGCTTCGTCCAGCAGCGCCTTGATTCCCTTAGTTATTGTCTGAGACATGTTGGCCCTTCCCTAAAAATTCGTGCGTCGGTGCAGAGAACACCTCGCAGCTCATAGCATCAAAGAAAGCGTGACAACAAACGTGGCCAGTGCCAAGCCCTCTTGCCATCCTCTGTAATCCGCGCCATGCGCAGCACATGGACTTTGACACGATCATCCTTGGCGCCGGCGCAGCCGGTATGATGTGCGCCGCCCATTGCGGTGGGCGCGTGTTGGTGATCGACCACGCGAAAGCCGCGGGCGAGAAAATCCGCATCTCGGGCGGCGGGCGCTGCAACTTTACGAACATGTATGCAGGTCCCAGCAACTTCCTGTCGCAGAACCCGCATTTCTGCAAATCCGCACTGGCGCGGTACACTCAGTGGGATTTCGTCGACTTGGTCGGGCGGCACGGTATCGCGTGGCATGAGAAAACGCTGGGGCAGTTGTTCTGCGACGGCTCCTCAAAACAGATCATTCAGATGCTGCTGGATGAAATGGCCACAACCGGGGCCGAATTGTGGGTCCGCACCGAGTTGCGGGACCTTCGCAAAACCGAAAACGGGTTTACCCTTGACGTCGATCGTGAAGGGCAGCGCGTCACCCTAACCTGCAGCAATCTGGTGCTGGCGACGGGCGGCAAGTCGATCCCCAAGATGGGCGCGACAGGGCTGGCTTATGACATCGCGCAACAATTCGGCCTGCGCATGACCGATACACGGGCGGCGCTGGTGCCGTTTACGTTCTCGGACGCAAAATTCAAGGAGCTCTCGGGCGTATCCCTGCCAGCGCGCCTATCAAACGCGCGCACCAGTTTCGACGAAGCGCTGCTGTTCACCCATCGCGGCCTCAGCGGGCCATCCGTCCTGCAACTGTCCTCGTACTGGCGCGAGGGCGAGGACATCAGCGTCAATCTTATTCCTGATCTCGCGCTGTATGACGTGCTGCGCGATCAGCGGCAGGCCGGAGGGCGCAAGGCTTTGACCACCGAACTGGCCCGGCACCTGCCCGGTCGTCTGGTGGAATACCTCAGCCGCATCATCCCCATGCAAGGCAACTTGGCCGACCAATCCGATGCCGCTCTGTCGGAACTGGTCAAAGCCCTGTCTAACTGGCAACTGACCCCATCCGGAACCGAGGGCTACCGCACCGCCGAGGTCACGCTTGGCGGGATCGACACTGACAACCTGTCGTCCAAAACGATGGAGGCCAGGGATGTCCCCGGCCTCTATGCGATTGGCGAAGCAGTGGATGTCACAGGTTGGCTTGGCGGCTACAACTTCCAGTGGGCCTGGTCATCGGGCCACGCCGCCGGAACTGCAATCGCGGGGCGTTAACCTACGACGTTATACCCACGTCCGCGCATACAGTTGCGCACAATCACTTCCTGATTTTGGGTGTTGTTGATCGCACTTGCACCCGCACCTACCAGCGCACCTGCAACGGCGGCACGCCCCAGATCGCTGGCACTATCGTCAATGATCGCCTTGGTACCGGCAGCACCCGCAGCGCCAATCGCAGCAGCGCCCGCCGTACGGCCATCAACCGTCGGCTGCGACCGCGCAAGCGCCTGACACTGGGCCAGATCCGCGTTGTAGTTTGGCCCAACGGGTCCATCGACGATCGGCTGGTAGTTGGCACCGACATTGGTGCAGGCTCCTACCACCAAGATGGCGGGCAGGATCACAGAGAATTTACGGTATGGCATAATCATAACCTCACGTTGAATTTGACGGCAGGCAAAACCAATAATCTTGGCGCGTCAAGCTGATAGCAACTTAACTTGGCTCAACCGGCGGTCTATTGCAAATGACTATTCCGACAGTCTTTGCCGAACCTGCGCCTCGAAGTCTTCTCCGCGTCGCTCGAAACTGTCGTATTGGTCAAAACTGGCCGCCGCAGGCGCCAACAATACGGTTTCACCCGGCTGGGCGTCCGACATGGCCTGTGCCACAGCCTCGGCCATGGTGGTGCAGACCAGAGTGTCTGCGTCAAGCTGGATGGCAAATCCGGCAGCCTCGCGCCCGATCACATAGGCTTTGATTACCCGCGCCGAAGCAGCATTTAGTGCCGACAATCCGCCCTCTTTCTCCAGTCCGCCGCAAATCCAGCGAATTTTGCCGAACGCGTTCAGCGCCTTTAGCGCACTGTCTACGTTGGTGGCCTTAGAGTCGTTCACGTAGGCGACGCCATCTGCTTCGGCGATGATCTGGCTGCGGTGTGGCAGGCCGGGATAGCTGTGCAGGGCGTCCTCGATCACGCGGGGGGCCAACCCCAGCGCGCGACAGGCTGCGTAGGCGGCGCAAGCGTTCTGGTGGTTATGCGATCCGGGCAGCCCCTTGATCCCGCGCATGTCAATCGACCCGGCCTGCCGACCCTTGCGGTATTCGGACAGAAACCCCTTGCGCGCAAAGACCTGCCATCCGGGTCCAGTCAGTTTGCGCGCAACCGATACGCGGATCACCCGGTCGTCCGAGGGCCCTTCGGCAAGTTGACCGGCCAGAAACGCCCCCTCTTTCTCATCAATGCCGATCACGGCGCGATCCGGTCCGCCTTCGGCAAACAGCCTCCGCTTGGCCGCGAAATACCCTCCCATTCCACCGTGGCGATCCAGATGATCTGGCGAAAGATTGGTGAAAACCGCGATATCCGGCGTCAAGGCTCGGGCAAGTTCCGTCTGATAGCTGCTCAGTTCCAGCACCACGACAGAGCCATCCCCGCCCGGCTCAATATCCAGAACGCCCCGCCCGATATTCCCGGCCAGCTGAGCCTCTCGCCCCGCTTCGGTCAGGATATGGTGGATCAAAGCGGCCGTGGTCGATTTGCCGTTCGATCCCGTCACCGCAATCACGCGCGGAGGCATATCGTAGTTGTTCCATTCCGCCCCCGCGAAAGACCGGAAGAACAACCCGATGTCATTGTCCACAGGCACGCCCGCATCCAAAGCGGCGGCCACCACCGGGTTCGGGTCAGGATAAAGATGCGGAATCCCCGGCGAAACGATCAGCGAGGCGATGTCGTCAAACGCACCATGATGCAGAAGATCGGCGCAGGCAAAACCTTCGCCTTCCGCCTTCTCGCGGGCCGCTGGGTTGTCATCCCAACAGACCGGCTCTGCGCCGCCAGCCCTTAATGCGCGTGCGGCGGCCAGCCCTGACCGGCCAAGCCCCAGAACCGCAACTTTATGTCCTGAAAACCCTTTGACCGGGATCATGCTGCCCACCCTTTTTTGACTTTGGTTTAGGCGTCACCCTGCGCAGAAGACCCCTTCATTGGCAAGGGCGTAGACAGGCTCGCGCGCCAGCGTGAGCCGGGCCCAACAGGTGGCAGGTGGACCAAAGGTCCGCCGAACCTGGCGGGAGCGCTACCGGACTTTCAGTGTCGCCAGTCCAATCATTGCGAGGATCAGGGAAATGATCCAGAACCGGATCACGATCGTCGGCTCTGCCCACCCTTTTTTCTCATAGTGATGGTGGATCGGTGCCATCAGGAACACGCGGCGTCCGGTGCGCTTGAAGTACAAAACCTGAATGATCACGCTCAGCGCTTCGACAACGAACAGACCACCGACAACGGCCAGCACCAACTCGTGCTTGGTGGCAACTGCGATTGCTCCCAGCGCGCCCCCCAAAGCCAATGAACCGGTATCGCCCATGAACACAGCGGCGGGCGGCGCGTTGTACCAAAGAAACCCAAGCCCCGCGCCGAAAAGCGCCGAGGTAAAGATGAAGATTTCACCCGTTCCCGGCACATAATGCACATCCAGATATTCGGTAAAGTCGACCCGGCCCACCGCATAGGCGATGATCCCCAGCGTCGATGCCGCGATCATAGCAGGCATGATCGCAAGCCCGTCCAGCCCATCCGTCAGGTTCACGGCATTCGCCGCGCCCACGATCACGACAATCGAGAACGGAATGTAGAACACTCCCAGATTTACCAGCGTGTCCTTGAAAACTGGCACGGCCAACTGGTTCTGCAAAGCCTCAGGATGGTGCAAAGTCGCCCAAAGCGAAGCAAGAACGGCAATAATGACCCCCAGAGCAAGCCTCATCTTGCCCGAAACGCCCTTGGTGTTCTGCTTGGACACTTTGGCGTAGTCATCTGCGAAACCGATCGCCGCGTAAGCCAAAGTGATAAACAGCACCATCCAGACATAGGGGTTGTCCCACCGCGCCCAGACCAGAGTCGACGTCACCAGCGCCCCCACGATCAGCAGACCGCCCATGGTTGGCGTTCCCGCCTTTGAGAAATGCCCTTCGGGACCGTCATCCCGGATCGGCTGACCCTTGCCCTGCTTTCTGCGCAATACGTTGATCAGCGGTTTTCCAAACAGGAAACCAAAGATCAACGCAGTCATGAAAGCGCCGCCTGCACGGAACGTGATGTACCGAAAGAGGTTGAAGAAATCCCCCCCGTCCGACAGGCCGGTCAACCAATAGAGCATATTAAAACCTTTCTCGTGCGGCGATCATGGGTCAAGCGCGCTCCCTTGCCCCATTTTCCGCAGACCGTCAACAATCTGCGCCAAAGCCATGCTCAAAGAGCCTTTGGCCAATACCGTGTCACCGGCCTGTATCAACTCCGGCAAATGCGCCGCCATTTCAGCGCTGGTTTCAAACCACAGACCACGTTTTTCGTCCGGCAAAGCGTCGTGAAGCGCCTTCATCAGCGGGCCGATACAATGAACACGATCAACCCGCTGCATGGCATCCACGCGGACCATATTGGCGTGCATTTCGGCTTCCTGAGCACCCAACTCTTTCATATCGCCCAAGAATGCGATCTTGCGGTTACCCTGTGACGCGGCCAGCACGTCCAGCGCGGCCTCCATCGAGGTTGGATTGGCGTTATAGCTGTCGTCCAGCAATTCGACCTGACCACCAGCAGAAAGCGCAATCTGCTCTCGCACCCCGCGCCCCTTGACCGGAGACCACCGGGCCAATCCAGCAATCGCTTCTTCCAGCTCGACGCCCAACTCGACACAAGCGGCCAATGCCCCCAGCGCGTTCATCGCGAAATGCGTTCCGGCAGATTGTACGTCAAACGCGAATTGGACATCGCCGACCATCGCCGCGGCATGGATCGAATCGGGCGATTGCGTGACGTCCTTCAGGACATAGTCCGCAGCGGATCGCCCGAACTCTACAACCCCAGCCCCGTTTTCCAGGGCACACTCACGCAGAATTTCTGCGTGCTCTACATCCGCGTTAACGATAGCCGCGCCGCCTTTGGTCAGACCTTCAAAAATAGCGGCCTTTTCATGGGCGATCCCGGCAACGGACTCGAACGCCTCAAGGTGGACGGCCGCTACAGTGGTCACCAACGCCACGTGCGGGCGGGCCTGCCGTGCCAAGGGCGCAATCTCTCCGGGGTGGTTCATGCCAATCTCGATCACGGCATATTCTGTGTCGCGTGGCATACGCGCCAATGTCAGGGGAACGCCCCAATGGTTGTTGTAGCTGGCTACGCTGGCATGAGTTTTTCCCTTCGTTTCCAAGATGTTAGCCAGCATTTCCTTGGTCGAGGTCTTCCCGACGCTGCCCGTGACCCCCATCACCCGCGCGCCCGTGCGCGCACGCGCGGCCTGCCCCAACGCCTCCAACCCTGCCTGAACGTCGTCCACGACCAGCAAGGGCGCGTCTTCAGATACACCATCAGGAACACGGGACACCAGCGCGGCCCCTGCCCCTTTTTCCAACGCCTGCGCGACGAACTCATGCCCGTCGCGCGCCGCTTTCAACGCTACAAAAAGATCGCCGGGCTGCAGGGTTCGCGTATCAATCGACACGCCGTCCGCCGTCCAATCGGTTGTCGTATGCCCGCCGGTGGCTTGGGCGGCCTCGGATGCGGTCCACAAGGTCATGCGACTCTCCCGTCAAGGGCAGCCACGCTTATGCTGGCCTGTTCCACATCATCAAATGGCAAAACCTGATCACCGACGATCTGGCCGGTCTCATGCCCCTTGCCTGCAATCAGCAGCGCGTCGCCGGGTTGCAAGGCATCGACACCGCGCAGAATGGCCTCGGCCCTGTCACCGACTTCGGTTGCACCCGGTGCCCCTTGCATCACGGCCTCGCGGATCGCTGCGGGGTCTTCACTGCGCGGGTTGTCATCCGTTACGAAAACCACATCGGCGTTGTTCGCAGCAGCCTTGCCCATCAGAGGGCGCTTCCCCGCGTCCCGATCGCCACCTGCACCAACGATTGCAATTAGCCTGCCCATGACATGCGGACGCATCGCCTTGAGCGCGGTTGCAACCGCATCCGGCGTGTGGGCGTAGTCCACAAAAACCGCCGCCCCGTTCTCTCGCGTTGCGGCCAGTTGCATGCGTCCACGCACGGTTGTCAGGTGCGGTAAGGTTTCAAAGACACGCTCGGGGTCTTCTCCGCCAGCGATCACAAGCCCGCAGGCCAAAAGGACATTCTCGGCCTGAAACCCTCCGATCAGGTTCAGGCGCGTTTGAAAGACCTTTCCCTTCCATGAAAAGCGCAGGTCTTGACCCGTGGAGTCAAACCGCTGGTTCATCAGACACAGGTCTGCATCCCCCAAACCTACGGTCAGCACATCCTGCCCACGGTCTTCGGCGATCTTGCGGATATGCGTGCCTTTGGGGTCGCTCATGTTGATGACGACCGTTCCATCCTGTGGCAGCACGCGATCAAACAGACCCGCCTTGGCCGCAAAATAGGCCTCGAATGTTTCGTGGTAGTCCAGATGGTCCTGCGTGAAATTTGAAAACCCCGCCGCAGACAAGTTCACCCCATCCAAGCGCCTTTGTTCCAAACCGTGCGAGGACGCCTCCATCGCGGCATGGGTCACGCCGTTTTCAGTCGCTTCTGCCAGACACCGATGTAGGGTGATAGGCTCTGGCGTTGTATGGGCCAGTGGCGCAGTCCATGCCCCCTCAACCCCGGTTGTGCCAAGATTGACTGCGGCGTGGCCCAGCTCCATCCAGATCTGCCGCACAAAGGTTGCAACCGATGTCTTGCCGTTTGTCCCGGTCACGGCAACGATGGTCTGCGGCTGCGCGCCGAACCAAAGTGCAGCACATCCCGCCAACGCCTGACGAGGGTCCTCGACGACGACCAGCGCGGCATCCGAGCCCGACAACTCATCCGCCGCAATCGCAGCACCCTCGGCGTCCGTCAGGATGGCCGCTGCGCCCATCCGCAGGGCGAACTGAATAAACTCGCCCCCGTGAACCCGCGTTCCGGGAAGGGCAGCGAACAAGTAGCCGTCCTTGACCTCTCGGCTATCGACGGCGAGCCCGGTAATTTCGGGGTTTGCGCCACCTCGGGCGGTCAGGGCCAGTTGGCTGAGTTTCTTTGTCCTTGTGCCCATCGCCCACCTCTTGCCGGACAGTCTAATTTGAGGTCAGCTTTATAGCAGCGCGCGCCTCAGGCTCAAGCCGGGGACGCAACCCCAGCAAAGGCGCAATGCGACCGATCAATTCGGCGGCCACGGGCACCGCTGTCCAGCCCGCCGTGCGGCGCTTTTCGCCATAGGCAACAATGGAGGGTTCGTCCAGCGTGACGATCAAAACATATTTGGGATCATAGGCCGGAAAGATCGTCGCGAACGTCGCGATGACCTTGTCGTCATAATAGCCGCCGCGTGGTTTCGGTTTGTCAGCTGTGCCGGTTTTACCCGCAACATCATAACCCGCCACGTCACCGAAGCTGGCTGTCCCGTCCGTAACCACCTTGCGCAACATCTTCTGCGCCTGAAGCGCGGCACCATGTGACAGCACGCGGGGACCATACTGCGGGCCGTTCTTTCGCAAGATCGTCGGGCTGACGTAGTGCCCGCCGTTGGCGATCGCAGCATACCCGGCGGCCAGATGCATGGGGCTGGTCGACAACCCGTGGCCGTAAGAGATGGTTACGGTGCTCAACTCGCCCCATTTCTTGGGCTTGAGAGGCTCGCCGCCAGCGGCTTCGACAATCTCAAAGGGTGTGGGCTCAAACATGCCGAGTGCGCGCAGAAAATTCTGCTGCCGCTGCGCCCCGATTTGCAGGGCCAACCGCCCGGTACCCCGGTTCGAGCTGTGGACGATCACATCCGCAACGCTGATTTTTCCGTAGTTCTTGCCGTTGAACTCACCAATCGGGAAACGCCCGATTTTCATCGGCCCAGAGGTGTCGATGATCGTCTCAGAGTTCACCAGCCCCAGTTGCACCGCCTGCGCAGCCGTGAAGATCTTGAAGACCGATCCCAGTTCGTAAACACCCTGCACATAGCGGTTGAACAAGGGGCTGTCAGAGGGATCAAAGCCCGAGGTCGGTGGGCGCGGACGGTCGTTGGGGTCGAATGACGGCAACGACGCCGCAGAGATCACTTCGCCCGTATGCGCGTTCATCAGAACGGCCGAGGCACCCTTGGCGTTCATGATATTCATGCCGCCATACAGGACCTGCTCGACCGCAGCCTGAATGGTCAGGTCCAGCGACAGTTGCAGCGGCTTGTTGCCGTTCGCCGGATTGCGCAGATAGTCGTCGAACTGCTTCTCGACCCCGGCAACGCCAATCACCTCGGCAGCGCTGACGCCTTCGCGCCCAAAGCCCGATCCGCCAAGAATATGCGCGGCCAGTTTGCCATTAGGATACAACCGCATCTCGCGTGGGCCGAACAGGATGCCAGGATCACCAATGTCGTGGACGGCCTGCTTCTGCTCGGGAGAGATGCGCTTTTTGATCCACAGGAACTTGCGGTCGCCGGTGAAGTCCTTGACCAGTCGTTCTTTTTCCAGATCAGGAAAGATCGCGACCAACTGATCGGCGGCAGCCACAGGGTCGATCATCAGGGGCGGCTGGGCATAGACCGAATAGGTATCCAGATTGGTTGCCAGAATTCGCCCCTCGCGGTCGACGATATTGGCCCGCTGCATCGCAATCGCAGCCCCCGGCGCACTGGCCAGCGGCTCTTGCGCCTCAGACGTTGCCAGCATCCCCATTCGGATACCCACCACCGCGAAGGCACAGAAAAAGAACAGGCCGAGCACCAAAAGCCGCCCTTCCGCACGGGCGCGGGCGTGATCCTTCATGTCTTCGTGGCGTTGGCGAATGTTCTCGCGCTCGATGGCCTTGGGGTTTTCCCCCCGCGCGCGCGCGTCGAGAATATGGGCCAGAGGGCGAAGTGGCGTGCGCGTCATGGGATCTGCACCTCGCCCAGAGCCTGAATGTTGGTCAGTGCCTGCAGCTCGAACGGATCCACGATTGGCAGGTCGGGGTCTTCTGCATAGGCAATCTGGTCAGCCCGCCCAAACTGTTCGGCGCGCAGGGGAAGCAAGCCCAAACGCTCAAAATTCAGGTCGGCCAGCTCGCGCAGGCGATCCGGGCGGTTGAGATACGCCCACTCAGCGTTCAGGACCGCAAGCCGCACCTGAGCCACGCCAATCTCGCGCTGCAACTTCTGAGTTTCTTTCACGACCTGCTGGGTGCGGTAATTCTCTTGATACGCCCAAAGCGCCAATCCGAACACGGCCAAGGCAGTCAACACATACAATACACTTTTCATCTTGCCCTTCCCCCAAGTTGCGGCATCCCAATGGCGCGGGCTTCAATTTCCCCCGCCGGTGCCTCGGTCCGCACAGCCACACGCAGCTTGGCCGAGCGCGCGCGCGGGTTTTCCTGCAATTCCTGCTCATCCGGCCCAACAGCCTTGCGGGTCTTGAGCGTAAACTGCGGCTGGTCCTGTTCCACTTCCGGCGCATACCGATTTGCACGCCCGGTCTTGCCAGCACGGGACTGCAGGAACCGTTTGACCATACGGTCCTCGATCGAGTGAAACGTCACCACCGCAAGCTGCCCGCCCGGTTTCAACGCCCGCTCAGCCGCCATGAGCCCCTGGAACAGTTCTTCATATTCCGCGTTCACCGCGATCCGCAGACCCTGAAAGCTGCGCGTCGCCGGATGCGATTGACCCGGCTTTGGACGCGGAAGGCAGGATTCTATAATCTCTGCAAGACGCAGCGTCGTGGTAATCGGCGCCTCGGCCCGCGCCTTTACGATGGCCTTGGCGATCCGGCGGCTGGCGCGTTCCTCGCCAAAATGGAAAAGGATGTCGGCCAGTTGCGCCTCGCTTGCCGAATTGACCAGATCAGCGGCGCTTTCACCCTGCTGGCTCATACGCATATCCAGCGGACCGTCTTTCATGAAAGAAAAACCGCGCTCGGCCTGATCCAGCTGCATGGACGAGACCCCAAGGTCCAGCACCACCCCATCCAGATCCTGCGCATATTCATCCATCCGAGAGAACACGCCCTGCTGCATCACCAGCCGGTTGCCATACTCCCCCGCCCAATCAGCGGCCATCTCAAAGGCCAGCGGATCCCGATCCACGCCGATGACTTTTTCAGCACCAGCATCCAGCAAGCCGCGTGTATACCCTCCGGCACCAAAGGTTCCATCCAGCCAGACGCCAGACACGGGCGCCACGGCTGCAAGCAACGGACGCAGAAGGACAGGAATGTGAGGTTTCTTGGTGGGGGTCTCAGCGCCGGCCATGCCGTTACGCATCCCCGGTGCCGTCTAGGAACTCCAGAGGATCAAAGTCCCCCGGCTGTTCGTCCAACCATTCTTCGGCCGAAGCCAATTCTTCCGATTCATATGTCTCGGGCTTCCAAATCTGGAACGTATCCCCGGCCGCGATAAAGAATGCCTCGCCCTCAAGTCCGATCTTGTTGCGCAGCTTGGCCGGCAACACCAGACGGCCGGTCTCATCCACCGTTGTCGGGAAGGACTGGCCATGGAACATGCGCTGCAGCAGCTTCCGCTGCATCGAACCGCGCGGCAGAGCGTCGATCTTGTCATCAACTTCGTCAATCGCCCGCATCGTGTAGCATTCAAGAAATTTCCGACGGTGGTCGCCATAGACAATCACAAGCTCTGGATTATTGCCGGGCTGCCAGTTGGGGTCACAGGATTCAAGCACACGGCGAAAAGAGGCCGGGATCGAGACCCTGCCCTTCGTGTCCACCTTATGGTGGCTTTCACCTCTAAACCTGCGCGCCAAGACGACTGTCCCTTTCGCTTGCGCCCCACCTAAAATTCACGTTCCCCCCGGATGAAAAACGGCGGGTTGATCTGCTGCCACTGATCAACCCGCCGCATTGACCCGCCTTGCGGGATGTCCAGCTGCGCGCGCCACCTGGGGGGATGTCTGCTCGCCCGCGCGCCGGATCTCTTGAGTGATGAAAGCGAGATGCCTGTATGAAACCTGAATTTTTTTGGTTCGGGGTCGTTTGGTGCCCCATGTGCCTCGTCCTCATCGGATGAATAAGGGATGACATGGGAAATCATGGAAATCAACAGGAATTTTTAGCACGCAACTGCGATTCAATGAACATATCCAACAGAAACGAAGTTGAAAACACCAAAGTTTACCCACAAATTGTGCCATAAGGACATTTAGACACATTATATAGCCAAAAGTTGCCCGTCCAAGTTATCCCACGATTTCCCAAAAAAATTTCAAGAATCGTGTTTTTGACTGAAAGTGGCCGCGTACCTCACCTGATATCGACGAATCGACTGCGCCCAATTCCCAATAAAACCGCCAGACGAAAGACCATTCCCGGAAAGGACCCATGAATTCCCGTGACCCTTTGAAACCGAGGCCAACCTCCGCGAAATGCGGCCACAAAATTTCAAATCGCCCAAATTTCAGGACACCTCGCCCAAAGAGGCGGCAAAATCATGCACTGCAGTATCTACGTGAAAACCACTCACCAAGGCGCCACCTATGAAAAGTCATATTTTAAAGGCACTTTCCCACTCAGGTTTACAACTCTTTGATATCCATGCGCTTGCCGCATAGCAGCAATGATCACGTGACCTATTGTGCAACCGCAGCATTGGCTTATTTTCAGTCTCAAGCAAACGCCGGCAGACACCGGCAACGACACAACAAACCGGGTTACGCACATGGCTGTAGCAACACATCAGACCGCGCTTGAAAGCGCTCCGGCAACCGGCCTGGCTTCGCTGATCGAGGCCGCAAAAACCCGGTACGGTCGCTATCGCATCTACCGTCAGACGGTGAACGAACTGTCGGAACTGTCGAACCGCGAGCTGGCCGATCTGGGCCTGCACCGTTCGATGATCCGCCGCCTGGCAATGCAAGCGGCCGAAGAACACTACGCGCGCTAAGCGCAACATATACCGAGATCAGGTCCTTCCTCCTCCCTTAGGACCTGTATTTCAGCGGCGACATTTCTCCTCCTCCCTAATGTCGCCGCACCTTATACCGGCCCTAACTGCCGGAAACTGATACACCGGGTACTCCTCCTCCCTTTCTCGGTGTTGAAAGCGCGCGGCGACGTCTCTCCTCCTCCCTGACGTCGCCGCGTCTTACAGATACCGGGATCAAACCCGGATAGAATACATCAGGGCTCTCCTCCTCCCTGCCCTGATGTTGAAAGAGCGCGACGACACCTCTCCTCCTCCCTGGTGTCGTCGCGACTTACACATACCGGGATTAAACCCGGGTTCGGATACATCGGGACTCTCCTCCTCCCTGTCCTGATGTTGCAATGAACGGCGGTTTCCTCTCCTCCTCCCTGGAAACCGCCGTTTTTCTTTGCTCGAAACAAAAAAGAGGGCGCGAACGCCCCCTGCTTCTTCTGTTCAAAATACTTCGGAGCGCGAGGCAGAGCCTCGCAAAAAACTCAGAACGGCACGTCATCCTTGGCCGACAGGAAACGCGAGACGACTTTCTTCACCCCCGCCTTGTCAAAATCGACTTCGACCTTGTCGCCTTCGATTCCAATCACTGCGCCATAGCCAAACTTCTGGTGAAACACACGCTCTCCCATTGTGAAACTGGCCACTGCGGTCGCATCAATCACAGTGTTCCGGCTTTCGCGGGGCTGAGACGTCCCATATTGCCCCTGCCGCGCCTGCATCCGCTTCCAACCCGGAGAGTTATAGACATTCGCTTCGGCCGCGCGGTTTTCGATGCTGGCCGTCGCCTGCCCCCCGCCATAAAGACCCGGAGGCGTCAGAACCTCCACGTGATCCTCGGGCAATTCGTCAATGAAACGCGAGGGCATAGAGTTCTGCCATTGCCCAAACACCCGCCGGTTGGCGGCAAATGAAATCGTGCAAACTTCTTCGGCGCGGGTAATCCCCACATAGGCCAGGCGCCGCTCTTCCTCCAGCCCCTTGATCCCCGATTCATCCATTGACCGCTGTGAGGGGAATAAGCCATCCTCCCACCCCGGCAGGAACACGGCGGGAAACTCCAAGCCTTTGGCCGCGTGCAGCGTCATGATCGAGACCTTGGCCCCGTCGCCATCCTGTTCGTTGTCCATGACCAAACTGACATGCTCCAAGAACCCTTGCAGATTCTCGAAATTGTCCAGTTGATTGACCAGCTCCTTCAAGTTCTCCAACCGACCCGGAGCCTCGGGCGTCTTTTCGTTCTGCCAGTGGGCCGTGTAGCCGGATTCGTCCAAAATGATCTGCGCCAGCTCGATATGAGAGACTTCGGGCTCTCCAAACCGCAGCGGCGCACCGTCGTCGATAACCGAATCGTCCTCGACCTCGATCCGCGGCCCGCGCGTCATCGCATTCCACCGCGCCAGCCCGTCGATCAACTCGCGCAGCGCCTTTCCGCCCTTGCCTTTGATCAGCCCGCTATCAACCGCAATCCGCGCCCCGTCGACCAGAGACACACCATTTTCGCGCGCGGTCATCTGGATCTTTTGCTGCGCCTTGTCGCCCAAACCCCGTTTGGGCGTGTTCACGATCCGCTCGAACGCCAGATCATCGCCGGGGCTGACCACCAACCGGAAATAGGCCATGGCATCGCGGATCTCCATCCGCTCATAGAACCGAGGGCCGCCGATCACCTTGTAAGGCAGACCGATGGTCAGAAACCGATCCTCAAACGCGCGCATCTGGTGTGAAGCGCGAACCAGAATCGCGATCTCGTCCAATCCCATCGGTCGAACGCCGCGCGTTCCGCCCTGCATCGCGTCGATTTCCTCACCGATCCAGCGCGCCTCTTCTTCGCCATCCCAGTGACCTATCAGACGAACCTTTTCGCCGTCCTCCGCGTCGGTCCAAAGCTCTTTGCCCAGCCGACTTTCATTGCCGCGAATGACGTTGGACGCAGCGGCCAGAATATGCGGGGTCGAGCGGTAATTCTGCTCAAGCCGAACGACATAGGCACCGGGAAAGTCTTTCTCGAACCGAAGGATGTTGCCCACCTCGGCCCCGCGCCAGCCATAGATCGACTGGTCATCATCGCCCACGCAACAGATGTTCTTATGCGCCCCCGCCAGAAGGCGCAGCCATAGGTACTGAGCGACGTTTGTGTCCTGATATTCGTCCACCAGAATATAGCGGAACCAGCGCTGATACTGCTCTAGAACATCCTGATGGGTTTGGAAAATCGTAACCACGTGCAGCAGCAGATCACCAAAATCGACCGCATTCAGTTCGCGTAGGCGGGTTTGGTATTGCGCGTAAAGCTCTATGCCCTTGTTGTTATACGCCCCAGCGTCCGCAGCGGGCACCTTGCCAGGCGTCAACGCGCGGTTCTTCCAGTCGTCGATGATCCCGGCCAGCATCCGTGCAGGCCAGCGCTTGTCGTCGATATTAGAGGCTTGGATCAACTGCTTGAGCAACCGCAACTGATCATCCGTGTCCAGAATGGTGAAATTCGATTTCAGGTCGACCAGTTCCGCGTGGCGGCGGAGAAGTTTAACGCAGATCGAGTGGAAGGTCCCCAACCAAGGCATGCCCTCGGCAGGCTGACCCAATAGCCGCCCGACCCTTTCTTTCATCTCGCGCGCTGCTTTGTTGGTGAATGTGACAGACAGGATCTCATTCGGTCGGGCACGCCCGGTACTCAGCAGATGCGCAATCCGCGCAGTGAGCGCCTTGGTTTTTCCAGTTCCCGCACCAGCCAGCATCAGAACCGGCCCATCCAGACGTTCAACCGCTTCACGCTGGGCTGGATTCAACTCGTCAAGATAAGGTGTGGGGCGCGTAGCCATTGCCCGCGCCGACAGCGATGCGCCTTCAAAGGCGTCCATTTCGTCGAAACTGCTCATGAACCCAAACTACGCTGGATGAGCACTGAGGGAAAGGGTTTGTTCACGCCTTGTTCGCAAAGAATTCTACTGTTTGGTTTTCGACAATTCAACTCAACTCGTCCGTTTCGATCAGAGAGAAATTAACCTTCTATCAAAACTTGCGCCAGATGCTCTGCGACACTGCTGTGGGAGCGCGAACATGAAACACAAAAGCGAAACGGGCTGGTCGTCCCGCCTTAAATTTGCTGCCATCATCCTGACATTGGGGGTTCTGACGGTCTTATCGGGCTGGGGCATATATGCCGTCCCGGCACCTGTCGTCGACAGGATGCTGGAATCCGATCTACGGAAAGACGCCACCCGGCTGGGCAAGCAGGTCACTTCGCATCTTCGGGATGTAGAAGCCACGTTTCAGACAGGTTTCGTCAATGGCCAGGATCAGGAATTTCTGGAACTTCTTCCGGCAACGTCCGACATATACAGGTTCAAGCTGTTTAATGCCGACGGACGTGTTTTCTGGTCTTCGCGCCACTCGGATCTGGGCGCGACGAACACAAAACCCTTTTTTCAAAGCGTCATCCGTCAGGGAAACATGTACTATAAACATGAAGAAAAACCCCTGACCGAAGTCGAGGATTTTGACGGCGCGGCGATTCAGACATCCGGACCCGAAACGCGTCACGTGGCCGAAATCTACACACCAGTTATTCGCGACGGGCGTTTTCTTGGGGCGATGGAGTTCTATTCGGACATCACGGATGTGCGAAACCTGTTCACTCAGCGCGTCCGACTGTTGCTGTTCATTCTAAGCGCCGTGGCGCTGCTGGCTCTGACCATCGTAACGCTGGTGGTCTTCCGCGCGAACCGCCGCCAGGTGAGCAGCCTGCGCGGACGGGCTGTGAAAGAACGGCAGTTAATGGACGAACAACTCCGCCTTGCGCGTGAGGTTCGCTTGCTCGGCGAATTGAACGAATGGCTGCAATCAAGCCGGTCGCTGGACGAGCTTTTTGACATGGTATCGCGCTTTATGACCCATATCCTCCCGGAAGCGGAAGGCAGCGTCTATGTCTACTCGAATTCTCGCGACGTACTAGACGGCTGCGCCAGTTGGAACGGCGGCTGCCACAAAGCGCACATCCACCCCGAGGGGTGTTGGGGTCTGCGCCGGGGTCGGACCTATGAATTTGGGGCGTCGGAGATCGATTTTGTGTGTGAGCATGCCGAACCCCATGACGGCAGACCCTATTTTTGTTTTCCAATCCTGGCGCATGGGGAAACGGTCGGCCTACTGCACTTACGTGCGCTCGAAGGGAAACATGAGAGCTTTCACGCCAGCAAGAAGCTCGCCCAGCTTTGCGCCGAGCAAATCAGCATGGCAATCGCCAACGTTCGCATGCGCGATCAGTTGCACGACCAGTCGGTTCGCGATCCTCTGACGGGGCTGTTCAACCGCCGGCACATGACGGAAACCCTCCGCAAATCCATCAATCGCAGCCAACAAACGGGTGCGCCACTCAGCCTGATCGCCGTCGACGTGGATCACTTCAAAAAGTTCAATGACACCCACGGGCACGACGCCGGGGACATGGTTCTTCGTGCAGTCGGTTCCGCGCTGGAACAAGGTTGCGACCGGGACGAGATTGCTTGTCGTATCGGCGGCGAGGAATTCATGCTGATATTGCCTGACAACACCCCCGAAGACGCAATGACCCGTGCTGAACAAATTCGTCAGGCTGTCGAAGCTGTCTCGGTCCGGTATGGTGAGAAATCGCTGCCGCGCATCACAATCTCTGTGGGCGTGTCCCACTATCCTGCGCACGGAACAATGACGCAGGACCTGATGCGCGCAGCAGATGACGCATTGTACTCCGCCAAGGACAATGGGCGTAATCAGGTTCAGGTCGCGCGCGGCCACACTGCATCGAATGAAACTCCGCTGCGTTCCGTGAAGAAACAGATGGGGGGTGGCTGAAACCGTGCCAAAAGCTTAATTTTCTTGCCGAATCGCACGTCAGGTCTGATCAATCCTTATGGACCTACACACCAGCTACCCCGGAATTGCCGACCTGAAACGCCGCGCCAAACGCAGGATACCGCATTTCGTGTGGGAATATCTGGACAGCGGAACCGGGGCCGAAGCAACACTACAGCGCAATAGGGTCTCATTGGATCGTGTCGGATTTCTACCGTCGATCCTGCATGGTTCCATAAACTGCGACACGCAATGTCAGTTTTTGGGCCAGACCTACCCTCTGCCATTTGGGGTCGCGCCAATCGGAATGGCTGGCTTGATCTGGCCCGACGCCGAGGGGTTGTTGGCGCGAGCGAGCGCAAAGGCTGGCCTGCCCTTTACCCTTTCAAACGTCGCCACCCAAAGCCCCGAGGACGTGTCCCCTCATCTAGGGCAGAATGCGTGGTTCCAGCTTTACCCGCCCAAAGACCCCGACATTCGCCGCGACTTGTTGGATCGTGTAAAGGCGGCAGGGTTTTCCACCCTTGTGATGACCGCCGATGTACCGGTTGCATCACGCCGCGAACGCCAAACGCGATCCGGCCTGACCAACCCACCAAAACTGACCCCGCGCCTGCTGATGCAGATTGCGCAGCGGCCCGCGTGGGCGATGGCCATGGCGCGCAATGGACCTCCGAGAATGCGCACGTTGGACAAGTATACTGACAACTCCAGCAACCTGCCCCCGACAGCGCATGTCGGGTATCTGCTCCGAACATCGCCGGATATGGAATATGTGCATTGGTTGCGCGATGCGTGGGATGGCGACCTGATCGTCAAAGGCGTCATGAGGGCCGAGGACGCAGAGCCCCTCAAGAAGGCTGGCGTAGACGCGATTTGGATATCGAATCACGGAGGGCGGCAGTTTGACGGAGCACCTGCCGGTATTGAGGTCCTGCCAGCGATCCGGGCAGCAACCGACCTGCCGCTGATCTTCGACAGCGGCGTCGAAAGTGGGCTGGACATATTGCGAGCGCTGGCTCTTGGGGCTGATTTTGTCATGCTGGGCCGTGGTTTTATGTACGGTTTGGCCGCATTGGGCCAAAACGGTCCAGCGCATGTGATCGACATTTTGCGGCAGGACCTGCAGGCGAATATGGGGCAGTTGGGGGCCGCAACACTGGAACAAATCCCGCAGATCTTGACTCTGGATTGATGCCGCAGCGCAGCGCGTGTAGTAAGATAGCGCTAACAAAGGGCGTTTGCGAGCGTTAACATGCCGGTTCTACCCAGAACGACTGATATACGTGCGCGTATTGTCTGCCTATCAACACGGCCAAACAAGTAGGACCGGGACCTGACATGACCGACTTTACCAAGATCCTGATCGCCAATCGCGGCGAGATTGCCATTCGCGTGATGCGCGCAGCCAACGAGATGGGCAAACGCACCGTTGCTGTCTTCGCCGAAGAGGACAAGCTGGGCTTGCACCGTTTCAAGGCGGATGAGGCATATCGCATTGGCGAAGGGATGGGCCCGGTTGCGGCATATCTCAGCATTGATGAGATCATCCGCGTCGCCAAGGAATGTGGCGCGGACGCGATCCATCCGGGCTATGGCCTTCTGTCGGAAAACCCCGAATTCGTGGATGCCTGCGTTCAGAACGGCATCACCTTCATCGGCCCCAAGGCCGAGACCATGCGCGCCCTTGGTGACAAGGCCAGCGCCCGTCGCGTCGCGATTGAGGCGGGCGTGCCGGTTATCCCCGCGACCGAGGTTTTGGGCGATGACATGGACGCAATCCGGGCCGAAGCCGCCGAGATCGGCTATCCGCTGATGCTGAAAGCGTCTTGGGGTGGCGGTGGACGCGGGATGCGCCCCATCGAATCCGAGGCAGAGCTGGAAGAAAAAGTTCTGGAAGGCCGCCGCGAGGCTGAGGCCGCATTCGGCAACGGTGAGGGCTATCTGGAAAAGATGATCACCCGCGCCCGCCATGTCGAGGTTCAGATTCTGGGCGATAAGCATGGTGAGATTTATCACCTCTATGAACGCGACTGCTCGGTCCAGCGCCGGAACCAGAAGGTCGTGGAGCGCGCGCCCGCCCCGTACCTGTCCGACGAACAGCGCGCGGAAATCTGCGAGTTGGGCCGCAAAATCTGCGCCCATGTGAATTACGAGTGCGCGGGCACGGTCGAATTCCTGATGGATATGGAGACCGGCAAGTTCTACTTCATCGAGGTGAACCCTCGCGTGCAGGTCGAACACACCGTCACCGAAGAGGTCACGGGCATCGACATCGTGCAGGCTCAGATCCTGATCGCCGAGGGGAAGACTTTGGCCGAGGCCACCGGAGCCGCCAGCCAGTCGGATGTGCATCTGAACGGCCACGCGCTGCAAACCCGGATCACCACCGAAGACCCGCAGAACAACTTCATCCCCGATTATGGCCGCATCACCGCCTATCGCTCGGCCACCGGGATGGGTATCCGTCTGGATGGCGGTACGGCCTATGCAGGCGGGGTGATCACGCGGTATTACGACTCTCTGCTGACCAAGGTCACGGCATGGGCACCGACGCCGCAAGCCGCGATTGCCCGGATGGACCGCGCCCTGCGCGAGTTTCGTATTCGCGGTGTCAGCACCAATATCGACTTTGTCATCAACCTGCTGAAACACCCGACATTCCTGTCGAATGAATACACCACCAAGTTCATCGACACGACGCCGGACCTGTTCACCTTTAAACGCCGCCGCGACCGGGGCACCAAGGTTCTGACCTATATCGCGGATATCACCGTGAACGGGCATCCCGAAACCAAGGACCGCCCCGAGCCTCGCGCCGACCTGAAAGAGGCCAAGCCCCCCGCGTTGAAGGGTGAACCCAAGATGGGCACCCGCAACCTGCTGGAACAGAAAGGCCCCCAGGCCGTGGCCGACTGGATGAAGGCGCAGCGGCAATTGCTGATCACCGACACCACCATGCGCGACGGGCATCAGTCGCTGCTGGCCACCCGGATGCGCTCGATCGACATGATCAAGGTGGCCCCCACCTATGCGGCCAACCTGCCGCAACTGTTCTCGGTCGAATGCTGGGGCGGCGCGACGTTTGATGTGGCCTATCGGTTCCTGCAAGAATGCCCGTGGCAACGTCTGCGCGACCTGCGCGAGGCGATGCCGAACCTTATGACTCAGATGCTGCTGCGCGGGGCGAATGGGGTTGGGTACACCAACTACCCCGACAACGTGGTGCAGGAGTTTGTCCGTCAGGCGTCACAGAATATCGACGTGTTCCGCGTGTTCGACTCGCTCAACTGGGTCGAGAATATGCGCGTTGCCATGGATGCGGTCATCGAGAACGGCAAGATTTGTGAGGGCACCGTTTGTTATACGGGCGATATTCTGGACCCCGATCGCGCCAAGTACGACCTGAAATACTATGTCGGCATGGCGAAAGAGCTGCGCGACGCTGGTGCGCATGTGCTTGGCCTCAAGGATATGGCAGGTCTTCTGAAGCCGGCCTCGGCCCGCATTCTGATCCGCGCGCTGAAAGAAGAGGTTGGCCTGCCGATCCATTTCCACACCCATGACACCGCCGGCATCGCCAGCGCCACCATTCTGGCGGCGTCCGAGGCGGGCGTGGACGCGGTAGATTGTGCGATGGACAGCTTCTCTGGCAACACCTCGCAGGCGACGCTGGGCACCGTGGTCGAAGCCCTGCGCCATACCGAGCGGGACACCGGGCTGGACATAAAGGCCATCCGCGAGATCAGCGACTACTTTGAGGCCGTGCGAGGCCAATACGCGGCGTTTGAATCCAGCCTTCAGGCTCCGGCCTCCGAGGTTTATTTGCATGAGATGCCGGGCGGTCAATTCACCAACCTCAAGGCGCAAGCGCGCAGCTTGGGGCTGGAAGAACGCTGGCACGAGGTTGCGCAGATGTATGCTGACGTGAACCAGATGTTTGGCGACATCGTCAAGGTGACGCCGTCGTCCAAGGTTGTCGGCGATATGGCGTTGATGATGGTCAGCCAGGGTCTGACCCGCGATGACGTGGAAAGCGCGGATACGGATGTGGCCTTCCCCGACTCGGTCGTCGATATGATGCGCGGCAATCTGGGCCAGCCTCCGGGCGGGTTCCCCGATACGATCATCAAGAAGGTGCTGAAGGACGAAACCCCCAACACCGACCGCCCCGGCAAGGACGTGCCTGCCGTCGATCTGGAAGCCACCCGCGCCGAGCTGTCAAAGCTGCTGGAAGGCAAAGAGGTTGATGACGAGGATCTGAACGGATACCTGATGTATCCCAAAGTCTTCCTCGACTATATGGGCCGTCACCGCACCTATGGCCCGGTGCGTACCCTGCCCACGCGCACCTTCTTCTATGGCATGGACCCGGGCGAAGAGATCACGGCCGAAATCGACCCCGGCAAGACGCTGGAAATCCGTTGTCAGGCCATCGGTGAGACCGACGAGAAAGGCGAGGTCAAAGTCTTCTTTGAACTCAACGGCCAACCCCGCGTGATCCGAGTGCCGAACCGTCTGGTGACGTCGTCCACACAGGCCCGACCAAAGGCCGAGGCAGGCAACCCCAACCATATCGGCGCACCGATGCCAGGGGTTGTTGCGACCGTGGCCGTCTCTGCCGGGCAGGAAGTCAAAGAAGGCGATCTGTTGCTGACCATCGAGGCCATGAAAATGGAAACCGGCATCCATGCGGAACGCGACGCGGTGGTTAAGTCGGTCCAAGTTCAGCCCGGCGGCCAGATCGACGCCAAAGACCTACTGGTCGAACTGGAATAACAAAAAAGGCGCGCCAACCGGCGCGCCCTTTCATTTTGTTTCATTGCCAGTGTTAGCCGTCGATCACTTCTTCTTCGGTATTCTCTGGCAACGTTTGCACACCGTCATCGATCGACACCTCGTATTCCTCGGGTGCAGGCAGGTCCAGAAGGTCGTGCAGCTCGTTCAGCGCATCATCGCTCAGCTCGCGCCCACCTGTCAGTGTGTCCAAAGCCTCTTGCGGGTCAGTCTCGGCCAGCGTTTTTTCCGCTTCGTCCAAGGCCAGTTGAGCTTCTTCGACCGCCGCATCGTACTTGTCCTGCGCGGTGAGTTCAGGGTTGTCCAAAAGCTCGTCTTCGGTCGGGGCGAATTTCGTTAGAATGTCATTTTCTTTCATGCCCAACAGGGTGTCCAACTCCATCTGTTTGTCCGAAAGATCCGTTGAGGCGTCCGTGAACCCAAGGATGCTCTGCTGATAGGTATACAACTTGCCCGGCATACTGTTGGGAGATGCGTTCAAAAGCGCGGTCTGGCTGGCATGAGCGGCATTGAGCCCCTTTAGTTCAGAGGCGATCTTTCCGTGCTTATTTGGATGAATGTACTCTTCCTCCACAACGACCGATTTCGTGACGACCTTCGTCGTCTTTTTGTTTCCCTTGACCAGATTCTCAAGAGTACCAAGCAGGCCGGGCTTGTTTTGACCGGAGGCTTGCGCCTTTGCTGATTTCTGCTTGTCCGTCTTGTTGAGGCCAATAGCGCCAAGCAAACCCTTACCGGTGCCTTTGGACTTGGCTTCGGAACCTCCCTTGGCCTTCGCGCTTTTTTCGCCGGATTTGCCGTTGGACTTGCCACCAGCGTTTTCGCCTCCGTTGCCTTTGCCACCCCCCTTGCCGCCGCCATTTCCACCGCCATTGCCACCGCCATTGCCGTTTTTTGCGATGGCCACTTCGGGGACAGCAATAACCGCGACAAAACTGGCCGCCCCAATCAAAAGAAAAGAGGTCGCCAAAACGCGCCCGATAGACACAATCCGTTTCATTTGTTCACCTGTCCCAGCTTCGAGTGGCAGCGAAAATCGGTCATTTGCGCGTGCAAAATCTCGACTATGGAAAGGTTAGCTACACAATCAGGCGGAAATGCGTCTTTTCTTTGTCATGGAGTGCCGCGCAATCAAAGCGCTAGAATCAGGTTTGCGACCGCCGAAACAAGAAGGGACGTAAAGGTTAGAACCATCCCGATCTGCCGCAAGATAACAACCTGAGGCGAGCGTCCAAAGCCATACGCGTGACATACGCGCCCCACCAACAGCAACAGCCCAAGAAAGTTTATCAACAGCCATCCGCCGCCCTGCAGTTCGGCCATTGCCATCAAAAACAACGTAAAAGGCGCGTATTCAGCAAAGTTTCCATGAGTTCGGATGGCTTTGATCATTGGGTCTTTGCCGCCATCTCCATAAGAGATTCTGTTACTTCTGCGACGACCAATCACGCTGAAGCTCAATCCAAGATACAAAAAGGCAGCGAGAGAGGCGTAGATAGGTGTGATGGTTAGCATGCTGTCTCCGATTTCCAGTGCTTCCCGTTTACGGGCACACGCTGTCTAGCGGATTTTGCTCAGCTTTTCAGGCTTGTTCGTGCAGATCGGTCTGTCTTGACGTTTGGTTAATAGAGATGATCACCACATCGTCGGGAAAGATTTTTTGCGAAAGACGCGTTTTTCCTCTTGCAGCTTTCCGCCAGAATTTATACTTCACGCCTCACTCAACGGCGCGGGCGTAGCTCAGGGGTAGAGCATAACCTTGCCAAGGTTAGGGTCGGGCGTTCGAATCGCCTCGCCCGCTCCATTGAGAGGTCTAAGGACCAACATATATGTATCTGATGCGGGCGTAGCTCAGGGGTAGAGCATAACCTTGCCAAGGTTAGGGTCGGGCGTTCGAATCGCCTCGCCCGCTCCAGATACGATTGTTTCCTAAACTTTTCTGGTTTCCGGAATGATGTTGCGCCATGCTAGTGGCGTTACCGATTTCAGGATTTTAACCATGTCAAATTATATTGTTCGCCCGCTGAGCGCTGCGGAATTACAGAATGCTGTGGATTGGTCTGGGCACGAGGGGTGGAACCCCGGCCATAACGATGCTCAATGTTTCCGGTCAATCGACCCCGAGGGTTATCTGGGCGGATTTCTGAATGGCGATATGATTTCATCCGTTTCAGCCGTTAACTATGACGATACGTTTTCCTTTCTTGGGCTATATTTCGTTCGCCCGGAATATCGCGGATCGGGCCACGGGCTTGAAATCGCTCAGCACGCATTGGCCCGTTGCGGGCGGCGCAATATGGGATTGGACGGAATTGCTGAGCTGCAAGACAGCTACCGCAAGTCAGGCTTTACATTCGCGCACAACAATTTTCGTTTCTGCGCAAAGGTTGCAGACATTCTGCCCAAGCTCGGTCAAGTCTTGGGGCGGGGCATTACAGCGGTGAACGACGCGCCAGATGCCCTGATTGCTTATGATCGCAAACTGTTCCCTGCCCCACGTGACGCCTTTTTGCAAAGCTGGCTGAGCGCGCCCAACCACGTTTCGCGGGTTTACACCGAAGCAGGGCAGATCAAGGGCTACGCCACACTTCGGCCGTGCCAGTCCGGTTTCAAGGTCGGCCCTTTGTTTGCCGACGACAGCGCAATCGCGCTTGCATTGTTGGCCAGCCTGCTGACAACCCTGCCGCTGGACAAGGGCCAGCACGAGGTTTTCATCGATATGCCTCAACCCAATGAGGCCGCATTTTCGGCGGCTGCGCTGCTTGGTCTTGAGAAAGTATTTGAAACGGCGCGAATGTATTCCGATCACGAACCGGATATCGACATGAACCGAATCTTTGGCATTACCACGTTTGAACTGGGCTAAAATGCCTTGAACGTCATCGTGGTCAGTGAACGCTCGATATTCGGGATCACCAGCAGATGCTCATTGATGAAATGACCCACATCTTCGGATTCGGGGATATAGAGCTTTAGCATCAGGTCGTATTCGCCACTGGTCGAGTACAGTTCGGAGTGAATTTCGCGCAGGGCGATTTCCTCGGCCACCTTGTATGTTGTGCCGGGTTTGCAGCGGATCTGGATGAAGACGCAGGTGGACATGGGCCGGGCCTTAGTTGTTCAAGTTGCGTGCAGGCTGGCACGGCGTGACGCCCGGCGCAATCCCCTGCAACAGTTTGCGCGGAATGGCACGAGCGGTCTGGATAACCCCTCCCATCCGCGTCTATAAGCGCGGCTGTAGCAAAAGGAATTCGCCCATGCGCAGCGCAAAGATCAGCCGTCAGACCACCGAGACCGAAATCTCGGTCGAGGTCAATCTGGACGGCACCGGCCAGTATGACAACCAAACCGGCGTCGGGTTTTTCGATCACATGTTGGACCAGCTTGCGCGCCATTCGCTGATCGACATGACGATCCGCGCAAAGGGCGACTACCACATCGACGATCACCACACGGTCGAGGATACCGGTATCGCGCTGGGTCAGGCTTTGACCGAAGCCCTGGGCGACAAGAAAGGTATTCGGCGGTATGGCGAATGTCATTTGCCGATGGACGACGCGCAGGTGCGCTGCGCGCTGGACCTGTCGGGCCGTCCGTTCCTGATCTGGAATGTGGACCTGCCGACACCCAAGATCGGAACGTTCGACACCGAACTGGTGCGCGAGTTCTTTCAGGCGCTCAGCACTCATGGCGGCATAACGCTGCATATCGACCAGTTGCACGGTTTCAACAGCCACCACATTGCCGAGGCCGCGTTCAAGGCGGTCGCGCGCGCGTTGCGTCTGGCGGTTGAAACCGACCCACGCAAAGCCGATGCGATTCCGTCCACCAAGGGCGCGTTGTAAATGCTGACAGCCATTATCGACTACGAGAGCGGCAATCTGCACTCGGCAGAGAAGGCGTTTCAACGCATGGCGCGCGAACTGAATGCGGGTGAGGTCGTTGTGACCTCGGACGCTGACGTCGTTGCGCGCGCGGATCGTCTGGTGCTGCCAGGTGACGGCGCATTTCCTGCCTGCGCTGCCGAGCTGCGGGGCCACAAGGGTATCTATGACGCCATGGTCGAAGCGGTCGAACAAAAGGGACGGCCGTTTCTGGGTATCTGCGTTGGGATGCAGCTTATGGCCTCAAAAGGCCACGAATACGCCGAAACGGACGGTCTGGGTTGGGTTGCCGGGGATGTGGTGCGGATCGCCCCTTCGGACAGCGCGCTAAAGGTACCGCATATGGGGTGGAACGATCTGGTGCTCGAAAGTGACCACCCGGTCTTTGAGGGGGTGAAGTCGGGCGACCATACCTATTTCGTCCATTCCTACCATTTCCGCGTCACCGATCCGGCGCAACGGCTGGCCTATGTGGATTATGGTCAGGAAGTCACGGCCGTGATCGGCCGCGACACGATGATTGGCATGCAGTTCCACCCCGAAAAAAGCCAGGATGTTGGCCTGCGTATGATCGGGAACTTCCTGAACTGGACGCCCTAAGCCTTACTGAACGCGCGTCCACGTCTGCCCACGGCAGACCAGACCGCCAGCAACACAGCCTTTTACGGTCAGTTGGTTCTGGCCGTTCAGCGACATTTTCGAGTTGTAGGTCTTGTCCTTGTCCGGGGCCCAGATTTTACCGCCGCCGTAGGCTCCGTCACCCTCTGGCGTCATGTCCCAGATCATCTGTTTGCCCAAGTGCTCATAATCCAGCACCTGATCGCCCGAGCCGTCAAATGCGCTGTCGATGGTGCCGCAGGTCGCACTTCCGCAGGGCTGGATCGAAACCTGAAGATAATTGCCATCTTCATTCGGCTCGGTCTTCCACAGACCGTCAACCGGATCAGCCGTTGCCGCCGTGGAAAGAACGCACAGGGCTGCCGCTGCAATGATCGAATATTTCATGATGTTCTCCATTTGGTGGCGATACTGTGTCGCGCAGAAGGCCGTGCCGCAAGATTGACCCAGCGTCGCGTTGCAAACCCTGCCCCGCTTGTGCGATATCCCGCCGGAACGACCATGAAAGAAGGCCCAAAATGATCCTTTACCCCGCTATCGACCTCAAAGACGGCCAGGCCGTGCGCCTGCTGCGCGGTGAAATGGACAAGGCAACCGTGTTCAACGACGACCCGGCGGCGCAGGCCAAAGCCTTCGTCGACGCGGGATGTGACTGGCTGCATCTGGTTGACCTGAACGGCGCTTTCGCTGGCGAGCCGGTCAATGCGGCACCGGTCGAGGCGATTCTGGCAGCCTGCAACGTACCCGCACAACTGGGCGGTGGCATCCGTGACATGGCAACGATCGAAACCTGGATCGACAAAGGGCTGGCGCGTGTCATTCTGGGCACCGTGGCCGTTGAAAACCCTGATCTGGTGCGCGAAGCGGCGCGGGAATTCCCCGGCAAGGTCGCCGTGGGCATCGACGCGCGCAACGGAATGGTCGCCACCAAAGGCTGGGCCGAAGAAACCGACGTGCAAGTTACCGATCTGGCCCGCAGCTTCGAGGACGCGGGCGTTGCGGCGATCATCTACACCGATATCAACCGCGACGGAGCCATGCAGGGCCCCAATATCGAGGCCACCGCCGCCCTTGCCCGGGCCGTGTCAATTCCTGTGATCGCGTCTGGCGGCGTCAGTTCCCTGGACGATCTTATTGCCCTGCGCGATTGCGGCGTGGAACTGGACGGAGCGATTTCCGGGCGCGCACTTTACGACGGCGCGATTGATCTGGCCGAGGCCATCCGCGCCCTAGGCTAGGTTACTGCGCGGCCGCAGCGGTCAACTTGGCCAAAGCGCCGCGCATCTTGTCGATCACCGGTGATTTCTCGACCTCATCCAGCTCATCCATCGTCTCTTTGGGGTCTTCGTAGGCCAGCCACACCTGACCATCGGCGTCTTCGTATGCCTGAACCTTCAACGGCAGGAACAGGCCGGCCCTCGGGTCGATCTGCATCGCGGGTGTGCCAAGCGCTGGGTTGCCAAAGATCAGGACCTGATTGGCAGGGATCGGCGTGCCAACCTTTTCGGCGCCGGCTGCATGGTCGACCCGAGCGAACACGGTTGCGCCCGCATTGCCGACGGCTGTCTCGAGCGCGTCCAGCGCCTCGGCGACAGATTTGTCTGTAGGGATTTTGATAATGTCGTCTGCCATAGCGGACAGAGCGCCTCCGAAAGTCAGAAAAGTTGCCAGTATCAGATTGCGCATATCGGAATTCCTTTGTTGAATTTCACCCCAGTTTTCACAGCTTTGCGCCATGCGGCAATCACAAGTCTGGCATCGGCGGGGCTTTGCCGGTAGACGTGCCCGCAATAGAGGACACCACATGCTAAAAACCCGCATCATTCCCTGTCTGGATGTCGCCGATGGCCGTGTGGTCAAAGGCGTCAATTTTGTTGGCCTGCGTGATGCGGGCGATCCGGTTGAGTCGGCAAAAGCCTATGACGCAGCCGGAGCCGATGAGATCTGTTTTCTGGACATCCACGCCACCCATGAAAACCGGGGCACGATGTTCGATGTGGTCCAGCGGACGGCGGAGCAGTGCTTTGTTCCTCTGACCGTGGGCGGCGGCGTGCGCACCAAAGAGGACGTGCGCGCCCTGCTGCTGGCCGGTGCTGACAAGGTCAGCTTCAACTCGGCAGCCGTGGCGAACCCGGATGTGATCGCGGAATCGGCGGATCAATTCGGCAGCCAATGCATCGTCTGCGCAATCGACGCCAAAACTGTCAGCCCCGGCAAATGGGAGATATTCACTCATGGTGGCCGCAAGCCAACGGGCATCGACGCAGTGGAATTCGCGAAAACCGTGGTTGCCAAGGGTGCCGGTGAAATCCTGCTTACTTCGATGGACCGCGATGGCACGAAGGCTGGGTTCAACCTGCCTCTGACCCGCGCCATTTCCGACGCCGTTGACGTGCCGGTCATTGCTTCTGGCGGTGTCGGCAATCTTGACCATCTGGTCGAGGGCGTGACCGAAGGCGGTGCAAGCGCCGTTCTTGCCGCCTCGATCTTTCATTTCGGCGAATACACAATCCGCGAGGCCAAAGAGCATATGGCCGCCGCAGGCATACCGATGAGGCTGACATGAGCATCCTGCAAGACCTGGCCACAACGATTGAGGCGCGCAAGGGCGCTGACCCGGACAGCAGTTGGACCGCTAAGTTGCTGGCAAAAGGCCCCGAAAAATGCGCCGAGAAGTTCGGTGAAGAAGCTGTAGAAGCGATCATCGAAGCCGTTAAAGGCGATCAGGCAAAGCTGACCTCCGAGGCTGCGGATGTGCTTTATCATCTTCTGGTTATGCTGGCCGCGCGTGACGTCGCGTTGGACGACGTACTGGATGAGCTGGCGCGGCGTCAGGGCGTCAGCGGTCTGGAAGAAAAGGCAGCGCGACCAAAGGGGTGACGTCCGCCCTCGCAATCTCTTAGTGTGTCCTTGGACGGTTCACAGATCAAAGGCGCGGACATGATCAAAGCTTTGGGGTTTGTATTTGCGCTTGCGATACTGGGCGCCTGTTCGGTCGCCCCGCCTTCAACCGGAGACGAGGTTCAGCGGCTGGCGTCCGAAATTCGCAGCCTTGGCCCCGATATCGACCCCGAAGAAGCAGACCGTGCGGCGCGTATCGCCTATTCCTACACCGCGCAGTTGGTGCAGGAGTACGAAATCACGGACCCTCCGCTGATACACAACGCCAAGGTCAACAAGGGGCTGCGCCCTCGCGGGTTGTGTTGGCACTGGGCTGAAGACATCGAGCGGCGGCTGGATCAAGAAGGCTTTCAAACGCTGGAAATGCATCGCGCTATCGCCAATGCGGACAACCCGTTCCGTATCGACCACAGCACCGCGATCATCAGCCGCAAAGGTGAGACCATGTACGATGGCGTCGTTCTGGACCCATGGCGGTACGGTGGAACCTTATTCTGGTCGCCATTGCCGGAAGATACGAAATACGAATGGGTGCCGCGCGAAATCGTACTTGAACAGCGGCGGCTAGAGCAGGTCGCACGGCTGAAGCCCCTGCCCGACGGTTAAACCTTCAGAGCTTGGACGATATCACCCCGGTCGCAAAGCCGCCCATGCGAAGCTCTCCGAACAGGCGTTGATATTCGATTTTCGGGCAACGATTCATCACAACATCAACGCCGTGCGCTTCGGCTACTGCGGCGGCTTCAGGGTTTTCCACGCCGATCTGCATCCAGACTGTGCGCAAGTTTGGAAACGCCTTCAGCGCCTCATCAACGATTGGCGGAACAGCTTCTGAACGTCGGAAAATATCCACCATGTCTACCGGCCCGGAAATATCCGACAGCGAAGCGCGGACCGTCTCACCGAACAACATTTTGCCTGCGTGCCCCGGATTGACAGGGATCACCTTGTATCCCTTGAGCGATAGGTAACGCGCCACATAGTAGCTGGGACGGACCGGATTCATCGAAACGCCAACCACGGCGATCGACTTGGTTCGCTGCAGAATGTCTTTCAGAAACGCATCGGTATAGTCAGTCATGCGGCCACCCTATTCGGACCACACAAAAGAAAAAAGCGCTCAGATCGAAATCTGAGCGCCAGTTGTTGGAACGAGGGACAGTGAAATGACCCGCGGCAGTTCCGTTCCGCGGTCACTGTGACATTTAGGCATAAGTTTTCAGAAAAAAAGAGGTCGCGCTCATTTTTGTGATGACACGCCAAAAAAGGCGGGAATTCGCCTACTGATCATAAAGAGCGGCAGGCCAATATGACTCGGCCATACGGATATATTCCGGGGCATCACTGTTCCAAATAAGTTCAATCTCAGGCGAATGGGTCAGGTAAAGGCGGCCATCGACCACTTGCCATAGGTTCGGGTCCGTACTGACCAATTGCCCCTGCGCCATTGCATATGCGCAGTACCCACCAAACTGAGGAGCATAGGCCCGCGGGTTCATCTCAAATGCATCCCGATTCTCGGCTGACACAAAGTGCCACTCGGCCCCTTTCCACATCACAGAGAATTCGGGCAAACCTTGAACGGGTGTTCCGCCATTGAAATAGGAAACCGCATCGTAGCCCGCCATAGCTGCGCCGCCCGTCTCGAAAAAGATGGGCATGTCCTGCGCATAGGCAGCCGGGGCAAAAACAGCAGCGGCGATCGCGCCAAGAAGGAAACGTCGGTTCATCGTCATCAAGTCACGTTTTGAGAGTCAGGGTATCAAATTGCAATTTTTCTTTGCATCTGGAACCCCCATTAACGTGGTTGTGATCAGGCGCGACGCGAAAACAGCCGATCAATCAAAGATATCTTCAATCACGTCCCAGGCTTCGTCCAGAACACGAGAGAAAACACCCTTTTTCTTCTTCTTTTTGTTCTTGTAAGGGCGATGATATTTTGCGTTATCCCGCGCGGGCTTGCTTTCCGACAGTTTGCGCTTGGGCACCATTTTCAAGTCGTGCAGCGGGGCGCCACAGCTTGAACAACTAAGCTCATGACGCTGCTTCCCTTTGAGAACCAGCGCCGCGCGGGTTCCGCAATAGCAGCAGGTGGCGATTTTCGAGGGCGTGGAAATGGTGCTCTCCTGTTTATCTGTGCCTTGAGGCATATAGGGCAATCGCGGCCGCATTTGAGACGTTCAGAGAACCAAACCCACCCGCTGCGTCGATTTTCACCAGGTGATCAACGGTTTCCTTGGTCTTTTGGCGCAGGCCCGGCCCCTCGGCCCCAAGCACCAGCGCCACTGGTTGATCCAGTTTGCCGTCCAAAGTGACCTCGATAGTAAGGTCCGCTTCGCCGTCCAGACCCAGCACCAGAAAGCCCATATCCTGCAACGCGACTATAGCATCGGCCAGATTGCGAACACGCAGGTAGGGCTGCCTTTCCAGCGCACCACTGGCGGTTTTTGCAAGCGCCCCCGTTTCCGGGGCCGAATGATGGCGCGTTCCGATAACCGCGCTGGCCCCGAGCACTTCGGCCGAGCGTAGAATCGCCCCGACATTGTGCGGGTCTGTCACGCGGTCCAGCAGGATCACGCGCGGGTGTTCGCGCCCGATGCAGTTCTCGGCCAGCCCACCCCAATCCAGCGGCTTTACCTCTAACGCCGCGCCCTGATGCACGGACCCCGGATCAATCGGAGCGGTAAATTTGCGCGGATCGACCATCTCGGGTTCAATCCCTGCAAACTCAATGGCTTCGGCCAATTTGTCACGCGCATTGCGGGTCACTATCAAGCGCAGCTTCTGCCGTTCTGGGTTCATCAAGGCGTCGCGTACAGCGTGCAGTCCGAACAGCCAGACGGTTTCGGACGCCGCAGCTTTGCGCGCCTGTTCCTTTTCAACGACCCACTTGGGTTTTTTCATTTCTTGGGCCTCCGGGCCGGGAAATCGGTTTCCTGCGCCAAAGCGATATTTTCCTGTTGACGCTCCTTTAAGGCGCTAGTAATCACGCCTCCACGTCAGGTGCAACGCCTGACAGTGGGCGACAGGCCGCAAGGTGTGGCAGGGGACTGTAACTCCCTCGCGGAGACGCACGCCTGGTTCGATTCCAGGGTCGCCCACCATTTCCAAATTTCACTTAAAATAGTCAGATACTTACAGAGCGAATTGTCAAACTTTTGTATGAGGTTTGACAGTTTACGTTCTTTCTTTGACCTTACCCATTGATGCCATAGCGTCCTCAGACAGTTGCGCGCGGCTTGCGGCCACAGTGTAACGGGTGACTTCGGACAGGGTTTTGTGACCGCTGATAGCCATGATTTGATGCGGTGTGCATCCGCCTTCTGCCAACATTCGACAAGTTGCCTTGCGCAGACCGTGAGCTGACAAGCCAGAAAGTCCGGCGTCTTGAACCATGCGCTTGAACCAATTGGTGAAACTCTCGGGCTTCAGCGGGCCGCCTCGGTCGGACACCAAAAATGTCAAATTGTTTTTCGGCAAAGAATCGAGGGTACGTTTCAGCTCAAAGTGTATCGGGATCGAAACTTGCTGGCCCGTCTTTTGCTGCGTGATCGTCAGCACATTGTTTCTGACGTGTTGCCGCCCCATGCGCACCACATCGGCCCTGCGCTGCCCCGTGTAGAGCAAAAGCATCAACGCCAAATGCGCCCGAGACCCGGGCTTATGATGCGCCAAAAAACGTTCAATGTGTTCATCCTCCCAAGTAGTGAAGCCCCCTGTATTTTCTTTCAGCTTGCGCACGCCTATGGTCGGATCATCGCGACGCCAGCCCATTTCAACTGCGTGACGCATAAGGATGCGGATCATTCGCAAGAGGCGGTTCGCAGCGGATGGTGTTCCTGCCCTTTCGTTCACCAATCTTTGAATGTGCCGGCGCTGAAGCAAGGCCACCCTCTTGTCTGCGTGCTCCTTTCGAAACCGTTCTAAGATGTTGCGATACGTGCGTTTTGTTACATCGGACAGGTTGGTGAAGTCGGACGTGCGGTAGTAACTAGCCACCAGTGCGGTGATGGTCCCCGGCTTGCTCTTGGTCCTGCCCACGTCCATGCGTTCGCCTTGGGCCGCCAGCTCATAAGCGGCCATGAACTCGGGACTCCATGGCAAACCGGACAATGCAGCACGGGGATAGCCCGTGCGGCGATAATACCAGCGCATCTTGCCATGTCTGTCTTCAAAGCCCTGACAGTATTTGGGCGGTCTTCGGAGTTGTTTCATTGGTCAGTCCCATTCATTGATGTCGGAACCGCCAGCATCTGACGAGTCTTGGTCGCCCGGCAAGGCATCAATCGCACTGTCGAGCGCACGCACGTCCCAAAGCACGCGATTATACACACGCTTGGGGCCGGGCATCAGGCCATCGCCCATCATGCGGTCAAAAGTATTCGGGCTAACCCCGGCATATGCTGATGCCTCTCCACGTGACAGCAGCCTTGCGCAAGGCGGCGGCAAGACCCTGTGTCGTACTTGGGAGGCGGTGGCCATTGACTTACCTCTTCGCATCCGTAGCCAATACGGCCAGCGCATCGATGATCTCCGGCTCAGAATATATTACAGTCCGTGGACTCACCCGTATCCCTCGCGGAAAGATGCCGCGCCGACGCAAGCGATACTGGGTGCCTCGTGAAACTCCGAAGCGGGATACGATCTGACGCTCACGGATATAAGGGGGGCGAATGTCTGTATTTGGCAGGGTTTTCTTACTCACTATGCGGGCCTCACAAAGCTTCTTGGGCGTTCTGAGCAAAACATGGAGTATTTCTTCGGTGTTTTCTGGTGCCCTAAAAGGCACTTTTACAACTCTCGCCTCCGATAACCCTTCGTTTGGTTCTCGATCGCCCTGCGATGATTGGTTTCCAAGTCTTCGATTAAGGCGGAAACGGATACACCTCTCGATCTGGCCGACTGGTCTAGCCAATCTTCCAAGAGTTGCCGACGGAAGTTGTCAATTGGATAGAACTTCTGGCCGTTTCCAATCTGAACACTTGGCGGACTGACGATGAGCGATTGGCCCAACGCTTCGAAGCAAGCTTGGATAGTATTGAGTTTGGGAATAGTTCGAGATTTTTCGTCGCTGCTGAACCATTTCTTGATAGTCCGGGAGGGAACGCCTGAGAGGTGTGAAAGCTGATCGTATGAAACACTTTTCTTGTTCATTAACTGCGCGAGCCATTGGACAATATCGTCGGCTCCTGCCAACCCGTTGCGGCCAGGTAGACGAGAAACGATAGTATTATCTTGGTCTTCGGTATCGGTAGGTTCTAAAGGTATCGGCGGCCATTCCCTTTGCGGCGGCATAATCTCACGTTTCTTGCGTTTTCGTACTTCGGTCATTGCGGGACTATCCGTTGGAAAGAGCTTTTGAAGTTGGCGTATGGTGTGTTCAGCTTCAACCTTCTTGCTCGGCTTCTAAGGCCGCAACATCGTGCTGCTGTTTCCAGACTGTTTGCGTCTGTTTCGAGCCAACCACTTCTACAAAGTCGTCGGGGGTCTGTTTCGCGAACTGCATCACCGCCTCGCGCCCCCTTCCATAGTAGAGCGTCGTTCCAGTGATTGGCTCCACTCCGGTGTTCGTCTTGTCGCCAACCGCTTGGTCCCAGAACCCAAGGTGTTCTGCTGCTTTTCGCAGATGCGCGTATGACCAAGGGAACTGATCGCCGAACACCCCTACGATGGTTGGACGCATCACGTCGACGGCGTCTTTGGTTCGCATTGGGTTGCGGGGGTCATTGTCGGCGGGCGCAGCCAATTGGACGTTGCCCACAAGTTTGTACGCGGGTGCGCCGTCGTCCTGAACAAGCGTTCCCTCGTCGATAACATTCATGTCCGCTGCGGCAGTCTCAGGCAGATAGAATGTCATTTCTTGCCCATCATCTTCTGCGCCGCTCCTAGGATCCGCGACAATCACCTGATCGAACCCAATGTCGCGCCCCCGGCTGAGATATGAGAATATTTCGCTACGGGTCTTATCGTCGCGAGAGTTCAGAAGTTGCGAAAACTCTTCACCCGTTATTGGAGCAGTCTGCCCCCTACGTCGGGTGTAGACAGCCAGCCGTTCACTTAAGTTGTGCCCCCGACGCCTCGTTGGGGGTGTCATTTTGTGGTCAACTTCAGAAAGCTACAAAATGTTGTGGATTCGACGAGGAATTGCTTTTCTGCCGGTTGCCACGAGAGCAATAGATACTTCGCGATTGTGAAAGGTCAGATTCCTTGGTGCGCTGCGATCACAGTTGTCCAGGAAGCCCACAGTTCCCTGCGGGCTTTCAGAACTTTTTTATCCAACGATTTGAAAATTAGTCAATTTTCGCAACATCGTCGGGTTTCCAAGTTTGGTCGAAGAACTCGATACCCGTTCCAAACAGTCGCACAGCTGTCAGGAAGTTTCTTCCCTCAACGGTCTTGATGAAATTGGACTCAGGAGCGCCGTCTGGCAGCGTCGGACCGAAGTAGAGATCAACCGAACCATCATCATTCTTCTCGTAATCGTTGAATTGATTGATAGACGGCATGAACTGGTCAGTTTCCGGCATCGTCCCATCGGTTACGTTGTAGAGCGTTACTGCCCAGAACAGCTTCGCCGGAATACCCGCCGGCAGATGTAGCTTGTAGTGGTGGCTACCATTCAAGAATTCGCCGTCCGCGTCTCTGGCAGTAACCGGATATTTTGCACCACCATTGATAACGCGTTTAACCATTGCTGGTGACGTGCTGTATGCAAATTGCATAAAGGCAGCCCTTTGGTCGATGTCGAGGTAGCCGTCCTGCATAAACTCGGCGGTAGCTCCAGACCAAACGCGTTCATACTGTCTGTCATAGTAATAGAAGTTACGGCCATCCGGTCGACCGACCTGCCTGGAGGCAAAGATCATCTTTGGTGCAACTTCCATCGCCTTGTTCAAGGATTCCATTTGCTTGGCAGTTGGATTAAATGGCTCACCCTTCTTGATGCCGAGGGAAGCCAAAACACCGCGAGTAGCCGGCGGAATGGCCGAGTAAGGCTCATGGTCCACGAACTCTTTCATTTTCGTCCAAAAGTCGAAATCGGTTTCATACATCATGTTGAGGCGCTTGCCCGAGGCGTTCGGGAACTCCATTGCCGGAATATCCTTCTCCACTTCCCAAAGTGGGTAAATACGAATTTGTTCCGCCGTCGCGACCGCCTCGGAGGGATCTGGACCACCATCACCCTGCTTCATGATTGTGCGAAAGAAGATAAACACGTTGTATGTCGGAGACTCGAACGTGTAATACCCGCCATTCGGAACCGGGCCATCGTAGTTGGGTGGAAGAAGGAGATACAGTCCGCCTTTTCCGCCATCTGGACCAGCGGCGCCTACGTCCGTCAACGTTACTTGGAAGAAATCTGTGAGCATGCTCACTGTATTGGGTGGAGCCGCAACAACCAATGGGCCGGTTTCTTTGAGATCTGCGTAACCCATTGAATAAATAACGTCAGCGTTAGGTGTCGGAACCCAGGCGCGGGAGTCCATTCTTTCTTTCCAGATCGGAATGACGTTGTAGCCCGCTCCAAACACTGCCTCAGACCCATCGCGCAGGCCAATGGTGTTCATTGCCGGTAACATGTCGTAGTAGGCCTGAATCGCTCTATGATAGTAGAGTTCGTCTACCAATTTCTGCGCCTCAGACTCCTCAAGCCAGTTGCCATTGTTGATTTGCTGCATCAATGGCGGAAGCTCCGTTGAGACAGTGTCCTCATTTGCATGGGCCTTGGAGGCGCTGGCGCCCGCCGCAATGAGGCTGAGGGCAATTGCCGCCGATAAATGATTGGTAAGAAGTTTCATGTATCTCTCCTAAAAAATTTGATCGGAATTCTTGTGGCTGAAGGCGCCGCTGCGCAACCATCAGACTACTCGACAATGGTGGCCTCTTTGGCTGTCAAAATCACGCATCATTCTTATCCAAAATCTGCAAACATCTCTTGAGACTGGGTTTTTGAGACTAAACTTCCGTCTAATTGCGATGCAGTGTTTCCGATGGCAGGCAGCCGAACAGCCGCTTGTATTGGTTCGTGAAATGCCCTTGATGGTGAAAGCCGTAAGTCGCGGCCACGCTGCCTATTGTAGCCCCATTCGAGATCGCGCCTTGCAGTTCGCGATGCACTCTATTGAGCCTCATGCGTCGCAGCCAGGTCGCAGCTGAAAGGCCCGTGACATCTTTGAATGCATAGTGAAGTGTCCTAAGGCTGACACCATAATGAGCGCAAAGAGTGGTCAATCCTATGTTTCCGGTCACGTCGGATAGAACCAGATCTGTTGCGTCCCCCACCAGTCTGGCCGGTCTGGAAACCCGGTGTTCCTTTAGGCCGCCGCCATTTGACTTCACCAGCTCCCAAAGAAACAACTTGATAAACTGATCGGAGAGACGCTTAAGAGCGGCTCTGTCGTCGGAAAAATCTGAGATAGCCCGGTCAATGAGCGATTGTCCCTGATGGCGTAAAGAAGCTGCACCTGCCGTCGAAAGGGTTGAGGCCCCATGCAAGTTGCCACTGATTTCGCCTTTCCCAGATAGCGCCGATGAAATCCGGAACACGTCGTTTTCAGGAACTCCGAGCACCAGCGCGTCGTAGAAATTGGAGGAAATCAGATCGCCGGCCTTGTTTGGTGCTTGCATGAGAACTGTGTCCACGCCCGCTTTCTGGCCGATCCAGTTTGCATCTCCTTGCTGATCGAACGGCAAAGCAAAGGCAAAAGCCCCAGCTGGGGCTGTTCCACGGTAGCGAATTTTTTGTCCCCATCGAATTCTGAGGATCTGGGACTCATTAACCTGCGCCAGCTTGAGGCCACCCTCGAATTGACCGCCCGACAACTGGTCATACTCCTGATCCCAGTTGACGACTGCGTCGCTTAGCTCTTCAAAGCTTTGCGTTTTAAGGCTGAACGACTCAACTATATCATCGTGGCTTTGCATCCATCGAATCCCAACAACGATACCTAGCCGTTTATCAGGTCAAAATGATCACGAACGCGATACCAACTAGAAAATTCTCCGAACGCCATTTTCCAGTCTTCATGAACCGCGAAACTCACTCAACCACCTCCCGAAGCAGATCTGCAATCTCTGCCTCCAGCTCCTTTAACTCGGCATCGATCTCGTCGAGCGGACGGGGTGGAACGTATTTGTAGAAATAGCGATTGAAGTTGATCTCATACCCGACACGCCCAACGTGGCCGTCCTGCCCATCGGTGTGAGTTTCATCCACCCAGGCATCCGGGACAAAGGGCAGGACCTCACGTCTCACATAATCGCGCCAGTCCTCATTCAGCGGCACCAATTCGTGATCGCGCAGATTGGTGTCCGGTTCAGTGTTGCCCTTGCTGTCAGCGCAAGCCTCGGCGTCTTCATCACGCTCCGACAAGGCCGAAAGGATCGCCTTTCTAACCGGCGCTCCAACCTTGAGGCCAGACTCTTTAAACGCCGCTGTGAGTGCCTTGTCGAAGTCGTCGCGGTTGATCCAACGTTCATCGGTAGGAAGGGCCTCCAACGCCGCCAGAACGCGGCTCTGCTCACTTTCTTCAAGTTTTTGAAATGGCTTGGCCTCGCGCACCGTCTCAAGTCCCTCGGGGGTCACCGCAAAGGCGAGTTTCAACGGTCGATCCACCCGAATTTCACGATAGCCAAAGTCGGTCGTCTTAAAGATTTTTGAAACTTCGCCCCAGTCACCGTCGCCGTTCAACATCTCAGCGTAGATGCGGGCGATCTCATCGCAGGCTTCAATCGGAATTTCGCGACGCTTGGACCCGAGGGACTTGCGCATGGACTTCCAGAAACGCTCACCACTGGCGTCAATCAGCTGCACCTTGCCGCGCCGGGCTGTGTCCTTGCGGTTCGTGAGCAGCCAAACATATGTCTGGATGCCGGTGTTGTAGAATAGGTCGGTGGGCAGCGCGATGATAGCCTCCACCCAGTCGTTTTCAAGCATCCAGCGACGTATCTCACTCTCGCCGGATCCGGCCCCGCCCGTGAAAAGCGGTGAGCCATTCATGACAATACCAACACGCGAGCCTTGCTCATCGTTCCGCATCTTCGAGATCATGTGCTGTAGGAAGAGCAGCTGTCCGTCCGAGATCCGCGGCAGGCCTGCACCAAAGCGCCCGCCCATGCCTAGTTCTGCAGCCTCGTCCTTGATGGGGTCAGCGTATTTCTTCCAGTCCACGCCATAGGGCGGATTTGATAACATGTAATGGAAGCGTTTGTTAGCGTGGGCGTCTTGGGTCAGCGTGTTGCCGAAGGCGATGTTCTCGGGGTTGTGCCCGGTCACCAGCATGTCGGATTTGCAGATCGCGAAGGACTCGGGGTTCAGTTCCTGCCCGAAGAGTTCGACGCGGATGCGGTCGTTGAGCGCCTTCATCTCCATCTCAGCAATTGACAGCATCCCGCCTGTGCCCGCTGCCGGGTCATAGACCTGCCGGATGACGCCAGAGCCGGTCAGCGCGTCCTTGTCGTTGATGAGCAATAACGAGACGATGAGACGGATGACCTCGCGCGGGGTATAGTGTTCCCCTGCTGTCTCGTTTGAAATCTCCGAGAAGCGGCGGATGAGGTCTTCGAACAGATACCCCATTTCAAGGTTAGAGATCGCGTCGGGGTGCAGGTCAATCTGGGTGAAGCGGTCGAACACCTGATAGAGCAGCCCGGCATCGTTCAGCCGTTTTAGCTGATCAGTGAACAGGAACTTGTCGAGGAAGATGTCGCGGACGTTGCCTGAGAACTTGGTGATGTAGTCGAGCAGGTTCATATGGATGTCTTTGGCATCCTGCCCCTTGAGCGAAGCAAAGGTGAAGTGGGACAAGTTGTAAATGCGGATGTTTTGACCAACAGAGCCAAAAAGCAGCGTGTCGCGTGCCTCGTCGTCCATATCATCTGGCAGCGATGCGGCCATGTCGAGGACGCTCTGCTTGCTCTCTTCAAGAATGCAGTCTAGGCGTCGCAGCACGACAAAGGGCAATATTACTTTGCCATACTCAGATTGCTTAAAATCCCCACGAAGCAGCTCAGCTATAGACCAGACGAAAGAACTAAGTGATTTAATATCTGCGCTCATAGTATACAGCCTGCTCTTATCTTTGTTTTCTTAAGCGGGAATCCTCCCACTGTATCTTTGGCGGCACGCTAACATGAGAATTTGGGCATATCCAAGGCGGCTCGGATAATGGTTTGCCAGTATGGCGCAAAATGCGTCTGTCAAGTTAGGTAACGCTGAATCCTCATTGCGTCTGCCCAAGGCTGTTACTGCTTTCCTACGGGTTGTTTCGAAACCGCTTATCTTTACTTTGGCAAATAGTTGATAGAAAGGCCGGGTTGCAGGTTTCGTCTTGCGCCCCCGCAAATTCGCAGATGATTGGAAGTCAGAAATGAGATGGCATAAACTTCGTTGAACAATCAGTACATATCCGGCCCGAACCTCGGTTTCGAGGCGACCCACAGCCTCCTAATACTCATGCTGATGTCGGGCGAAATTTGTATCGTGGGGGAGTGAGAAGGCGATGGAGGTTGTAGCATGAGTTCCCGACTAGGGAGATCGGTAAAATTGTTTCTTGCCGAAGGCACGGCGTCCGGCCTGACAACGGCCGAGATAATGAACTGGACTGGTCATGTCCTATCCGGGTCACGGAATGGATTGCCTGCTTTCCTCAAACGCTCGGAACTTGACCGTACCGGAATCTATTTCCTGACTGGTCGCGATCCTAAGGACCCGGATACCCTTCAACTCTACATCGGTGAAAGCGACAATGTCCGAAAGCGTCTCGTTCAGCACAACAGAGACTCCGGCAAGGATTTCTGGGAGAGCACTTGCGTTGTAACCAGCAAAGACCAGAACATCACTAAGGCGCATGCGCGTTATCTAGAGGCGCGGTTGATTGCTATCGCAAACGCTGTGGGCAACTCCAGTGTTCAGAATAGCACGGCACCCCCGCCGGTCGCCCTGCCGGAGGCCGACGCGTCCGACATGGAGTACTTCATAGACCAGCTTCGCCTCATCCTGCCGGTCCTTGGGTTTGATTTCCTTCGCCAGCACAGAGCCATGACCAAGGTAGTTTCCGCCGGGGACGAAATCACCTCAGAAATCGAAGTCGCACCACTGTTCAAGTTTGTCCACAGTAAGCTTGGGTTGGAAGCGCGCGCCCGCGAGGTCGAAGGGGAATTTATTGTTCTGGAGGGATCGGACGCAGTGAGTGCCTGGTCGAGCACTTCGGACCACAGCTATTCAAAACGGCACGCGCAGCTAATCAAGACGGGCAAGCTGGTCCCGGGGCAAAAGGGCCTTCTTAGCTTTGCGCAAGATGTCGCGTTCAATAGCCCAAGCGCGGCATCTGCGGTGGTTTACGGGCGCCCCGACAACGGTCGCTCGTCTTGGAAGGTCAGCGGCTCCAACGTTTCCTATGGGGACTGGCAATCAGAACAAGTGGCGAAGACTGCTGTTGAAGCGGCGGGTGAGAACGACGACATCGAGTCCGATGGATGAATTTCTCCAGCGACCTCGTCGAGGAAGCCACTGGATCTGTTATGGCGCAGGGTCCAAAAACCTAGGAAGCAATCCTATGGTTAAAGCCTTGATTGCAAGCTGGCACGAGATGCTGAAACCATACATGGCGGGCGAAATAGGTCTGTTATCGTTAGAGGCCCCAAAAACTATGGAAAACTGGGGCTCGGCGCACCCCCCGGAGCAAGCCTCCCTCGGGAAGGACCCGAGCGAACAGCTTCCCCGCCGTGGCTCTCCTTATGAATTTCTCAACACTGTCAAAATGGCATTTGAGGGGCGGTGACTTGGGACACCCCCTCTAAGGGGTGTGTCCTGTCCCGTCCCCTGCCCATCTCCCGGTTTGCCGGGGACGTGAGGGGAAGTGTTTCCTGAAAGTCCCGTCTCTCACAGGATCTCATGGTCGTCCTCCGGCTGCGCCCCGTGGTCATTTTCCGTCAGAACAAAACCCCGATCGCGAAGTGCGATCAATTCTCGGTCTGCAAGGTCCACGCGGGCCTCGCGGAATGTCTTGCGTTTTCCGTTATCAGTTTCCGCCGCAGAGAACTTCGGATCGGCGATACACGCCGCCCGCCACTCATCTTCAGAAACACTACTCTGCCACCGGAGCAAGTCTGTCAGGATTTCGAGTGCGACACGTTTACTTCGGGCCAATGGCTTGCCTGTCTTTTGCAGTTCGGTGGCGTGCTCCTCCACGCAGATCGCGGTCAAGACCGGCTCGCCGTCATCGTCATTTCCCATCTGGACCGTGTCAACGCGAAAGGCCAGTTGCTGATCAGTGCTGCCGTTCCGGTTCTTGGTCGGTCGGACGCAGACCACCTTGCCGTTGCGCTTCAGGTGCAGTGACAGGTCCAACGCGCCGTTCAGGATGGAGTGACCTCGCGGCAGCCCGTCGCCGGCCTTGGTGTCGTGGTGGACAAGCACGACGGCGGCACCCCATCGGGTCAAGCTACGGGCTACAGCAACGACTCGGCCCATCGCCTTCGCCTCGTTCTCTTCTAAGCCTGGGAAGGCAATAGCGAGCGTGTCGATCACAATTAGCACCGGGCGCCGGTCCTCAACAGCGATCAGCAATGCCTTCAGGTCTTCGCTGTTTTCGCTCAATAGATCGGAGACGCCTTCCACCAACCTGAAGGCATCGGCATCACCGTATTGACCTCGGAGTGCCTGAACTCGCGCGCGCATGCCATGGCTATCCTCTGCGGCAACGTAGAAGACGCCGCCCTGTCGGTTCCGGCAGCCGAAGACTTCCGCGCCTTGCGCTATTGCATAGCCCAGATAAGGGGCCAGAAGAGATTTACCCGCACCCGGTGCGCCAATGACAGCGGCAACGTCGCCCTCGCCCAGCAGACCCTTGATAAGATAGTTCCGGGTAGGCAGGGTTTCGCAATCAGTCGGGCTCAGAAATTTCAATCGCGAGGGCGGAAGCCCCAATAGTTCGCGGGCTTCTGCATCCAGCGACCCGTGCCCAGCGGACCGCAAATCAGTCGTCTCGCCAATCTCAACATCCGCGTCAGTCAAGAGCGCAAGCGGGTCGTCCCAACCATGCTCACGCGCTTTCATGAAAAGTGTTTTTTTTGTGATAGAATTACCTTCGAATTTGCCGAATGACCGCCACTTACTCTGGACTTCTTTGATGGAAAAACCATCGTAGCCCGCAGACCATGCCAGAGCGAGAGCAAGCCCCTCTTCCGCGCCGCCGGTTGCGTGATGAACGGCCATTAGGGTTTCAATCCAGTCGCCATAGTAGAGGTCATTGGGCACGACATTCAGTGCATCACGGATCGTGTCTAGATCGCACTCGCCGAGTGCAGATTGTTCCTTCTCGCATTTCTGTTTCGTGAGTGCATGAAAAATTAGCTGAGGGACAGCGGTCAAACAACCAAGTTGAAGATAGTTCAAATCACCCCGTTTTATTCGGTATTCCCCGAAGACCGTCCGGGCACCGGGGGCAAACACGAAGCCGCCTTTTCCGCGTGTGTCGATGCCCGGGGCGATATTGTCTTGTGAAATGCTGAGACCAATCGAGTTCTCAAAATAAAGGTGCTCGCCCCCAGACGGTGTTTCTACAGTGAAAAGCGCATCTTCCGGGTCGAGACCCATAGCCTTGTATGCAGCGGAACCGTCCTTCCCGTCGCGATCATCCAAATCAATCACAAGAAAATCGCCAGTTGGCATCCCCGGAACCGCACTAGGGTTTTCATCCCACCAACTGTTAATCTGGACGGGATCAGTCGAGGCGTCTTTCACCCAAGATTTGACAAGAACCTTGGCTTTCTTCTTGCCGGGCTTTTTCGGGTCGTGGGTCACGTGAACGGGGAATACCCGCAGGTCATGAGCTGCAGCATCTAGGGCCGCTTGTCTGTTCTGGTCATAAACTTGTTGCGCTTGTGCTTTGGTGGTGGTTTTGCTATTTTTATTCAGCATCTTGCTTCCTTTTGGCAGAGGATTGCGGGATCGTTTTTTTTGGATGCCTCCGCCGTTTTTCTCGGCGGGGGTTTTTTGTAATCGTCAAGCGTGATTCATGCTTCAGTTCCTCTCTTGAGGCCCTGTAAAGTTTGACAGTTCACGTGAAAGTCCTTGAAAAACAATAAGACGCTTTCGCCGGGGTTTACACTTCAAGCCATTGATTTAGCTTGAAACTACCAGTTCAGGGTCGCCCACCATCTTCTTCAGATGGTGACAAAGTTCAACGGGCCGTTAGTTCGGCAGGCATTGCCACTCGTCCACCACCTGCCCCCCTTTCAAAACCAGAAGCGGTCCGAACTGATTCAGCACGGCCTCGCTTTGTGTTGGCCGCAACAGAGCGATGTCCCCGGGTTTCACGTTTGAACCCAATGGACCGGTCCATACTTCCTGATTGCTTGAGCGGCCGAAGATCGACGAATAGGAAAAACCGTCTGGAAACACAGGCTGCCCCAGAAAATGCCCGCCAAATATCGCCAAGTCAGTCTTCCGTCTGGGCAAGATGTCCAAACCGGGCAACGCGTTGCCTTGCATCACTTTCAGAATTGGCGAGGCAATAAAAGCGGCAGGTTGAAATGCCGTCGTCGTCGCATGGTCAAAATCGGTGGGCTTGACCAATACCGACCCAAAGGCGACCTCGTTGGCTGCTCCGTCAGCGGCATAGGACTGAAACGTCAGGCTGCCCCCGGTATTGAGGCAAAGCCCCTCGCCTGCATTTGGCAGCCCCGCTACAGCGCGTTGGAACGCACCTGCGCTGGACCGTGCGGCGCGGGATTTCAGGACACGGGGCAACTTGGCCAGATGCGCCTCGTACCCCATGACCCCGGCCAACCTCGCATATGGGTGGCTGCCAATACGCTGCACGATCCCAGGGACGTCTTCGGGACGCAGCCCACCCCGGTGTAAGCCGACATCGGTTTCCAGCGACACGCGAAGCGGAACACCAGTGGTTTCTGCCAGCTCCAGATAAGCGTCCAAATGTTCCCGTGTGTCGATGAGCCACTGCACACGCTCGGCCGCACTTGTGCAGTTTCGCAAAATCCGAGCCGCTGAACTGACAGGAAGGGGTTTGCCGATCAGATGGTCAGTGTCAGGTTCAGCCTGCAATAGCGCCGCAAGCATAGGCTCGGAGAAGGTCATAAGACCAGATGACGGTATCTGCGTCCGGATATGATCAAGCAGCGGCAAGCATGGAAGGGACTTGGCAACAAGACGACACGCCAGACCCGGCGCGACCGAGCCACGCGCCGACGCGCAATTTGCATCCAGCCGATCCAGATCGACGACGGTCACTGGTTTGTCGACGCCATAGTCGCGCAGCGTGCTGGACAGGTTTTGCAAATACGTCGCTGTCATGGTCGGAACAGCTTGGCCAAGGCAGGCGTGAGAAACTTGCCACCAGGGTCCATTTGTTCCCTCAACGCGCAAAAACGATCGAAGTCAGGGTAGAGGCGCGAAAGTTCTTTATACGTCAGATTATGCATCTTTCCCCAATGTGGTCGGCCTCCGGCCTCAAGCAGCAGAGGCTCGATTGCCGAGAAATAGCGGGCGTGATCCTCGGCCGCGTCGGTGTGCAGCGCGATCGAAATGCGCGGCCCGCCCTGAAACGGCGAGAGGCAGGCCGTGTCACCCGCAGTTTGCCTGACCTCGATGGGAAAATATATGTCCTTATGATCACGATGTAGGCGCGTCAGCACCTCACGCAACACCTCGTCCGCGACACCGGGTGGGAGGTGATATTCCATCTCGTTGAACCGAATGTGGCGGTCGCTGCACAGAACACGCCAGCTTTCACCCACATAGTCTTCATCCGAGTGTGCCAATGTTAGCAACTTCAGCAATACGCTTCGCAGGCTGTCGCTGACCCGGCCAGCGTTTCTGGCCAGTCTCATCATCTTGACCGCGATCATATCCAAATCGCGCGGAGCTTTGGTCTCGGCTGCTTCGGTCAGTTCATGACGAATCTCAACGGCCTTGCCGGTGAAGGGGATATAAAAGAATTCAAAGTTCCGAAATTCGGCCCACTTCTGATGCATGCTGGCCAGAGTTTCTTCAAGCGGAGCCAGCCGCACGCGGCGGCGCAGGTTGTGTTTCGGGACCACCGCGATCTGAACCTCGGACAAAACGCCAAGAGTACCAAGCGAGACCTGCACCATTTCAAGTGGGATGTCCTGCGTCGACAGGATGTCCCCGTCCGCGCCGACCAGACAGGCCGCAGTTATTTCCGCCGCAAGGCACGGCAACGTGCGCCCCGTCCCATGCGTCGCGGTTGATACTGCGCCCGCAATCGACTGCGCGTTGATGTCGCCAAGGTTGCGAAAGGCCAATCCATGGTCGGCAAGCGCCGGAGACAGATCGCTCAGACGCGCGTTTGCATTTGCCCACACCCTGTCTTCGCCGACCTGACCTAATGTCGCCAATTCAAGGCTGGACAGGTCCAGCATCCGGTCCGCGCCCGACACAATCGGTGTAAATGAATGCCCCGATCCGACAACCCGCAGACTACCGGGTTGTGCGACAGCCTGTTGCAGATCAGCGAGCGAAACAGGGCGTGTAATTGGCGCGCTTGAACTTTGGCTTCCCGACCAGTTGGTCCACATCTGCGATCTCCTCCGGGTCGGAGGATTGCAGCACATTGACCCCGAAACAAGTCAGGTTTCCAGTAGCTTACCCTACGGAAGGCACCTTCAGGCAGCAGCCGCGCGCTCTGCTGTCACCCGGTCGAACCACCCTATGATCGCCTCAAGTTCGGGTGCGATCTGCTCGGCGGCTCCTCCGGTGAATTCCTCGAACTTTTCCTTGTTCAGACCATTCACTCCGACCAGAACAGGGATGTCCTGCGCGAGTGCCTCGGCAATAACAGGACGGAAACCGCGCCCATCCGCTTCGTGCTTGCCGAACTTGTTCACGATCAAAAGTTGCGGTGCATCCGCCAGCGAAGCCGTGACATACCCCACAGCTTTTTCCAGCGCGGCGGGATCCAGACGGCAGCCCCGTGATTGCGAACCAAGCGACTGAGAGATGCGAATGGTTTCTCCTGCTGGCAGGACGCGGACATCCATATCGCACTTGCTGCTGTCGGCGCATTCGGTGTTGGTTTGCACCACGCCCACCAGCCGCGCGCCGGACTCGAGCATTTGTTCCGCAGCCGCGCTTAGCAACCGGTCAGTGGCTCCGCGATCAGTGGTTGTTACATAGGCCAAGTACATTCAGGGGACCCCCGTCGAAAAACTGTGACATTCCAAATAGCACGCATGTCCCTGTCCGACCACTGTTCTACGTCATGGTAGAGGAGAAAGCCCGATCACGGATGCGTGCAGGTAAAGCAGTCCCGCAAAGACGACCAGCGAAACCAGCCAAATCCAAAGGCCAGGCCAAGGGTGCGGTGCGCGCAGGGACAGACGCGCGGTATTGCGGGAAAGGCGTTTCCATTCGGCACCCAATTCTGTCGATTTACGACGATCTATCAACATCATGCCCATTGCAGAGAACCCCGCGAATAACCCAAAGAGGATCACATGGGACAGGCTGCCATTTGCAAGCAGATGCGAGATCGACCACAGCGAAAGCGCCGCAAGCATCGGATGGCGCGTGCTGCGCAGAATACCGGGGTTGTCCGGGTCGAAGGCGCGGCTCCCCACCCCTCCGAATGAGAAAGGGTTCTGAATCGACAGCCCGGCAATCGCCAGCCAGCAAGCGACGGGCATTATCAACAACGGCACCCACCGCAAGATCGCAAGCGGCGGGATGACCTCGACGTAGGGTGCGTGTGCTGCGGCGGCTATAAGCCAACCAAGAGCCGACAGAGACACTACGGAATAGGTCGCAAAATACCCTTTGCGACCCAGCACCTGAATCAGCCAATTTCGCACGGACGGTCGGGCCGGAATAACGTGCGTCAGCAGAAAAGTGATTAGCGCGGCCAGGAACACTACCCACCCGGTCATGCGAGCCTCCAAACAACCCGCGGCTGGTTTAAGCCAGCTCGGAAGAAGTGTCTTTGTCCGATATCAATTGGGACGCAGAGGCGGACACGCCGCCCCTGCCCTTTCTTACAAGCCCAGCGCTTTGCGGCGTTCTTCGGCAAACCCCTGCACCATACGGTCAGCGATCAACGCAAGTATGGCCATCGCAGCCCCCGCTGAAACACCCAAGCCCACATCTGCCTGCCCTAGCGCCAGGTAGATCGACTGACCCAGACCGGTGGTCCCGATCAGCGCCGCGATCACCAGCATGGCAAAGGCATAGAGGATGGTTTGGTTCAGCCCCAACAGGATGGTCGGCGCGGCATAGGGCGCGCGCACGTCGCGCATGATCTGCCACTCGGTAGCGCCGCTGGAAATGGCGGCCTCCATCATTTCTTCGGGAGTGTTGACCAGACCGTGGCGCGTGTAACGGATCATCGGGACGATCGCGTAAGCGCAGATGGCAAGGAAGGCCGAGAACTCTCCGATCTGGAACACCATCAGCACCGGGATCAGGAACACGAACAGAGGGATCGTCTGCAGCATGTCGCAGATCGGGCGGACGACTTTCCACACCGGCTCCCATACTGCACTGGCCAGGCCGATCAGCCCGCCGACAACGGCGCATGAGAACACCGCCGCGCCGCTGAGGTATAGCGACAGCAAGGCGCGCTCCCACAGGCCCGAGACGAGGATGGTGCAGAGCAGCCCCACCGACAGTGCCGCCAAACGCCAACCTCCCGCGACATAACTGAGCGCAGCAGCGCCAGTCAGCACGAAAGGCCACGGCAGGTTTGCGATGCCGGTTTCCAACATGCCGATCAGAATCAGCACGACCAGCCCGCCGGTCAGATGCCCGCGCCATGCCATCAGGGTGGCGATCACGGCGGCCAAGGCGAACAGGCCATAGCTCATGCCCGGCGTCCACTGGAACCCCCATGTGAAGGGTAGCACCGCCTGATCCAGCCCGATCCGCAACGGCAGCAGCACGTAGAACAGCGAGTTATTCTTGAGCGCATCCAGCCATGGGCCATTGGCCTGAGTGAACGCGGTTAGGCCACTGTCAATCGCCCCGGCTACAGGGTCCAGCAGGGTCAACTCAGACGGGTTCGGGAGCCACAGCCAGAAGGCGGCGGTGAACAGGACAGTAAAGCCCAAAACTGCCCAGACAACACGCTGGTCATAGCGTTTGCGCTCGGTCGCGAGCGTACCGCTCATCCGGTCGATGACGACGGCAAAGACGACAATGACCAAACCGGCCATCAGGGATTCGCCGAATTGCGCCTTGCGCATGGTCAGCAGGACTTCCCATCCGATATCATTGAACCCGCCAATCACGGCGGCGATGATGACCATCGACAAGGCAGCCATCAGGCATTGGTTCACACCAACCATGATCTGCGTTGCAGCCGCCGGGATTTCCACCTGAAACAGTTGCTGGAACCGGGTGCCGCCGGACATGATGGCGGCCTCTTTGATCTCGGGCTCGACACGTTCCAACCCCAGCATCACATTGCGCGCCATCGGCGGTGCGGCGTAGATGGCCGAGGCGATCAGGCCCACAACCGGACCGAAGCCAAACAGCAGCAATAGCGGCGTTAAATAAGCAAAGGTCGGCACGGTCTGCATGATATCAAGCACTGCCTGAACCAAGGATTTCACGCGGGGGATTTCATTGGCGAGGATACCGATCCCGCCGCCGACAACCAGCGCCACAGGGACCGAGACGGCGACCAGCGCCAATGTATTCATGCTCTCGGCCCAGTAGCCCGAGGCCAGCACAAAGCTGAGACCAAAGAACCCCAGCGCCGCCATAGGCAGCCCGCCCAGATACCAGCCCAGCGCGGTCACAAGCCCGATCAGGATCGGCCAAGGCGTGTTCGCCAGAACGAAGTTCGCCGCGTCCATCGGATAGGTCATCAGGTCAGAAAACAACCGCATCGCCGGTTTGATGCCGTTCAGGAACCAGTCGAGGAAGGCTCCGACCCACTGCGTCGCGGGCAACTCCCATGCGGCGGGCCATTTAACCAGCCAAGGGGCGACGCCCTCAAGCACCAGACATACAGCCCCGACGATTACCGTGATCAGCGCAGCCTTGGCCCCCACCGTCAGACGGGCCTGCGTGGGGATGTCCGTGACGGCGCTCATGTCTCATCCACCTGAAGCGCCGCAGCCAGATCGGACGGGTGCACCGTGCCGACGATGTTGCCCGCCTCATCGCGCACAGGCACAGGCTCGTGCAGTTCCATGCAGTGGGCAAGAGCCGCGTCCAGCGTCATGCTGGTCGTCAGACCAGGATCGTCCGGGCCACGCTGATCGTCGTCGCGCATGACTGAGGCGACCTTGGCGTGCCGCCCCTTGGCGACGTCCTTCGAGAACTCGCGCACATAGTCGTCGACTGGACGCAGCACGATATCCGTTGGCGTGCCGATCTGCACGATCTTGCCATCGCGCATGATGGCGATCCGGTCGGCCAGTTTCAGCGCCTCTTGGATGTCGTGAGTGATGAACACGATGGATTTCTTCAACGTCGCCTGAATGCGCAGGAATTCGTCCTGCAACTGGCGGCGGATCAAGGGATCGAGGGCCGAGAACGGCTCGTCCAGAAACCAGATGTCGGGGTTCACAGCAAGGCTGCGGGCGATGCCCACGCGCTGCCTCTGACCGCCCGAAAGCTGCCGGGGGAAACTGTCCTCGCGGCCCTCCAGACCGACCAGCGAGATCACTTCCTGCGCCCGCGCCAGCCGTTCCTTTTTGCCGACACCCTGCACGCGCAGCGGATAGGCCACGTTTTCGGCGACGGTCATATGGGGGAACAGACCGAAATGCTGGAACACCATGCCCAGTTTCTTGCGACGTAGGTCTGTCAGAACTTTCTTTGACGCGCCCATGACGTTCTCGCCATCCACGCGAATCTCGCCCCCCGTGCCGGACAGCAGTTGCGAGATACAGCGGATCAGCGTCGATTTCCCGGAACCCGACAGACCCATAATGACGAATAGTTCGCCTTCTTTGACCTCGAAATTGGCGTCCTGAACGGCGGGAATAAATCCGTTTTCCCGCAATTCAGCCGCGGCTTTGTCGGCGTCGCTCCCTGACCGAGACAACGCGTCGGTCAGGGCTTTTTCAGCACCGGAACCAAAGACCTGCCAGAGATTCTGGCAGGCAATGGCTGGCGTACTAGCGTCAGTCACTTAAACAGGCTCACTGGGTTGCCGCGTCAACGACCGGACGCCACTTGCCTTCGTTCTCGGTCATCCACGCGGCGACGACCTCTTCGACCGAGCCACCATCAACGTCGATCGCGCCCATCATCGGCTGCTGGTCTTCGACCGCCAGTTGATAGTTGGTCAGGATCTCATATGCAGCGGGCCATTTGTCTTCCATGCCGCTCCAGCTTGCCTTGAAGATGCGCGAAGGCGAAAAGTCACAGTCGTTCACCGCGTTCGGGTTCGGCCCCCAGGATGGGTCATTAAAGCACGCTTCTTCACCGGCTGGCAGCTCAACGAATTGCACGTCATAGGCCGACATCGCCCAATGCGGCTGCCAGAAGGTGATCAGCAGCGGCGATTTACGCTCGGTCGAAGCACGCAGCTCCGCGATCAGAGCGCCCTCGGACCCAGCAGGAACCGCTTTGAACGGCAGCTCAAGGCCAACCATGCGGTCCGCACCGGGGGTGCCCCAATCGGCCGGATAATCGACCAGACGACCACCGGGCAGCGTTTCCGCCGTCGCAAAGACCTGCGCGCAGTCTTTCAGGGCTTCCCAAGCAGGCAAGCCCGGGCACAGTTCGGCCACGTGCGCGGGGTACGCGATACCCTCCTTGGCATCCAGACCCAGATCACCGATTTCAACAACGGTGCCTTCTTCGATCTTCTTGGCGTATTCGTCCGAGACGTTCGACGACCAGATTTCAAGCGTCGCGTCGATGTCGCCATCGGCCAGCGCCTGGAACTGGTTCATCATGCCCGCGGTGACATATTCCACGTTATAGCCCGCGGCCTTTAGCATCTCACCAGCAACATGCGTGGTGACATGCTGACCGGTCCATTCGTTGATCGCCAGTTTGATCGGCTCGTCCACAGCGCCCATATCGGCTGCGTATGCTGATCCGGCTACCGTCATCGCCAAAAGGCTTACACTCAGTTTTTTCATCGACATTCTCCCTGTCTTCTATTTTTTTGCCCAAACCGGCGCGGTCGCGCGCCGGAAGGCTTGTCGCATGACAATACCATGTCGCAACATGCACAAATTTGGCCGGAAAAGGGAAGCAAGCAGTTTAGTCGAGGCAAATTGGCCCCGCCCGTCAACTGATCGTATTTTCCCACCGTTCGTATTGCGCAGCGCACCCGCCCCAACGTGTTTTCACATTTGGTCGGGCCGGAAGTTGATTGACGAGTCAATCACAAACCGGAATCACTCGCTTTGTCGAGTATTTCTTTCTCAAATTGCGTGAATTTCTGTATGTCGCGCAAAAAACAGACCCCAACAGGAACCTTGCATCGGCCGCATCTACACGCGACCCTGAACTCGGAGGACGCCTTTGATGCATCATTTTGACGAGATTTATTCCATCGCAGCGCAACGACACGGTGGCCCGGACGCCTTGGAACAAAACCTTGGAAAACCCAAAACCCTGGCTGAACTTGCGTCGATGCCCGAGGACAGATGGCTATCGATCATAACCAAGTGCATTTTTCAGGCTGGCTTCAACTGGAAAGTCATTGAGAACAAGTGGGAGGGATTCGAGACCGCTTTTGATGGGTTCGATGTCGGTCGGTGCGCCTTCATGGATGATGAGAAATTCGACTCGCTGCTTCAGGATACTCGTATCGTCCGCAATGGCACCAAGATCGCGACAGTACGCGACAACGCCGCCTTTCTGCTGGAGCTTCGCACAGAAGGTGGCGCAGGACAGGTTCTGGGGGGCTGGCCCTCGAGGGATTTTGTCGGGTTGTTGGCAATGCTAGGCAAGCGCGGGTCTCGCCTTGGCGGAGCTTCGGCCCAATACGCAATGCGTTTTGCCGGTCGCGACAGTTTCATTCTGTCCCGAGACGTCACCGCGCGCCTGATTGCAGAAGGTGTCGTCGATAAGGCTCCGACTTCAAAAAAGGCAATGGCTGCCGTTCAATCGGCCTTTAACACTTGGATGGAACAATCGGGGCGCTCCCTGACCGAAATAAGCCGCGTTTTGGCGATGAGCCTGTGAAAACGGCTTGCAGAGCGTAGGCAACGCATTAGGCTTTGATTATGACGCGTTTCATTTTGATGACGTTTCTATTGCTGCTTGCCGCCTGTGGTCGTCCACTGACGGATCAGGAGGTCGCGTTTGCCAGCGCTGTTCAGGGCGACACACTGAACGTGAAAAACGTGCGTCTCGTCGAAGGTGCTCCGGTCGCGCCGATTACGTTTTATCGCGAAAAGCGCCCTCGCCTCGCCTGCCGGGAACGTATCCTACCGCCTGCCGAAGAAGGGATCGTTACGGCGAAACCTGCCGCTGTTGCCCTGTTCAATCGTGTCTACTTTACGCGCGATTGGTATCTTGAGGATTATATGTCGGAATTCCCCGAGCAAATGGACCTGATCGCAGCAATGCTGCTGGCGCATGAGCTTACCCACGTCTGGCAATGGCAAAACCGGAAAACAACTGGCTACCACCCCCTGCGCGCAGCCGCAGAGCATGGCGGGAACAAAGACCCCTACCTGTTCGATCTGGACAGCTCACCCGATTTCCTGTCGTACGGGTTTGAACAACAGGGCGCGATTGTCGAAGAATATGTGTGCTGTAGGGCACTGGACCCGGCCGCGCCACGCACCCAGAGATTGCACGTCATGTTGGGTGAACATTTCGACTTGTCGCCGCTGCCGAAACAGCAACGCGAACGTGCCGTTGTCATTCCTTGGGCCGACGCCAAAATCGAAGGCATCTGCCACTAGGGATCAGCCGCCCTGCAATGTCTCAAGATACGCCACCAAATCCACAATCGGCTGGCTTGTCAGGATCGGCTGGCCATCAGGCGTTTTCATCGAGGTATCCTGCCCTTCAAAATATGGCCCGTAGACCGGCATCGGACTGCCGTGGCTGACCAGTGGATCGCGCCCGTCAATGCGCGCCACGACCCGAGCGGTCGGGAAAACGCCATCCTCACCGGCAAGCTGGGTCAGGTCTGTGGGCTGAATGACCAGAACACCAGCCATCGGTCCGTGTCCCGTCGCGTCGATCCCATGACATGTCGCGCAATAGTGCTGGTAGAGCTCGGCCCCGGTGTCCACATCCTGAGCAACTGCCTGCGACGCCATCGTCGCCAGCCCTATGGAAACTGTCCTGAGTATCTGTCTGATCATCCTATCCTCCTGTCGCGATTGACATTTACAGGCTTGCCCGAAGCCTCGCATGGCGCAATGATCCAGATCAACGAAGCAGGAGGGTACAGGCAATGACTCAATATGCGGCGATTATGCTGGCGGCTGGAATTGGCGTGCCCATCCTTGCAGCGCTGAATGCGGCACTGGGGAAGCTGATCGGTTCGCCCACCACGGCTGCGGTGATCCTGTTCGCCATCGCCTTCATATCATCTGCTGTGGTGATGCTGCTTTTTCCCGGTGTCGGGTCGCTGCCCAAGGCAGTAGACGCCCCCAAACATCTTCTGCTGGCTGGCGTCCTAGTCGCCTTTTACGTCCTGTCGATTACCCACGTGGCCCCGCATTTCGGCGTCGGAAACGCCGTATTTTTCGTGCTATTGGGGCAGTTGGTCAGCACAGCCGCAATCGACCACTTCGGTCTGTTTGGCGCTCAGGTCACGCCGCTGACATGGGTGCGGGCTGGCGGTATCGCAGTTATGGCCGCAGGGGTTGCCATCACTCAACTGGCCTGAGCACGCCTCCATCCAGCTTCAGCTTGCGGTCCATCCGTGCCGCAAGATCCATGTTGTGAGTGGCGATCAGGGCGGAAAGCCCCTCATCCCGAACCAGCGCCATCATCGCGTCAAAAACCTGATCCGAAGTATCAGGGTCCAGGTTGCCCGTCGGTTCGTCCGCCAGCAAAACCCGAGGTCTATTGGCGAGCGCTCTGCAAAACGCCACCCGCTGTTGTTCACCGCCGGACAAGGCCGCCGGTCGGTGATCGGCGCGTTGGGCAACTCCAACACGTTCTAGCAAAGACTTCGCCCGGTCCTGCGCCGCCTTCTCCGAGACGCCGTTGGCCAGTTGGGGCAGAGTGATGTTTTCAAGCGCAGTGAACTCGGGCAACAGGTGGTGAAACTGGTAGACGAACCCGATATCCTGCCGTCGCCGCGCCGTTCGCGTGCGGTCGCCTTTTCCAGTTACGTTCTGCCCAGCTATTTCCACGGACCCCGCATCGGGCGTATCCAGCAACCCTGCGATATGCAGCAGGGTGGACTTACCCGCGCCCGACGGCGCAACCAGCGCAACTGCTTCACCCGAGCGCAACTCTAGGTCAGCGCCGCGCAGCACCTGAACCTCGCCCGGCGTCCCCTTCAGGTAGGTCTTTGTCAGACCGTTCAACCGCATCGTCACATCACTCATAGCGCAGCGCCTCAACCGGGTTCAGCCGCGCGGCTCGGCGCGCCGGAAAATAGGTAACAAAGAAGGACAGGCCCAACGACAGCCCGATAGCCTTGAGAACATCAGCCAAGTGCAACTCGGCCGGCAACGCATAGATGCCTCGGATGGACGGATCCCAAACCCCTCCTCCCATGACAAAGTTCACAAAGCTGAAAATCGGATCGATATAGATCGCGAACAGGCATCCCAGAACGACGCCCATCGCTGTTCCAATAATCCCCGTGAACGCTCCGCAAATAAAGAACACGCGCAGAACTGATCCTTCGCTCAGACCAATCGTGCGCAATATCCCGATATCCCGCCCTTTGTTCTTAACCAGCATGATCAGCCCGGATACGATGTTCATCGCGGCAATCAGGACGAGGATCGAAAGGATGATGAACATCACATTGTCCTCGACCTCAAGCGCCCGGAGGAACCCACCCGAAGCATCTTGCCACGTCCAGATTTGGCTGCGTTCTCCGGCAGCCTCAAGGATCGGGATCAGGATTGGTGTCATCTCCTCTGGGCGTTCGATCATGACTTCAATCTCGTCGGCGACACCTTCGCGGTTGAAAAAGCTCTGCGCCTGCTCAAACGGCATGTACACCCGCGTGCGGTCGATGTCATAGCGCCCAGCCGAGAACACATAGACCACGCGATAGGCGTTCACCCGCGGCGAGGTGCCAAACGCGGTTTTCACCCCGTTGGGCGAAGTCAGCTTGACCGTATCCCCAACGGTTGCGCCGATGCTGCGGGCAACCCCCGACCCGATGGCGATCACATCCTGACCGTCCTGAAACTCTGAAAGATCGCCGACGGCCTGCTCGCTTTCGACCACACCCGGCAGATCAAGCAGGTCATCAGGCTGGGTACCGAACACTTCTACACCACTGCTGCGATCACGGTTGGTAATCAACACCTGCCCTTTAACCAAAGGCGCGGCCCGGCTCACACCGGGCACCTGTGCGATACGCTCGGCCATGTCAGAGTAGTCCGAGATGGTACGGTCCACGCGGCCCTGCGCGTCCAGCTCTCCGGCCGAGAAAACCGTGACATGGGCATTTGCGCCCAAAATCGTGCCCACAAATTCCGACCGGAATCCCGACCGCACAGCCAGTGTCGCAATCAGAGCGAACACCGCCAGAGTAATTCCGATCAGCGAAATCCACGTCATGACACTGACGCCACCTTCGGCACGGCGCGCGCGCAGGTATCGCCAGGCGATTTTCCATTCAAATGGGGCAAAGGGCGGGGGTGTTTTGGCCATGCCTGCTCCGGTTTTTGGTTTGACGCGACACTTTCGGCATTTCGCCAGATGGTCAAGCAGGTAGTCTGTCGAAAGGCTTGGATTTCACCGCACGCCCGCCCAGCGCGAATCAAATTTGTCCGAACCAACCGAATCAAAGGTGACATATGCCCAAACCGTCACGCCCAAGGGTGTGACATCGCTCACAGACAGCCCGCAATTGTTTCAGCTATGAAATTAATGTGAGTATTCGGGCGGCAACTGAACTTAAAATGCAACATTTTGAAAGCAACTTTGTTTCACTTTTTGCTTATTTTCGGAAACTTTGTCACCCTATTGGTGGGGGAATACATTTCAGAGCGGGGGTCGCTCATGAGTATTCAAATTGAAACGGAAGAAACGGGTGCAATTTCAACCCGACAAGCCTCAACAGAACTGGATTGTGAAACCGCAGCCCTGCTGCGTGCAGCGATCCTGCCTGTATTCGCCAGCGCAGTAAGCTGGGGCAGTCTGACGGACGTACTCAAAGACAAAGGGTACCGCCTAGCATTTCGACAAGGAAGGCTGTGCGTAACAGATCGCGTTTCAGGCGACAGGATTTGCGGAATGAGGTTCCTTGGACTCGAGTTCCAAGACCTTGTGAGCAAGCTGGGCAGACCGATTGTCGTTGCCAGAGGCAGCGGTGCCGATGGTGATCTTTTGGCCACGCGACCAGGACTGACCGGGTTTCAGTAACGACGCCAGAACTGCACCGAACGCCGCATGGTTTTTGTCATGCTGTATATGGCAGCCCGCGCGATGGTTGGATGCGTGAGGGAATTCGCCAGTATTGAGGCCGAAACCTTCACCGGAAGGTGCCCTTTCTTGTACCAAGCGATACGCTGGTCCTCGTCGTAGGCAGACATGTCGCAGTAATCCGCAAAGTTCTTACGCCAACATTCCGCCATCTCAGCTCCGACTGCATCAATGTCCGCCGAAACACCGCCCTTTCGGAAATACGACAACGGGGATTGCAGCCTGTACCCCTGGTGGCCCGCCAAAATCATCCGAAGGATCATGTCGTAGTCTCCGACGATACGAAAACGCAGATCATGCCCCCCCAATTTCTGAAACAGAGACTTTCGGATCAGCATCGCGTTATGGCCGAAGGGCATCCGCTGCAATATCGACTTGATGGTCAGCCGCTTGGCATGACGTTGCCGCCCGTCCTCTTCAACAAAGATGGTTTCTCCGTAGATAAAGTCGGGCCGGGTATCTTTGATCGCCTTGTCCACGTTCAGCAAACAATCTTCGCCCGGGATCAAGTCGTCCGAGTTCAGGAACAGCACATATTCGCCTGTGCAGCGCTCAACCGCTTTGTTCATTGCGTCGTAGAGGCTCTGATCTGCCTCGCAAATATAGCGGATTGGGATACTACCGGGCGACGACGCGATTTCTTCGATGGCCTGTGTCAGCAACGCCTGAGTCCCGTCAGTGGACTCACCGTCCCAAATGACATGCTCGACGCCGCGAAACCTTTGAGATTGCACGCTGCGAAGGGCGTCGAGAATGGTTTCCTTGCGCCCTTCCTCAATCAAGTTTCTGGTTACGGTAATAACAGAAACAAGCGGCGGATTCTCGGTTTCAGGCAACGTTCTCATAGATCTCGGCAATCCTTGTGACGGCGGCCTCGGGGCTAAGCTCTTCGCTTTCCCCGGTGCGGCGGCAGGTCAGTTCGACCACACCGTTCTTCAGACCGCGCGGACCAACGGTGATGCGCCACGGCAGACCGATCAGGTCCATAGTGGCGAATTTGCCCCCTGCCCGTTCGTTTCGATCATCGTATAGCGGCTCAAGCCCCAGCGCGGTCAGGGCCCCGTAGAGTTTCTCGCACGCCGCGTCCGCTTCTTCGTCGCCTTGCTTGAGGTTCACGATACCGCAATGGAACGGGGTCACGCCTTCGGGCCAGATGATGCCCTTGTCGTCATGGCTGGCTTCGATGATGGCCCCGATCAAACGGCTGACGCCGATGCCGTGGCTGCCCATGTGGACGGGGGTCGGCTTGCCATCTGGCCCCTGAACCGTCGCGCCCATCGCCTCGGAATACTTGGTGCCGAAATAGAAGATCTGCCCCACCTCGATCCCTCGCGCCACGCGGCGGCGTTCCTCGGGCACCTGATTGAACAGCGCCTCGTCATGGGTCTCGTCGGTGCGCGCGTATTTCGAGGTAAACTCCTCGAGGATAGCCTGACACTGTGCGCGATCGTCATAGTCGATCTGACGATCACCAAAACTCAGGTCGGTGACAGCACTATCGTAGAAAACCTCGGACTCACCGGTATCGGCCAGCACCAGGAATTCATGCGTGTCGTCGCCACCGATGGGGCCGGAATCGGCACGCATCGGGATGGCTTGCAGGCCCATGCGTTCGTAAGTGCGCAGGTAGCTGACCAGATGGCGGTTATAGGCGTGCAGCGCGTCTTCTTTGGTCAGGTCGAAGTTGTATCCGTCCTTCATGTAGAACTCGCGCCCCCGCATCACACCGAAACGCGGGCGGATTTCGTCGCGGAATTTCCACTGGATTTGATACAGCGTCAGCGGCAGGTCTTTGTAGCTGTTGACGTGACCACGGAAGATATCCGTCACCAGTTCCTCGGCGGTGGGCGTGAACAGCATATCCCGGTCGTGCCGATCCTTCATCCGCAGCATTTCCTGACCGTAGTCATCGTATCGTCCAGATTCGCGCCACAGGTCCGCCGATTGGATGATCGGCATCTGGATCGCGATGTGGCCGGCACGCGCCTGCTCCTCATGGATGATATTTTCCAGCTTGCGCAGAACTTTGAAGCCCAGCGGCAGCCACGAATAAATCCCGGCGGATGCCTGCTTGATCATACCCGCACGCAGCATCAGCCGGTGGCTGACGATCTGAGCCTCGGAGGGGTTTTCCTTGAGAACGGGCAGAAAGTAACGGCTGAGGCGCATTGGGTGACCTTCAAAGGTGAGAATTTCGCTGCAAGGTGATTATGCCAAAGCCTCGCCGGGGGCAATCACGCATTGGCGTTTTTGCGACCTCGGGTCAGTCGCATTTTTTATTGACCCGCCAGTCAGGAAACTCAAATGTGGCAGAAATGCAAAATCATGAGGCTGCGATGCAGACAATCTCGGAACCCGCCCGCCAAGTTCCTGTCGTACATCAAACGGATGTTCTGGTCGTGGGCTCTGGTCCCGCTGGGCTGGCCGCTGCGCTGGCCGCCGCTCGGGCCGGGGCCGAGGTGTCTCTGGTCGACCGGTTCGGCTGCATGGGCGGCAACATCACCGCCGTTGGCGTCGAGGGGTTCGCCTGGTATCGCCATGAACAAACAGTCGAAGCAGGCGGCATCGGCATGGAGTTCGAGACCCGCGCGAAAGAGATGGGCGCGGCGGTGCCCGAAAGCCAGTCGCTCAGCTATGAGCTGGATAGCGAAGGGTTCAAGCTGGTGGCTGACAAGCTGGTGCAAGAGGCCGGCGTGCATCCGATGCTGCACCGTCAGTTCGTCGCGCCCATCATGGACGGTGACCGGATCACCGGCATCATCACCGAATCCAAAGCGGGGCGCGAGGCGATTCTGGCCCGTGTGGTGATCGACGCGACCGGAGACGCCGATGTTGCCCACCGCGCAGGCGCCCCCACTCACAAAACCGCGCGCGAGGATATGATGGCCGCCTCGGTCATGTTCCATCTGGCCGGAGTCGACAAGCGCGCGTTCATGGAGGGCGTCAAAGCCGACCCACAGACCTACAAGGACTGGGGTGGTGGCGGTGAATGGAATATTGAGACCTCGGGCAAAGAGGACGACATGTTCTCGCCCTTCGTGCACAAACCCTTTCAGCAGGCGATTGATGCGGGGATGATCCCGCCGCACCTGAACACCATCGCAGGCACATGGGGCGCGATGCATGACACGGGTGAGCTGACCTATATGAACCTCATCCATCTGGCCGAGATTGACGGCACCGATCCCGACAGTCTGACGCGCGGCGAGATTGAAGGCCGCCGTCAGTCCATGCTGGCGATTGAGGCGCTGCGCCGCTTTATGCCGGGTTGCGAAAACGCCCGACTGCGGAACTTTGGCATGACCATCGGTATCCGTGACACCCGCAAGATCGACGCTGTTTACAACATGACTGAGGAAGACGCCCGCCATCAGGGACGGTTCGAGGACACGATCGGCATCTATCCCGAATTCATAGACGGTTACGGCATCCTGATCCTGCCGACCACCGGGCGGTATATGCAGGTGCCCTACCGCTCGATGCTACCCAAGGGGATCAAGGGGCTGCTGGTCGCGGGGCGCTCGCACGGGGCGGACAAGGTGGCCCACGCCGCCACGCGCAACATGGCCTGCTGCGCTGTCATGGGTCAGGGCGCGGGTATCGCAGCCGCGCTGTCGCTTAAAAGCAATCAAGACGTTCACGAACTGAACCTCGCCCCCGTTCACAAGGAACTGGAACGACAGGGCGTAAGGATTCACTGATGGAACACATACCCACGATCAACATTGAACCGCTCCGTCAGCCGGATCATCCGCACTATGCAGAAACGGTTGCGCAGATCATCGACGCCTGCACCGGGATCGGCTTTTTGTCCATCACGGGCACCGGTATAACGCCTCAGACCGTGGACGCGGTACGAGCCTGTGTCCGGGAAATTTTCGCGATCGACGAAGACTCGAAATGGGATCAGGCGATCACGCGTCAGAATTACCGAGGCTACATTCCAATGGGGTTTTTCACCCCAAACGACGGCTCGGGCAAGGCAGACAAATACGAAGGCTACAAACTGCATTGTGAGGTCGCCTCTGACGCGCCTATTCGCAAGGACTGCGAACTTTACGGCCCAAATATCTGGCCCCGCGAAGTACCCTCTGCCCGCGCTACCATCCTGAAGTACTGGGCCGAGTTGGACGGCGTGGCCGACCTGTTGCTTGCTGCTCTGGAAGTTGGGTTGACCCTTCCCAAGCGCACCCTGCGCGATGCGTTCTACGAGCCGATGACCAACATGACACTGCTGCACTACCCGCCACAGGCCGCTGACGATGGCGGCTATGGCATTCATCCACACAAGGACACTGACGCGCTGACCATCATCGCGCCCGATCCAGTCGGCGGGCTAGAAGTTCAGACTCGGGACGGTGGCTGGATCACGCCGGACTGCCCTCCGGGTGGGTTTATCGTCAATATCGGCGATATGCTTGAACTGTGGTCCGGAGGTCGGTTGAAATCCACGCCGCACCGGGTCGTCAACCGGTCCGGCAAAGAGCGCTACTCGTTTCCCTATTTCGCCGTTCCCCGTCACGACGTTGTCGTCTCTCCCCTACTCAACCCAGTTCCCGGATTTGACCGGCCCTCCGTCCATTGCGGCCATTGGTCGGCGGAAATTTGGCGTACCAACTGGCCTGATGAGGCAGCACATGAAACCACACCAGAGCTGGGAACTCTGAGCGACTAACGGTCATATTTGCATCATATATGAACCGCTTGCATCAAAGGCCCACATACGCCAAGAACGTCTGTAAGAACCGATAAAAAGGGGACGAGCATGGCTTTGCCGGTGAAGGATCAACTAAGATACTGGGGCATCGCCACTGCGATATTTGTTCTGCTTTTATGGGCACTTGGCGACGTTTTGCTTCCGTTCGTGATTGGCGGCGCAATCGCGTATTTCCTTGATCCCATCGCTGACCGGCTGGAAGACATGGGCCTGTCACGGATAGCGGCAACCGGGATTATAACTGTCGTCGGCGTATTGGGCTTCATCTTGATGGTTCTGATGGTAGTGCCCGCACTGATCACGCAGCTTATTGAATTGGTTGAGTTCATGCCCAACCTGGTCAAGCAACTGCGCGGGTTCATCGAACAGCAGTTCCCGTCTCTACTGGATCGCGAGTCCAACTCGCACCAATTTCTCGTGTCATTGGGCGAGACCCTGCAGTCCAAAACCGGGGATGTCCTGCAATCCGTTGCCGCATCACTGGGGTCTGCCATCAACGTTGTGGTGCTGATGGTGATCGTTCCAGTGGTGGCGGTCTATCTGCTGCTGGACTGGGACCGCATGATCGCCCGCATCGAAGAGCTTTTGCCACGCGATCACGCCCCTACAATCGAACGACTGGCCAGCGAGATCGACGACGTTCTTGCGTCTTTCGTGCGCGGCATGGGAACGGTCTGCCTGATCCTCGGAACCTACTACGCCGTGGCGTTGATGGCTGTCGGGCTGCAATTCGGTCTGATCGTAGGATTTATCGCCGGTCTGGTTACCTTCATCCCCTATCTCGGAGCCTTGATTGGCGGAACATTGGCTATTGGTCTGGCCTTGTTTCAATTCTGGGGCGACTGGGCCCAGATCGGTCTGGTTGCCGGTATTTTCGTGTTGGGACAGGTGACCGAAGGTAATTTCCTGACACCCAAACTGGTGGGTAACTCGGTTGGACTGCATCCGGTCTGGCTGCTGTTGGCCCTGTCAGTTTTTGGCGCTTTGTTCGGCTTTGTCGGCATGCTGATCGCCGTACCGGTTGCCGCGGCTTTGGGCGTGCTGGCACGGTTTGCCACGTCGATCTATCTGGAAAGCCGGTTATACACCGGTCTAGAAAGCGCTGAACAGGCTGACCAGAAAGACGAGTAAATGGCCCAACAACTGAGTTTTGATCTTCCGGCCAAGACTGCGCTGGGACGAGGGGACTTTTTCGTCTCACCGGCGAACGCATTGGCTGTTGCCATGATCTCGGCCACGTCATGGCCGGGAAACAAGCTGGTTCTCAGCGGCCCGGCTGGGGCGGGAAAAACGCATCTGGCCCATGTCTGGGCAGCCGAAACAGGCGGACGCATCGTGCAGGCAAAAGACATCACGCATGACGCCGTGCCTGGACTTGCCCAGTCAGCCATTGCCGTTGAGGATGTGCCCATGATCGCGGGTGACATCGAGCAGCAGAAAACGCTGTTTCACCTGCACAATCTGGTTTTGGCCGAAGGACATGCCCTGCTGATGACGGGGCGCATGGCTCCGAAGTTCTGGGAACTGCCCTTGCCCGATCTGCAAAGCAGGATCGAAGGCGCACACCATGTCGCCTTGGACCCGCCGGACGACGCCCTTCTGGGTGCGGTTCTGGCCAAGCTATTTGTCGACAGGCAACTGAACCCCGGACCCGAGGTCATTGCCTATCTGGTCAAGCACATGGACCGGCGTTTCGAGACGGCTGCCGAAGTCGTGGAGCAACTGGACCAGTTGGCACTGTCGGAAAAACGCGAAATCACGCGAACTTTGGCTGCGCGCGTCCTTAACTCGGAACGCGATGAATTCTAATCTGGCAATTGACCCGCACCCGGTGATCTCGCATTCTAAGCCCGGAATATCTGGAAAAGACATGGATCAGACCGTCGAAACCGACATCCCCGACTGGGGGCCTTTCGGAAAGCCACTGTTCGACGACCCCGAGGCCCGCGCCCTGTCGCGCGTGGGTGTTGTTGATGTCGGGTCAAACTCGGTCAGGATGGTGATCTTTGACGGGGCTGCGCGTTCCCCGGCGTATTTCTACAACGAAAAAGTCATGTGCGAACTTGGGGCTGGCCTCTCTGAGACCGGTCGCCTGAACCCACGCGGACGGCAGCGTGCTCTGGCCGCGCTGCAAAGGTTCAACCAACTGGCCGAAGATCTTGGCCTGCCCGGGCTACATGTTGTCGCGACCGCCGCCGTGCGCGAGGCCAAAGACGGCCCCGAGTTTTGCGCCGAAGTTCACCGTGAAACCGGCCTGACTGTTTCAGTCATCGATGGTGAAGAAGAGGCGCGCCTGTCTGCGCAGGGCGTCTTGCTGGGGTGGCCCGGCGCCTATGGGCTGATCTGCGATATAGGCGGATCATCCATGGAACTGGCCGAGATTGGCGACGGTCAGGTCGGGCGGCGCGTGACCTCGGCTCTGGGTCCGCTCAAACTGCGGGACATCAAAGGCGGACGACGCGCGCGTAAAAACCACATCAAGAGCACGATGGAGGATCTGCGCGCACAAATGGGTCCGCAACGTGATCGCCTGTTCCTGGTCGGTGGCAGTTGGCGTGCCTTCGCGCGTCTGGACATGCTGCGGCGGGGGTATCCGCTGAACGTCCTGCACGAGTATCGCATGACCACGTCGCAAGTACGCGAAACCATCAAGTTCATTGAAAAAGGCGACCCTGAAAAGCTGCGCAGCCAAGCGGGGGTTTCCGGGTCGCGCATGGCGCTGATCCCTTATGCAATGGACGTGCTTGCCCGACTGGTGCGAACATTCAAACCCAAGGACATCGCGATATCCAGCTATGGAATCCGCGAGGGACTTTTGTACGAGCAAATGCCTCAGAACCTACGGGACCGGGATCCGCTGATAGAAGCCAGCCGCTTTTCCGAGGCCAAGGACGCGCGTCTGCCCGGTTTCGGCAAACACCTGTTCGACTTCGTCATGCCCCTGTTCAAATCGGCCCCTACTGCTCGGGTTCGGCTGATCAAGGCCGCGTGTCTGCTGCATGATGTAAGCTGGCGGGCGCATCCTGATTACCGGGCCGAAGTTTGTTTCGACAATGTGACCCGGGCCAATCTGGGCGGTTTGAAACACTCTGAACGGGTCTTCATCGGACTTGCATTGCAGCATCGTTACCGCAACAAACGCGAGGGCAACCGGTTCGCGCCGCTATACGAACTGCTTGACGAAAAAGGCCAGAAACAAGCTGAAATTCTGGGCAAGGCCATGCGCTTTGGGGCGATGTTATGGATGCAGAGCGATGCGCCAATGGGAACGTTGCGCTTCTACCCCAAAAAGCGGCACCTGGACCTTTTCCTGCCAAAGTCAGCGGGGCTTCTGTTCAATGAGGTCGCCGAAGCGCGGCTGAACTCTTTGGCCAGCGCACTGAAGTCCGATACCCGCGTGATCATCAAGGGCTGATCCTTAGATATCCGTTGCCCCTTCCGGCACTTCGTCGGGCTGTGCGGGCAGCGGTTCCGCCTCTGGCTGTTTTTTCCTGATGATAATGTCGCCATTGGGCAGGATTTCCGGTGCTTCGTAGGTGCTCCAGTCCTGAATTTCACCTGCCAATTCCGCCAATGCTGGCCCCATTTCCTGGAAAAAAGACTGCATGGCAGGACCGAACTGATCCGCCAGCCCCAGCAAATCTTCCAGCGCAGGTTCCATTTCCTGACGCAGCCCTTCTAAGAACAGCTCTGCGCCCTGCTCCATCAAAGATTGTCCGGTTTCGTCTTCAGCATGCGCTGGAAACGCCATCACGGTGGTTATCGCACAGATCGAGAAAAGGTTTTTCATAGTCAGAGATATAAGCGCTTGAGGCGGTTGATGAAAGGTCAGAGGTCAATATCCAAGGTTACCGGGAAGTGGTCTGACGCTGTTAGCAGAGCGTCGTGCAAATCTTGCCGATCGCGGCAAACCGGGTCGTGAAACGGATGCCAGATGCGCCAGTCCGGGCGGTGCCCGCGCAACCTGTCACTGATCATGATGTAATCCAAAAGCGCATCAAGATACCCGCCTGTGTCCGGGCGTGGGAAACGGGCCGTAGACGGAACAAGTCCCGGCTCTGGCCCATAGGCGGTGACAGCGTTGGGATCATACAACCCGGAACCCAGCAGAATCTCGACCGAAGACCGACCGAACAGGTTCTCGAACTCATCAAGGCCCGGCCCATCATTCAGATCACCCAAAAGAATGACGTCTTCGCCTTCGGCAATATGGGCCTTGATCCGTCGCGCCAGCCAAACCGCTTGGGCGAGTTGCTTGCGCCGGTTGGCGATAGAAATGCGGATCGCCTCGTCGCGGCTGTCCGCCCCATGCGGAGCTTTGGATTTCAGATGCGCTCCGATCAGGCGAAACGAAGCACCGGCCGGAGTTTTGATGGCCAGTTCCATCGGCGGTTTTGAAAATCGCACCTGATCCTCGGTCTCATCAATGTCGAGATCGATTTGAAACACCGAATCGAAGCGAGGGGAATCCGACTGTGCTGCGTCATCTCCAATCGGGTCATGAACCGCAGAAAGAGCGCCCGGATCATACAGCAAGGCCAATTCCTGATGCGTGTCGTTCGCGAACCCCATGACCGCATGACTGGTTCTCAGGTCAAATGCCTCGGCAAACCGCTGCAAAGCGCGGACTGTATTCTGTGTTTTTCCAGTGTTCGGCGCTTCGACGATCAAGACGGCGTCGGCGTCGATTGCTGTCAGTACCTTGGCGATCGCTTCGACCTGCTGGGCGGTCGTGACATCGTGCCTGCCCGACCAACTGTCGTCAAAAATCAGCCGGTCATTGCGGTCGAATAGATTGGCAAACCACTCGATATTGTAGGTCGCCAATCGCATAAGCGTCAGGCTCGGGCGCCGTTGATCTGATCCCAGGCGCGATTGATGTCGATCATCTTTTTCTCGGCCAGACGAATGGCTTCTTCGGGCACCCCGCGCGATATCATTGCATCCGGGTGCGTTTCGCGCACTAATTGCCGCCAGACCTTGCGGATATCGGGCAAGGGCATGTCACGCGGGACGCCCAGCACCGTATAAGGGTCTTTGGGCGCGTCCGGCACAAACCTTTCCCGCAGCGCAAGAAACTGGGCTTCGGTCTGCCCGAAAATCCGGCTGACCTCCTCTAGAAACTCGTTTTCGTTCGGATGATAAAACCCGTCAGCCATCGCGATATGGAACAATCCTTCCATCAAATCGCAGAGCGTGGTGCTGTCATCGGCGAACATTCCGGCGATCTTGCGGGCGTATTCCTGATACCCCGCAACGTCGGTCCGGGCCATGTCGAAGACGCGGGCAGCGCCGGCCTCGTCTTCGCGTGCAATCCGGAACACATCGCGAAAGGCTGTGACCTCATCCCGCGTCACCTGCCCATCAGCCTTGGCCATTTTCGCACCCAGCGCGATTACGGCGATGGTAAACGCGATCGACCGTTCGGGAGGCGTACGCAGTTTCTCGAAAACAGCGGTCAGGCTTTCGCCCTGTGCAAGCGCGCTCAGCGCGTCAGATATGCGGGTCCAGATCGACATGATCGCACCCTAGCGCCCCAATTCGCCGGTGTCAGGTGCAACCAATGGGTCTGCGGCAAGAATTTTCTGCATCAGCACAAGATCCAGCCTTTTGCCCCACTTGAACCCAACCTCGGGCATGTGCCCGACTGTCTTGAAGCCAAGTGCCGCATGAAACGAAACCCCCACCGGGTTTGCCGACGATATCCCAGCAACCAAGACATGAACGCCCTCGTCCTTGGCCACGGCCTCTAACGCGGTCATCAACGCTCGGCCAGTGCCGTGCCCACGCGCCTCGGGTGAGAGCTGGATGGAGTGCTCGCGGCATTGCGCGTATCCGGGACCTGCACGAAACGGGCTGTAGGTGGCAAAGCCCACAACCTGCCCCTCCAACTCGGCCACCAGATAAGCCGGGCCACGGTTTTGGATATCGCCGGCTATGCCGTCCGCGTCGCGCTCTGCGGTGGTAAAGGTTATGAGAGTGTCCCGAATGATCTGATTGGTGATCTCAGCAATGGCATCCGCATCGGCAACTTTTGCCTGACGAATGATCATTCCAGCACGCGTAAGCCATGGGGCGTTTCAAATTCCGCGCGCAAGGCAGCGGGGCCGGAATCGAACACTACGCGGTCCATCGCACCCAGCAGTTTTGCCAGTTCAAGCGCGTCAGGATGGAACACAACCAACTTTCGCAGGCGGCATCCGCTATCTTGCAACATCTGCGCGGGGTGCAAATCCCCGTGCCATTGGATCAATGCAGGAAACAAGTTGTCAAAGGGCAGCCGCCCGTTGGGGGGAACCGCCATTCGCCAGCTCAGTGCGCCTCTGGTCAGGTCAATGGGATGTCCGACACCATCCGGGAAAACGTCAAGCGATGCTTCGATGTTCGGGACACGGCAAATCCAGTTTGTCAGTCGCGGGCTTCCCTGAAACCGATCAAGGTCGAACCAGCGTGTCCGATCAGGGCGCGGCGCAGACGGGTCAATCGCGATCGCCTCAAGGTACAGGCCATCCGCCAGGCCGAGCAGCCGATTGTATGTTCCGAACTTCTCGTGCTTTCCGCCGTCCTGCAAGGGGACACCCAGCGCCTGCTCGACATGAGCAGCGGCTTCTTCAAGCGTTTCACCCGCGACAGCCAGATGATCGAGTAACATACGCGCCCTCCTACGAAAAACGACCAGACCCAAGCGGATCTGGTCGCATGTTTCCGTCAAAGACGCAGGATCACAAGAGTTTTCAGCGGGAAATCCGCATTAACCCTTGGCCTCACCGATCAGGCGCAGAATGTCCTGCGCCGCCTCGGGGATATTTGTGCCCGGACCAAAGATCGCCTTGACCCCATGATCATAGAGGAACTGGTAATCCTGCTGAGGGATCACACCGCCGCAAATGACGATGATATCCTCGGCCCCGGCTTTCTTGAGTTCTTCCACCAACTGCGGGGCCAGCGTTTTGTGACCCGCCGCCTGCGACGAAATCCCGACCACATGCACGTCGTTGTCCACTGCATCCTGCGCGGCCTCAGCCGGCGTCTGGAACAGAGGGCCAACATCCACGTCAAACCCGATATCGGCAAAGGCGGTTGCGATTACCTTGGCACCCCGGTCGTGACCGTCCTGCCCCATCTTGACCACCAACAGACGCGGGCGGCGGCCTTCGGCCTCGGCGAACTCCTCGATGGATTTCTGGATGGCGGCGAAACCTTCGTCGCCCTCATAGGCGGCCCCGTAGACACCGGCCAGCGTCTTCACTTCGGCGCGGTGGCGGCCGAACTCTTTTTCCATTGCCATGCTGATCTCTCCTACGGATGCGCGGGCGCGGGCGGCTTCGACCGCAGCAGCCAGCAGGTTTCCACCCTCCTGGGCGGCCTTGGTCAGCGCGTCCAGCGCCTTTTCGCATGCAGCTTCGTCACGGGTGGCGCGGATACGCTCCAGTCGCGCCACCTGCGCTTCGCGCACAGCGACGTTGTCGACGTCCAGAATGTCGATCGGGTCTTCCTGTTCCTTACGGTACTTGTTGACGCCAACGATCACCTCTTCGCCCCGGTCGATCATCGCCTGACGGCGCGCGGCGCTTTCCTCGATCCGCAGCTTGGGCATGCCCGAGGCAACGGCCTTGGTCATGCCGCCCATCTCCTCGACCTCTTCCATCAGCGCCCAGGCTTTTTCGACCAGCTCATTGGTCAGACTTTCGATATAGTAGGACCCTGCCAGCGGATCGACCACGTCGGTCACGCCGGTTTCTTCCTGCAACACAAGCTGGGTGTTCCGCGCAATGCGGGCCGAGAAATCGGTAGGCAGGGCAATCGCTTCGTCCAGAGCGTTCGTGTGCAACGACTGCGTGCCGCCCAGCACCGCGCTCATCGCCTCGTATGCGGTGCGGATAACGTTGTTATAGGGGTCTTGTTCCTGCAACGACACGCCAGACGTCTGGCAGTGGGTGCGCAGCATCTTGGATCGTTCGGATTTCGCCCCAAAATCGGTCATCACGCGGTGCCACAGGGTGCGGGCTGCGCGCAGTTTGGCGATCTCCATGAAGAAGTTCATACCGATGGCAAAGAAGAACGACAGACGGCCCGCGAATTTGTCCACGTCCATCCCGGCCTGCGTCGCGGCGCGCACATATTCGCGGCCATCGGCAAGCGTATAGGCCAGCTCTTGCACCAGGTTCGCCCCGGCCTCTTGCATGTGATAGCCCGAGATCGAGATCGAGTTGAATTTGGGCATTTCGTTCGAGGTATAGTCGATAATGTCCGAGATGATCTTCATCGACGGCTCGGGCGGGTAAATATAAGTATTCCGCACCATGAACTCTTTCAGAATGTCGTTCTGAATGGTTCCGGACAAGACGGATTTGTCGTGGCCCTGCTCCTCACCGGCGACAATGAAATTCGCCAAAATCGGGATCACCGCGCCGTTCATCGTCATCGAGACCGAGACCTTGTCGAGCGGAATACCGTCGAACAGGATTTTCATATCCTCGACGCTGTCGATGGCCACGCCAGCCTTTCCCACATCGCCCACAACGCGCGGGTGGTCGCTGTCATAACCGCGGTGCGTGGCCAGATCGAAGGCCACAGACACGCCCTGCTGACCGGCCGCCAGATTGCGGCGATAAAAGGCGTTCGATTCCTCAGCTGTCGAGAACCCTGCATATTGCCGGATCGTCCACGGGCGGCCCGCATACATCGTGGCCTTGACCCCGCGCGTGAACGGGCCGAACCCCGGCAACGTGCCCATATGCGGCAGATCAGCAGTGTCCTCGGCCGTATAGAGCGGCTTGACGTCGATGCCTTCCAGCGTCTCTTTGGTGAGGTCTTCCAGCGGACGACCGCGCAGCTCTTTCTCGGCCAGCGCCTGCCAGTCTTTGGTATCGGTCATGGCGATTTCCTTTTCCTATTTCGGGTCGCGCACAGAGAGGAACCTGCCCGCAGTTATGTTTCGGATTGCCCGGTCCAGTCGGGCTGCACGCAACAAATTGAGCGCGCATTGCATTTCACTGGTCGCATTCATCGACACAGGGGCTATATTCGATGGGACAGGAGGCCCAATGACACGAACGCTTGCCCTTGTTTTCTCGGCACTAATCCCGCTGGCGGTCCTCGCCGCTGACGGGTCTGCGTCTGCCGAAGACGAATTCGTCCGCCCCGCTGGTGACAGCGATCTCAGCGAGTTTTTGTGGGTCAGCCGACCCATCGTCGTCTTTGCCGACACCCCAGCGGACCCACGGTTCCAACAGCAGATCGACATGCTGGTCGAGGGCGAAGCGGCCATGCGGGACCGCGACGTCGTGGTGCTGACAGATACGGACCCGTCGGCCCGGTCCCCGATCCGGTCGCAACTGCGTCCGCGCGGGTTCCAGATGGTGTTTGTCGACAAGGACGGTGTGGTCAAACTGCGCAAACCGTCGCCGTGGAGCGTGCGCGAGATTGGCCGCTCCATCGACAAGACCCCCCTGCGTGAACGCGAAATCCGCGAACGGCGCGGGGGCGGCTGAACGCTTTTGCCACGCCCCAATCCCCCGGCGCGGAACGCCGGGGCATCAAAGGGATATGACAAAAGCGCCGCCACGATCACTCGAACTCGATGATCACATCATCCACGGCAAGGCTGTCGCCGGGGCCAGCATTAATCTTGGCGACCACGCCCTTTTTCTCGGCGCGCAGGATGTTTTCCATCTTCATCGCCTCGACGGTGCACAGTGCCTGACCTTCCTGCACCTCCTGCCCCACTTCGACATCGACCTTCACGATCAGGCCGGGCATCGGGCAGAGCAGCATTTTCGAGGTATCGGGCGGCAGTTTCTCGGGCATCAGTTTGGCCAGCTCCGCCTGGCGCGGACGGCGCACATGCACTTTCAGGTCTGCGCCCCGGTTGCGGATACGGAACCCGCCCGAGACTTTACCGACCTTCATGACCAGCGGATCACCGTCCACTTCGACCACCGCAAGCTGATCACCGGGCGTCCATTCGGAGGCGACGCGCAGGGTTGATCCGTCCTCGAACCGGACTGTCGCGCCGTCCTTGTCCGCCCCGACGCGAACCGCAAAATCCTGCCCTTGCAGCGATACAACCCAACGGTTGCCGACTTTGCGTTCGTGATTGTCCATACGGCCCGACACGCGAGTCCGACGGATTTCAGCAACGCGGTACATGGCTGCGCAGGACGCCGCGATACGGCGCAGGTCGCCGTCGGGCAGTTCGACACCCTCGAACCCGTCCGGATATTCCTCGGCGATGAAGGCGGTGGTCATGTCGCCGCTGATGAACTTCGGGTGATCCATCACGGCAGACAGGAACGGCAGGTTGTGGCCAATGCCTTCAACCTCAAAGCTGTCCAGCGCCACGCGCATCGCCTCGATCGCGGCCTCACGGGTCGGGGCCCATGTACACAGCTTGGCGATCATCGGGTCGTAATACATGCTGATCTCACCGCCCTCATAGACGCCGGTGTCATTGCGCACTGCGGCCTCACCTTCGGGCGCATCACCCTGCCATTTGCCGTTCACCAGCATGGGACCGGCAGCCGTTTCCATTGGCGGGCGATAGCGGGTCAGACGACCAATCGAGGGCAGGAAGTTGCGATAGGGATCCTCGGCATACAGACGGTTTTCAATCGCCCAGCCGGTCAGGGTCACGTCATCCTGCGTGATGGTCAATTTCTCACCAGCCGCCACGCGGATCATCTGTTCCACCAGATCGACGCCAGTGATCAGCTCGGTCACAGGGTGTTCCACCTGCAGACGCGTGTTCATTTCCAGGAAGTAGAAATTCTTGTCGCCATCCACGATGAATTCCACCGTCCCGGCACTTGCATAGTCCACGGCCTTGGCCAACGCGACCGCCTGTTCGCCCATGGCCTTGCGGGTCTCGGGGTCAAGAAACGGCGACGGAGCCTCCTCGACGACTTTCTGGTTACGGCGCTGGATCGAGCATTCACGCTCGCCCAGGTAAATGCCGTTGCCGTGGCTGTCGCACAGAACTTGAATCTCGATATGGCGCGGCTGGGTCACGAATTTCTCGATGAAGATACGGTCATCACCAAAAGAGTTCGCGGCCTCGTTCTTGGACGACTGGAAGCCTTCGCGCGCTTCTTCGTCGTTCCACGCGATCCGCATGCCTTTACCACCACCGCCAGCGCTGGCCTTGATCATGACCGGATAGCCGATTTCATTTGAAATCTTGACCGCTTCGTCCGCGTCCTCGATCAGGCCCATATATCCGGGAACCGTCGAAACACCCGCGTCCTGCGCGATTTTCTTCGAGGTGATCTTGTCGCCCATGCTTTCAATCGCACCAACCGGCGGGCCGACAAAAGCAACACCTTCAGCGTCCAGGGCCTCGGCAAACTTAGAGTTCTCAGACAGGAAACCATATCCGGGGTGAACCGCCTGTGCACCGCTTTGACGGATCGCATCCATGACCTTGTCGATCACGATGTAGGACTGGTTCGCAGGCGGCGGCCCGATATGGACAGCTTCATCCGCCATCGACACATGCAATGCGTTCTTGTCCGCATCCGAGTAGATGGCGACGGTGCCAATACCCATTTTACGCGCGGTCTTGATGACCCGGCAGGCGATCTCGCCCCGGTTGGCGATCAGGATCTTGTTGAACATGGGACGTCCTTTGTCTTGGTGTTCTGGAAACGCAAAACGCCGCCGCAGGGCCTAAACCCCGCGACGGCGTGATGCGCGATGACGGTCGAGGCGACGCGCGCCCCGAAGATTACGTTAGTAGCAGTTTCTCTGTGTTTTACAGTAAAGCACGTTGCCGGCGGCACCGACTGCAGCCCCCACAAACGGGTCGGCGCTAAGGACGGCCGCCCCCAACGCGCCTGCGCCGCCGCCAAGCAGCGCCTGTTCGCCCGTGTTTTCACCGCAGGCCGCAAGGCCCGCGCATGTCGCCAGTACGAGAACGACTTTTGAAATTCGCATGATGTCTGCCCCTTCAGGTATTTAGATGCGTTCGGGGGCACATGTCGGATTCGCACCTTGTTATTCAATATCAGGCAGATCAAATTTGGAGTTTGCGCAGATTTATGCCGCTTTTTGCGCAATTCATGCGCAAAGAAAAACGCGGGCAGGGAATTGTGGGTCTCACAAGCCTGCCCGCGGAAGGAAGGGGTACGGAATAGTAGGTGCATGTGCGGCGCAGGCAAAGTAGAGCCGCACGGCCCACTCACCATGCACGGAGAGGTTGCGGCTGCAAACCGGGATTCACGACATACAATCTTTCCGGCTGGAATCTGCCCATCCGGGCAGGTCTCGCGCAGAAATGCGCCGACCGGCAACCCCCCATATTCCACTGAATCCGCCAGAGAATCCGCCCCGACACCGCGACGAACCTGCGATGATTTCCGAATTGCCACCCGGCCCGCTGATCCCATCGGACGGCGAGACGTGCTCTCGCAGAGATATGAGGCAGCGGCGCGCACGGTCAGCGAACTCCGTCGAAGATATCTGGAAAGGATAGTTTTGCGACATCAAGGTCTATCACCAGCAGCGCATCATAGCTGGCAGGGTCAAACGGATCCTCGGCTGGAACGACCTCACGCTCGAACAGCCAGCTCAGACGGCCAGCATCAAGGTTCCCGCGCTCGAACGGTTGATCCCCGAACTGGGCCCACAGCGCCTCAATGAAAGCAGCATCGGCGCGCCGGTCAGCAGGTTTGCGATCGCGGAACCGCTCACGTCGTGTCAAAGGCGTAACGCCTTTTGGGTTCGCCCGGCGAATTGTGAATTGATAATCCGTTCCGGCCAGTCGTCCCGGAAAACCGCGATGTTTTAGCATGTTGTCACCTCGCCTGCGAAAAAACGAGATAAGATAAGACAATTATGTCCACTGCCGGACGAAGCCATTTCGCGCACCTCCAAAGCCTCTGTGCTGTTCAGAAATGCTTTGACTGATTCAAGACTGTGTTTCACCGTCAAAGCCCCTCCCAGATACACTGCGACTGCTCCAGCCGGTAGGCTTCAAAAAACTGTGTGGCATCGGGGGACGCTCGACCGAATTCGGTGGGCCGATCAGACAAAGAGATAACAACCCGCGCCGGCACAAGTTCGTATTGTGCGACATAGGCAACTGCCAGCGTTTGGCACAAATGCTCCATATCCACCGAGGCGACATCGTAACCGATTCGCCCGACCTCGGCCCCGATCTTGGGCGCGACAAAACGAAAGCGCACCCACAGCTCACCCGGATTGGTGTCCAGCAGAACATCACTCAGGTGCACAGGCTGGCCAGAGGGAACAGGCAACAAAGCCTCAGAATCTGCGAACGTAAGGGAAGGCAAGCCAAGAAAGATCAGAATAAAGGCGCGATCCCGGACCCACCAAAGGCAGGCTCCTCTCTCCGGGATCGCGCGCGCATGGCTTGTGGCCCGCGCTTTCCAATTTCTGATAAACACATTCATTTAACAGCTTTGACCTCAAAGTCAAACTTGCCGCTAGGTAAGCCACCCCACCCGAATTCGCCTGCGGGCAGAATCCAGGTGGACTGGCTTGCTGACGGCGTTACAGCGGAATATTGTCGTGCTTTTTCCACGGGTTCTTCAGTTGCTTGTTCCGCAAACTTGCAAAGGCGCGGGATATACGACGGCGGGTAGACTGCGGCATGATCACCTCATCAATGAAGCCGCGTTCAGCCGCCACGAACGGGTTGGCGAAACGATCCTCATAGTCCTGCGTGTGCTGAGCGATCTTTTCCGCATCGCCAAGATCGGCGCGGTGGATGATCTCGGTCGCACCCTTGGCACCCATCACAGCAATCTCGGCCGTTGGCCACGCATAGTTGAAATCGCCGCGCAAATGCTTTGAGGCCATCACGTCATAAGCCCCGCCATATGCCTTGCGGGTGATCACTGTGACTTTGGGTACAGTAGCTTCACCATAGGCGAACAGCAGCTTTGCGCCGTGCTTAATGACACCGCCATATTCCTGTGACGTTCCGGGCAAGAAGCCCGGCACATCCACCAGCGTCAGGATCGGAATCTCGAAGCAATCACAGAAGCGCACAAACCTTGCCGCTTTGCGCGAGCTGTCGATGTCGAGACACCCGGCAAGAACCATAGGCTGGTTGGCCACAACGCCAACGGTCTGCCCTTCAAGCCGGATAAAGCCAGTGATGATATTCTTGGCGTAGTCTTCCTGAATTTCGTAGAAATCGCCCTCATCCGCCACCTTGGTGATGAGCTCTTTCATGTCATAGGGCGTGTTCGGATTGTCTGGTATCAGTGTATCCAGCGAGGTTTCTACACGGTTTGGCTCGTCAAAAAACGGGCGAACCGGCGGTTTTTCGCGGTTGTTGAGCGGCAGGAAGTCGACCAGACGGCGAACCTCGGCCAGAGCCTCGACATCGTTATCGAACGCGCCGTCCGCGACCGAGGACTTCTTGGTGTGGGTGGACGCTCCGCCCAACTCCTCGGCCGTGACGACCTCATTGGTGACTGTTTTCACAACGTCCGGGCCAGTTACGAACATGTATGACGTGTCTTTGACCATAAAGATGAAGTCGGTCATCGCAGGGCTGTAGACTGCGCCACCAGCGCAGGGCCCCATGATCACGCTGATCTGAGGCACGACGCCCGAGGCCATGATGTTGCGCTGAAACACCTCGGCGTACCCAGCCAGCGACGCCACGCCTTCCTGAATTCGCGCCCCGCCCGAGTCGTTGATCCCAATCACGGGGGCACCATTCTGGATCGCCATGTCCATGATCTTGCAGATTTTCTGCGCGTGCGTCTCTGACAGGGATCCGCCAAACACTGTAAAATCCTGACTGAACACATAGACCATACGGCCATTGATGGTTCCCCAACCGGTGACAACGCCGTCGCCTGCAGGCTTTTGGTTTTCCATCCCGAAATCGGTGCAGCGATGGCTGACGAACATATCGAACTCTTCAAAGCTGCCTTCGTCTACAAGCAGCTCAATCCGCTCGCGCGCAGTCAGCTTTCCACGCGCGTGCTGAGCGTCGATACGCCTTTGTCCACCCCCAAGCCGGGCGTCGTTGCGGCGGTCCTCAAGTTCGGTCAGGATGTCTTTCATGACGTTGATCCCCTATGAAATTTGGCGGGACATTATACGCATCACCCCCTGGACCAAAGCGACTTTCGGCAAATTTGCAAATCTTTGGCAATAATCTTATGGGAAATTGTAAACTTGCTAATCTCAGACAGAAACCAGCAAGTCGGATGGTAATTGCAAACAGGCCCTTTATACACATGAACCATGCAGTTTAGCTCATCCCAGGCGCGACGCTCGCCCCCCTCAATTGCCACGCTTGTCCTACTGTCGGGGCTGTCTGCGCTTAGCCTGAACCTGTTCCTGCCCAGCTTGCCGAATATGGCCCTGTATTTCGATGCCGACTACAAGGTCATGCAACTGTCGATCGCCCTTTACCTTCTGGTCAACGCGGTCCTTCAAATTCTCATAGGTCCGATTGCGGACAAAGCCGGGCGCAGGCCCGTTCTTCTCTGGGGGCTTGTGCTGTTTCTGCTTGCGACCCTCGGAAGCATCTACGCCCCGAACGTACAGGTCTTTTTGGCCTTCAGGATGTGCCAGGCGGTCATCGTTGTTGGGATGGTCCTAAGCCGGGCTGCGGTCCGCGACCTTTACGATCAAGACCAGGCCGCCTCGATGATCGGCTATGTCACGATGGGAATGGCCGTCGTCCCGATGATCGGACCAGCCATCGGCGGAATGCTGGAGGAGAGCTTTGGATGGAAGGCAAACTTCTGGCTGCCCTTCGCGCTCGGCGTACTCACACTGCTGCTTATTTACATGGATTTTGGCGAAACAGCAGCCAAAAGCGGCAAGACATTGGGCCAGCAATTCCGGGAATATCCCGAACTACTGATGTCCCCACGGTTCTGGGGCTATTCCCTGTCATCGGCGCTGTCATCCGGCGCATTTTTCGCCTATCTGGGCGGTGCCCCGTTCATAGGCACAGAGCTGTTCGGCCTAAGTGCATCCGAGGTTGGCATATATTTCGGCGCCCCTGCGATCGGGTACTTTGTGGGCAACTTCGTCAGCGGCCGCTACTCTGTCCGGTTTGGTATAAACCGTATGGTTCTGTGGGGATGTATATTGAACGCCGCTGGCGTCGTACTGTCAGCACTAGTGTTCCTTGCCGGCCTCGGAACCGCCCTTAGCTTTTTCGGTTTCATGACGTTCGTTGGCGTTGGAAACGGCATGACCATCCCGAACGCAACCTCTGGAGCTTTGTCCGTGCGCCCCCACCTCGCGGCCACAGCATCGGGCCTGAGCGGGGCAATCATGCTTGGCGGAGGCGCCGGGCTCAGCGCCCTTGCCGGAACGCTGCTAACCCACGAAACCGGTGCAATGCCCCTGCTTTGGTTGATGCTGGCAACCGCGGTTCTGGCTGTATGCGCAATTGCCTCGGTTATTCGGCGCGAGCGGGCCTTGGGCCTTTGACGCGACTTGCGCCCAAGGATTTGCAAAGTTAGCTTGGCGCAACGGAAAAGTTGCAAAGGCACGCGATGGCGACCCAAAAGCTGTACGCAGGAGCGAAACTGCGCGAAATGCGCACCCGGCTGGCTCTAACCCAAAAGGAATTCGCAGCCAAGCTGGGCGTATCCCTGCCCTATCTGAACCAGATGGAGAACAACAACCGTCCGATCTCGACAACGGTTGTCCTGGCGCTGGCGCAAGAGTTTGGCATGGACGTCACCGAACTCAGCACCGGCGATAGCGAACGACTGGTGTCTGACATGCGCGAGGCTCTGGCCGATCCCGTCTTTGATGACGCCATTCCACCCCTTGCGGACCTGCGCCTTACGGCGTCGAACGCCCCTGCGCTGGCCCGCGCGTTCATTGCTCTGCATCGCACCTACCGCCAAACCCACGAAAGGCTGGCGTCACTGGACGAAGCATTGGGCCGAGAGGACGCGCAGATTCAGGCAAGCCCGTGGGAAGAAGTGCGCGACTTCTTTCACTATTGCGACAACTACATCGACGCCGTCGATCGCGCAGCCGAGAGGTTCTCGAGCCGCGCTCAGGACGCCAGCAGCATACGCACAGCGGCAATAGACAGCCTTGGCCAACGCGGTATCCGCGTACAGTTCCCGGACATCGAGGCGACACGCAAATACGACGCGGACAGTAAAACGCTGTTCCTTTCGTCGCGGACTACGCCTCAGACACAGGTCTTTCAACTTCTGCTGCAAGTCGCGTTGATCGAACAGGATAAACTACTCGAAGCCACGCTGGATTTCGCCAAGTTTCAAAGCGAAGAAGCCCGTTCCATCGCCAAGATCGGGTTGGCAAATTATTTCGCAGGCGCTTCACTGATGCCATACAGCGCGTTCCTAGCTGCGGCACAGGAATACCGGCACGATCTGGAATTGCTGAGTAACCGGTTCGGCGCATCAATTGAACAAGTCGCACACCGCCTCTCTACGCTGCAACGCCCGGGCGCCAAAGGAATTCCCTTTTTCTTCGTGCGCGTGGATCAAGCCGGGACGATCACCAAGCGTCACTCTGCAACACGCCTGCAATTCGCCCGGTTCGGAGGGGCGTGTCCCCTCTGGAATGTCCACCGCGCGTTTGAAACACCGGGCCACTTCCTCAGGCAGCTTGCTGAAACCCCTGACGGTGTTCAATACATCTCATTGGCTCGGGACGTATCCAAATCCGGCGGCTCATTTGGGGCACCGGTGCGCCGCTACGCCATTGCCCTTGGGTGCGAAGTAAGACACGCCGAGGCGCTGGTTTACGCGGACAATCTGGATATCAACAACGACAGCGCCTATGAACCTATCGGCATCTCTTGCCGCATCTGCGAACGGCAGAACTGCCACCAGCGGTCGGTGCCACCACTCGAAAGACGACTTTCCATAGACGCGCATACGCGCGGCACGCTGCCCTATGAAGTCACCTGATCTTCACCTGGCGTGAAAATATCCCGGGGGAGTCGCGGCCTGCCGCGACGGGGGCAGAGCCCCCGCCCCTTTTTCTCAGCCCTTAGACAAGATCGCCCAGATCTCGTCCTTCAAGGCCGCGCGCTTTTTGCGCAGTTCACCCTCAGCCAAATCTTCCATGGGCTCAATGTTCGTTTCCGCGCGATGCACGACGCGGTTGATCTCGTGATACTCCTCTGCCAGTCGCGCAAAATGAGCGTCCGTCTGCTTGAGCTGGCTCATCAGCTCGACTTTTTCTGGAAACTCTTCGGCCAGCTCGTGCGGGGTGTGGGACATTCCTGTTCGCTCCTTAAATATGTCGTTGCGATTCAGGTCTATAAGTTTTTCCCACTCCCCTCTTTGACGCGGATCAAATCAGCGCTGCTCAGAAGCCCATTGAGGATGAATCCAAGGACGGTCATTCGCCTTGGGCAATGGGTCTTTGCCCAACAGATGGTCCGACACCTTTTCCCCAACCATAATCGACGGGGCATTCAGGTTTCCGTTCGTAATCTGAGGGAAAACCGAACTGTCCGCTACACGCAGACCGCCTACACCGATCACTCGGCCTTCGGGGTCAACCACCGCCATCTTGTCATCCGCACGCCCCATCCGACAGGTACCACAGGGGTGATACGCGCTTTCGGCGTGCTCAGCGATAAAGCCGTTCAATTCCTCATCGGTCTGAAGGCCCGCCCCGGGCTGGATTTCCTTTCCGGCAAAGGGCTTGAATGCCTCCTGACCGAAAATCTCGCGCGTCAACCGAATGCAGGTGCGGAAGTCGTCCCAGTCCTGCTCGTGGCTCATGTAGTTGAATTGGATTACCGGCGCGTCCTCTGACCGGTTTGAACGCAGCGTGACCGACCCGCGCGACGGAGACCGCATCGGCCCCACATGCGCCTGGAATCCGTGCCCCTCGGCCGCTGCCTGACCGTCATACCGCACGGCGATGGGCAGGAAATGGTACTGAATATCGGGGTACTCGACGCCCGGCTTCGACCGGATGAACGCGGCGCTTTCAAACTGGTTCGACGCGCCCAGACCGGTTTTGGTGAACAGCCATTGCGCTCCGATCAGACCTTTGCTGACCAGATTCCAATGCTTGTAAAGCGTGATAGGCTTCAATGACGCCTGCTGGATATAAAGCTCAAGATGGTCCTGCAGGTTTGCCCCTACGCCCGGCCGGTCCGCAATGACTTCGATCCCATGCTCTGCCAGTTGCGCTGCGGGGCCGATGCCGGACAACATCAGCAGCTTGGGCGAGTTGATCGACGATGCTGCCAACACCACTTCGCGACGGGCACGGATGATCTCTTTCTTGCCGCCTCGGATCAGTTCGACCCCGGTTGCCCGTCCGTCCTCGATCACGACCCTTGAGGCCAGACCACGCACGATATCGCAGTTTTCGCGCTTGAGCGCAGGCTTCAGATAGGCATTGGCCGCCGACCAGCGCCGTCCTTTCCAGACGGTCTGCTCCATCGGGCCAAAGCCTTCCTGCTTTTCGCCGTTATAATCGCCTGTGACTTCGTAGCCCGCCTGCTGCCCCGCATCGACGAAAGCCTGAAAAAGCGGGTTCGCGCGCGGTCCGCGAGATACGTGCAGCGGACCATCCGTGCCACGCCACGCGGTGTCTCCACCGTGACCGCCATCGTGCCATGTCTCCATACGTTTGTAATATGGCAGCACATCTGCATAGGACCACCCGTCAGCCCCCATCTCGGCCCATGTGTCGAAATCACGAGCGTGGCCGCGCACATAGACCATCCCGTTGATCGAAGACGACCCACCGATCACCTTACCGCGCGGACAAGCCAGACGACGGTTGTTGAGATACTGCTCAGGTTCGGACTCATAACCCCAGTCGTAGCGAGACATATTCATCGGATAGCTCAGCGCCGCTGGCATCTGGATGAAAGGTCCAACATCCGTGCCGCCATGTTCGATCACCAGAACCGAGGCTCCGGCCTCGCTTAGTCGATATGCCATCGCGCAGCCTGCGGAACCTGCGCCGACGATGACGAAATCTGCTTCCATAATTACGACTCCTTGCCCCGCCGCGCCAATTCCCAAGGCTCCGGTCGGGAGTGTTCAAACGGTCAAAAGGTTATTCGCCGCGCGGGAAGCGCTGACTTTCCTCGACGATGTTCAGATCCATGTGGTTGCGCATGTAGCGCTCGGATGCCTTTTGCAGCGGCTGGTAATCCCACGGGTAATAGCCCCCCTGCCGCAGCGCCTCGTACACAACCCAACGGCGGGCCTGGCTTGCGCGGACGTCCGCGTCAAAGCTGTCCAGATCCCAGCGTGCCTCGGACTTGGCACGCAGAGTTTGCAGGGTGCCTGCGTGCTCGGGCTTGTCCGCGAGGTTCTCCAACTCGTGCGGGTCGGCCTCAAGGTCGAAAAGCTGATCGGGGTCCAGCGCACAGCGGTTGTACTTCCACTTGCCATAACGCAGCGAAACCAACGGGGCATAAGACGCCTCGGCCGCGTATTCCATTGCAACGGGGGCGGTGCGTTCAGCACCCTTGGCCAGTGGCACAAGGTCCGACCCATCGGTCCACGGCGCGATCTCGGCCATATCGACACCTGCCAGCGCGCCCAGCGTAGGGGTCACGTCGATGGTTGAAACAGGCGTATCAATTCGCCCCACCGGAAGGTCAGGGGCTGAAATCATAAGCGGCACACGCGATGAGCCCTCAAAGAAGGTCATCTTGAACCACAAACCCCGTTCGCCCAGCATGTCGCCGTGATCGGACACGAACAGGATAATTGCCTCTTGGCGGGTCGTTTCCAGCACCTCGAGAATCTCGCCGATTTTATCGTCTAGATACGAGATATTCGCGAAGTAAGCGCGCCGTGACTTGCGTATGTCTTCCTCGGTGATGTCAAAACTGTGCCAGTCGTTTGCATCAAAAATCCGTTTGGAGTGCGGATCTTGATTGTCGTAGCCGAGGTCGGCAACCTCTGGCAGCAGATGCTCGCAATCTTCGTACAGGTCCCAGTATTTGCGTCGCGCCACATATGGGTCGTGCGGGTGAGTAAAACTGACGGTTACGCACCAAGGACGCTCATCTTTGCCACGTGCCAGATCATACAGCTTGGCCTTGGCGTTGTAGGCGACCTCGTCGTCATATTCCATCTGGTTCGAGATTTCGGCCACGCCTGCACCCGTCACCGATCCCATGTTGTGATACCACCAGTCGATCCGCTCACCTGGCTTGCGATAATCCGGGGTCCAGCCGAAATCGGCCGGGTAGATATCGGTGGTCAGGCGGTCCTCGAACCCGTGCAGCTGATCAGGCCCGACGAAATGCATCTTGCCAGACAGACAGGTGTAATACCCAGCCCGGCGCAGATGATGCGCGTAAGTCGGGATGTCACTACGGAACTCAGCCGCGTTGTCGTAAACGCCTGTCCGAGAGGGCAACTGGCCAGACATGAAACTGGCCCGCCCCGGCGCGCACAAAGGCGAAGCCGTATAGGCATTGGCAAATCGAGTTGAACGCTCAGCCAGCTTTTTTAGGTTCGGAGCATGAAGCCAGTCAGCGGGACCGTCTGGAAAGAGGGTCCCGTTCAACTGATCCACCATCAGGATCAGAATGTTTGGTTGTGTCATTTTTCAGCCTCAAGGAAGGTGTTGAGCACCCGGATGGCATGATTGACGGCCAGTTGCGGCTCTTCCGGGGCGCTCAGCGCGGCGCGGATGTAAAGGCCGTCAATCAGCGCAATCATGTTTTCAGCCGCCTCGACAGGATCAGCAAGCATTGGACGCAGGGCGAAAATCAGGTTCGACCGGATACGCGACTGATAGATTTGCCAAAGGCGCAGCGCATCGTCGTTTGTCTGGGCCAGCACATAAAAGGTCATCCACGCGGCAATCACGTCCGGCGTGAAGCAAGACGGCGCAAAACATGATCTGATGATGGCCTGCGCGCGTTCATTCGGGGCAGCAGCCTTAAGCTCATCGCGGGCCTCGGCCCCGAAGTCTGACAGGATACGACGCATGGCAGCCAGAAAAATCTGGTCTTTCCCACCGAAATAGTGATGCGCCAACGCACTGGACATCCCGGCGCGTTTCGCGATCTGGCTGACGGTCACGTCGAGAGATTTTTTCGCCCCAAGCTCGGCGATCGTTGCCTTAACAATCGCGTCACGACGGATTGGCTCCATTCCGAGTTTCGGCATCACGACCCCTCACCTGCTACTGGTGCAAAAAAGCTAGGGGGTTTTTATTGACTCGTCAATCAATAACGTTTTCTCGCGTGCGAAACAGCTAAAGTTTGGGCGCGATACTGGGGGTCGTCAAGCTGCTTCGGTTCAGTACAGCTTCGCGCCATGCGATAAAACTGACCGCCGATAGAATCAGAGTGCCGCCGGCGACAACCCAGATGTCCACGCTTTCGTGGAACACCAGCGCTCCAACCAGTGTGGCCCAGATCAACTGTAGGAAGGTGACCGGCTGCGTGACGGCCACTGGCGCAGCCTGCAGCGCGAGGGTCATGAAATAGTGGCCTAGGGTCGCGAAACTGGCGACGAGGAACAGAATTGCCAGATCATACACACTGAGCGGTTCCCAGACCGCAGCAGCGAACGGAATAAGCGCAACCGTTACCCAGATCGACATATGAGCAACCACAACAGACGGCGGCAAATCCCGCACAAGGGTTTTGGCTAAAAGATACGAAGCTCCCAGCATCAGTGAAGTAAACAGCATCGTCAAATGCCCAGCTGATATTTCGCGGAACCCGGGTCGCAGGACGATGGCAACCCCTATCAAAGCAACGCAAATCGCCGCTATTCGACGAAACGCCAGCTTTTCGCCCAGAAACAGCACCGCGCCCAGAGTGATGTAGACCGGGGTCATGTAGTTCATCGCTGTAACCTCGGCCAAGGGAATCTGGGTCATCGAAAAGAACCACAGCATGACCGCGACAGCGTGGACGACTCCGCGCACTCCGAACAGAACCAGGTGCCTGCGGGTAAAATGAGTCGTTACGATCAGCCGCAGCGCAGGCAACAAAAAGATCAGCCCAAACGCGAACCTCAAAAACGCCGCTTGAATGGGATGCACGGTTGATCCCAGCGACTTGACCAGCGCTGTCATAACGACAAACGACAACCCGGCGGAAAACATCCAGAACATGCCCGCGACGGGGCGATAGGGGGCGGCTAAAGTTGACATGTTAACGGTTCAACACCGAATTGCCGGCGGGGACAAGCCGTTACATCGCCAAAAGCTTTGCCGCGATCGCCAGCATGACCACCCCAATCACCACGTCCAGCGCCTGCCACGCCCTTGGTCGCGCAAATATCGGCGACAACGCTTTTGCGCCGAATCCCAGAGAAAAGAAGAACACGAAACTGGACAGCATCGCCCCCAATGCAAATGCCAACCGGTCCTCGTACTGAGCGGAAATTGAGCCGATCAGCACCACGGTATCCAGATAGACGTGCGGATTAAGCCAGGTAAACGCAAGTACCGTAGCCAGCACCGATCTCAGGCTTGCGCTGTGGCCCTGATCGACCCGCATCGCGGCTCCGCCCTTCCAAGCAGAGTTCAAGCTGCGCAGCCCGTACCATGTCAGAAAAAGCGCGCCGCCATAGCGCATGAGCGTTTCAAACCAAGGCGCTGCCTGCGCCAAAGTCCCGAACCCGGCAACCCCCGCTGCGATCAAGACAGCGTCCGAGACCGCGCAGGTCAGGCACACAGGCAATACGTGCTGCTGCCGCAATCCCTGACGCAGAACAAAGGCATTCTGCGCACCGATGGCAAGGATCAGACTAAAGCCAAGCGCAAAGCCAGCGATCAGGGATGTGGACATGGAACCTCCTGCATTTGTCACGTTGACTACGCCCAACACAGCGCCCTATCAAATTAAAGATGTTGACCTCAGTTAAGTTTGACTAATGATACTCGACCCCAATCACCTGACCGCTTTGTCCGCCATTCTGCGTCACGGCAGCTTTGAGGCGGCGGCCTCGGACCTTTCGGTAACGCCGTCAGCCATTTCGCAGCGCATCAAAGCGCTGGAGGATCGCGTCGGTGCAGCCCTGATCAATCGCGGCACACCTTGCACTGCAACGCCTGCGGGCCTGCGTATTGCGCAACATGCCGAAGATATCGGCTTGCTCGAGGCAAAACTCGCCCGCGAACTGACGCTGGATCAAGACTCTGGCCCAGCTCGGGTTCGTATAGCCGTGCCCGCAGACAGTCTTGCGACGTGGTTCATCTCGGCAATGGCAGAAGCTGAGGGTCTGCTTTTTGATCTGGTCATCGACGATCAGGACTATTCGGCCGAATGGCTGCGGCGCGGAGAAGTCAGCGCGGCAATAACCGTTGGAGGGCAACCTGTTGCGGGGTGCGATTCCGTTGCCATTGGCGCACTAAGGTATCTGCCCACGGCCAGCCCGGAATTCCTGCGTGAATGGTTCCCGGACGGAGTCAACGAATCCAGCCTGAGCCGCGCGCCATGCCTGACCTTCAACCGCAAGGACGGCCTGCAAAAAGCATGGATCGCGCAGCAGACAGGCCGCCGAATTTCGCCGCCTTCTCACTTTTTGCCTTCGTCGCAGGGGTTCGTCGACGCGGCAATCGCCGGACTAGGTTGGGGTATGAACCCGGTTGGCTTGGTCGAGCCTGCCTTGTCGGACGGCAGGCTAGGCGTCCTCGTACCTGACGCACCGCTGGATGTCCCGCTTACGTGGCAGGTCGGGCGTATTCTGGCCCCCGCTGAAACCATTGACCACCGCGGTTCTTGGATGTGCTGAAAGCGCGCTGCTGCCCGTCAGCGAAGGCGATGGTTAGGACTGAACCGGTGCCTTGTCCTGCGGGATGGCAACACGGAAACACGCGATGGCTGCGAACAGGCTGACGATCACGATAAACAAGATCGCCCAGGCTACTTCGTGCATATGGGCGACCCCAGCTAGGGCGGCCGAAAGGATAACCCCGGAAATTCGACAGATGCTCTTGATCGCAGCGGCACCTTTCACCCGCTGATCCTTGGGCGCAACATCAAGAAAATAAAGCTTGCGCGCGCCACTGATGCCCGTAACGGCCACGGTAACAATGAACAGAGCAACGGCGTGCAAGTGAACGTCGTGATCCATCCCTAAATAGTGGACAGACAACAGCGCGGCACCTGTCAGGGCCACCAACAGATTTCCCGCCACCATGACGGTGCGATGCGATTTCATGTTCACCAGCTGCCACAACGGGGCCGATACAAGGTAGCCCGATGCCGATGAGACGATCATTGCGGTCAAGCCCTTGGCGGACGTGTGATGCGCCTCGGCTGCGATCAAGGCAAAGAACGGGACAGAAAGGGAAACCGCGACAAGAGGCAAGCGCATGACAAGATAGCGGCGGAACCACGCCTCACTGAACATCGCAGCAATATCCGTGAAATTCTCAATGAACTTCCTCTGTTGTGCTGGTTTTTCTTTGTCGACTTCCTCGCGGATGGAATCGCCCTCGGCCATTGCCAGAATGGACAGGCCAGATAGGACAAAGAAAGCCACCGACACCGCGATAATTGCGGAATGGCGCGAAAATGGCGGGTTTTCCTTCGTGACCTCGTGCACCAGCAGCGCCAGCCCTATGGCGCCCAACCCTCCGACGCCAAGCTGCAGATAGTGCATGACCATCCGGGACTTGGACTGCAGATGGTCGCCCAGAAGATCCGTGTACATCAGCGACTGAATTTCTTCGATCAGGCCGATCAGAAAGAACGCTGAAACAAAGGCCAAGGCTATCAACGGAACAATACCTGTCGCAGCGATCGCCAGCGCCATGACAAGACACGCCCCGATTGCGATTTCCGTCATGGCAATGCCACGCTTTTTGCGTTGCCGCGCAGAAATCGGCTGCGCCAGGAACACGTCGGAAATCATACTGCCGCACATCCGCACCGATACCAGCGCACCCGCGACAAACATCGGCAGTTCCAGCGAGACCGCCAGAAACGGTAAAACGATGGAAGGGCTGCCCAAGGTCCACGCAACCTGAGACAAAATACTCTGCCCGGCCAGAACAGGTATGTTTCTTTTCGCGGCGTCCGAGGAGCTTTTCGTCATGCACTCGTTCGTGTGAAGACCCTGAGCGGCCTTGGAAATCCGCCTTGGGATGATTGCGTTTCAACGCAGCTTACCGGGTATGGCGCAACCGGCCAAGCAAACAAAAAACCCGGCCAAAGGCCGGGTTCTTGAAAGGTCTTGCAGGTCGGATCAGAGCTGAGCCATAACCTCGTCCGAAGCCTCGAAATTGGTCGTTACGCGCTGTACGTCATCGTCGTCTTCCAGCGCATCCACCAGCTTCATCAGCTTTTGCATGTCGTCCAGACCCAGTTCGGTGGTCGTAGTGGGTTTCCAGACCAGCTTGGTCGACTCGGTCTCGCCCAGTGCGGCTTCCAATGCGTTGGACACGTCATTCAGATCGGTATCGGCGCACCAGATGATGTGACCCTCGTCCGAGCTTTCGACATCTTCGGCACCCGCCTCGATCGCCGCTTCAAACACGGTATCAGCGTCGCCTACGGTCGCGGGGTAAACAACTTCGCCCTTGCGCTCAAACATGAACCCGACCGAGCCAGTCTCGCCAAGGTTTCCGCCATTCTTCGAGAAGGTCGAGCGCACGGTCGACGCGGTCCGGTTCCGGTTGTCGGTCATCGTCTCGACGATCACGGCCACACCGTTCGGGCCATAGCCCTCGTACCGGATTTCTTCGTACTCGTCGCCTTCACCTGCGACAGATTTCTTGATCGCGCGGTCGATCACGTCCTTGGGGACCGAGTTCGACTTGGCTTCCTTAACGGCCAGACGCAGGCGCGGGTTCTTGTCGGGATCGGGGTCGCCCATCTTTGCGGCGACGGTGATCTCTTTCGACAGCTTGGAAAACAGTTTGGACCGCGCGGCGTCCTGACGTCCCTTGCGGTGCTGGATATTGGCCCATTTGGAGTGGCCTGCCATGATGCGTCCTCGTGATAGTGATTGCGTATTCGGCGCTCATATAGACGTTTGCGGGCCTCGGGATCAAGAGAGCGGCTTGCGGGGTGGTCCCTTGCGGGTATGGTGTCGGCATGACGACAGATCAGATTATTCTTTTTGCCCTTTTTGCCACTGTATTTGGAATGCTGCTGTGGGGGCGCTACCGCTACGACCTTGTGGCGTTTTCGGCCCTGTTGATTGGCGTCGTTCTCGGAGTCGTTCCGGTGGACAACGCCTTTGCCGGGTTTGGCCACCCGGCCACGATTATCGTGGCGCTGGTTCTTGTTGTGTCCGCCGGGCTGGTGCGGTCGGGTGCCGTGTTCATGATCACGCGCACTTTGGTCGATGCGTCGCGCGGCCTTGGTGCGCATATCGCCTTGATGGGCGGAATCGGGGCTGTCCTGTCAGCGTTCATGAACAACGTGGCAGCGTTGGCCCTTCTGATGCCGGTCGACATTCAGACCGCGCGCAAAGCGGGGCGGTCCGTCGGGCAGACGCTAATGCCGCTCAGCTTTGCGACCATTCTGGGCGGTATGGCCACGCTGATCGGCACACCTCCCAACATCATCATTGCCTCGATCCGCGCTGAGACTCTGGGCGAGCCGTTCCATATGTTCGATTTCGCCCCGGTTGGCGGCTTGGCGGCCATTGCGGGCCTGGCTTTTGTCTCGTTGGTTGGCTGGCGGCTGATCCCCAATCGCGGCCCGCAAGAAGAAAGCACAGAGGTGTTGGCCGAGTACATTGCCGAACTGACGATCCCGCCGGACTCGGCCCATATCGGCAAACGGGTCAGCGAGCTGTACGAGGCAGCAGAAAAGTCGGACGTCGCCATCATCGGCCTGATCCGGGATGGCAAACGGCGGTACGGCCGGTCGGCGCACGCGACCCTGCACGAAGGCGACGCGCTTGTGCTGGAGGCCCGACCCGAGGCGCTGGACGAATTCCGTGCCGCGCTGAACCTGAACTTCTCGGACACGCGGCGGCAGGAGTTGCTGACGGCCGAAGGCGACGGGCTGGAAGTGATCGAGGTCGTCGCCACCGAGAGCGCGCGCATCACCGGGCGCACTGCGCAAGGGTTGGGCTTGGCTTGGCGTCAAAGCACGGTTCTGATGGGTATCTCGCGCCAGGGACGCCGGATCACCGAGCAGGTTCGGAAGACCGAAGTCGAAGCCGGTGATATCCTATTGCTGCTCTGCCCCCGCGACCGGAGTGCGGATGTCACCGAATGGCTGGGATGCCTGCCCTTGGCGGAACGCGGATTGAACGTCACCGCCAATGACAAGGCCTGGCTTGCGATTGGTCTGTTTGCTGCTGCCGTGATTGCGGCCAGTGTCGGGCTGATCTACCTTCCGATTGCGCTGGGACTGGTGGTCGTTGCTTACGTTCTGACCAAGATCATGCCCATTGCCGATCTCTACAACCATATCGAATGGCCCGTGGTCGTTCTATTGGGGTCGATGATCCCGTTAGGCAGCGCGCTCGAAACCTCTGGCGGTACGGAACTGATCGCAAACGGGCTGCTCCAACTTACCGACGGAATGCCCGCATGGGCTATCCTGACGGTGCTGATGGTCGTCACGATGACCCTATCGGATGTGCTGAACAACACGGCAACGGCGATCGTCGCGGCCCCTGTTGGCATCCAGATGGCCCGCACGCTTGAGGTTTCACCCGACCCGTTCCTGATGACTGTCGCCGTAGCAGCCTCGGCCGCGTTCCTCACGCCGATCGGACATAAGAACAACACGTTGGTGCTGGGTCCCGGCGGGTATCGCTTTGGTGACTACTGGCGCATGGGGTTGCCGCTGGAAATTCTGATCGTTGCGGTTTCGGTCCCGGCAATCCTTGTGTTCTGGCCGCTGTGACGGGTAAAGGCTGCGTATGAAACGATTTCTGATCCTGCAACTGCGCCCTGAAACCGATGCATCGGACGCTGAATATGCCTCGATTCTGGACAAGACGGGACTGACGCCCGACCAAACGCACCGTTTCCGGCTGGACCGAGAAGACCTGCCCGAGGGGTTGGACGTGACGGACTATGCAGGCGTGATTGTCGGCGGTGGCCCCGGTTGCGTCAGTGACGATCCGGCGACAAAATCGGCGGTCGACGCGCGGGTTGAGGCGGCGATCATGGGGCTGATGCCCCAGATCACCGCACAGGATCACCCATTTATGGGGTGCTGCTACGGTCTGGGGATTCTAGCGGCCCATCTGGGCGGAGAGGTCAGCAAGGATCGCTTCGGCGAACCCGTCGGCCCATCCACTTGCCGCCTAACGGAAGACGGAATGCAGGACCCGCTGACCTCGGGTCTAGAGCCAAACTTTGACGCCTTTGTCGGCCACAAGGAAGCTGTTCAATCCTTGCCCGAAGGTTGCGTGCACCTGTTGGCCTCGGACCCCTGCCCGTTTCAGATGATCCGTTGGGGTCAGAACGTATATGCCACTCAGTTCCACCCCGAAGCCGACGCGCGCGACTTTGAAGAACGGATCAATATCTATAAGCATCACGGCTATTTCCCGCCCGAAGATGCCCAGCGCCTGATCGACATCTGCCATGCGGCGGACGTCACCCAGCCGCGCGAAATCCTGCGGCGGTTTGCACAACGGTACGGATGACCCTACGGCGCTATTGCCTGATCGCGCGCCCCTCGCATAGGCTGCCCGGAACAGCTTTGGGAGGAGTTGTTCTTGGATCTCATAATAAATGTCGGCCTGCCCCTGTCGCTGGCCATCATCATGCTGTCGTTGGGCATCGGGCTGGAAGTCGCCGATTTTCGCCGTGTTCTAAGCAGGGGCTACCCTTTTGCGATCGGGGCCATTTCGCAGGTCATCCTGCTGCCCGTTGCAGCCTTTGCGACGGTAAAGCTGTTTGCCTTGCCGCCGGAAATCGCAGTCGGCTTTATGCTTCTCAGCTTTTGCCCCGGCGGGGTCACAAGCAATATCCTGTCCAAACTGGCCAAGGGTGACGTCGCCTTATCGGTCAGCCTGACGGCGGTCATCAGCCTTCTGTCCATGCTGACCGTTCCCATTCTGGCCGCGTGGTCCATCGCCCACTTCATGGGAGAGGACGCGCCCGAAGTCTCGATCACCGGGTTGGCCATCGCCCTGTTCCTGATCACCACACTGCCCGTCGCCATCGGTGTGAGTATCCGACATTTCGCAACCGGGTTCGCCAATCGTGTCGACGCCCCGTTGTCTAAACTGGCCACGATCTTGTTTGTCCTGATCGTCATTGCCGCGCTTGCAGGTAACTGGCAGTTGTTCGTGGACAATCTCAGTATAATGGGCGCGGGCTTGATCACGCTGAATATCGCCTTGCTGCTGATTGGTCTTGGCTTGGCGCGCGCCGCTAACCTGTCGTGGAATGAGAGTAAGACGGTCTCAATCGAAACCGGCATTCAGAACTCGACCTTGGGAATAACACTGGCCGCGTTAATTACAGGCACGGAAAGCGGGTTTAGTCCGCTTGCACTTCCATCCGCCGTTTACGGGATAACGATGTACGCGGTTGCCCTTCCCCTGATCCTTTGGTTCCGCCGCCGCTGAGAGGAGTTTTCATGTCCAACAATACTGCTGACGCCATTGTTGTAGGGGCTGGTCTGGCTGGTCTGGCCGCCGCAGCCGAACTGGGGGATCGCGGCAAGAAGGTGATCGTACTGGATCAGGAGCCGCAACATTTTCTTGGCGGACAAGCGTTTTGGAGCCTTGGCGGGCTGTTCATGGTCGACACGCCCGAACAGCGCCGGATGGGAATCCGCGACAGTCACGAACTGGCCATGAGAGATTGGCTGGGCAGCGCCCAGTTCGACCGGGACGATGACGCCTGGCCGCGCAAATGGGCCGAAGCCTATGTCGAGTTCGCCGCCGGGGAAATGCGCCCTTGGCTGCATGACATGGGTTTGCGTTGGTTCCCGATCGTCGGCTGGGCAGAGCGCGGCGGGTCTTATGCGGATGGTCACGGAAACTCGGTTCCCCGGTTCCACATCACATGGGGCACCGGTCCGGGCGTTCTGGAACACTTTATCCGCCGTGTGCAGGAACATGTCGACGCCGGTCTGATCGAGATGAAGTTCCGCCATCAGGTCAGCCACATCATCATGCAGAACGGATGCGCCAAAGGTGTCTCGGGCGAGGTGTTAGCCGATGACACCGCTCAACACGGTGCCAAAACCAACCGCGATGAAGTTGGAGAGTTTGAAATCTATGCCCCGTCCGTCATCGTCAGCTCTGGCGGGATCGGCGGTAATTTTGAGATGGTCCGCAAGAACTGGCCCCGCGACCGGTTGGGGGAACCACCGAAAGATATGGTTGCGGGTGTGCCCTTTCATGTTGACGGCCGCATGATCGCGATCAGCGAAAAGGCTGGCGGACATGTGATCAACGGCGACCGAATGTGGCACTACACCGAAGGCGTGCGAAACTGGAACCCGATCTGGCCGTCCCACGGAATTCGCATCCTGCCCGGCCCAAGTTCGATGTGGTTTGATGCACGTGGAAACCGGATGAAACCCCCTAGCCTGCCGGGGTTTGACACGCTGGGAACGCTGAAGGAAATCCTGAAAACCGGGTATGAATACAGTTGGTTTGTTCTGACCCAGAAGGTGATCAAAAAGGAATTCGCCCTTTCGGGGTCTGAGCAAAACCCGGACATGACCGAAGGCGGATGGCGCGAAGTGCTGTTGCAGCGCATATTGACCGGCTCGAAGGCCACAGCCCCGGTTGAGGCATTCAAGGAACACGGTGAGGACTTTATCGTCGCCAACACACTGACCGAGCTGGTCAGCGGCATGAACCAGATGGGCGGCGGCCTGATCGACGAAGCGCATCTGCGCGCCCAGATCGAAGCGCGGGACTCGCAGATCGACAATCCGTTCACCAAAGATGCGCAGATGGCGGCGATTCTGGCGGCGCGCAACTATCGCGGCGACCGCCTGATCCGCACCGCCAAACCGCACAAGTTTCTTGACCCGGCCAACGGGCCTCTGATTGCGGTCAAGCTGCACATTCTGACCCGCAAAACTCTGGGCGGTTTGCAAACGAACCTCGACAGCCAGATGATCGGAGCCGACGGTCAAGTCGTCCCCGGCCTTTTTGCCGCCGGAGAGGTCGCCGGGTTCGGGGGTGGAGGCTACCACGGGTACAATGCGCTGGAAGGCACGTTCCTAGGGGGCTGCATTTTCTCAGGCCGTAACGCCGGGCGCTCTCGGGCCGTCGCCTGACGGCCCCGGCTATCAAGTCGCCCGCGCGAACTGGATGACGGCCTGCCCTGCGCTGTCCAACAGTACAAGTGTGTCCCCTTTGAACGCATAGGCCGTCACGACTGACAGAGCCTTGAGGAACTCTCGCTCAATCTCATCCAACGGCGGCGGGCATGCCATCAGGGTCGCGGCCATATTGTCCGGGAAATCAATCTGACTGCCGGTGATCTCGGCCTGACCCGTGAACCGGTTGCAGCCGCTGCTGCCTGAAAACGCCCCGCCTTCGGCAAAGTTCAGTTCCGGGCGCTTTTCTGTCTCGAACGGCTTGCCGTTCAGCCCGGTCGCCATCCACTTTGTGTTCTCTAACGTGGCAACCCCCTGTGGCTGGGCCTGAACCAGAACCAGATCGGTCGAGCTTCCCCCACCATTCGTTAGAACCGGATAGGCCGTATCCGTGGTGAACAGCAGTTTATCCCCCTGAAAGATCGACCCGCGCACGACATACCGCGTTCCGTCGCGGATCAGCGCGTCGTCATAGCTCAGCTCGAATTGGGCGGGCACTCCGGTCAGTGCATAGCGTTTTGAGGACAGCGTTACCGACGGCGCATCGGCGCGCGAAACATCCTGCAACTGGACCAACAGGGTCGCATCAGGCGGAACCGCGATACGCTCGCGATAGGTGGCTGTGCCTTCAATTGTTCCGGCGCTTGCGACGCCCCCCAGAACCGTGGACATGGCGACAACGGCCAGGGCAGAAGATCCGAGTTTGAGCATACGTTTGCTCCTTCCTGCAAAATCACTTTCTACAAAGATTGTAATAGAGGTCGATTTTACAAGGACTTCGCCGGAAAACCAGCGGTTATGCGCCGATGCTACAGAGGCCAGATCAGCGGGATCAGAAGCGACGCCAACAAGCCCACGGTCAGGTTCAACGGGATACCCACCTTCATGAAGTCGACGAATCTGTACCCGCCCGGACCATAAACCATCATGTTGGTCTGATACCCGATCGGCGTAGCGAACGACGCCGAGGCCGCGACCATAACCGCAACGACAAGCGGGCGCGGGTCAATTCCAACAGCCTGCGCCAACCCAATGGCGATGGGCGTTACGACGACCGCAACCGCATTGTTGGACACCAGTTCGGTCAGCACCGAGGTCAGCAGATATACGGCCCAGATGATCAGGAAAGGCGGTAGCGCGCTTAGCCCCGGCGCAATGGCTTCGACGATCAGCGAAACAGCGCCCGATTTGTCCAACGCGGCACCAATGGCCAGCATGGAAAAGATCAGCGCCAACAAGCGGCCTTCGACAAAAGAAAACGCCTCGTCCGCGTCGATACACCGTGTCAGCAGAACCACAGCGACGGCAAGAATCGACAACAGCAAAATCGGAGCAACGCCCAGCGCGGCCAGCACAACGATACCTGCAAGCGCGCCGATCGCAATCGGCGCATGGCTGCGACGGAACGCACGGGCAGAGGGCTGCGTGACATCGACCATGTCCATATCAGCCGCAAGCCGCTGAATATCCTCGGGCGACCCTTCCAGCAGCAGGGTATCACCTACCCGCACCACAAGCTCATCCAGTTGCCGCCCGATATTCTGGTTCCGGCGGTGCACCGCAAGCACATAAACACCATAGCGCCGCCGCAAGCGCATCGCGCCCAGCGTGCGCCCAACCATGCGGCAGCCCGGAGTAATCAGCACCTCGACCGTTTTGGTCTCAACAGCAGAAACCTGATCCACGCGCTTCAGTTCCTTGTTGCGCTGTAGACTTAGCAACTCGGTCATTTGGGTACGCAGAACCACGCGATCACCCAATTTCAACTGGACCCCCTTGAGGTTCCGACGCAGCGATTCGTCGCCGCGGATGACGTCGATCAGGCGCACTCCGGGCCGTTTGAAAAGCTGAACGCCGGTGACTTCCCGACCGATCAGGTTGCTTTCCGGGGGGATGACCGCCTCGGTGAAGAACTTCATTTTGGACCTGTCGCTTAGAAGCGACGCCATGCTGTCCCGCTCGGGCAGCAAACGTGGCGCGACAAATCGCAGATACACCATGCCATAGATCACCAGCGCGATACCCAGCGGCGTGACCTCGAATATCGTGAACGGAGTCATGCCCTGCGACCGGGCCACACCGTCCACCAAAAGGTTGGTCGAGGTGCCGATCAGGGTCAGCGTTCCACCCAGAATGGCCGCATAGCTCAGCGGGATCAGCAGTTTCGAGGCCGGGACGTTAAGTGTCCGCGCTATCTGCACAAATACCGGGATCATCACGACAACGACGGGCGTGTTCGACACAACCGCCGACGCCAGCACCACGAAGGCCATGAGCAATCCGATAGCGATACGCGGGTTCACCTGCGCCTGTTTCTGTGCGGTCGATGTGAACGCGTCCAACGCTCCGGTCCGCACCAACGCCCCCATGATGATGAACATCGCGGCAATGGTCCAAGGCGCAGGGTTTGACAGCACGGCCAAGGCGCTTTGGTACGGAAGGATGCCTGTCACCAGCATCACGGCCACGCCGCCGATGGCGACGACCTCGGTCGGGTAGACCTCTCGCAGGAACATGACGAACATGCCTGCGACGACCAACAGCGCTAGTATCGCGCTTCCTGTTTCTGTCAGTTGGAGGAAATGCATTCTTGGTATTCTGTCCGAACCCTGGCTTGGCAAACGCGCCCGGCAAGCAGTTTCCCGCATTGCGCGGGTCAGAGCAAGCCTTACTGCGGCCCCGCCTGCTGTAACCGCCCGCCAACGCGTACCATTTGGACAGATTTCGCCTGCCCGTTCTGATCATCGGTCTCGACAAACACGCCGCTGAGCGTCGCTTCACCATTGGCTGGGGTGAATCTTGCCTTGGGCATTCCGGTGATAAAGCGGCGCATGGGTTCCACCTTGTCCATGCCGATCACCGAGTCGTAGTCCCCGCACATACCCGCATCGGTCAAATAGGCCGTGCCGCCCGGAAGAATCTGCGCGTCCGCCGTTGGCACATGCGTATGCGTGCCCACCACAAGGCTGGCGCGTTTGTCACAGTAGTGACCCATCGCCATTTTTTCCGAGGTCGCCTCGCAATGCATGTCGACGATGATCGCCTGAGCCTGCCCACCAAGCGGATGGGACTTCAGGATCGGCTCGATGGCCGAAAACGGATCATCAAAGGGCCGTTTCATGAACACCTGCCCCAGCACCTGCACCACCAGCACCTTGCGTCCACCCGGCGCGGTATACAGGCGATGCCCCCGCCCCGGTGCGCCTTTGGCAAAATTTACGGGGCGCACAATGCGCGGCTCATTTTCGATGAACTGCAGCATGTCCTTCTGGTCGAACGCATGATCGCCCAGCGTCAGGCAATCCGCGCCCGCATCCAGCAGCAGCTTGGCGTGATCCCCGCTCAGCCCCATCCCGTTCGAGGCGTTCTCACCATTGACCACGACAAAATCCAGCCGCCATTCGTCACGCAGACGCGGCAGATGCTGCTGAATGGCCGCGCGTCCCGCCCGGCCCATTACGTCACCCAAAAACAGTATTCTCATTCAAACCGTCCTAAGTGTGGCATCCGTCAAGCACAAGTGGTTAAACTGGCGCTATAAACTTACAAATCCTATTCCAAGGGAGATCTTTATGAACCGTTTCCTTATCTCGGCTGCAATTCTGACGCCGCTTGCGGCCTGTGACCCTGTGCCAGAGCAATCAACAGAACTGGCAAATCCCGCAGCGACATTCTGCGTTGAAAGCGGTGGAACCTACGAAATCCGTGACGGTTCCAATGGGCAAACCGGGGTCTGTATTCTGGCAGACGGTCGCGAAGTCGACGCCTGGGACTATTTCCGCGAGAACAACCCGGGGTAAGGCCGTTTTCAGGTCGGAAAGGTCAACACGCGACTTTCTGTAACAACCATGTCTAACGGCTGATCGGTTGCCTCAAGAGGCAGCCCGTCAGCCTCTTGCGCATCGAATGCGAAACCAATGGCCAGCGTTGGCCGCTTTGCCCGCAATCCTTCCAGCGTGCGGTCATAAAAGCCGCCGCCATACCCCAGCCGCCCTCCTTGTGCGTCAAAAGCAACTAAGGGGACGATCAGGATTTCCGGCTCAAAATAATCATCGACCTCGGGCACTTTCGCGCCGAATGGTCCGTCCTTCAATGCGCCCTCTGGCGTCCAGCGAGAGAACTTCAAAGGCTGCCCCGCGGCCTGTATGACCGGCACTCCAACCGGGCCATAAGCCGACGCTTCGGCCATCGCAGGCAGGGGGTCAATTTCTGTTCGGATCGGCATGTAACCAGACAGCGCCACGCCCCTGTGACCGGCCAAAACTTCGGACAGGCGTCCGGCGGCTCCGGGCAAGCGTATATCAAACGCGGCCTTGCGGCGTGCAAAAGCCGCCTTGCGCGCGGCTGCTTTAACTTCGGTCAGATCGGTCACAGTAGCACCACGCTGGCAAGCCCAAGGAACAGGAAGAACCCCATGACATCCGTTGTGGTTGTCACAAAGGTGCCGGACGCAAGCGCCGGGTCAGCGCCCAGACGGTCCAGCACCACCGGTACTACCGTACCAACGAAACCAGCGATGATCATGTTCACGACCAAGGCGGCCCCGATCACGACACCCAAGAGCGGCGAGTCGAACCAAAGCATCCCGACTGTCCCCAACACAATTGCGAAACACAGGCCGTTCAACATGCCCACCAGCAATTCACGACGGATCACCCGCAACACGTTCGACGGCGTCAGGTCGCGCGTCGCAAGCGCACGCACGGCAACCGTCAGCGACTGTGTCCCGGCATTGCCCCCCATCGAAGCCACGATCGGCATCAAGATCGCCAGCGCGACCAACTGGTCGATCGCCGCCTCGAATTGCGAGATCACCAGCGAGGCACAGATCGCCGTGCAGAGGTTCACGGCCAACCACGGCAAGCGCCGCCTGCTGGTCGCTGCCACCGAGTCAGACAGCGAGCTTTCGTCGCTGACCCCCGCCAGGCGCAGGATGTCTTCCTCATGCTCTTCGTCCAGAACCACCATCGCGTCGTCGATTGTGATGACCCCGACCAGCCGCCCGTCAGCATCCACAACCGGGGCCGAGATCAGGTGGTACTGGTTGAAGGCATAGGCCACGTCCTCCTCATCCTGATCGACGGGAATTGTGTGGAATTCTTCTTCCGTGATGTCCAGCAATGGCACTTCGCGCCGCGCCGCCATCAGCTTGCCCAACGTAACCTGAGCCGAGGGCTTCAGCCGGGGGTCAACCAGCACGACGTGATAGAACTGTTCCGGCAGACCATCATTGGCACGCATGAAGTCGATGGCTTGCCCAACCGTCCAATGCTCGGGCGCCATGACAACTTCGCGCTGCATAAGACGACCGGCCGAGTTTTCGGGGTAAGACAGCGCCTGTTCCGCCGCGATCCGCTCGGAATCCTCAAGCGCGTCCAGAATGGCCTCTTGCTGCGGTTCTTCGAGATCCTCCAATAGGTCAACGACATCGTCGCTTTCCATGTCGCGGACGGCCTCGGCCAGAACGTCCGGGTTGAGGATGCCGATGATTTCCTCTCGAACGGCCTCATCGAGTTCGGACAGGATATCGCCGTCAAATTCCTTGTCGTACAGCCGGATCAACCGAGCGCGGTCGTAGGGATTGATCTGTTCAAGAAGGTCCGCGATGTCAGCCGGGTGCAACGGCTCCATCAGCTCGATCAGCTTGTTGCGGTCCTCGACGTCAACCGCATAGAGGATCGCAGCTACGGTTTTGCGATCCAGCGCATAGACGTCTTCTTCACTGCTCGTGTCGATTACGGGTTCATCAAAGCCTGTGGTCATATCTGCCCCCGTTCCGTTCGGTCATTGCCCCCTAATTAGAAGAAGCAGCTACCGGAAAACAATGACAATGCGCCGATTTACCGGCAAGTTTCCCGCCCTTATGCTGTTTCACAGTCCCAGACAGGCGGAGATGAATGAAAATGGCGCAAAAAACGCTGCTGAAAGGGCGTGTTCTGAGCTTCACCGGTTCCCCTTTTGAAGGAGAGCCGACCGAAGCCGTCAAGATCAGCGAGGCCGTTCTGATCGAGGACGGCCGGATTTCGGCCGTGGCGGATGCTGACAGCTTGCGCTCAGCGCATCCCGAGGCCACCGTGGTTGACCACGGCAATCATGTCATCATGGCTGGGTTCGTGGATGCGCATGTGCACTATCCCCAGACCGCAATGATCGCCAGTTGGGGCAAACGCCTGATCGACTGGTTGAACACCTATACTTTCCCCGAAGAGATGAAGTTCGGCGATCCTGTCTACGCCTCGGAGATCGCGAACCGCTATCTCGATCTGACGGCGGCCCATGGAACGACGACGATGTGCAGCTTCTGCACCATCCACCCAGAAAGCGTCGACGCCTTTTTCTCGGCCGCGCAGCAGCGCAATCAGCGTGTGGTCGCGGGCAAAACCTGCATGGATCGCAATGCACCCGAGGGGCTGCGGGACACGGCGCAGACGGCCTATGATCAATCCCAAGCGTTGTTGGAGAAATGGCATGGGGTCGACCGCCTGTCCTATGCCATCACGCCCCGCTTTTCTCCGACGTCCACGCCCGAACAGCTTGAGGCGATGGGTGCGCTCTGGGCTGAGCACCCGCACTGCCTGATGCAAACGCATCTCAGCGAGCAGACCGACGAAATCGCATGGGTCCGCGAGCTGTTCCCCGAGGCGCGGGACTATCTGGATACGTATGAGAAATTCGGCCTGCTGGGATCGCACGGCGTCTACGGCCACGTCATCCATCTGGAGGCGCGTGAGCGCGACCGCCTGCGCGAAGTGGATGCAGCCCTGATCCACTGCCCGACGTCAAACACGTTCATCGGCTCGGGTTTGTTCGACATGAGCGGCCTGATGCAGGACGGCCACCGCGTTGGCTTGGCAACGGATACAGGCGGCGGGTCGAGCTTTTCCATGTTGCACACGATGGCTTCGGCCTACGAAATCGGACAATTGCGCGGCGCGCCTTTGCACGCGGCACAACTGCTGTGGTTGGGCACTGTTGGTTCTGCCCGCTCGCTGCGGCTGGATGACAGCATCGGCAACGTCGCACCGGGGATGGAGGCGGACCTGGTCGTTCTTGACCTGGCCTCAACCCCGGCGATTGCCCAGCGCGAAGCCTGCGCCGATGATCTTTGGGAGGCTATCTTCCCCACAATCATGATGGGCGACGACCGCGCCATTGCCGAGGTCTGGATCGGCGGTCGGGCCGTATCGGTTTGAAGGGAATGGGCCTATGGCCCATGCCTCCGGCGGGGATATTTTTGGCCAGATGAAGAACGGATCCGCGCCTAACCCGCCAAAGCGTGGGCGAGGCGGTTTTGGGTTTCGATGACTTTGGGCAGGTCGAGCGTTGTGATCTGCCCGTCGCGCACGATCAGGCGGCCCTCGACAAACAGGTGTTTGACTTTCGTCGGCCCGGCCAGCAGCAAGGCGGCCGGATCCCAACTGCCGGCACTTTCGACGCCGTGCGTATCCCAGATGGCGATATCGGCGCGTTTGCCCGGCTCCAACCGGCCGCAATCAGGGCGGTTCAGCACATCCGCGCCGCCTCGGGTGGCGATTTCCAGCGCTTCGCGCGAGGACATGGCATCGGCCCCATTTGCCACCCGTTGCAGTAGCATGGCTTGCCGTGCCTCAAGGATCAGGTTTCCGCTATCATTGCTGGCCGACCCATCCGCGCCAATCCCAACGGGTACACCGCGATCCCGCATGGCGCGCACTGGTGCGATGCCGGACCCCAAGCGGCAATTTGAGCATGGGCAATGGGCCACCCCGGTTTGCGTACGTGCGAACAGGTCGATCTCGGTCCCGTCCAGCTTGACACAGTGGGCGTGCCAGACGTCAGCCCCGGTCCAGCCCAATTCTTCAGCATATTGCCCCGGTCGGCAGCCGAACTGCGCCTGAGAATAGGCGATATCCTCGTCATTCTCAGCCAGATGCGTGTGCAGCATCACACCCTTGTCGCGGGCTAAAACTGCAGAATCTCGCATCAGGTCGCGGCTGACCGAGAACGGCGAACACGGTGCCAGCCCGACCCGGCACATGGCTCCGTCAGAGGGATCGTGGAATGCATCGACCACGCGGATCATGTCCTCGAGAATGGCGGCTTCGGCCTCGACCAGGGAATCCGGCGGCAGGCCACCGTCGCTCTCGCCTATGCTCATGGCACCACGCGTGGGATGAAACCGCATGCCGATCTCGGCAGCCGCTGCGATGGTGTCGTCCAGTCTTGCGCCGTTCGGGTATAGGTACAGGTGATCGGAGCTCAGGGTACATCCCGAGAGGGCAAGCTCTGCCAGGCCAATCTGCGCCGAGACAAACATCTCTTCCGGTCCAAACCGGGACCAGATTGGATAGAGCGTCTTCAGCCAGCCGAACAACAACGCATCCTGTCCCCCCGGTACGGCGCGTGTCAGAGTTTGATACAGATGGTGATGTGTGTTCACCAACCCGGGGGTCACGACGCAACCCGACGCATCATGGATTTCGCCACCCGTTTGCAGCGCGTGGCCGATCTGAGCAATCTGCCCGTCACGGATCAGAATATCCGCGCCCGAAAGCTCTTGGCGCGTGTCGTCCATCGTCAGGATGGTATCGGCGTTTTTGATAAGGATTTCGGTCATTTCGCCCTCCTTGCACAAGCCCGTTTCATGCATGGAGTGCGAAGGCTGGCGGAAAACGGGCATAAGAACCAGCAGGGCGGAACTTACCCGACTGGCCCCACCACGGCAACAGGTTTCAATAGTCGCGCAGGATTTCCAAAGCTGCAGCGTGTAAGTCAGGATTTGCGGCGGCCAAAGCACGCCCACCATTGTGGGCAGCCCCGCCTTGCCAATCCGTGACAATACCGCCAGCGGCCTCGATCACGGCGATTGGTGCCTGTATGTCATAGGCGTTCAGGCCGGACTCGATCACCAGATCGACCTGCCCCGCGGCCAACAACGCATAGGCATAGCAATCCATTCCGTACCGGGTAAGACGTGCGTGTTGCGCGACGGCCTCAAAACCGGCCCGGTCCTGCAAAGAGCCCACTTCAGGGAAAGTGGTGAACAAGATTGCCTGGTCCAGCGAACGTGTCGACCGCGTCCTGAGCTGCGTTGTCCCGGTTGGGCCAATCGAGCGAGCCACACCCGCAGACCCCACAAATCTTTCGCCGATATACGGTTGATCAATGACGCCCATGATCGGCCCGTTTTGAGTGCTCAGCGCGATCAGAACACCCCAAGTCGGCGTACCGCTTATGAACCCCCGCGTCCCGTCGATCGGGTCCAGAACCCACGTTCGACCGCTGCGGCCTTCAACCTGCCCGAATTCCTCGCCGAAGATACCGTCTTCGGGACGGTGACGGGCGAGAACCTCCCGCATGACCTGTTCGGCCTCGCGGTCGGCAATCGTTACCGGGTCAAACCCGTCAGCCAGCTTGTTGGATGTTTCCAGGTCAGACTGCCTGAAATAAGGAAGAATGGCCTTGCGTGCTGCATCGGCCATTTCTTCGGCGACTTCCAAATCATTCAGCGTAGTATCCTGCATGCGCTACCCGTGCGGCGCGCACGCAACAGAGTCAACCCGCTATCTTATGCGACATCGCTGAGAACCCGCGCCAGTTCAAACAGACGACGGCGTTGGTTTTCAGGGATCGCATAGTAAGACCGCACAAGGTCCAGAGCCTCTTTGTCCCCCATCAGGTCGGCAGGTACGGACTTCTTGCCAGCGCTTTCTTTCTCGGCCTCCTCCAGACCTTCAAAGAAAAAGCTGACCGGTACATCCAACGCCTCGGCAATATCCCATAGACGAGACGCACTGATCCGGTTCGCACCCGTCTCATATTTCTGAATTTGTTGGAACTTAATACCAACCTGCTGCGCCAGTTGCTGCTGAGTCATGCCGATCAGCCAGCGGCGATGCCGGACGCGCTTGCCCACATGGACATCCACGTGATGAGTCATTGGTATTCTCCTCTCCTACACACAACCACAAGGGGCGCGCGACGGTTTTCACTGCCGCATCACTAGTGAGCTGTGCTTAACCACTCCCTAATTTGGAACATGCCCCCAAATCAGCACCATAGCGCAATATTGCTTCTTTTTGGTATTTTTTCAAGCGGGTTGAATCTGCGTCAAAGAACAAAGATTTAAAGTTGTGCTATGCTGGCATACTCACAGCAAAAGCCCGTTGAGACTGGTAATTAATTTGCCGATCTGCACGCCTTTGGTCTCGCAGGGTAAACGATTGACAATCATCGGCCAAAGCGAATCTATGCTCGGAAAACACGGAGCGCGACCATGCTGGCCTATAGAATCCAATCCGCAGGGGCCAAAGCCCAACTATGTGAAACAGCCCTTCCCGAGCCGGGTCCGGGTCAAGTTCGCGTTCAGATCAAGGCTTGCGGATTGAACTTCGCCGATCTGCTCATGCAAAAAGGCACCTATCAGGACACCCCGAACACGCCGTTCACACAGGGCATGGAAATTGCTGGCATCGTTGAGAAATCCGGCGAAGGCGTTACAAATCTGCACCCCGGTGACCGGGTCGCGGTGTACTCGGGTCAAGGTGGCTTGGCCGAATTCGGCGTGTTCGACGCCGACCGCGCTATTCCAATGCCCGATTCGATGAGCTTCGAGGACGCAGCGGCCATTCAGATTGCATATGGCACCAGCCATATCGCACTGGATCACCGCGCCCGCCTTCAACCCGGCGAAACACTGTTGGTCACGGGCGCAGCGGGCGGCGTCGGCCTTACGGCTGTCGAGATCGGCAAGCTGATGGGTGCCACCGTCATCGCCCAGGCGCGCGGTGCTGAGAAACTTGAGGTTGCCCAAGCAGCAGGGGCCGACCACCTGATTGATGCGTCCGAAGACCTGCGAACGCGGGTGCTGGAACTAGGCGGAGCGGATGTCGTCTACGACGCGATAGGCGGAGATGTGTTCAAGGCAGCCTTTCGCGCAACCAACCCCGAAGGCCGTCTGCTTCCAATAGGGTTCGCCGGCGGAGATGTCCCCCAAATTCCGGCAAACCACCTGCTTGTCAAGAACCTGACCGTGATCGGATTTTACATTGGCGGCTACCTGAAGTTCCGCCCCCAGATCGTACAGGACAGTTTTGAAACCCTGTTTCGATGGCATAGCGAGGGGCGGATCAAGCCCCACATCAGTCACACCCTGCCTCTGACAGAGGTCGAACAGGGGCTACAGCTATTGAGGGACCGCGCCGCGACTGGCAAGGTCGTGATCACTCCCTAGCCCACCACGGCCTTCAACTGCGTCCCGCCAACCAAAAGGAAATTCTGCCGGACGAGCGACGCCAACGCCTCGACCACCGCTCCGCGACCGGATTCACCGCCGTAAAGGTTGATCATGTGCACTGGAAGTTCGGGCAACACGCCTCCGTCGTCGATTTGCGACAGATGCGCGGCTTCGGTTCCGTCCAGCATCGCGTGTACGGCCAAGTCCGCGCTGACCGTCGCTTCGATCGTGCGGTCGTTCTCGGTTTCGACTGACAGCTCCCACGGGATACCGGCCTCGTCCAATGCCGCGATGACCTGCGGGCGGAACAGACACCTGCGACCCAACGCCAGAGGTATAGGACGCTTGCGCCAAGCCGAACCGCCCGGCGCGCCTATCCAGCGCAACGGAAGCTCGGCAATCGTTTCAGCGCCCTCGCCAACAGTCGCCTCTGTCGTCAGGATCAGGTCACACTCTCCCTTTTTGAACATGTCCTTCAGTTGCAGCGAATAGGACGAAACCAGTTGAACCCGCACGCGCGGGAAATCGGCGTTGAACCGTTGAAGCACCCGAGGGATGGCAGGATAGACTATGTCGTGGGGCACACCCAAAACGACCTCACCCTCGAAAGCCTGATCCGTGAGTTTTGAAATTACTTCATCATTCAGGGCGATCATGCGTCGGGCATAGGCCAGCAATTGATCGCCCGACGCGGTCAGCGCGATCGTCCTGCCGCTTCGGTCCAGCAATTCGAGGCCCAACAGCTCCTCCAAACGTTTCAACTGCATGGAGACGGCAGATTGCGTCAGGTGCAGAAAACCCGCAGCCCGAGTCACACCGCCCTGGTCGGCAACAGCCACGAATGAGCGCAACGTGGTTATGTCCAAATTTCGCATGTTCACGAATCCTTATGCATCGGTTCATAAATATTCATTTTTAAAATGTGTCATACTGAGCCATATAAATCAAGGAAGTTGATGGAACAGAACCAAACCATCGAGATTTACGGAAAGGACAAAAGCTATGACCCAAATAACTCTGACTTCACATTGCACTTCGCACCGCCGCTTTTCGGTAACTTCGCTTTGGGACGTCCTTTCACTCCAACGCCAACGCCGCAGCCTTGGTCAGTTGGACGATCGCGCACTGGAGGACATCGGAATTACCAGGGAACAAGCCAAAACAGAGGCTTCCCGCCACATCTGGGATGCGCCGGATTATTGGCAAAAGTGACCACAGGATGCATCTTTTTCGATTGAATGGCGGCCCATGTCAGCAGGCCGCCATTTTTGTAGCGTGTTTTAACCAGTTTCCGGCGTTAAACCCTTGAAACGTAGCTCGCACTTGCCGATATTTGCGGGGAACGCGCGCTGAATTCAGGGCGCAACAAGAATATGTAAAGGGAGACCCTTTAATGGCACAATTTGACACGATCCGGACAGCGACCGGTGCACGCGCTGCCGAGATTGACGAGGGCCTGCGCGCCCACATGAACAAAGTCTACGGCACCATGTCCGTGGGCATGCTGATCACGTTTGCAGCGGCTTGGGCGATTGCTGGCCTTGCAACGACGACCGATCCGTCGGCTGCTGCCGCTCAACTGAGCGCCAACAAATACCTGACTTCCTTCGGCGCGACGCTGTTTGCCTCGCCCCTGAAATGGGTCATCATGTTCGCTCCGCTGGCCTTTGTGTTTGGCTTCAGCGCCGGAATCAACCGACTGTCCGCGGCGGGCGCGCAAACGGTATTTTACCTGTTCGCCGCCGTTATGGGCGTGTCGATTAGCTGGATCTTCCTGGTCTTTACCGGTCAGTCGATCATTCAGGTCTTCCTGATCACGGCAATCGCTTTTGCCGGTCTGTCGCTGTACGGCTACACCACCAAGAAAGACCTGTCCGCCATGGGCACGTTCCTGATCATGGGTGTTATCGGTCTGATCGTCGCTTCAATCGTGAACATTTTCATCGCGTCGTCGGCCGTAGCTTTTGCCATTTCGGTAATCGGCGTTCTGATCTTTGCGGGCCTGACTGCTTATGACACGCAGAACATCAAAACCACCTACCTGCAGATGGCCCACTCGGGCGACAAGGAATGGCTGGGTAAAGCTGCGATCATGGGCGCGCTGAGCCTGTATCTGGACTTCATCAACATGTTCATGTTCCTGCTGCAACTCTTTGGCAGCCGCGAATAACGAACTGACGATTTTCAAACGAAAGGGCGGGCCAATTCGGTCCGCCCTTTTCTTTTTGGTCAACCGCCAGCGGTCAAACCGTGTGTGCACGCTGTAGCCCATCCGCACTGTGGTCAAAGAAAAAGCCTCCACCCAAAGGTGAAGGCTTCATCCGAAGAATAGTGAGCGGTTTAGCTACAGTTCAAAGGAACCGCAAAACCAGAGCTGCGTTGCGACGAGCCCTTGCGGTAGACGTCACCCGCCGGAAGACACCCGGTAAACTGTTCAGCGTTACGGCCAAAGGCAGCGCCTACTTCGTTGTCCACTCTGGTGCTGCTGCTATCTGTGCGCAGAACGCCATACAGCGTTCCATTCACGCTGACCGTGCTCAGGAACATATTGGTCGAAAGCCCCGTCAGGGCCACCGAATTGGCGTCGCTACGACCACCGTTGTCGATCGCCACACGAGCAAGTTTCTGAGGGTCCGTTTCACCGGAAGTCACCTGAACGGCTGGCAGCACGGCCAATTCCGCCGGAACGTTGGTCGCTCTGGGAAGGAAAGAGACAGCACCCGGAATATCCGAGATTGTGCGAGGCTCTCCATCTATACCCGTGAAGCCAACACCCTGACGGTTATAGGGGTCCTCACAAGCTGCAAGGGCCAAAACAGTTATTGTGGATAACAAGATTTTTTTCATGACGGCCAACATTTTGGAACGAGTTGTTGAAGCGTAGGGGCAAGCCATTCAAAAAAGCAACCCACCGCTTTGTCGATTGACCTAACTGCTGATGCTTCGTTGCAACGGCCTACAGCGCAGTCACACAGGCCGTTTGCACTCTAGTCCGCGCCAGAAAGCACGAAAAAGGGTCCCGCCAAAGCGGAACCCTTTCAAACTGTCCAATCTGGACGGCAGATTACTTGATCTTGCCTTCCTTGTACTCGACATGCTTCCGAGCGACCGGATCGTATTTACGAACGGTCATTTTCTCGGTCATGGTACGCGCGTTTTTCTTGGTCACGTAGAAGTGGCCCGTGCCCGCGGTCGAGTTCAGACGGATCTTGATTGTCGTCGGCTTCGCCATGGTTATCTCCTGCGTCCGAAAAGGCAGGAGCCCTTCGGTTGAATTCCTATGAGCGTGCGCTTTTACGCCCTGCACCGCCTATGTCAAGCGCAATCGCACCTGACAACCAACCTAACGAGGTTTGTTTTCGGATGGACAGGGTGGCACGTGGAAACAGGAATGAATCAAGTCCGATTTTCCGCTGGATATCCCATGTCCAAACACCTCAGCTTCAAATCCGATGTACCATAATCAGTATTCAACCGAATCGCACCCATCACAGAGGTGCGCCCCAGCGCCGGAAACCCGCAGCGGCCCCGAAGGTGTCCATTTCGGTCATCCATTTGACCTGGGACGAACGCAAAGCAGCCCTCAAACAAGGTACTTTGCAGCGAGAATTTCCGTAAGTTTGTGACAATCACTTAACCGTGGTAACTTCCCCTCAGTTCCAAAATCGAAGAAGCCACTGAACGGCTCGGTTTTTGAGGCACCAAAAACAGGCAAGCACGAATGACGGCAGCGTTTGTAGCTTGATATTTTTTGGGGGGACATCATGACAGAATGGACAATTCAGGGCGAAGAACTGGCCAACTGCAACTGTAACTTCGGCTGCCCATGCCAGTTCAGCGTGTTGCCGACACACGGCAATTGCGAGGCGGTTGTCGCGTATGACATTAAATCCGGGCACTATGGCGACACCGATCTGGCCGGGTTGCGCGCAGCAGGCGTCTATTATTGGCCGGGTCCCATCCACGAAGGCAATGGTCAGATGCAATTGATCATCGACGAAAGCGCCTCGGCGGATCAACGGGCCGCGCTGGAAGCCATCATGAAAGGCGAGGACACGGACGAGATGGCGACCTTCTGGTACGTCTACAGCGCCATGGCGCCGACCAAACACGAAACCCTCTACCTTCCGATTGAGCTGGATTGGTCCCGCGAAGACCGCAAAGGATACGCAAAGGTTAAGGGCATCTTCGATCTTGAGGTTAATCCGATCCCTCATATCGTTTCAGGACTGCCGCATCGGGCGTCCATCCAACTGCCCAACGGGTTCGAGTATCGGCACGCCGAGTCCGCATCCGGGACAACAAAAACGACGGGTGGGGAAATCAGCCTGACATTTGATGCAACGCATGCGCATCTGGCCCACCTCAATATCTCTGGCCACGGCGTAATCGGCGCGTGATCCCCTGCAGATATGACCACTAAGTCAAATCAGCCGCACGTAGGAGCGGTCGACTATGTCCTGCGGCGAGACAGCGGCGTCGTTCTGCTTTGCGTCACCCTGATCGTGTTTGGGGCCGCGTGGTACACCATTGTCGGCATCGGTATGAACATGACCGCCGTCGAGATGACCCGCATGGCGGGGCCGATCGGCGAGCCTATGCAGATGGGCGGACCGGTTGTCTGGTCCCTGCCCTACACCATCCTGATATTCCTCATGTGGTGGGTCATGATGATCGCGATGATGACGCCCAGCGCCGCGCCGACCGTGCTTTTGTACGCAGCCATCAAGCGCATGGGACCAGATAAGAAGCGCACAACCTTGCTCAGTCTGGTTTTTCTAACCGGCTACCTCGTCGTTTGGGCTTTTTTCAGCGCATTTGCAACGGGTGGGCAATGGGGGCTGGAACAGATTGGCCTGTCAGACGGTCCCATGATGACGATCCGGTCAAAGGCGTTTGCCGGGTGTGTCTTGCTGGCGGCCGGTCTGTATCAATTGTCCAGCTTGAAGTCAGCCTGCCTGCGCCACTGCCGCAGCCCGGCCCAGTTTCTGTCCGAGCATAACCGACCCGGCGCACCGGGGGCATTTCGCGTGGGCGCGGTTCACGGCGTGTATTGTCTGGGCTGCTGCTGGGCCTTGATGCTGCTGCTCTTTGTCGGAGGTGTCATGAACCTCTACTGGATCGTCGGTATTGCGATCTATGTGGGACTGGAGAAGCTGCTGCCGCGTGCGCGATGGCTGGGTCCTGCGACTGGTATCGCACTGATCGTTGCAGGGCTGTGGCTGATCGGAAGCGCGGTCGCTGTCGCGACCTAAAGGAGGAATACGCGCGGAGGGCCTGTAAGCCGGATCTTGTTCCGGGGTTGCCCCCTTCGATGACCATTCCTCTAGGCCGTGCATTGCTGCGCGGCTCAAGCTGCCAACCCGGTCCCTCTCGGCCAAGACGCGCTTAGCGGCGGTATCGGCTTGCGCCGACCGGCCCGCGCGGGGACCCTATTTGGCATTGCTCCCGGTGGGGCTTGCCGTGCCGCCCCTGTTGCCAGGGGCGCGGTGGGCTCTTACCCCACCGTTTCACCCTTACCTTTGACAGATGTCGCAGGCGGTTTGATTTCTGTGGCGCTTTCCGTCGGGTTACCCCGCCCGGGCGTTACCCGGCACCGTTGTCTTGTGGAGTCCGGACTTTCCTCTCGGGTCTTGCGACCCCAGCGGCCATCCGGCCCTCCGCGCGTGGGCTGGGTATGCCTTGTGTCCTGCGGCGTCAAGGGTGGAGAACGGGTGAAGGGGCCAGCCCCTTCTTGGCCTGCGGCCAATTCAACCCCGGGATATTTTCAGCCAGATGAAGAACGGATCAGCTTGATCCGGTTTTCCTGATCAACGGAGTGAGGTCGTCGTGCGTCAGAGGTCCCCTGCCCCAAGGTCGATATCTCAGGCGAACTGTATTTAGAAGTGTCTCGTCGTCCACGTTTGCGGTGAAACCAGCCTCTTGCGCCAAGCGTTTGAACTCTTGCATTTCAGCGTTCTGCGGGTGCTCACCGGTGCTTCGCGGCTTTGCCAGCCCCTGATGTTCGAGACGCTGCCAGTCAAATCGGGAGCCCGGGTCCAGCTTGCGACCGGGCGCCATATCAGAATGGCCGATGACGCCTTTGGGGGGGATTGTCCATCTTTGCGATAGACCGGTCAGCAGGCGCTCAAGAACTATCATCTGCGGCTCTGAGAACGGGTGGTCGCCGCGATTGTCGAGTTCGATGCCGATCGACCGGGAATTGATGTCGTCCTGCCCACACCACTCACCTGCCCCGGCGTGCCAGGCGCGATCCTTTTCGCGCACCATCTGCCAGAGACTGCCGTCTGATCCAATCAGGTAATGGGCGGACACTTCGTATTGCGGATCGCACAGGCGATCCAACGCCTCCTGCGCGCTGTCCATTGCTGTGTAGTGCAGGACAATCAGAGACGGCTTCAAACCGCCTCGACGTTCGCCAAAGTTGGGCGACGGGTGCCAGATCGGGTTGAGGTCAGTTGTTGACGGCACTGCGGAACGTGCTGGGATCCCAACCACAAGCGTAACCGTCCCCGTCCGGGTCCAGTCCTTTGCGATCGCGTTGGGGACCGCCGCTTGCAAGAAACTCGATCTGCGCCTGATCTGACGAGGGATACCGGGCGCAATTGCGCTGTGCTTTGGCCTGCAGGTTAAACCCCGCGCGGCTGTAAAGCTGAGTACCAACTGGGTTCGACGTATTCAGAGCATATTGAACGATGTTGGGCTGACCATCCGTACCCCGCTGCGGCACGGCGGTCGGTGCAACAACTTCGTAGGTCTGGCTATTTTGCTGGATCCGGGCTGCGTCGGATTCGATGGTGCGACGCCCGGATACGGCCTCAAAATCCTGTTCGTCCGAAATCGCGTTATTGCTTGCGATTGGCGTCGCTGCTGGAACTGAGGTGTTTGCCAGCGCCACAGCGGTTGCCGAAGCGATATCCGCGTTCTCTCCGGTTGGGGGAAGCGGATCACCGGGGGCGCCGAGCTGTTGTTCGGTCACGTCAACGGGTCCCAGCAAGGGGTTACCGGTCAGCCCTTGCCCTGCCAATTCAGCTTCGCGCTGCGCCTGATATTGCGGGGTATTGAAGCTCGTGCCCTGTACCGGGGCCACCGTATTACAGGCGGCCACCAAGCCAATGGCGGGAATCAGAAGCGTAAGGCGCATTCAGCTGCTCCGTTTTAAGTCGTCTTGCCTGAGCAGAGATTTACCACCATTTGCCCGGCTTGGCTACAAAACCCGCCGCGCTTTCCAGCGCGTAAGCCGTGTTCAGCAGATCGCCCTCGTCCCATGGGCGGCCGATCAGTTGAAGACCCAGCGGCAAACCCTGCGTATCCAAACCGGCAGGCACCGAAATGCCCGGCAGACCGGCCAGGTTCACGGTCACGGTAAAGACGTCGTTGAGGTACATCTGCACCGGATCCGCCTCGGTCATCTCACCCAGACCGAAGGAGGCCGACGGCGTTGCCGGGGTCAGGATCGCATCGACACCCGCAGCAAAGACATCTTCAAAGTCTTTCTTGATCAGGGTGCGAACGCGGCGGGCACGATTGTAGTAGGCATCGTAGAAACCAGCCGACAGCACATAGGTGCCGACCATTACGCGGCGCTGGACCTCGTGGCCGAAACCTTCGGCGCGGGATTTCTCGTACATCTCGGTGATGCCATCACCCTGCGCCAGCGTCGCGCGGCGGCCATAGCGGACACCGTCATAGCGGGCAAGGTTCGAGGACGCCTCGGCAGGGGCAATCACATAATACGCAGGCAGCGCGTATTTGGTGTGCGGCAGCGAGATATCGACAATCTCGGCACCCGCAGCTTTCAGCATCTCGGCACCGTCAGCCCAGAGCTTTTCAATCTCGGCAGGCATTCCGTCCATACGGTATTCTTTCGGGATACCGATTTTCTTGCCCTTGATGTCGCCGGTCAGCATCGCCTCGAAATTCGGAACCGCAAGTTCGGCGCTGGTGGAATCCTTGGGGTCGTGGCCGCACATGGTTTCCAGCATGATCGCTGCGTCGCGCACGTTCTTGGTCATTGGACCAGCCTGATCCAGCGAGGACGCAAAGGCCACAATGCCCCAGCGCGAGCAGCGCCCATAGGTTGGCTTGATCCCGGTGATGCCAGTGAAGGCCGCAGGTTGACGGATCGAGCCGCCCGTGTCGGTGCCGGTCGCGGCCAGGCACAGGTCGGCGGCCACAGCCGAGGCCGACCCGCCCGACGAACCGCCGGGTGTCAGTTGCGCATCGTCATTGCCGCGCCGCCACGGGCTGACCGCGTTGCCGTAAACGGATGTTTCGTTGGACGAGCCCATGGCGAATTCATCCATGTTCAGCTTGCCCAGCATCACGGCTCCGGCATCGGCCAATTGCTGCGAGACGGTGGATTCGTATTCCGGCTTGAAGCCTTCCAATATCTTCGACGCCGCCTGTGAGGGCACGCCCTTGGTGCAGAACAGATCCTTGATGCCAATGGGCAGACCACACATGGCAGGCGCGTCGCCTTCCTTGATCCGCGCGTCCGCAGCCTTGGCGCGCTCCAGCGCGATCTCGGGCGTTTTGTGGACAAAGGCATTTAGCGCGTCGGCTTCGTCGATGGCCTTGAGGCAGGATTCCGTCAATTCCACCGAGGTCACTTCTCCGGCACGCAGCGCGTCGCGGGCTTCGGCCAGACCCAGTTTGTTCAGATCGCTCATGTCTTACTCCACCACTTTGGGGACTGCGAAAAAACCCTCGCGCGCGTCGGGGGCGTTGGCCAGAACCTTGTCCTGTTGGTTTCCGTCGGTGACCACATCCTCGCGACGTTTCAGGCGCATTGGCTCGACCGACACCATCGGCTCGACGCCTTCGACGTCCACTTCGTTCAGTTGCTCGATAAACCCAAGGATGGTGTTGAACTCGGATGCCAGCGCAGGCAGCGCGTCATCCTCGACCTTGATCCGGGCCAGTTTAGCCACCTTTGCGGCAGTGCTTTGGTCAATCGACATCGGAAAACCTCATATGCGTTAGGGGGCGTTTACCTGTCTGATGCTTTGGTCGCAAGGGGACCGCTTGGCGGATTTCATCGTGCGTCGATCGCTTTGACAATGCCGCCATACAATTTTGCATATCGGGTATGCGAAAAAGTGAACCGATTAGTTCACTTCTTGCCTTGAATTTCTAAACTGAACTGTTCATTTCAATACCACGACACAGCCATCACCGGAGTAAGACGATGAAAACTCTCATGACTGCCTTTGTATTGGCGACAACGGTTCTTGCTGCGCAAGCCCACGCGTTTGGACCATCAATGGACAGCATGTTCCCGGACCTGAGCTTCCCTGATCAGGTCTCAGAGCCCGTTTCACAGGACAAGGCGAAGCCTGCCAGCTAAATAGCCTGCTTCGTCCGGGCCGGGTACTCCTCTCCCCGGCCCGAAAATTCAATTGCTTGCTGCACGCAGCGTAGCGACTCGATAGGGTAGCTTTGAACAACTGGTCAGGCACGACCGCTGAACCAGAAGAACAACGGAGCACCCCATGAGCACGCGCAAGCAAGCAGTACTGGACGCAATAGATGCGGCCAACGCCAAAGACCCCAATCTGGAAGACGGCCAACCCGCCGCCCTGCTCTATGGTCAGCGTATGAGCGCCGAGCTGGATCGGCTGTTCCCCGATGCCTCGGACCCGCTGCAAATAGCGGCGCGTGGTCAGCACGTCGAACGCTGGAAACTGGCGCGCACCGAATACCCCGAAGGGCGTGCAGGATATTTAGCGTGGCGAAAGGCGCAGGGCGTGCATCACGCCGAGATTGTCACGGGCCTGATGGAGCTGAGTGAATACGGCGCCGAAGATACCGAAGCCGCTGGTCGCATGCTGCGCAAACAGGGTATCAAGCGCGACGACGAGGTGCAGGCGCTGGAGGACGTGATCTGTTTCGTTTTCCTCAAATGGTATTTTGCCCCTTTCGCGGCCAAACATTCGGCCGAGAAAATTCAGAGCATTGTCGAAAAAACAGCCCGCAAGATGTCAGCCGAAGGCCGCGCGCGTGTTCTGGACGAGTTTGACCTGCCGGCAAACCTCGCCGCCGCTTTTCAAGCCTGAGACGTTCGTTTCATGTGCCTGCGATACACTTCGATCATCCAGCCCAGCATGGTCGCGTTCAAGATATGCCACATGAAATGCGTTCCAGTTTCAAACTGAACGCAGATCGGCTCATCCAGCGCGCGGAACGTGATTGAAGCGATCAGAATCGCGGCACCACTCGCCAGCCCTGCTGCGGTCTCGGGGAATCTGCTGCGCAGGAGGAATGCATAGATCAGGATCAGCAGCGGAACCGGCGCATAGGCCGCCGATCCACCCAAACCGGGCACCAGTTGAAAAATCGGAACGGTTGCCGCCGCATAGGGGACAAACATCGCGGTGGCGATCCCGGCGTAAAGCGGCCGCATTTGCCAGACGTCGCGATTGATTGCGTAGATATAGACCAGAATATACAGCAGGATTGGTGCCACATCCGCCAGTGCCGCCCAGACCTGTGCATGGGTGTGAAAAAGGTAGCTGCCCACTCCGATCGCAGCCAGAATCACCACTAGCGCCACTGCCAGCGGCATTCCCTGCCCGCGCACCCGCCTCCACATGATGAAAGCGGCGACGATAAACGCGGCGTTTGTCACGGCATTAATCGGCTCTGCCCAATAGTCGGGCGACAACCGCTCACAATATCCGTCAATTTCCTGAAACCAGTCCATGAAATTTTACATAGCCGATGCTAGGTTAAAGCCAACAGTCTGTTTCGGAGGATTTTTTCATGAACATCATTTGGCTGGGCCACGGCAGCTTCCGCATTGAGACCGGCGGTCAGGTATTGCTAATTGACCCGTGGCTGACCGGCAATCCTGTCTTGCCCGAGGATCAGCACGACGCAGCCCTGGACGGCGCGACGCATATCCTTCTGACGCACACGCATTTCGACCACGTGGCCGACGTTGTCTCGTTGGCCAAACACCTCAAGGTTCCGGTTGTGGGTCAGTACGACCTGATGGGGTATTGGAGCGAGTCTGAAGGGATCGAGACCGTAGGCTTCAACAAAGGCGGCACGGTGAATTTGAACGGGGTGATGGTGTCGATGGTTCCGGCCTCGCACAGCTCGACCTTTTCGACACCCGACGGTCTGCGCACCGGCGGTAGCGAGGTTGGGTTCATGATCTCGGCCGATGGTCACATGCTATATGTGTCAGGCGATACAGATATCATGGCCGACATGGACTGGATGGGCGATTATTACAAACCCGATATCGGCATCCTGTCGGCGGGCGGACACTTTACCATGGACATGAAAGGCACGGCCTACGCCGCCAAGCGCTATTTCAACTTCAAGACGGTGATCCCCTGCCACTACAAGACCTTCCCGATCCTGGAACAGTCGGCGCGGGCGCTGGTTGAGGGATTGCCGGGCGTCGATGTAATCGAGCCGGAAGTGATGCAGCCAATCAAGCTGTAGGCCGGGCTTCAGTTCGGGGCGTCCCCCCGACGTGCCGCAAAAAACGCCTTCAAAAGCGCCGCGGCCTCCTGCCCTGCGATACCGTCATAGACCTCAGGCACATGGTGCGACTGCGAATGGGTAAAAACCCGCGCACCATGGGCCACGCCGCCCGATTTCGGGTCGGCCGCGCCGTAGTAAATCCGCCGGATACGCGCCGCGGCCAATGCAGCGGCACACATCGCGCAAGGCTCCAACGTGACGTAGAGGTCATGGTCCGGCAAACGCTCTGACCCAGCGGCAGAACAGGCCGCGCGCAGAGCAAGAATTTCGGCATGGGCCGTCGGATCATTCAGCTCGCGTGTGCGGTTGCCTGCCGCCGCCACAACACGATCGCCCGCGACGATCACGGCCCCGACGGGAACCTCGCCTCGGTCTGCTGCGGCGCGCGCCTCTTGCAGCGCGATATTCATGAACGATCTGAACTCCATGCCTTTGACTGCATCAGAAACGCGTCTTTCGCAAGGCGACCGGATGCGCTATGGGCTGCGGATGAACAAAACCCCTCCTCCCGGCGACCGGATCGCCAAAGTGCTTGCCCGCGCAGGCGTTGCCTCGCGCCGTGAAGCCGAGCGCATGATCGAAGCCGGTCGTGTGAGTGTGAACGGCAAGGCCATCACCAGCCCCGCCCTGAACGTCACCGGCAAAGACAGGATCACTGTAGACGGCAAACCGGTATCCGAGCCGGAACCCTCGCGCCTGTGGCTGTATCACAAGCCCTCTGGTCTGGTGACGACGACGCGCGACGAAAAGGGCCGCGCGACGATTTTCGACAACCTGCCCGAGGACATGCCCCGCGTCATGAGCGTCGGGCGCTTGGACCTGAACTCGGAAGGCTTGCTGCTGCTGACCAATGATGGCGGCATCAAGCGTAAGCTGGAACTGCCCTCAACCGGGTGGTTGCGCAAATACCGTGTGCGGGTGAATGGCCGCCCCAAGGACGAGGATTTCGCCCCCTTACGCAAGGGTCTGGTGATCGACGGCGAGCGGTTTTTGCCCATGGATGTCTCGCTGGACCGTCAGCAGGGCGCAAATGCATGGCTGACCATTGGCTTGCGCGAAGGCAAGAACCGCGAAATTCGCCGCGCGATGGAGGATATCGGCTATGCCGTGAACCGCCTGCTGCGCGTGTCTTATGGCCCGTTCCAACTGGGCAATCTGAAACCCGGTGAGGTCGAGGAAATCCGCCGCCGCGTGATGCGCGATCAACTGGGGCTGGACGCAGATCCTGCTACCCCGGCCAAACGCCCTGCGCGTCCGCAACGAAAACGTGCGCCAATCGGCAAGAAACCTCGCAAGTGACGCCAGTTAAACAACCTTCCCCCTAGCTTCACCGGCCTTCTTGCCCTAGATTTTCTGCAAGGAAAGTCTTTGGGGGGCGTCATGTCCGGGACCGGAGTACAAAAACTGGCCTATGTGGTCTTACTTGTACTGCTCTTTGGTGTTTGCACCGGCGTACTTGGGGGCTTGTGAGCACATGGCCAAACGCTATGGCGGAAAATTCAGTCCACAGGGTGACTCGTCACAGCCAGACCAGCCCCCGCGCGGTCAATTTGACGGTGCGCGTGTAGAACCTGCGGGTGCGCGCGCAAACCTGCTTTTCCTGCCTGCCGTTCCGCTGGTGTTTCTCTCGCTCAACGATGGCGCGGTCGGAATGACGATCGGATTGATCGCGGCGAGCGTTCTGACTGCGGCCGCGTTCCTGCTGCGAGAGGGCTTGCGCGCCGAAGCCGCGTATAACGCGCGGCGAACAGCGCGGAGGCCGGCCTTTCCCCGAAAGAAATTCGCCAGCGTTCTCACCGGTATCGGCGCAGCTTTGGCATCCTATCGGTCCGAGTTTCTGGATGCGGCGTCCGCGTCCGAGGTCAGCTTGATCGCACCCGTCCTGTTTGGCGCGGTGGCGACGGTTTTGCATTCGGTTTCTTTCGGGCTTGATCCGCTTTCAGACAAGGGAATGGAGGGCGTCGACACGTTTCAGCAAGACCGCGTCGCCCGCGTTGTGGAGGATGCAGAACAGCACCTGACCGAGATGACAGACGCCATAAAACGCGCTGGTGACCGAAGGATCGAGGCGCGGGTGGAACAGTTTCAGGACACGGCCCGTGACCTGTTTCGCACCGTGGAAGAAGACCCGCGCGATCTGGCCGGGGCGCGCAAATACATGACGGTGTATCTGCAAGGCGCTCGGGACGCGACGGTCAAATTTGCAGATGTGTATGCGCGTACACGCGACGCGCAGGCCTTGGCTGACTATTCGGCCCTTTTGGATGATCTTGAACAGAATTTCGCGGCGCGAACCCGTAAAATGCTTTTGGATGACCGCAGCGACCTGACCGTAGAAATTGACGTGCTGCGCGAAAGGTTGCAGCGCGAAGGCGTTCGGTTGGATTGACCGGCCATATTTTGAGAAAGGATTTCACATGTCCAATGAGATCAAGAACAAGGCGGTAGAAGCAGAAACGCTGGTGCAGGAAGTGACGGCCGTCGCGCTCCCCGAACCCACGGCCGAGGTGGTCTCGCTGGAGGAAGCGGATGAACCCGTAAGCGCGGAAATCCGCAAACGCATGGACGAGATTGACATGGGCAACACGAATTCGATCGTCGCGTTCGGGTCATCCGCCCAGGCCGAGTTGCAAGAGATCAGCCAGGCGATGCTGGCGGACGTGCGCAACAAGGACGTCGGCCCTGCCGGAGACAGCCTGCGCAATATCGTGACCACGATCCGCGGCTTCTCGGTCAGTGAGTTGGATGTGCGCCGCGAAAGAAGCTGGTGGGAGAAACTGATCGGAAAAGCGGCCCCATTTGCAAAGTTCACCGCGCAATACGAAGAGGTTCAGGGCCAGATCGACAGGATCACGGACGACTTGCTGGGGCATGAACACACGTTGCTCAAGGACATCAAGTCGCTGGATTTGCTGTATGAAAAGACACTTGGGTTCTATGACGAGCTTGCACTTTACATCGCTGCTGGCGAGGAAAAGCTGACCGAGCTGGACAGCCACGACATTCCCGAAAAAGAAGCCGAAATTGAGGCTGCGCCCGAGGACGAACAGGTGATGAAGGCGCAGGAGTTGCGCGATATACGCGCCGCCCGGGACGATCTGGAACGCCGGGTCCACGACCTGAAGCTAACGCGGCAGGTGACGATGCAGTCTCTGCCCTCGATCCGATTGGTGCAGGAAAACGACAAGTCGTTGGTGACCAAGATCAACTCGACATTGGTGAACACCGTCCCGCTCTGGGAGACACAATTGGCGCAGGCCGTCACTATCCAACGCAGCGCAGAAGCAGCCTCGGCAGTGCGGGATGCAAATGATCTGACAAACGAGTTGCTGACCTCAAACGCGGCCAATCTGCGGCAGTCGAACAAGATGATCCGCGAAGAAATGGAACGAGGCGTCTTCGACATCGAAGCAGTCAAACAGGCCAACGCCGATCTGATCGGAACGATTAACGAAAGCCTTGCAATTGCAGACGAAGGTAAGGCACGGCGCGCCGCTGCCGAACAGGAACTGCAAAAGATGGAGGCCGAATTGCGCGACACACTGGCGGCTGCCAAAGCCCGCAAGGACGGAACTGGCGACAACGCCGGCACCGCGGTGCCGGGATAACAGAATGCGGCGACCGGGATTATTGAAACCTTTACTGGGCCTTGTTTCGCTATTGGCGCTGGCCAATTGTGACGAAACGCTTACGTCTTCCATCGTGCCCGAGGCACGCCCGGACCCTCCGGCACCTGTGGCGAATGCCTATGTCCCTCCGTCCGCTGCCAGCCAGGACCTTGCCCGTTTCTACGAACGGGTCGAGAGCGATCTGTTGACCCGCGGATTACTGCGCACAGATGGTGGAGGGCCGGATACACCGTATGACGCAGACGACTTGGCGCGGAACTTTGAAACCATAGCGTTTTATAGCGAGTATCCTGACCATGCCGTCGCCGCTTCGTCACGGCAAACGGACGGGCAGCTCAGCCGCTGGTCCGGGCCTGTACGCGTACAGACAGAATTCGGCCCTTCAGTCTTGCCTGCCACACGCACTGAGGATGCAGCCGAGGTTGAATCTTTTACCGCACGATTGGCAAGGCTGACCGGGCACCCAATCTCGGTCGTGAATCGCAGGGCGAACTTCCACGTCTTTTTCGCAGGCAAGGATGACAGCGCCTACGTTGTAGCTCGGTTGAAGGAGCTGATCCCGAATATCAGTCAGGCCTCGCTGGAGCTGGTCGCCAATCCACGTGCGAATATCGACTGTTTTGTCTTTGCGTCGGCCACAAGTTCTTCTCCCTACAAATACGTGCGTGCTGTCACCTTGATCCGAACCGAGTTGCCGGAATTGCTGCGCCGTAGCTGCATCCACGAAGAAATCGCGCAAGGATTGGGGTTGTCCAACGACAGCCCGGCGGCCCGACCTTCCATATTCAACGACGATGACGAATTTGCGCTGTTGACCAGCCATGACGAAAAGCTGCTGACCATGCTGTATGATCCGCGCCTCGAACCCGGCGTGACCGTGGACAACGCGCGCCCGGTGGTCCGGATTATTGCTCGCGAATTGATGGGCCAGCCGCTCTGAGCCCCCTGAAAGGAGACCCCAAATGGGTATTTTCGATTTTCTGACCGGCGAATTTATCGACGTCATTCACTGGGTCGACGACACCCGCGACACGATGGTCTGGCGGTTCGAGCGTGAAGGCCACGCCATCAAATACGGCGCCAAGCTAACGGTTCGCGAGGGGCAGTCAGCCGTGTTCGTGCATGAAGGACAGTTGGCGGATGTGTTCACTCCGGGGCTTTATATGCTCGAAACCAACAACATGCCGATCCTGACAACCCTGCAGCATTGGGATCACGGGTTTCAGTCGCCGTTCAAGTCCGAGATTTATTTCGTCAACACCACGCGGTTCAACGACCTGAAATGGGGCACCAAGAACCCCATCATGCTGCGCGACCCCGAGTTTGGGCCGACCCGAATTCGCGCGTTCGGCACCTATACGATCCGCGTCAAGGATCCGGCGAAGTTCATGGTCGAGATTGTCGGCACTGATGGCGAATTCACCATGGATGAGATCAGCTTTCAGATCCGCAACATCATCGTGCAGGAGTTTAGCCGCGTGATCGCCGGATCGGGTATTCCGGTTCTGGACATGGCCGCGAACACCGCCGATCTGGGCAAGCTGATCGCGGCCGAGGTCTCACCCGTACTGGACAGCTATGGGCTGGAGATGCCCGAGTTCTACATCGAGAATATCTCGCTTCCTCCTGCGGTCGAGGCGGCGCTGGACAAGAGAACCTCGATGGGATTGGCGGGTGATCTGGGCAAGTTCACGCAGTACTCAGCGGCCGAGGCGATGACAGCGGCTGCCAACAATCCCGGTCAGGGCGGCGGCATGGGCGCCGGACTTGGAATGGGCATGGGGATGGCGATGGCCCAGCAGATGTCAAACATGGCAGCGGGTCAACCGAGCGGCCCGTGGGGAAGCCCCGCCCCCGCTGCCCCGCAACCGTCAGCGCATGCGGCACCGCCGCCCCCGCCACCCGTCGAACATGTCTGGCATATCGCCGTAGATGGGCAGACCAGTGGGCCGTTTTCCAAGGCAAAAATGGGGCGCATGGCCTCCGAGGGCGAAATCACGCGTGACACCCACGTCTGGACGGCGGGTCAGGACGGGTGGAAAAAGGCAGGTGATGTTCAGGAACTGGCTCAGTTATTCACTATCCTGCCGCCACCTCCGCCGGGTACCTGATCGGTTCCGCGTTTGTCTGCGATGAACAAGGGGGCAGCATGACCGAAGAACATCGATTTCCCTGCGATCAATGCGGTGCAGATTATCGGTTCAACCCCGGTGACGGCACCCTGATCTGCGATCATTGCGGGCATTCCGAGAGCATCGCCGCCGGTCCTTGGGGTGGTGCAAGCCTGAAAGAGCTGGATTTCAACGCCGCGCTTTCAGAAAACCTGCCCGAAGGTGAAATCGAAGAAACGCGCGTTCTGACCTGCCCCAACTGTGCAGCCCAAGTCGAGTTTGACCCCGACACCCATGCTGCGGAATGTCCGTTCTGCGCCACGCCTGTGGTCACCGGCACCGGTGTCAGCCGGCATATCAAGCCACGCGGTGTTCTGCCCTTTGCGCTGGACGAGCGTTCAGCGCACAAAGCGATGGGGGACTGGCTTGGCCGATTGTGGTTCGCGCCCAATGGCCTAAAGGACTATGCGCGCAAGGGGCGCAAGATGCAGGGCATCTATGTGCCCTACTGGACGTTCGACGCGGATACGCAATCCTCTTACAGGGGTGAGCGGGGGACAGTCTATTACGAAACCCGCACGGTGATGCGTGACGGAAAGCGGGTGCAGCAGCAGGTCGCCAAGGTCCGCTGGTCCCCAAAATCCGGACGGGTGGCGCGCTTTTTCGATGACGTTCTGGTCCTGGCCTCCCGGTCCCTGCCCAAAAGCTATACGGATGCGCTGGAACCGTGGGACTTGCCTGCGCTTGAGCCTTATCAGCCCGAATATCTGGCAGGCTTTCGCGCCGAAGCCTACACGGTAGAACTGCAAGACGGATACACCGAGGCGCGCGGACATATGGCCCGTGTGATTGAACGCGATGTTCGGTTCGATATCGGCGGTGATCGTCAGCGTATTCACTCGGTCGATACGGACGTGCGCAACGTGACGTTCAAGCACATTCTGCTACCGGTCTGGATGGCGGCCTACAAATACCGGGGCCAGACCTACCGGTTTGTTGTCAACGGACGTACAGGACGCGTTCAGGGTGAGCGTCCATGGTCGGCGATCAAGATCACGATTGCGGTCGTTATCGGCCTGCTGGTGGCAGCAGGCGTTGGGTATCTGATCGCGACCGGACAACAATAACCAAGCGTTCGGAAACAAGACAGGTTTCGCCGTTTAAGCGCTTGAACATCCTCAGGCCACACGCCATCCTCGCCGCGTCGATGCCGATGGGGAGGCCAGTGTGACGTTATCAGACCTGAACACGTTATTGGCTGAGCGCCACTCTTGCCGGGCATTCCGCCCCGATCCGGTTCCTCGGGAACATATCGAACAAATCCTGACCAGCGCAGCGCGTGTACCCAGTTGGTGCAATGCGCAGCCTTGGAATGTTGCCATTACCAGCGGCGAACAGACAGAAAAGTTTCGCCAAGCTCTGCAGCAGGAGGCATTGACCGGCGCGCCTTCACCTGACCTGCCCTTTCCGACGTCTTATTCAGGGGTCTATCAGGGCCGCCGCCGGACCTGCGGGTGGGCGCTTTATGAGGCCGTCGGCGTTGAAAAAGGAGACCGCAAGGCGTCCGCGCGGCAAATGATGGAGAATTTCGCACTGTTCGGCGCTCCGCATTGCGCAATTATTTCCAGCCCTGCCGAACTTGGCCCTTATGGGGCTATGGACTGCGGCGGCTTCATCACCGCTTTTACTCTAGCAGCTCAGGCTCTTGGCATCGCCACGATTCCACAGGCGGCCGTCGCCAGTTACGGCCCGTTTTTGCACAGGCACTTCAATATCCCCGACGACCGGCTGATTTTGTGTGCAATATCTTTCGGTTACGCCGATACAGAACACCCCGCCAACGGATTTCGCACGGATCGGGCCAATCACACCGACTTTGTTGAGTGGGTCGGCTAAGAAAGACACGGAGTACAATTTGCGCGCTGTATTGCAACGAGTTTCACATGCCAAAGTGTCTGTAGACGGAAACGTCGTCGGGCAATCAGGCCCGGGGTTGATGATCCTTGTATGCGCGATGCTCACAGATGATGAGGCAAAGGCAGAACAACTTGCCACCAAGGTTTCAAAACTGAGAATATTCAAGGATGACGCAGGCAAGATGAACCGATCCATTTTGGATATCGAAGGCTCTGCTCTGGTAATCAGCCAGTTCACGCTTGCGGCAGATACATCGCGCGGAAATCGACCGGGCTTTTCCGAGGCGGCACCGCCCTATGTCGGCAAACACCTTTACGAAGTTTTCGCGCGTCATCTGGCTGCCTGCGGTGTTCCGGTAGAAACAGGGCAATTCGGTGCGGACATGGCCGTGGAACTTGTCAACGATGGGCCGGTCACGATTTGGGTGGAAAGTTGATGGATCAAAAACAACAGGCAGTACGGATTTGGCAGGCGGGGGTCGATGCTGTCGGTGGCTACGCCGCGACCGAGGCCGCTTTGGACGAAATTGCCACCCCGGATCAGATTCTGGCCGTCGGAAAACCTGCTGCGGCCATGGCACGCGCGGCGCTTGCGCATTTCGGACCAAAACCAACGCTGGTTGTGACCAAGGACGACCACGGACGAGACCTGCCTGATCATGTTAAGGTGATCGAGGCTTCTCATCCGGTGCCTGACGCCCGGAGCCTTGAAGGCGGGCGCGCCTTGCGTGAAACCGTCGAGTCGATGGGTCCATCCTCGCATTTGCTGCTATTGGTGTCTGGCGGCGCCTCATCGCTGGCAGAGGATCTGGTGGCAGGCAAAACGCTGGCCGATCTGGAACAACTGAACCGGAAACTGCTGTCGGAAGGTTTGGACATAACCGCCATGAACGCCGAACGCCGCAAGATGTCTCGCATCAAAGGGGGCGGGCTGTTGTCCCATTTCAAAGGAGACCGCGTGACCGTTCTGGCGATTTCTGACGTTCCCGGAGACGACCTGAACGTAGTCGGTTCAGGCATTGGAGCATTGCCAGAGGCGCGCGACTATCTGGCCTCGGCGCAGATCGTGGCGTCCAATGCCCATGCCCGAGACGCCGCGGTTGACAGGGCAAAGTCCGACGGAGCGACTGTGCTGGCGAACGAAGAAGGCCTGCACGATGACTTTCTGCGCGTCGCGTCACGGCTGGGACAACGCCTGCGCGATATGCAAAGCGGCGTGATGGTTTTTGGCGGCGAACCGACAGTCGTCTTGCCGGAAAACCCTGGGCGCGGCGGGCGCAATCAGGCTTTGGCCTTGGCCTTGGCCAAAGAGATCGCCGGCATCCCGGGATTGACGGTTGTGGTCGGCGGCACAGACGGCACCGATGGCCCAACGCAAGCCGCCGGAGCCGTCGTCGACGGGACCACTTGGGGCGAAGGGGCTGATCAAGCGCTTCAGAACGCAGACAGCGGCAGCTATCTGGACCGCGCGGGCGCATTGCTTGTCACCGGACCGACCGGCACAAATGTGATGGACCTGCTTGTCGCAATCCGCGATTGATTTGACGATTTTGAACCGACCCCAAGAACAAAAGCGCCGGAGACTGACGTTATGACGCGCGACTCCAATTCTCTACGCGAGATTCAGGACCTTCCTGACGTCGGTATCCGCATGCCGGACGGCTGCCGCCTCTCGGCGCGTGTCTGGCGGCCTCTGGATTCCGAAACCGATCCGGTTCCCGCCATTCTTGAGTTCTTGCCCTATCGCAAGCGCGACAGCACTGCGACAAGAGACGCGCTGACGCATCCGTGGTTTGCAAAGCGAGGCTATGCCAGCATCCGTGTGGACATGCGCGGCAACGGCGACAGCGAAGGGTTGATGGCCGATGAATACACGCAGCAGGAACTAGACGACGCGGTCGCGACGATTGCATGGCTGGCGAACCAGCCTTGGTGCACCGGAAATGTGGGTATGATGGGCATCAGTTGGGGCGGGTTCAACGCGCTGCAGGTCGCCGCGATGCAACCCGAGGCTCTCAAGGCGATCATAACCCTGTGTTCGACTGCCGATCGTTACGCTGACGACATCCACTACAAAGGTGGTTGCCTGCTGAACGAAAATTTGGGCTGGGGGGCCACGATGTGGTCCTATTCTTCGCGTCCACCCGACCCGGCCTTACGTCCGGACTGGCGTGCGCTGTGGCTGGACCGGCTTGAGAATGAACCGTTCTTGCCCTCGGTCTGGCTACGTCATCAGACACGGGATGCTTACTGGCAGCACGGGTCCGTCTGCGAGGATTTCAGCGCAATCCAAGCGGCGACCTTGGCCGTTGGTGGCTGGGGAGATGCGTATAAGAACACCGTTCCGCTGCTCGTTGAAGAATTGGACGCGCCAGCAAAGGGGATTGTTGGCCCCTGGGTGCACAAATACCCGCATTTCGCCGTCCCCGAACCGAGAATCGGCTTTCTCCAAGAAGCACTCAGGTGGTGGGACCGCTGGTTGAAAGGCGTGGATACCGGTGTTGAAACCGACCCTGACTATCGCGCCTATCTGATGGATGGCGTACGTCCGCAACGCTGGTACAACGAACGTCCCGGCAGGTGGATTGTCGAAAGCGAAGGCGCAACATCGCACCTGCCCAAAGTCACGTGGCATCTGTCAGACGACGGGCTGGGGGAACACGGCAGGTTGGACACCAAGATACGCTCACCTCAGACCTGCGGTATGGAAAGCGGTGAATACTGCGCGATTTGGCTCGGCCCCGACATGCCCGGCGATCAGCGTACAGACGATGCAATGTCGGCCTGTTTCGATAGCGCACCACTGACCGAGGCATTGGACATCGTCGGCGCACCTAGCCTTCGGATCCGTGTCGCCGCCGACAGACCGCAGGCGCAGATCGCTGTTCGTCTGAATCACGTTCACCCGGATGGCGCATCAACGCGCATTACTTACGGCGTGCTGAATCTTTCTCATCGCGATAGTCATGCGCAGCCAGAACCGCTTTTGCCCGACACGCCGTATGAGGTCGCTCTGGACTTGGATCATATTGCCTATCGGGTTCCAGAAGGGCACCGCATTCGTGTTGCAGTCTCAAGCGCATACTGGCCGTTGATCTGGCCGTCACCGGAACAGGCTGAATTGCACCTGACCCAAGGCTGCATCTCGATCCCCGTCCGCACGAGCGCATCCGATGAGTATGTATTCCCACCAGCCGTGTCCGACATCGAACGAGACGTCACCACCCTGCGCGACAGTTCCAATTCAAGGCGGGTCGAGACTGATATGAATACCGGTCAAACCAAATTGATCATCGAAGATGACTTTGGCTTGATCACCGACAACCATCACGGGCTAACCCACGGGGGCACCGCCTACGAATGCTGGTCGATCCACCCTGATGATCCTCTGTCGGCACATGGCGTTTGCCACTGGACGCAAGAGATAAAACGGGACGCGATCGACCTGCGGACCGAAACCTCCTGCCAGATGTGGTCGGATCGTGATAACTTTTTCCTTAAAGCAAAATTAAGTGCATTCGAGGGCGAAGTACTGGTATTTTCAAAAGAAACGGAGGATACCATACCGCGTAAACATATGTAATTTTCGGGCGGGTATGCGAAGGACATTTACCCTTGCTCGTTAGGCCGAAATGCGCCTACTTTGACTCATGCGTCAATAAAAAGCCCGCAAAGGGCGGAAAATCCAACCAATTGGGAGATCATTGGATGAACGAACAACTCACTCACATGTCCAAACAGGTTACTGCGGGCAAGCTGACCCGCCGCGAATTCATGGGGAAAGCGGCGGCTCTGGGTGTATCGGCAGCTATGGCCAGCACCATGTTCGCGGATGCCGCACGCGCGGCTGGCCCAAAAAAGGGCGGCGATCTGAAATTCGGCCTTCAGGGTGGTGAATCCACCAACTCGCTGGACCCGGCGACCTATGCAAGCTCGGTTCCCTTTCAGAATGGCAAGCAATTCGGTGACCAGCTTGTCGAGGTTGCACCGGACGGTACGATTGAACCGCGTCTGGCCGAGAGCGTAGAAGGCAGCGCCGACGCCAAGGTCTGGACCTTCAAACTGCGTCAGGGTGTCGAATTCCACAACGGCAAAACCATGACCAGCGAAGACGTGCTGAAGACCATGGAACGTCACTCGAACGAGGACTCCAAGTCCGGTGCTCTGGGCATCATGAAGGGCATCGAGTCCATGAAGGCCGATGGTGACAATTTCCAGGTCACACTGACCGAGCCGAACGCCGACCTGCCTTATCTGATGGCCGACTATCACCTGATCATTCAGCCGGATGGTGGCATGGATAACCCCGGCGCCGGCATCGGAACCGGCCCATACAAAGTCGAAGTTGACGAGCCCGGCGTGCGCCATCTGTTCACCAAGTTTGAAAATCACTGGAACAGCGATTTTGGCAACTTCGACAGCGTTGAAGTGGTTGTTATCAACGATGCGACGGCACGTACTGCTGCTTTGCAGTCAGGTCAGGTTCACGCGATCAACCGTGTCGAACCGAAGGTCGCCGATCTGCTGGGTCGCGCGCCCAATCTGACCGTTCATTCAACCGCGGGACGCGGGCACTATGTCTTCATCATGCATGTAGACACAGCTCCGTTCGACAACAACGATCTGCGTATGGCGCTGAAGCATGCGATCAATCGTGAAGATCTGGTTGAAAAAGTTCTGCGTGGCTACGGTTCGATCGGGAACGACATGCCGATCAACGCGGCTTACCCGCTGTTTGACGACTCCATCCCTCAGCGCGAGTTCAGCGTTGAAAAAGCGGCTGAGTACTATCAGAAATCCGGTCACGACGGATCGCCGATCATTCTGCGCGTTGCAGACGGTGCCTTCCCCGGAGCTGTGGATGCTGCTGCCCTGTTCCAGCAGTCGGCCGCCGAAGCGGGCATCCCGCTGGAAATCAAGCGTGAACCCAACGACGGCTACTGGTCGGAAGTTTGGAATGTTCAGCCCTTCTGTGCGTCCTATTGGGGTGGTCGTCCGGTTCAGGACCAGATGTACGCAACCGCGTATCTCTCGACAGCGGACTGGAACGACACGCGCTTCAAAGTGCCGGAATTCGACGAAATGCTGTTTGCGGCACGTGCCGAACTGGACGCTGAAAAGCGTAAAGGTATCTACAGCAAAATGGGCATGATGGTGCGCGACCAGGGCGGTCTGATCTGCCCGATGTTCAACGACTTTGTCGAGGGCATCAGCAATCAACTTGCCGGTTGGGAGACAGACCCGACACAGGAAATGATGAACGGCAACGTTTCCCGCAAGATGTGGTTCGCGTAAATCGGGTCACGGATCATGCATCCTATCATCAAACTGGTTTCCCAGCGCCTTGCGCTGGGACTCCTGCTTCTCTTCGGTGCATCGGCTCTGATTTTCGGCCTCACCGAAGCCCTGCCGGGAGACGCTGCGCAAGCGGTCCTTGGTCAATCCGCAACCCCCGAGGCGCTGGCAAACCTGCGCGAGGAAATGGGCCTCAACCGTCCAGCCCTGACCCGCTATTTTGAATGGCTGGGTGGCATCCTGCAGGGTGATCTGGGTCAATCCCTTACAAACAAACTGGATATTGCCGACTCGGTCGGAAATCGTCTGGGCAACACACTGTTTCTGGCGTTCTGGGCTGCTATCGTTTCGGTCCCGCTTGCCATTTTTCTGGGCCTGCTGGCCGTCCGTTACCGCAATCGCTGGCCGGACAAGTTGATTTCAGCAGTCACCCTGACCACGATCTCGATCCCCGAGTTTCTGATCGGTTACGTTCTGGTCTATTTCGTCGCCGTGAAGCTGGGCATGTTCTCACCGCTTGCGATGATCAACGACAGCATGACGCTGGGCCAAAAGCTGAATTCGATCGCCCTGCCCGTCATCGTTCTGACTATGGTGGTTCTGGCGCATATGATGCGCATGACACGCGCTGCGATCCTGAATGTGATGCAGTCTGCCTATGTCGAGACGGCTGAACTGAAAGGTCTGACCAACTTCAAGATTATCTACCGCCACGCGCTGCCCAACGCGGTCGCGCCTATCGTCAACGTGGTGATGCTGAACCTGGCCTATCTGGTCGTCGGCGTCGTCGTGGTCGAGGTGGTATTCGTCTATCCCGGCATGGGACAGTACCTTGTGGATCACGTGACCAAGCGCGACGTCCCTGTGGTTCTGGCCTGCGGCGTAATCTTTGCCGCTATCTATATCGGGCTGAATATGGTTGCCGACATCGTTGCCATTCTGGCCAACCCAAGGCTGAGGCATCCGAAATGAAGAACATCCCTATCTCTGCAATGATCGGGCTGGCCTTCACAGCCCTGTACTTCATCATCGCGATATTCGCCCCCCTACTCGCGCCGTATGGCATGGCCGAGGTGGTCGGCGACGTTTGGGAGCCCTCCAGTTCGCAGTTCTGGCTGGGCACCGACAATATCGGCCGTGACCTTCTCAGCCGCATGATCTACGGCGGGCGCACGACGATCTTTATTGCGACGGCGGCAACGATCCTCAGCTTTGTGACCGGTTCGATCCTTGGTTTTCTGGCCGCTGTTCTGGGTGGCTGGGCCGATCAGGTCATGTCACGGACAGTCGATCTGATCATGTCGATCCCGTCGCTTATCACCGCGCTGGTCGTTCTGGCGATGGTGCCGGTAACTATCCCGGTACTGATCGTCGTTATGGGCCTGCTGGACGCCACCCGTGTCTATCGCCTGGCCCGTGCGGTCGCTGTGGATATCGCTGTCATGGACTATGTCGAAGCCGCCAAACTGCGCGGTGAAGGACAGTCGTGGATCATCTTCCGCGAAATTCTGCCCAATGCCTTGTCGCCGCTGGTGGCAGAGCTGGGGCTGCGGTTCATCTTCATGGTTCTGTTCGTCTCGACCCTGTCGTTCCTTGGCCTGGGTGTCCAACCACCGCTGGCCGATTGGGGCGGCATCGTGAAGGAAAACAAGGACGGTATCGTCTATGGCATCGGCGCGGCGCTGTATCCTGCTGTGGCCATCGCCACGCTGGCTATCTCGGTCAACCTTGTGGCTGACTGGATCCTGAACCGCACCACATCGCTGAAAGGAGGCCGGGGATGAGTGATACCCTTCTCAAGGTCCGCGACCTCAAAATCGGCGCGACCGTCTATCCGCCGGGTGAGAAACCCCATGACATCGAGATCGTGCACGGGGTCAGCTTTGACCTCGAACGCGGCAAGGTGCTGGGGCTGATCGGTGAATCCGGGGCTGGTAAATCCACCATCGGCCTTGCTTCGATGGCATATGGCCGAGGTGGAGTTCAGATCACCGGGGGCGAGGTTTGGGTCAACGGGCGCGACATCCTGAAGACCTCATACGGCGACATCCGCAAGCTGCGCGGAGGTGAGGTCACTTACGTGTCTCAATCCGCCGCGGCGTCCTTCAACCCCGCCAAGAAGATCATGGATCAGGTGGTTGAGGCAGCGGTGGAACAGAAGAAGTTCAGCCGCAAACAAGCCGAAAAACGCGCGCGGGAGTTGTTTGCCAAGCTGGGCCTGCCCGATCCGGACAATATCGGTGAGCGGTATCCGCACCAAGTATCCGGCGGCCAGCTTCAGCGCTGTATGACTGCGTTGGCGCTGTGTCCTGAACCCGATCTGGTGGTGTTCGACGAACCCACGACGGCGCTGGACGTGACCACTCAGATCGACGTTCTGATGGCCATCAAAGAGGCCATCGCTGATACCGGCGTTGCCGCTCTCTATATCACGCACGACCTTGCGGTTGTGGCGCAGGTGAGCGACGACATCATGGTTCTGCGCATGGGCAATACGGTCGAGTATGGAAATACCGACCAGATCATCAACAACCCGCAGGAAGAGTACACCAAGGCTCTGGTCTCGGTGCGCTCGATCGAGCACGAGGAAAAGCAGCCCACACCCGAACCGGTGCTGAGCGTTGACGGAATCACCGCACGCTATAAGGGGCTAAATTTCGACGTGCTGCACAACGTCAATGTCGAGCTTCATCCGGGGCAGACCTTGGCGGTTGTTGGCGAATCCGGCTCGGGCAAGTCCACGCTGGCGCGGGTGATCACTGGCCTGTTGCCGCCGCGCGATGGTGAGATCACCTTTGCCGGGCGCAAGCTGTCGCCTGACCTCAAGGGCCGCACCCGCGAAGACCTGCGCGAGTTGCAGATGATCTATCAGATGGCCGACGTCGCCATGAACCCGCGTCAGACCGTCGGAACCATCATCGGCCGCCCGTTGGAGTTCTACTTCAACATGCGCGGCGCGGAAAAGCGCAAGCGGATCATCGAACTGCTGGATGAGATCGAACTGGGCGAAAAGTTCATCGATCGCTATCCGGCAGAGCTGTCGGGTGGGCAGAAACAGCGTGTCTGTATCGCCCGGTCGCTGGCAGCCAAGCCCAAGATGATCATCTGTGATGAGGTCACCTCGGCTCTGGACCCGCTGGTGGCGGATGGCATTCTGAAACTGCTGCTGGACCTGCAAAAGATCGAGGATGTGGCCTATCTGTTCATCACCCACGATCTGGCGACGGTCCGTGCGATCAGTGACAGTATCGCGGTGATGTATCAGGGCCGCGTCGTGCGGTACGGCCCCAAGTCACAGGTGCTGAGCCCGCCCTTTGATGACTATACCGACCTTCTGCTCAGCTCGGTCCCCGAGATGCATCTGGGCTGGTTGGAAGAGGTCGTCGCCCACCGCAAGATGGAGAGTGCGGGGAACTAAACTCGCGCAAAACACTTATGAAATCCCGGCACTTGTCACAAACAGGTGTCGGGATTTTGCTATTTGGGGCGGGAATGGGCGGCTTATCCAGGGCGAATCCCCTAGGCTCTCCCAAAGAACTAACGAAAAGGCCGGACCATGGACCGCAAACTCCTTCTCATTATCCTCGACGGTGTTCCGTGGCGCAATTTCCGCCGCTTGTTCGGCAATCTTGAGGGCTGGGTCGACAGCGGCGAGGCGCGGGTATGGAAGCTGCGCTCGGTGCTGCCATCGACCTCGGCCAGTTGCTATGCCTCGATCCACACGGGTGTCACGCCGCAGGAACACGGGTGCACCGGCAATGGAAACGTCTTCCGTCTGAGCCACAAGGACGTGTTCAGTCAGGTGCGCGAGGCTGAAGGTGTCACCGGCGCTGTCACCCACAGCTATTGGTCGCAATTCTTCAACCGCCACCCGTTCGATTATGTGCGCGACGTGGAATATGACGAACCGGATAGCAAGACGATCAATCACGGCCGGTTCCACACCATGACCGGCTATGGCAAGGCCAACCAGATGACGCCCTGCGACGTGGACCTGTTCGCGCAGCTCACCAACATGTGCCTGCGCTTTGGGCTGGACTACGGCATCCTGCACACCTGCACGCTGGACAGTATGGGACATCGATTTTTCCACGAAAGCGAAGAAATGGACCACGCCTGTTTCGTAATGGACGAGATGCTGGCACCCTTCATCCCCCGCTGGCTGCAACTGGGGTACGAGGTGATCGTCACCGCCGACCACGGTCAGGACGAACGCGGCCACCACGGAGGCCGCAGCCCGTTGCAGCAAGAAACCGCGCTGTACTATTTCGGCGATGCGGAAGGCCCCGAGGCGGATGCGGCCATCGACCAGCTTCAGCTTGCGCCGACGATCCTGACCCGGATGGGCGCGCCCGTGGCCGAGACCATGAAGGCACAGCCGTTCCTCAAGTAATCAGTCGTAAGGCCAGATCTGCTGGCCCAGCGCCTCGATCGCGACCGAGATCCGCTCAAAACTATCCGCGGCGCGTTTGACCGAGGTACGCGCCCGCAAATATCCATGCACCAGCCCCGCTTCGTTGATGCAATGCGCTTTCCCACCTGCCTCGGTGATCTGGGCGCAGTAGTCCGGCCCGTCGTCGCGCAACGGATCGCAGTCGGCTGTTATGACGACAGTCGGCGGCAGGTTTGAGAAATCGCTGTCGTGCAATGGCGCGTAAGTCGGGTCAGCCTGCGGAGCTGGTCCGCCGCATCGCACCTTTTCGTAGAAAACGATATCCTCCAGCGTCAAAAGCGGCGCATGGGCGTGTTCAAGATACGACCCCTTCGACCGATCCCCGCCCAGCCCGGGATAGATCAGCACCTGCCCCAGCACCGTATCCAGTCGCCCGCGCGCGTGATGGGCGACAGCCGCTGCCAGATTTCCTCCGGCACTGTCTCCGGCCAACACCAGCGCATCCCCGTATTCCGTTGCAGCCCAAGTTACCGCAGTCCAGGCGTCCTGAAACTGGGCGGGATGAACATGTTCCGGGCACAGCCGATAATCCACCGATACAACGCGATACCCGGTTTGGGCGCAAATCTCGGCGCAGACATCGTCGTGGCTGTCCAGACCTCCGACAACGAAACCGCCGCCGTGGAAATAGACGACAGTTCGCGTCGGTTCACCAACAGTATAGATGCGAACAGGCACGCCATTGGCGCGCCTGTCTTCTGTTTCAACACCCGGAGGTCGCGGCTGGCGAAAATCCCTGCACATCGCGTCATAGACACGGCGCTGATCGTCGATCGTCAGATCGACCGCGTCATCAGGATAACTTTCAGCGGTTCGTCTTATGAACGCCCAAGTTTCTTCATCAATCAGGCGTTCATAATCCATGTTCCCTCCTGGTCAGGCAGCCCATTCCCACGGCCGGGTAAACGATCCCAGCACCTTGGCTACATCGTCGTCCGAGGAACCGTTCGCGTCAAGCTGCGCGACAAGCCCACGTTGCTTGTCGTCGATCACCGACACGACGCGCGCATCGACCCCAGCCTTTTCCAAGGCACCGTTATAGATACGGGTAATCGCCTGTTTGCGCAGTTCGGGCTTGAAGACCTTGCCAACCGCAGTTTTGGGAAGCTCGTCCAGAATGGTCATGTGCTTGGGCTGCGCCGCACGTTCGTGGACGTGAACGTCGCAATATTCCATAAGCTCCTGCTCGGTGACCGAAGCCCCTTCGACCAGTTCGACAAAGGCACAGGGCACCTCACCCGCATAAGCGTCAGGCTGACCGATCGCACCTGCAAACGCGACGGCATCGTGACCCAGCAAGGCTTCTTCGATCTCTGCAGGGTCGATATTGTGACCGCCACGGATGATCAGGTCTTTGGCGCGACCGGTGATCCAAAGATAGCCATCCTCGTCAAAGCGGCCCAAATCCCCCGTACGGAGGTATTTGTCGCAGTGATACAAGTCTTTGTTCTTGTCGACCTCGGTATAGGTATTGCCGGCATAAACCCCGGGGTTCGATATGCAAATCTCACCGATCTCGCTTGTGCCAACTTCAATCGGCCCATCCGGTCCGTCCTGAAGGATTTTCACATCGGTATACGGGAACGGAAACCCGATCGAGCCGATTTTCTTCTCGCCATCTACCGGGTTACAGGAAACCAGACATGTCGCTTCGGTCAGACCATACCCTTCGATGATGGTCACGCCGGTCGCTTCTTCAAATCGGCGGAATAGTTCCACCGGCAGCGGGGCCGAACCAGAGAAAGCCGTTTTCACACTTGAGATATCTGCGTCCACGGGGCGCTGCATCTTGGCGGCAATCGCCGTCGGCACGGTGATGATGAACGTGACTTTCCAACGCTCGATCAGCTTCCAGAAATTGTCGAACACACCGTCACCACGATACCCGGCCGGGGTCGGGAACACGACATGCGTACCCGAGGACACTGCAGACATCATAATCACGTGAACCGCGAATACGTGGAACATCGGCAGCGGACACATCACGACGTCGTCCGGCGTGAAAAGCAGCGTTTCGCCCAGCCAGCCGTTGTAGATCATGCCCGAGTATTTGTGCTGCGCCACTTTCGGCATCCCAGTGGTGCCGCCAGTGTGGAAGTAACAGGCGACCCGGTCTTCCTTGCTGTCTTCAAACGTCAAGGTCGTCGGCTGTTTGGCCAGTTCCTTGTTGAAGTTCTTGTAGTTCGCATGGGCCAGATGTTCCTTGTCCCCCATCTTTGGGCGCAGGAACGGAACCAACCAGGACTTGGGGGGCGTCAGATAGCGGTTCAGGTCGATTTCAAGGATCGTGTTGACCTTGGGTGCGTGACGCACGGCCTCTTCTACCTTCTGCGCGACATCCGTTTTGGGGAACGACTTCAGGGTGACCACGACCTTGGCACCTGTCTCGCGCAGGATTGCGGCGATCTGTTCAGGTTCAAGCAGCGGGTTGATCGGATTGACGATACCGGCAACAGCACCGCCCATCATGGTGATCAATGTCTCATTACAGTTGGGCAACACATAGGCCACAACGTCTTTTTCACCCACGCCCAGAGATCGAAAGAGGTTGGCTGCCTGATTGACCTTGCCCAGCAATTCCGACCACGTCAGTGTCTCGGCCTTGTCCGTGGGACCCGAAGTAAGTTGAAAGCTAACTGCGTTTCCATTCGGAAATTTACCCGCAGTCCGCGACAAAAGTTGGTGGAACGTGACCGGTACATCCCGATCCTCCCACGACATTTCCTGCTCAAGCCGCGCCTTGTCTTCCAGTCCCGCAAAGGCCATGTGGTTCCTCCCTGATCTCTTCCCGTGTGGTGCCCGGGTTTGAATTCAGCCACAGGATGGAAGCAAAACCGCGCACGTGCAAGCACGCGAATATCGCCAAATTGCGCAATTTTGCAGCGTGACGCTACGGCGGTTCAGCCTTACCCCCACGTAAGGTTACTCAGCAGCTACTCCGTCGGTAAACTGTAGACGTGCCAATCGAGCATACAGACCGTCCTGCGCCACCAGGTCGTCATGGGTTCCTTGGGCCACGATCTGCCCGGCCTCCATCACGACAATGCGGTCTGCCTTTTTGACGGTTGCCAAGCGGTGCGCCACAATCAGCGTCGTGCGGCCCGCGCGCATCTGGTCTACGGCACCCTGCACTGCACGCTCGCTTTCGGCATCCAGCGCCGAGGTCGCCTCGTCCAGCAGCAAAACCGGTGCGTCACGCAGAATCGCCCGCGCAATCGCTATGCGCTGTTTCTGGCCACCCGACAGCATCACCCCGCGCTCGCCGACAAAGCTGTCATAGCCTTCGGGCAACGCCGAGATAAACCCATGCGCAGCAGCGGCACGGGCAGCGGCCTCGACCTCGGCATCGGTGGCGTCCAGACGGCCAAACCGGATGTTTTCACGCGCGGAGGCCGCAAAGATGATCGGATCCTGCGGAACCAATGCCATGTGACGGCGAAAATCGGCCCGATCCAGATCACACAGATCAACACCGTCCAAACTGACACGCCCAGAGTCCGGATCGTAGAACCGCTGGATCATCTGAATCACTGTTGTCTTACCAGCACCTGACGGGCCTACGAAGGCAACGGTCTCGCCGGGGTTAACCTTAAGCGAAAGGTGATCCAGCGCCACAACATCGGGCCGTGCCGGATAGCGAAAAGTGACCCCTTCAAAGTTGATCTCGCCGCGCACCGGCGTTGGCAAAGTCGACGCCGAAGAAGGATCCTTTACAGTATCTTGCGCATTCAGCAGTTCAACCAAACGTTCGGTCGCACCAGCGGCACGCTGCAGCTCGCTCCAAATCTCGGACAGGGCAGCCACGGACCCGGCCATGATAATCGAATAGATAACGAACTGGATCAGAACGCCCTCGGTCATCACGCCGTTGCGAACGTCGTTGGCCCCCATCCAAAGCACGCCGACAATGCCGGAGAAAACAAGGAAAATCACGATGACCGTCAACAGGGCGCGTGTGTGGATACGGCGCAGCGAAACGACATACGAAGTTTCGGTCATGTCCCCAAACTGTTTGCGACTTGCCTGTTCATGAGTAAACGCCTGTACGGTCTGCACGGCCGTAAGCGCCTCGCCCGCGTTGCCTGAAGACGCTGCGATCCAGTCCTGGTTTTCACGACTGATCGCGCGCAATCGACGGCCCAATACCAAAATCGGAACCACGACCAGCGGAATCAGCAGCAGCACCATCCCTGTCAACTTGGCCGAAGTCAGCAGCATCAGCACAAGCCCGCCGACAAACATTAGCATGTTGCGCAGGGCGATCGAGACCGACGACCCGAGGACCGACTGAATCAGCGTGGTGTCCGTGGTGATCCGGCTCAGAACCTCGCCCGTCATGATGCGTTCATAAAATTCGGGGCTCATCCCTATAACACGGTCGAAAACAGCCTTGCGAATATCCGCCACAACACGCTCGCCCAAACGTGTCACAAGCGCGTAACGGATGCCCGTACCAATCGCTAGAATCGCGGCAATCCCCAAAGCCGCCATGAAGTACCAATCCAGCAACTCGCCATCTTCGATCCGAAAGTTGTCAACCACGCGGCGGACAGCCAGAGGCAAAGTCAATGTCATCCCTGCGGTCAGGATCAAGGCCAACGTCGCACCGATCATGAGCAGCCGATAAGGTTTCATAAAAGGCCAAAGCGACGCAAGAACACCGATTTTCTTAGAGGTGGCGCGATCTTCAGTCGCGCCGGGGGCGGGGTTTCCTGCAGGGCTGGCTGAGGCGGATTTTGCCATGACTGGGCCTTTTGTCGTGTTCGCGCGTAGGTGACAGCTTCTTGGCGGCAGCAGCACTTGGGGTCAAGCAGGCCAACATGATTTGGACCCTCAAAGAGCCTTTTTGACGCAGAAAAAACAGGCTGATTTGGAGCGGGCGGCGGGAATCGAACCCGCTTCATCAGCTTGGAAGGCTGAGGTAATAGCCAGTATACGACGCCCGCTCAGCGGAGGTCGGTTTAAGCGATGCGCAAGGTGCCGTCAAGCGCAGTTCGACAGCAGATTTCGATTTCAACAAGCGAAACTCAGAACGCATCCCGCGCGTTTTACTTTTGCCCCGGCAGGAGAGGTTGCGAGAGACTTTCAAGCCCGTTGAGGCAGCCATTCGCACGATTCAAGCCGGGCAGAAATTCGGATCATCGACGCGTACCGAAGCTGCTGCGCACCTGAATGTGCGATCAGTTGTGCAGGATATGAGGTCGCGGCTGCCAGCGCTTGGGGCAAGGGAACACCGACCTGCGTGACCAGCACGCGAATCGCGGTCGTCAAATCCAGATCGGCCCCGGCCAATGTGCCGTCCTCAAGGGTCAGCCTGCCATTTTCCCGCGTGATCCGGCGGCCTTCTAGTTTGAACTCGGCCTGATCCGTCCCCGCGACGGCCATCGCGTCGCTTACCAGGAATATCTGACCCGGAGCGGATTTCGCCGCCCAAGCAGCACGCATCACTTCGGGGTGTACGTGAACGCCGTCAGCGATGATCCCAGCGGACAGCCCACCGTTGGCCAGCGCAGCGCCGACAAGTCCGGGTTCTCGATTTCCTAGCTGGCTCATGGCGTTGAACAAATGCGTCACGCACCTTGCGCCTGCCGCCGCATATTGCTGGCACGTCGCGAAATCGGCATCGCTGTGCCCCAACGAGACCAGAACTCCGGCTTCATGGAGCGCGGAAACCTGCTGCTCAGTTACGGCCTCGGGCGCAACGGTGACCATCAGGCAGGGCAATTCGGCAGCCGCCGCAATCAGCGCGGCCAAATCAAGTTCGTCCATCGGCCGGATCAACGCAGCATCATGCGCGCCCTTGCGAGCGACGGATAGGTGCGGCCCTTCCAAGTGCAGCCCGACTACGCCGGGCACGCCCGCACGGATCGCCTTCACAGTCGCCTCAATCGCAGTTTGCGTCTTTTCCCTGGTATCGGTGATCAAGGTTGGAAGCAGCGATAAAACGCCAAGCCTCCGGTGCGCCTCGGCGATTCGACGGATCGTTTCAACCGACGGGTCATCATTGAACATGACGCCGTCGCCGCCATTGACCTGTAGGTCACAGTAACCGGGGCTTAGAATATCGCCTTTCAGATCAACAATTTCCCCGTCCCCTGCGGCACTCGCGTCAGGCAGGATTTCGCCCTCGCCCTCGCCTCGAAAAGTAATGGCGTGGTCGTACAAAAGCCGGTTGCCGTCAAAGATGGGACCGTTTCGGAAGGTTACCGTTCGATTTGTCATACCGTCTCAGTCACTTTCTTAAGGTGCCGAGGCGCGTCGGGGTCGATCCCTCGGGCACCAGCCACGGCCTCTACCATACCATAGAAGGCCGTGATGGCAGTGATCGGGTCCGTAATCCAGTGGCCTGTTTCAACCACCGGCAGGGCTGTCGCCCGCGAGACCTTTCGGGTCGTCGCGAATACGGCTGCCCCCTTGTCCGCCAGGGCGTCAGCGGCTTGCGCCGTAGCGTCCTCTGCCGCGTCCCGAGCCGCGAACACGATTGCGGGGAACCCATCCTCGACGATCGAAACCGGCCCATGCAGAACCTCGGCCACTGAATAGCTTTCCGCATGAATTTGACAGGTTTCCTTGATCTTCAACGCCGCTTCTCCGGATATGGCGAAAGACGGACCCCGGCCAAGGGTAAACAGGGATCTTCCGGTAATGGTGTCGGCGGCCTCGGACCAATCACAGTGGGCCGCTTTTTCCAACAATGGCGGCAGCGCCTGGATCGCACGGACAAGATCGGAGTCTTGCTTTACTTCGGCCAGCAACCAAAGCCCGGCTATCAACGATGTCACAAAGGTTTTCGTCGCCGCCACGCTCAACTCTGGGCCTGCGTGTAAGGGCAAAACTGCGTCGGCGACCTCGGCCAAGCGCGAGGCTGTGTTGTTGGTGATCGCAACCGTTGCCGCCCCCGAGCTGCGCAGCGAACGCGCAAGCCCTACGATATCCGGGCTTTGCCCCGACTGGGACACGGACAAGCAGACCGAGCCTTCCGCCTTCAATTCGGCACCATAGATTGAGCTTACAGAAGGGCCCACCGACGCAACCGGCAAGCCCAACAACAGCTCGCTTGCATACTTCAAGTAGCTGCAAGCATGGTCGGATGATCCACGCGCCACTGTAATCAGAAAGCGTGGTTCTGCGTCGCGCACGATCCGGGCGGCTTCTTGGATTTTTGGCGCACCCTGGGCAAGCAACCTGTCGACCGCGTCCGGGATTTCCAGGATTTCCTGACGCATTTTCGATGTAGATTCAGACATGAATTTCCGGTCCTTCCGGTTACAACCGCAGCTCGGCCACAAAGTCGTAGGCGTCGCCGCGATACAACGACCGGGTCAGTTCCGCGACCCGCCCGTTCTTGAGAAATGAGATACGCTCGATATTCAAACCGGCAGCGCCTTCGGGGACTTCCAGCAATTCAGCCTCGCGCGCAGCAAGGTTGAGAGCCGAGATTTTCTGAACAGCCCGCACCGGACGACGCCCCAGATCGTCAAGAACTTCGTACAGAGATGTTGTCACCTCGATCGGATTCGGCAGGATATCCAACGGCAGCGCCGCGCGCTCAAGCGCAAGGGGGCGGCCATCGGCTTCACGCAACCGATAGATGCGGGCTATTTGCTCACCTTCCGCAAGGTTCAGCGCAGCAACTTCTTCGGTCGTTGGCGCGAAAACTCCTCGTTCAAGCCACTTCGAGGCGGTCTTCATGCCCCGGCTCGACATGTCCTCGGTAAAACTGGTCAGATGCGTCAAGGATTGCTCGACCTTTGGCACGCGTTCGCGGATGAAGGAACCCGACCCCTGCCGCTGTTCGATCACGCCTTCCTGAACCAGCTCTTGAATGGCCTTTCGCACGGTGACGCGCGACAAGTCGGTAATCTCAACCAATTCACGCTCGGACGGAAGCGAGGAATTGGGGGCAAGAACGCCTGTGTCTATACCTTCCTGCAATCTGCGCCGCAGTTGAACGTATCGAGGGCCATTCTCGGGAGAAAGCCACGAGTCAGCCCGAAGAAATTCAGTGATGCTCATGCCGGACCTCCTTGGCCAGTTCCAATGCGCCCGTCAGGGGTTCAGCCAACGGCGCAAGCAAGGCGGAGCGCATTTCAGGCGGAAGATAATCCGCAAACTGCGCCGCTATTCCTCCGGTCAGGCAAAATGCCTGATCGGAACGCCAGCCCAAAAGCCCTGCCATCTCTGCGATATAATCTGCACCGGCCTGCATAATCTGTCTGGCGACCGCATCGCCACGGCTGGCTGCCAATGTCACATCAGGCGCAAGTGCACCGAACTGATCAGGCGTCGCAGACCCCGCAAAGCGCACGATACCGGCGGCACTGTCGAAACGGACCAACAGTTCGCGCGTCAAACCGGTTTCCGCTTTGACCCCGTCGACCACATTCAGCGCCTCTGTCAAAGCGCGGCGACCAACCCATTGGGCCGAGGCTTCGTCGCCTAAAACAGACCCCCACCCCCCGGCGAACCTCATTTCGCCGCCCACCTGAACAGCCAGAAATGATCCGGTTCCGCAATGTGCAATCAAGCCGTCCCGCGCACCCAACGCACCGCGCAGGGCTGCGGGCCGGTCATCCTCGATCCGCGCCTGCGTCAAGCCCAAGGACACCCGCAATCGGGACGCAATCTCGGCATTGGTCACCCCGGCCAGCCCAACAAATGAAGGCCATTGCAGCAAGTCGCCCTTACCGCGACCCAGACTGCTGGCCAACCGCTCTAGACCGACATTGATCTGCTCAACCGCGCCGTCAAAATCACTCGAAACATTGGCCGGGCCAGTTTCCACCGAGTGGACCGCACCATCCATGTCACAAGCAACACGGCACCGCGTTCCACCCCCATCAACCGCCAGAACGGCACTATTTCGAGACTCAGTCATGACAATACCATTATAATACCTTTCACCATCAGGAAAGGCAAAAATGGACGACAACGAACCGAATTCACCGCCAAACTGAATATTTTTTCGAAATTTAGACCGTGAAAAGAAAAATATAGACAAGTGGTATTCAATAGGTATTGTAAAGGAAACCAATGGGGGGATTCTCTTGACGCTGCCGTCGACTGAACAACTGCACCAAGACGCTGCGCGGCTTGACCGGGGCGACCTGACGCTGTCCGCCCGCCTCCTGGCTTCGGGACAGGTTGCTGCCGCGAAAACCGCACTTGAGGCGGTGGACGCAATTGCAGGCGGAGCGGCAGCAATGGCAAAAACCATCCGTTCCGGCGGCGTGATTCACTATGTTGCCGCGGGTTCCTCTGGCCTTATGGCGGCCGCCGACGCGCAAGAGCTTGGGGGCACGTTCTCAATCCCCGCGAACCAATTGCGGATTCACATGGCGGGCGGGCTGCCAACCGGCGTTGAAATGCCTGGCGCAGCCGAAGACGAGGACGCGGGCCTCAGAAACGACCTGCAAGACCTTCAGGCCAATGACACGGTTATCGCAGTGTCAGCCAGCGGGTCCACGCCATACACATTGGCGGCCTGCGAAATCGCTCAACGGAAAGGTGCCACCGTGATCGGCATCGCCAACAACGCGCAAAGCCCGCTGCTGGAAAACGCCGACATCCCGATCCTTCTGGCCACACCGCCTGAACTGATTTCCGGATCAACCCGCATGGGCGCAGGGACGGCGCAGAAGATTGCTTTGAACATGCTGTCTTCGCTGATGGCGCTCGAACTTGGGCACGTACATCAGGGCATGATGGTCAATCTGCGCGCTGACAATGACAAGCTGCGCGCGCGGGCCGCCGGTATCGTATCTCGGATCGCCAAAGTGGATGCGGCCTCAGCACAATCAGCTTTGGACAGTGCGCGCGGCGACGTTAAGCCCGCCATCTTGATCGCAGCGCGCGACCTGTCTCTGACCCAAGCAACGGAACAACTAAAGGCGACAAACGGCATCCTGAGCGCCGCATTGGAAACCAAAAACAACTGCTAACCAACTGGGAGAATACAATGAAACGCAAAAGCCTGAAACTTGCCCTATTGAGCACAACGCTTATGGCAACCTCTGCCTTGGCCGAGGACGTGACGCTGACCATCGAAAGCTGGCGCAACGACGACCTGACGCTGTGGCAGGAAAAAATCATCCCGGCATTTGAAGCCGCCAACCCGGGCATCAAGGTGAACTTCACGCCCTCTGCCCCCGCGGAATACAACGCGGTTCTGAACGCCAAACTGGAAGCTGGCTCTGCGGGCGATCTCATCACCTGCCGCCCCTTCGACACGTCGCTTTTGCTGTTTGAAAACGGGAACCTGGCTGACCTGAGCGATCTGGGCGCGATGGATAACTTTTCGGATGTGGCGAAATCCGCGTGGCAGAACGATGACGGCTCAGCCACTTTCTGCGTACCAATGGCATCGGTGATCCACGGGTTCATCTACAACAAAGACGCATTTGCAGAATTGGGCATCGACGTTCCCACTACGGAAGACGAGTTCTTTGCCGCGCTGGACAAGTTCAAGGAAGACGGCACCTATATCCCGATGGCAATGGGGACCAACGACCAGTGGGAAGCCGCCACGATGGGCTACCAGAATATCGGCCCCAACTACTGGAAGGGTGAGGAAGGCCGTCTGGCGCTGATCTCAGGCGAGCAGTCCTTGACCGATCCGCAGTGGGTCGAGCCATATGAAACCATTGCACGCTGGAAGGACTATCTGGGCGACGGTTTCGAGGCACAGACCTACCCCGACAGCCAGAACATCTTTACCCTTGGACGCGCTGCGATTTATCCGGCCGGTTCGTGGGAGATTTCGGGCTTCAATGCGCAGGCCGATTTCGAGATGGGCGCGTTCAAGCCCCCGGTCCGCAACGCGGGTGACGATTGCTATATCTCTGACCACACGGACATTGCGATGGGCTTGAACGCGGCGTCGGAAAATGCCGAAGCAGCGCGCACCTTCCTTGACTGGATGGGCACATCCGAGTTCGCCACGATCTATGCCAACGCTCTGCCGGGCTTCTTCTCGCTGTCGAGCCACGACATCGCGATGGAAGATCCGCTGGCGCAGGAATTCGTAAGCTGGCGGAATGACTGCGGCTCAACAATCCGGTCCACCTACCAGATCCTGTCGCGCGGCACGCCGAACCTTGAGAACGAAACCTGGAACGCTTCGGCTCAGGTCGTCAAAGGCGCGGAAAGCCCCGCCGATGCAGGCGCGCGACTGCAAGAGGGTCTGGCCTCGTGGTACGCACCGCATCAGTAAGTTGACGCATACCCGGGCGGAACTATTCGCCCGGGTACCCCCCTTCACTCCTTTGAAAGCTGATCCATGAATCGCCCCCGCTTCCGCTGGCATATCGTTGTATTTCTGGCACCTGCCGTGCTGGTTTATACGGCGGTGATGATCTTCCCGCTGTTCAACACGCTGCGACTGGCGCTGTATACCGAGGTCGATCAAAGCCGCGTGTTCGTTGGATTGCAGAACTTTCAAACCCTGTTTTTCGACCCCATCTGGTCCGAGCAGTTCTGGAACGCCCTGGGCAACAACTTTTGGTTCTTCCTGATCCATATGCTGGTGCAGAACCCCATCGGCATCGCGCTGGCGGCGCTGCTCAGCCACCCGCGTCTGCGGTTCTCGGCGCTCTATCGGTCGGCGATTTTCATCCCGACGATCCTGAGTTTTGTGATCGTTGGCTTTGCATGGAAACTGATCCTGTCGCCCATCTGGGGCATCGCCCCTTCAATGCTGGACGCCATTGGCCTGAAATCCCTGTTCGCGCCCTGGCTTGGTAAAGAGGAATACGCCTTAACCACGCTTGCGCTGATCTCGGTCTGGCAATTCGTGGGCATCCCGATGATGCTGATCTATGCCGCCCTGCTGACCATCCCCGAAGAAATTCTTGAGGCCGGAGAGATTGACGGCATCACAGGGGCCTCGGCCTTCTGGAAGATCAAGCTGCCGCTGATCCTGCCGTCGATCGGGATCATCTCGATCCTGACTTTCGTGGGGAACTTCAACGCGTTCGACCTAATCTATGCCGCGCAGGGCGCGTTGGCGGGGCCGGATTTCTCGACCGATATCTTGGGCACCTTCATGTATCGCACCTTCTTTGGCTTCCAGTTGCAACTGGGCGACCCACATATGGGATCGGCTATCGCAGGCGCCATGTTCGCGATCATCCTTGTGGGCGTCTGCATTTACCTGTTCGGCATCCAAACCCGGATGCGCCGGTATCAACTGTGAGGGTCCTGCGATGAACAAAGCACGCCATAACCCGATCAACACCGCCGCAATGCACGGGGCGCTGATCCTTTACACCCTGATCGCCCTGTTCCCGGTCTTTGTGATCCTGATCAACAGCTTCAAATCCCGCCGCGCGATCTTTCGCGAACCACTGGCGCTGCCGAATGCCGACAGTTTTTCAATGATTGGCTACGAGACGGTGATGAAGCAGGGGGATTTTTTCCTCTACTTCCAGAACTCGATGATCGTCACCGTCGCGTCGCTGTTCTTTATCCTGCTGTTCGGGGCGATGGCCGCCTATGCGCTGTCGGAATATCAGTTCAAGGGCAACTTGGTGATGGGTCTGTATCTGGCGCTGGGCATCATGATCCCAATCCGCATCGGCACCGTGGCCATCCTTGAGATGATGGTGGCCACCGGGTTGGTGAACACGCTTTGGGCGTTGATTCTGGTCTACACGGCCCAAGGACTACCGCTGGCGGTGTTCATCCTGTCCGAGTTCATGCGGCAGGTTAGCGATGACCTGAAAAACGCGGGCCGCATCGACGGGCTGTCGGAATACACGATCTTTTTCCGGCTGGTTCTGCCTCTGGTCCGGCCCGCGATGGCGACCGTGGCCGTGTTCAACATGATCCCGATCTGGAATGACCTCTGGTTCCCGCTGATCCTTGCCCCGGCAGAAGAGACCAAAACCCTGACGCTGGGCAGCCAAGTCTTCATCGGGCAATTCGTCACCGACTGGAACGCGGTTCTGTCAGCACTGTCGATGGCGATCCTGCCGGTATTGATCCTCTATGTCATTTTCTCGCGCCAGCTTATCCGCGGCATCACTTCAGGAGCTGTCAAATGACCAAAGTTCTGATTGCTGGCCTTGGCAATATGGGGCTGAGCCACGCTCTGGCCCATCACAACCACCCCGACGCGCAGATCGTGGGGTTGGTGAACCGGTCCGGGCGCGTGGATCATCCCGAGCTGGGTCAATATCCCGCCTATTCGGATTTCCAGACCGCGCTGGCTGAGACACAACCCGATCTGGTGATCGTCGCCACCTATTCCGACAGCCACGCCGATTTCGCCTGCGCCGCGATGGAGGCAGGTGCGCATGTGTTTGTGGAAAAACCGCTCGCCACAAACGTGGCAGATGCGCGGCGCGTGGTGCAAACCGCCACCCGACTGAACCGCAAGCTGGTCGTGGGATATATCCTGCGCCACCACCCCTCATGGATGCGACTGATCTCTGAGGCTCGCGATCTGGGCGGGCCTTACGTGTTCCGCCTGAACCTGAACCAGCAATCCTCGGGCGCGGAATGGGAGACACATAAGGCGCTGATGCAGACCACCTCACCCATCGTGGATTGCGGCGTGCACTATGTGGATGTGATGTGCCAGATCACCGATGCGCAGCCGGTTCGCGTGCATGGTATGGGCCTGCGCCTGTCCGATGAAATCGCCGAGGACATGTATAATTACGGCCAATTTCAGGTGATCTTCGACGACGGCTCGGTCGGCTGGTATGAGGCCGGATGGGGTCCGATGATGTCTGAGACCGCGTTTTTCGTGAAAGACATCGTCTCGCCCAATGGGTCGGTCTCGATCACCGATGGCAACAAGGGCGCGTCGGCTGATATCGACGGCCACACCAAGGTTGGCGGTCTGCTGATCCACACGCCGGGCGGCGACCGCACCGTCGAGATGCCTGACGAACCCGGCCATCAGGAACTGTGCGACGCCGAGCAAGCCTACATGCTGCGCGCCGTCGCAGACGATATCGACCTGACGCGCCATATGAATGACGCCGTCCAATCCCTTGCCATTTGTCTGGCCGCAGATGAAAGCATCCGCACCGGCCAACCCGTTTCGCTCAAGGAGCCCACGACATGACCGCTCTGACCCTGACCAATGTGAACAAGTCCTTTGGCAATGTGCATGTTCTGAAAGACATCACGCTTGAAGTCGAAGAAGGTGAGTTCGTCGTTTTCGTCGGTCCCTCGGGCTGTGGCAAGTCCACCTTGTTGCGCGTGATTGCGGGGTTGGAGGATGCGTCCTCGGGTGAGATCAATATCGACGGCCAGCAGGTCAATCTGGTGCCGCCCTCGAAACGCGGGATCGCAATGGTGTTCCAAAGCTATGCGCTTTATCCGCACCTGAACGTGCGCGGGAACATGACGCTGGCTTTGAAACAGGAAAAGCAGTCCAAGGCCGTGATCGAGGAACGCGTCGCTACGGCCAGCCGGATGCTGAACCTCGAGGAATATCTGGATCGCTACCCCTCGGAACTGTCCGGCGGTCAGAGGCAGCGTGTTGCGATCGGACGCGCCATCGTGCGCAAGCCGAAACTGTTCCTGTTTGACGAGCCGCTGTCGAACCTCGACGCCGCGCTGCGGATGAACACGCGGATTGAGATTGCAAACCTGCACCGGGCGCTGGATGCCTCGATGATCTATGTCACTCACGACCAGACCGAGGCGATGACGCTGGCCGACAAGATCGTCGTGCTGCGCGACGGGCGGGTCGAACAGATCGGCAGCCCGATGGAGCTGTACAACAACCCCGCCAACCAATTCGTCGCCGGGTTCCTTGGATCACCATCGATGAACTTCCTGCCCGAGGGGTTGCTGGGTGAAGGCCAGAACACCATCGGCATTCGCCCAGAGGATCTGTTCCTGTCCGATGACGGCCCACTGACCGCGCGGGTTAGCCATGTTGAAAAGCTGGGCGGCGATACGAATGTCATCGCCAAGGTAAACGACCATTCGGTAACCGCCCGATTGTTTGGCCAACACGCGATCCGCGAAGGTGAGGAGCTGCGATTCGCCTATACCCCGGACAAAGCCTATCGCTTTGATGCCAACGGGCAGCGTTTGCGCTAGGCGCGCTCACAAACACCAAAACTCCATAGCACTCCAACAAGCACCGAAGTTAAAATCCTGCCATTTGGTTGGAACTTCGGTTCTTTGGAGCATATATTTCGGGCAGTGCCAGCCTAGCAGAAGACCAGCCAGACGCTTGTGCGAAGGTTGCTATTCAATTGTCACAATAGGGCTGTAAGTCCTTTTCATAGCTATTCGTTCCAAGCCAGGAGCTGCCCCATGAAAGACGCTGATCGCATGCCCCTCTCTGCAGACGATTGGGACGAATTGCACTTTCCGCGCCCCGAGGAAAACGGATTTGACCGCGTCGTTGAAAGCGCCATCTCTCGCCGAGGGTTTCTGGGCGGTGTTCTGGCGTTCGGCTCGGGCGCGGCGGCAATGGGTGCCGGTCTGTTCGGGTCAACATCTACGCAGGCGGTCGAAGCCTCGCGCTTTGCCTTCACACCGATCCCAGCACAGACAGACGGCACCGTTCACGTGCCGGACGGGTATGAATGGAAGGTTCTGGCACGTTGGGGCGATGCGCTGTTCTCGGACGCTGACGGGTACGAGATCACCGATGGTGGGCCGGTCGAAAACTCGGACAGAATCTTTGGTGAAAACACCGACGGGATGGAAACATTCTCGTTCAAGGGATTAGAGCTGATCGCGATCAACCACGAATTTCCAAACAACGACATCAATCTTCCCGCCGCGCAGGAGGGTGCTCCGGCCAGCGCAGAAGACGTTCTGAAACTGCAGAATATTCAAGGCGTTACGGTGATGGAGATCAAGGAAAGCCCGGATGGATGGTCCGTCGTAAAAGACAGCCCGTTCAACCGCCGCATCCACCACAACACCCCTATGAAAATCGTCGGTCCCGCCGCCGGTCACGACCTGCTGAAAACCACAGCCGACCCAACCGGCACCACGTCGCTGGGCACCATGAACAATTGCGGCGCAGGCAAGACTCCATGGGGGACGTACCTAACCTGCGAAGAGAATTTTAACAGCTATTTCGGATCGTCCGACGAAACCCTGACCTATGATCAAATAGTAGCCGATGGATTTGCGCGCTACGGCGTCAAAGCCCAAAGCTGGAACGGCTACGAACTGTTTGACCCGCGTTTTGACACGTCGAAGAACCCCAACGAACCGCACCGCGTAGGATGGGTCGTCGAAATCGACCCGACCAAGCCCGACAGCACTCCGATCAAGCTTACCGGTCTGGGCCGTTTCAAGCACGAGAACGCCGAGGTGACTCTGGCCGCGGATGGCCGTGTGGTCGTTTACATGGGCGACGATGAGCGGGGCGAATACCTGTATAAGTTCGTCTCGAACGGCACCTATCAGCCGGGCGGCGAGACCGAGAGCCTGCTGAACGACGGCACCTTGTATGCAGCCAAGTTCGACGACGACCTGTCGGGTGAGTGGCTGCCTTTGACGCCGGAAACAACAGGCATGGACGCCGCAGAGATTTCGATCTTCACGCGCATGGCGGCCTCGAAAGTGTGCGCCACAACAATGGACCGCCCCGAATGGGTTGCCTCCAGCCCGGTTGCGGTTGAGGCGTATTGCTGCCTGACCAACAACAAAAACCGGGGTATCAAGCCAAACGCAGGTGGTGACGATACCTCGGTCAATGGGCCTAACCCGCGCGAGGCCAACAAATACGGCCAGATCGTGCGTTGGCGGCCAAGCAACGAAGACCACGCCGTAGACACATTCGACTGGGATCTTTTCGTCATGGCAGGTAACCCAGCCGTGCATACGGATGCCTATGCGGGGTCGCCCAATGTCAATAAAGGCAACCTGTTCAATTCCCCGGATGGGATGGTCATCGACACAACCGGGCTGATCTGGATTCAAACGGACGGCAATGACAACAACTTGGAAGACTTTGCCGGAAACGGGAACAACCAGATGCTGGTTGGAGACCCGATCACCGGTGAGATCGCGCGCTTCATGACAGGTCCGAAAGGGTGTGAAGTCACGGGCCTCTCGTGGTCAACCGACCTGCGGACAATGTTCGTCGGAATTCAACACCCCGGCGGAAATTGGCCCGATGGCGGCACGCCACGATCCTCGATCATCGCGATCAAGCGGACTGACAATGGCTTGGTCGGCTAATACACCTTTTGGGGGCGCTGTCAGATTTCCTCTCCCGGAGGAGCCAGCGGCCCGCCGGGGGCCATCAGGTGACGCTCTGACAGCCACGGGTTCAATTCCAAAGCCTGCTGCAGAGCTTCCCGCGCTTCGTCCATTCGCTGAAGTCCCAGCAATGTCAGCGCACGGCCGCTGATCGCGGCGACGTGGTTTGGTGACAGCTCAATCGCACGGTCCAGATCGGGCAATGCAGCCTGAAAATCCTGCCTCAGATAATGGGCAAAGGCGCGCTGGTTGTACCCCTCGGCATAGGATGGGCAGTATTCAATCAGCTTGTCGAAATCCTCGATCGCGCCCAACAAGTCCCATGCGTTTCGACGTGTCATACCCCGGTCCAGAACGGCCTGAGCCGTTTCGTCCGGCGCATCCGTCCAGAACTCCCACAGTTGACTGGACAGCGCACGGGCGGCCTGTTCGTTTTCGGCCTGTTGTATCTGCGAGATTATTCCGGTCACTCCGGCAGAATGATCCGGTGCCATGGGGCATTCACCAGCAAAGGCGGCACCCGAGGTTGCGGCAACAAAGGCAGAGGCAAGGAAAAGCTGTTTCATAAAGCAATGGTGGCGCTTGCACGGCTTTCGTCAACCCAGCCTTCAGAACGCGCCCGAAACGCCGGTTTCCTTCACTGCCTCCATCGCGACAAAGGTCGACGTGCTGGCCACATGGGGCAACGAGGAAATTTTCTCGGCCAGAACAGCCCGATATTCGGACATCGAACCGGTGCGAATTTTCAGAAGGTAGTCGAAATTCGATGCAATCATATGGGCTTGCTCAATCTCGGCCACCTTGCGCACGGCCGCATTGAACTCGGCCAATGCCTTTTCGCGGGTATCGGTCAGACGCACCTCGACAAAGGCTACATGATCCAGACCAAGGCGGATCGGGTCCAGCAGGGCGCGGTATCCGGTGATGATGCCATCGGCCTCAAGTCTTTTCACACGTGCTTGAGTGGGCGATTTCGACAACCCGATGCGCCGCGCAAGGTCAGCGATGGGGATGCGCCCATCCTCTGACAGAATCGTCAGAATGGACTGATCGAACCGATCCAGACCCGGAAAGTCCTTTTGCACTGTTTTTTCCTCAAACTTCAGGTCATTCGCCTTACCAAAGCAGAAAATAAGGCAATCCTCCTGCCAAATCGACCCTATATTTATCAAAAGCCCCGGAGGATACATGTCACACAGCCTACGCGCCCATATCGACGGCCAGACCTATGCCGATCAGTCAGTCATTCTGGACCACCTGATTGCGCAGGCTGATCTTACGGAAGCTGATCGCCAGTCCATATGCGCGTCTGCCGCTCAGTTGGTGCGTGATATCCGTTCCAGCACGTCACCCGGCATGATGGAGGTGTTTCTGGCCGAATACGGCCTGTCCACCGACGAAGGCGTGGCGCTGATGTGTCTGGCCGAAGCCCTGCTACGAGTCCCCGATGCCGACACGATCGACGCTTTGATCGAGGACAAGATCGCGCCCTCGGACTGGGGGAAACATCTGGGGCAATCCTCGTCTTCGCTGGTCAATGCCTCAACCTGGGCCTTGATGCTGACGGGCAAAGTTCTGGATGAAGGCAAAGCGTCCCCAGTCGGTGCCCTGCGCGGCGCGATCAAGCGATTGGGCGAGCCGGTGATCCGCACCGCTGTAGGACGTGCCATGAAGGAAATGGGCCGTCAGTTCGTTCTGGGCGAGGCCATCCAGTCTGCAATGGACCGCGCCGAAGGGATGGAAGCCAAGGGCTACACCTACTCCTACGATATGCTGGGCGAGGCCGCCCGGACCGAGGCCGACGCCGCCCGCTATCACCTCTCCTATTCGCGTGCGATTGCGGCCATTGCCGATGCCTGCACCCATGACGACATCCGCGCCAATCCCGGAATTTCAGTGAAACTATCGGCGCTGCACCCGCGTTATGAACTGGCGCAGGAACAGCGCGTCATGGATGAGCTTGTGCCCCGCCTGCGTGCGCTCTGCCTGCTGGCCAAAGCCGCCGGGATGGGCCTGAACGTGGATGCCGAAGAAGCCGACCGCCTGTCCCTGTCGCTGCAAGTGATCGAAGAGGTCATGGCCGAGCCCGCCCTATCCGGATGGGACGGGTTCGGGATCGTGGTTCAGGCCTATGGCCCGCGCGCCGGGGTGGTTCTGGACACATTGTATGACATGGCCCAACGCCATGATCGCAAGTTGATGGTCCGGCTGGTCAAAGGCGCCTATTGGGATACCGAGATCAAGCGTGCTCAGGTCGAAGGCGTTGATGGATTCCCCGTCTTCACCCGCAAGGCGGCGACCGATATCTCGTACATCGCCAACGCGCGCAAATTGCTGGGTATGACCGACCGGATCTATCCTCAATTCGCTACCCACAACGCTCAAACCGTCAGCGCGATCCTGCATATGGCCAAGGATCAACCCTACGAATTCCAGCGCCTGCACGGGATGGGCGAAACGCTGCACGGGTTGGTCAAAGATCAGAACTCTACCCGTTGCCGCATCTACGCTCCGGTCGGTGCGCATCGTGACCTGTTGGCGTATCTGGTGCGGCGACTGCTGGAGAACGGCGCGAATTCATCTTTCGTGAACCAGATCGTGGATGAGACTGTGCCACCCGAAGACGTCGCTGCAGACCCTTTCAACACGGTCCGCGAACCTGCGCGGCCTCTGCCCACAGGACCCGAGCTGTTTCAACCCGAACGCCCGAACTCGCGCGGGTTTGACCTGCATCACACGCCCACACTGGATCGGATCGACGCCGCGCGCGATAGCTTTCGGGCGCACCATTGGTACGCACAGCCGCTTCTGTCCGGGGATGCGATGCCCGAGGATGATCAGCTCGTCATCAACCCGGCCCAACCGCAGGACCGCCCCGGCGCTGTCGCCCCCGCAAGCGCCGAGGATGTCGAACTGGCTCTGGCCTCTGCCGCACCGTGGCACTCACCAGCGACCGAACGATCCCGCATCCTGAACGCGGCTGCCGATCTGTACGAAGACCATTACGGAGAGCTTTTTGCCCTGTTGTCCCGCGAGGCTGGGAAGTCGCTTCCGGACGCTGTCGCTGAACTGCGTGAAGCCGTTGATTTCCTGCGGTATTATGCTGCGAATATCCCTGATCTTGCGCCTGCGGGAACCTTCACCTGCATCAGCCCGTGGAACTTTCCGCTGGCCATTTTCACCGGCCAGATTGCTGCGGCCCTTGCGACCGGCAACGCTGTACTGGCAAAACCTGCCCCGCAAACACCCTTGATCGCACATCGTGCCGTTCAGTTGATGCACGAGGCAGGCGTGCCGCGGGATGTTCTGCAATTGCTGCCGGGTGGCCCTTTGGTGGGCGCGGCACTGACCTCGGATGCGCGGGTATCGGGCGTGGCTTTCACCGGCTCGACCGCGACCGCCCTGAAAATCCGTGAGGCGATGGCAGAAAACTTGCGGCCCGGCACACCGCTGATTGCGGAAACCGGCGGGCTGAATGCAATGATAGTGGACAGCACCGCCCTGCCCGAACAGGCCGTTCAATCCATCATCGAAAGCGCGTTTCAATCGGCGGGTCAGCGCTGCTCGGCCCTTCGGTGCCTCTATGTTCAAGACGACATCGCGGACGATCTGCTGACGATGCTGAAAGGCGCGATGGAGGCTCTGCAGGTTGGCGATCCTTGGCTGATTTCAACCGATTGTGGCCCCGTTATCGACAATGATGCGCGGCAGGTCATCGTAGATCACGTCGCAACCGCCCGTCGCGAAGGGCGCATCCTGAAAGAGATGCCAACGCCGCCCGACGGTACGTTCGTCGCGCCGACGCTTATCGAAATCTCCGGCATTGCCGCGCTCGAACGCGAGGTTTTCGGCCCGGTTCTACATGTCGTGCGGTTTAAGGCGTCCGAGATTGATCAGGTGATCGCCGACATCAACGCGACTGGATACGGCCTGACCTTTGGTCTGCACACGCGCATCGACGACCGTGTTCAGCACATCACCGAAGCCGTTCACGCGGGGAACATCTACGTGAACCGCAATCAGATCGGTGCGATTGTCGGCTCGCAACCCTTTGGCGGCGAAGGGCTTTCAGGGACTGGCCCCAAGGCCGGTGGCCCGAACTACATGACCCGTTTCTGCGCACCCGACCGCCAGAGCAGCGCCGGGATGTGGGGCACAACGATGGGCGACCTGCCCGCCCCCGACGGCGAAGCGGCGTCGGTTCAAACCCGATCCCTGCCCGGCCCGACCGGAGAATCCAACCGTCTTAGCGAGTTCCCCCGCCCACCTCTATTGTGTTTGGGCCCGGGTGAGGCCGCGGTTCAGGCGCAAGCGGCTGCCGTTAAGGATTTGGGCGGTTCAGCCATCCGCGCCACAGGAGCAATCGACTTGCACCGACTTGAGAATGCGACAGGTATATCTGGCGTTTTGTGGTGGGGGGATGAAGCCACAGCCCGAGAGATTGAACGGCATCTGGCTCGCCGCACCGGTCCGATCCTGCCCCTGATCCCCGGCCTGCCGGACAAGGCCCGTGTTCTGGCCGAGCGTCATGTCTGCGTCGACACAACAGCCGCAGGGGGTAACGCGGCGTTGCTGGGAGGTGCGGCTTAGACAGACCTTGACGCTGGGCTGCGGAAAGCCCAGCGTCGCGCCATGTTTCCGATCCGTGATCATAACCCTTCCGGGCGCACTCCGTTCGTCGTTTATCTGCTGATGGCGGCGAATATTCTGATCTTTATCAGCTATGCAGGCGCCATGGATGACGCGCGGCTGATCAACCAGATCTATTATGACTACGCCGTGATACCGGCGCGGATCACGGACGGTTTTGCGTTCGATACTCTGGTGACGTCAATGTTCCTGCACGGGGGCTGGATGCACCTGATCGGGAACATGCTGTTCCTGTGGATCTTTGGCGACAACCTCGAAGATGAGATGGGCCACCTGCCCTTTTTGCTGTTCTATCTGGCCGCCGGAATCGGAGCTGGCCTGATCCACGTTCTGACAGCCCCCGGTTCATTGGTCCCCACTATCGGCGCATCGGGTGCGATAGCCGGTGTGATGGGCGGCTATTTGCTGCTGTTCCCAAAGGCGCAGGTCGATATCCTGTTGATCCTGATCGTTTATATTCGCGTCTTCACCATTCCGGCCTTTGTCATGCTGGGCGCTTGGCTAGCCATACAATTTCTGGGCAGCCTCGCCAGTAACCCGGACGAAGGAGGGATTGCGTATTGGGCGCACACCGGAGGGTTTGTCGTAGGATTGATCCTGTGCGCCCCTTTGTGGTTGCGGCGCGGCGGCGTGAAATACTGGAACCGGACACACGGCCATCCACCCCACCCCGAGCAGACTTACAAGTTTTCGCAATCACGCATCCCCCGCATCCCGCGCAGGTAGACGGCCTCCGCTTAGCTCGGTGATTTCCCGGGCGGCGGCCATGACCAAGCCACCCAAGTCCGGCGCACGATCTGCTTTGAACCGGACCGTCGGGCCAGATACGGAAATTCCGGCGCAAGGTTCGGCGCGGTCGTTGAATATCGCTGCGCCAATGCAGGACATGCCCTCATAGCGTTCCTCTTGATCATGCGACCAGCCCCGCTTTCGGGTCTGCGCCAAATCCGACTGCAAATTGGGCCCGGGCAGCAAAGTATTCTCGGTAAAGGCAACCGGATCACCCAAACCCAACGCTTTGGTCAACCCGGCCTCCCCCAGTTCAGCCAAGATCGCCTTGCCTGTTCCTGACGCATACATCGGCGTCCTGGCCCCCGGTGGAAAGAACGCCCGGATGGGGTTGCCGGTTTCGACCTGTCCAACAAAAACAACCTCGAACCCGTCCGGTACCGCTAGATTGGCCGTCTCGCCGCTGTCCTGCATCAAACGTCGCAGGATTGGCCGTCCGATCTCGATCACGCTGTTGCGACGCAGGAACGACGCACCGGTTCTATAAGCCTCGATGCCAATCATCCACTCCTGACGCTCATCGTCGAAACTGACAAAGCCGTGTTTCTGCAACGTGACCAGAATGCGATGCGTTGTGGCTGTGGGCACCCCGATCTCTCTGGCCAGATCACTCAGCGCGGCGCGTTCCAGGCGCGCAACCGTGGTCATCACGCCCAGTGCCCGGTCCAAGGATTGCATGGTCCCGGCCGAACTTTCCTTGAACATGGATTTCGGCCGACCCCGCGGTCTTTTTTGCGGCTCTTGTCCCAATTTCCATCCTCCTGTGCCCAAATTTTTTTCGCGAGGTGGTTTCGCTCCGTCAAAATGAAAAACGGAAATTCCCGCGAATTTCGCCAGTTATGGATTTTTTGGCAAAAATGAAAATATTTTTCAAGAAAATTGCATGACGCCACGTTATCTCGGAAAGTGACCTCCAAAGCGGAGGAATAAGAGATGTCCAACCAAAACCCGGTTTTCATACCAGGCCCGACAAATATCCCGGACCGGCTGCGGCTGGCCATGCAGGTTCAAACGCAAGACCATCGCGCCCCGGACTTTGTCGATACGTTCGCCCCGGTTCTGGAAGATACAAAGCGGGTCTTTGGCACTCAGACCGGTCAGATCGTAACATTCCCTGCCTCGGGCACCGGCGGATGGGAAGCGGCGATCACCAACACCCTAAGCCCCGGAGACAAGGTTCTGGTGGCCCGCTATGGCGTTTTCAGCCACCGCTGGATCGACCTGTGTCAGCGGCACGGGCTGGACGTGCAGGTCATTGACTGCCCGTGGGGGACGGGCGCACCTGCCGACCTGTTTCAGGCAGCCCTTGCCAAGGACACGTCACACGACATCCGCGCTGTGCTGGTGACTCATAACGAAACTGCAACCGGAGTGCTTTCGGATATCGGCGCAGTGCGTCAAGCCATGGACGCCGCAAACCATCCCGCGATGCTGTTCGTGGATTGCGTAAGCTCGCTGGCCTCTGTGCCGTTTGAGTTTGACACATGGGGCGTCGACATTGCCGTGTCCGGGTCGCAAAAAGGGTTCATGCTGGCGACCGGGATGGCGATCTTGTGTGTCAGTGACAAAGCGCAAGAGGCGATGGCGTCCGCCAAGCTGCACCGCACATTCTTCGATTTCCGCGACATGATGGCGGCGAATGCGTCGGGTGGGTTTCCCTACACGCCGCCGCTGCAACTGATCTACGGAATGCGCGAAAGCCTCAAGATGCTGTTCGAGGAAGGCTTGGACAACGTCTATGCGCGCCACCACCGGCTGGCCGAAGGTATTCGCCGTGCCACCGACGCCTGGGGCTTGAAGTTGGTTGCGCAGTCGCCCGACCTCTATTCCGATACGGTCAGCGCGATCTATGTGCCCGATGGTTTCGACAGCAACGCCCTGACGGACCATGCGTTTAACGCATATGGCGTGTCCTTCGGGATCGGCCTTGGGCAACTGAACGGAAAGGCGTTTCGCATTGGTCATCTGGGCAGCCTGACGGATGTGATGGTTCTGTCTGGCCTCAGCGCGATCGAGATGGCGATGGCGGACCTGAATTACCCGGTCTCACTGGGCAGCGGGGTCGCGGCCGCGCAGGAGTTCTATCGCTCCGGCTCGTCCGACAACGCAAAGGCGGCAGCCTGAGGAGAATGACCATGCTGGATCACACCCCCGCCGCAGAGCTCACGATCAACGACATGCGAGCGGCGCATGAACGGATCAAACCATATATCCGTCGAACCCCGGTCATGGTGTCCGACTTCCTGAATGATCTGACCGGAGCAGAGCTGTTTTTCAAGTGCGAGAACTTTCAGGAGGCTGGTGCCTTCAAGGTTCGCGGAGCAAGCAACGCCGTGTTTGGCCTAAGCGATGAGATGGCGGCAAAGGGTGTCTGCACCCATTCCAGCGGCAACCACGCGCTTTCGCTGTCCTATGCGGCCGGGCGGAGGGGCATCCCCTGCCATGTGGTCATGCCGCGCACAGCACCTGAGGCCAAGAAGGACGCGGTCCGGCGTTTTGGTGGAACGATCACCGAGTGCGAGCCGTCGACCACCTCACGTGAGGCGACCTTTGCCGAAGTACAGGCCCGAACGGGTGGCGAATTCGTCCACCCCTACAACGACCCCCGCGTCATCGCTGGCCAGGCGACATGTTCGGCAGAACTGCTAGAACAAACGGGCGGAGTGGATGCGGTCATCGCACCGATTGGCGGCGGCGGCATGGTGTCGGGAACCTGTCTGACGGTGTCAAACCTAGCACCTAGCACCGCGATCTATGCTGCGGAGCCGGAACAGGCGGACGACGCTTATCGTTCGTTCAAGGCGGGCCGTATTATCGCGGATGACGCGCCTAAGACGGTTGCCGATGGTCTGTTGGTGCCGCTCAAGGAGAACACGTGGCACTTCGTGTCCAACCACGTGACCGACATCTTCACCGCCTCAGAAGACGAGATCGTCGAGGCGATGAAACTGACGTGGAAATACCTGCGCGTGGTGATGGAGCCGTCCTCGGCAGTGCCTCTGGCGACCATTCTCAAAAACCCGGACGTGTTTCGAGGAAAACGCGTCGGCGTGATCATCACCGGCGGCAACGTGGATTTGGACAAGCTGCCCTGGCTGAAAGGGTAAGGAGGAAGAACATGAACAAACCTGTGAAATTTGACGATCTCGAAGTCGGCTTCGACATCCCTGCCGCGATCGGTATGGACGAAAGCGACATTCAAACACCGTGCCTGATACTCGATCTGGACGCGCTGGAGCGGAACATCAGGAAGATGGGCGACTATGCCAAGGCACATGGCATGCGCCATCGCGTGCACGGCAAGATGCACAAATCCGTTGATGTCGCCAAACTTCAGGAGAAACTGGGCGGCGCGGTGGGCGTCTGCTGTCAGAAAGTCTCGGAAGCCGAAGTTTTCGCGCGCGGCGGCATCAAGGATATCCTCGTGTCAAACCAGGTGCGTGACCCGGCCAAGATCCAACGGCTGGCACAGCTGCCCAAGACCGGCGCGCGCACCATCGTCTGCGTGGATGACGTCAACAACGTCGCGGACCTGTCTGCTGCTGCGGTCAGTGCTGGCACCGAGTTGGAGGTTCTGGTCGAAATCGACTGCGGCGCTGGGCGGTGCGGCGTGACCACAACTCCGGCAGTGGTCGAGATCGCCGAGGCGGTCGTGGCAGCCCCGAACCTGAAATTCACAGGCATTCAGGCGTATCAGGGCGCGATGCAGCATCTCGACACGTATGAGGCCCGAAAAGAGAAACTGGATGCCGCAATCGCGATGGTCAAAGACGCTGTTGACGGTTTGAAAGCCGCAGGCATCGACTGCGAGCTGGTCTCGGGCGGCGGCACCGGATCGTATTATTTTGAAAGCAATTCAGGCGTTTACAACGAGTTGCAATGCGGGTCCTACGCCTTCATGGACGCCGACTATGGCCGTATTCTGGACAAGGACGGCAAGCGGATCGACCAGGGTGAGTGGGAAAACGCGCTGTTCATCCTGACCAGTGTCATGAGCCACGCCAAAGCGGACAAGGCGATCTGTGATGCAGGTCTAAAGGCGCAGTCGGTCGATAGCGGCTTGCCATTCATCTTTGGGCGCGACGATGTCGAATACCTCAAATGCTCGGATGAGCACGGCGTGATCGGTGATCCGGGTAATGTTCTCAAGGTCAACGACAAGCTGCGTCTGGTGCCCGGTCACTGTGACCCAACCTGCAACGTCCATGACTGGTATGTGGGTGTCCGGGACGGCAAGGTTGAAACGCTCTGGCCCGTTTCGGCCCGTGGAAAAGCGTTCTGAGCAATGAGGGATATCATGACTTCACAAGACGGCCTGCTGATCGTGGGCGAAGATCTTTGCAAGCAACTGGTCGGTCGCCAGCAAGCCTTTGACGCGGTTCAATCGGTCTTTGGCGCAATGGCCAGCGGCGGGGCGTGGAACTTTCCTGTTGTGCGCGAGGCGCTGGGTTACGCAGACGCTTTGTATGGCTTCAAGTCCGGCTTCGACAGGGATGGTCAGGTGCTGGGCGTAAAGTCCGGCGGGTATTGGCCCGGCAATGCTGAAAAGAACCTGACAAACCACCAATCGACGGTGTTTCTGTTCGATCCTGACACCGGGCAGCTCTCTGCGCTCGTCGGGGGCAATTACCTGACGGCGGTGCGCACGGCGGCCTCGTCAGCGGTATCGATTGCACATCTGGCCCGGAAAGACTCGAAGGTTCTGGGGATGGTTGGCGCAGGTCATCAATCCGCCTTCCAACTGCGCGCGGCGGTCGAACAGCGCGCGTTTGAGAAGGTCGTCGCCTGGAACCCCCACCCGGACATGCTGCCGCGCCTAGCTGCCGTGGCCGAGGAAATCGGGCTGGAGTTTGAAGCGGTCAGCCAACAGGAACTGGGTGCGCAGGCGGATGTGATCATCACGATCACCTCGGCGTTCGAGCCGCTGTTGATGAAGGACTGGATCAAACCCGGCACGCACCTGGCCTGCATGGGCACCGACACGAAAGGCAAGCAAGAGGTCGATCCCGCGCTTGTGGCCGCAGCAACCGTCTTCACGGACGAGGTTGCCCAATCCGTCACCATCGGTGAAGGCCAGCACGCCATAAACTCGGGCGCGCTGACGCAGGATCAGATCACCCCGATTGGTACCGTGATCAATGGGGATCACCCCGGTCGGATCAGCGAAGACGAAATCACCCTGTTCGACGGAACCGGGGTTGGCTTGCAGGACTTGGCCGTTGCGTCGGTCGCCGCGCGATTGGCGGATGAGGCAGGACTTGCGCAGCGAGCAACCCTATAAAACGAAAAAGCGCGCCTCGTTCGGGGCGCGCAACTTCGATTGTTTCGATCAGGTCTTAGCCCCGGATCACCTTTGCGAACTGGTCGAAAATCGGTTCGTTTGAACAAATCACTTCGCCATCTTCCAGTACGCTGCCTTCGGGGTTCAAAGCCTGCACAAACCCACCGGCTTCTTTGACGATGATGATCCCGGCAGCCAGATCCCACGCATTCAGGCGGCGTTCCCAAAAGCCTTCGTACCGACCAGCGGCCACGTAAGCCATGTCCAGCGCGGCGGCACCCCAACGGCGCACGCCTGCGCATACCGGCATCAAACGCGCCAGATCCTGCAGCGTCGCTGGCAAGTCCGAACGGCCACCGAAAGGCAAGCCCGTCGAAAAGATCGACTCGATCATGCGATGACGGCCCGAGACGCGAATGCGGGTGTCATTCATCCACGCGCCCTCGCCTTTTTCGGCAAAGAACATCTCGTCCTTGGCGGGGTCATAGATCACACCGGCGACGATCTTGCCCTTGTGTTCCAATGCGATCGAAATCGCCCAGTGCGGCAGGCCGTGCAGGAAATTCGTCGTCCCGTCCAGCGGGTCCACGATCCAGCGGCGGGTCGGGTCTTCGCCCGCTATTTCACCACCCTCTTCGGCCAGCCAGCCATAGGTTGGGCGCGCGCCCAGTAGTTCCTCTTTCAGGATCGCTTCGGCGGCGATATCTGCCTTGGACACAAAATCGCCCGCGCCTTTCATCGACACCTGCAGGTTCTCGACTTCACGAAAATCCTTGACCAAAGACCGCCCCGCCTTGCGCGCGGCTTTAATCATGATGTTGAGGTTTGCACTGCCAACCATTGTCCAAAGGCTCCTGTCCGGTCAAACCGCGCGTATACTGATGCAAAGCGCCCTTGCCAAGGGGAATGATACGCATAGCAGACCCGCGATTTGCGCCTATTGCAGTTGCAGCTTGCGCGCCTCGGTTCCGGCCAGTTGAATCAACTCCTGCACATAGGGCTTTTCAAGGTCTTCTGAGCGAACCGCCGCGTACAGCCTGCGGGTAATTCCGTCCTTGGTCAGTGGGCGCGTCACATAGTCCGAATTGTACTTCACCTCACGCACGACCCAGTCCGGCAGCACCGCAACCCCTCGGTTCGAGGCGACCAGCAGCAAGATCACCGCGGTCAGTTCGACCTGCCGGATCGCGGCCGGTTCCACCCGCGCAGGGATCAACAACTGGCTGAACACGTCCAGGCGGGTGCGCTCGACCGGATAAGTTATCAGGGTCTGCCCCCGGAAATCCTCGGCCTCGACAAAGTCCTTTTGCGCCAATGGGTGGACAGAAGCGGCGACAAACACGGCGTCATAGTCGAAAAGCTCGATGAACTCGACGCCCGGCAGGTCTTCGGGGTCGGACGAAACGACCAGATCGACCTCCTCTTTTTGCAAGGCAGGCAAAGCGTCGAACGCAAGGCCCGGCCTGATATCGACATCCACATCCCCCCAAGACTTGCGGAAGGTCTCCAGCACCGGGAACAACCACTCGAAACAGGCATGGCATTCGATAGCGATGTGCATCCGACCGGTTCGGCCATCACGCAGGGACGAGAACTCCTGCTGGGTCGCCTCGACCTGCGGCAGGATCTGTTCGGCCAACCGCAACAGGCGCAGACCGGCGGCCGATAGTTTCATCGGTTTGGACCTGCGCAGGAACAGTTCAACACCCGCCTGATCTTCCAGCCCCTTAATCTGATGACTCAGCGCCGATTGCGTGATGTTCAACTGGTCGGCAGCGCGGGCAAGCCCACCACATTCGTGGATCGCCTTGATCGTGCGCAGGTGCCGGAATTCGATGTGCATTTCAGGATGGCTCATGTTGTTCTTGAAGAATATGAGTTTGTCTCACATTGCGGAAACTGGCACAAGGGCCGGGAACGGAACAAATGAGGCCAAGATGAGCAATCCAGAAATTTCATTCGAGTTCTTCCCGCCGCAATCGCTGGAAGCCTCATTCCGTTTGTGGGACACAGTTCAAACTTTGGCCCCGCTTGACCCACGGTTCGTGTCCGTCACCTACGGTGCAGGCGGAACTACGCGCGAGTTGACCCGCGACGCGGTGGCAACACTGCACAAGTCTTCCGGGCTGCCTGTGGCTGCACATCTGACCTGCGTTGACGCCACTCGGGAAGAAACGCTCGCAATCGCGGACAGTTTTGCCAAATCGGGCGTGAGTGACATTGTCGCCCTGCGCGGTGACCCGCCCAAAGGTCAGGACAAGTTCGTTCCACATCCTGATGGCTTTGAAAACTCTGTCGAACTGATTGCGGCGCTGGCGGATACTGGAAAGTTCAATATTCGCGTGGGTGCCTATCCCGACATCCACCCCGAGGCGCAAAACGCGCGTACCGACGTGGACTGGCTCAAGGCTAAGTTGGACGCAGGCGCAGACGAAGCCCTCACGCAGTTCTTCTTTGAGGCCGAGACATTCTTTCGCTTTCGCGACGCCTGCGCCAAGGCGGGAATCGACAAGCCAATCGTTCCGGGCATCCTGCCGATCGAGAATTGGAAGGGCGCGCGTAACTTCGCCCGTCGCTGCGGCACTCGAATTCCAACATGGGTCGAACAGGCGTTTGAAAAAGCTGTGCGCGATGACCGAGAGGATCTGCTGGCTACGGCACTATGCACTGAGCTGTGCTCGGATCTGATTGAGGGCGGTGTAGACAAACTGCATTTCTACACCCTGAACCGCCCCGAACTAACACGGGACGTCTGTTTTGCCCTAGGCATCACACCCAAGACCGACCTGCAAAACGTCGCCTGATCCAAAGCGTTCAGACTACTGGAAAATACGCCGCAATCGCTGGGAAAGCAGGGAACAATCACACGGGCATCGCCCTGATTGTTCCCTTGAGATCACAAATTTTTTGCCTTATTTGACAAAAACCCACTCGTCCTGACACTGGATCGCATAGTTGTTTAACGAGTGTTTTTGTTATGGAACCTGTTGATAAAATCAGGGCGCGCGCAGAGGCGTTTCACGTTCTTGGACTGGATCAAAATGCCGGGTCTGAAGACATCAGAAAAGCGTGGCGCAGCATCGCATTTCATGCCCATCCCGATTGTTCCGACGCGGATTCCTCGAACTTTGCACGTGCGAAAGACGCGTATGACCTGCTGCGCAAAGAAGGGCTGGCTGGCAAAAGCGCCTGCGCCGGGAAACCCAAACGGCCCAAACTGCGCAAGCGCGTGATTACCCTGAAAGACACCGATATCGACGCTTGCCGCGCGTTGCTGAACAAGGTTCTGGAATGCGTTTCCGATGCGTCGGACGAAGGTCAGCCGGCACCAGAAAACGACCATATGGCAGCTTCTGATCACGTTCCAGAAGCAATAGGCTGCTTTGGCCGCAATCTGACATATTTTGTTTCGTCACCGGTGTGCCAGGGCGCGAACCGTGTCGCTCTGCCCACATCGGTTCTGGCCGGATCTCGCCGCACGGAAACAGAGCTGCTGAGCTTCCAGTCCAAGGACGCCGGAGCAGGCGAGGTCATCGTCCCCGAGGCGATCATGAACCGCAAGTTTCCGGGCGCAAAAAGTGTTCGCATCCGTTTTGAGGCGGATCAATCGGCGCAGGATGAATTCTGGCTGGCGAGTTGACGCAAAAAACCCGGCCAATCCAAGCCGGGTTTCCATTTTTCAAAACAAGCTTAATTTGCCACCGGGCCTTCCGAAGTGAACTTTGGAATGACGCTGGTGGATGCGGCATCTGCCTCGATCCCCGGCCAGTTGCCTTCGGCGAGATTGATGTTTCCGGGAATATCTTCCTCAAAAAAACCTACGACGACATCCGTGATGTTAAGATACAGCTTGTCGTCAACGATCCGCCACAAGTTCGGATTTGCCGGAACCTTTCCGCCGCGCGAAACACCATATGCGCAATGCCCGTCATACTGCGGCGCGTAAAAAGCCGGGTTCTCAAGGAACTTGTCGCGGTTCTCCTCGGTTGAGAACGCCCAGGTCGCGCCGTTGTAATCCGCGGTGATGTCGGCGCTGCCGCGCACGCCTTCGGGCTGCGCCTGACCGACCGGAGCCTGATCCAGACCGCGATAGGCCACGACGTCATAACCTGAAACCGCGTAACCAGTGCCGTCCACATACTGATCTCCGGCAAATGCGGGTAACGTCATCGCCAGAGTGGCGGCTACGGTCAAGGCAAAGCGTTTCATGTAATTGGTCCTTTTGTCCGAGGAGCGGTTCATCGCTCCGGTTTCCGGGTTCGGTCAGAGAATAGGTGATTTGAGTGCTCTGCGCAGTCTCGCTCGCGCTGCTGTGACGTGGCACGAAAAAACGTGAAGGTTTCGCGCCCTTTGTTACAAAAACGACCCAACTTCCGGGGTTGGACTCTGTTGTCTGCAATATTAGCTGTTGTGACGGACGGACAATTCACCTGAACTTTTCTGAGAAAGACGGACAATGAGCGAGCAATTGACCTATACACCCCCAAAGGTCTGGACATGGGACAGTAAGAACGGCGGCCAGTTCGCCAATATCAACCGGCCCATTGCCGGGGCCACGCACGACAAGGACTTGCCGGTCGGACGCCACCCGCTGCAGTTGTACTCGCTGGCGACCCCGAACGGTGTAAAAGTAACCGTTATGCTGGAAGAACTGTTGGCGCTGGGGCATGAAGGCGCCGAATATAACGCATGGCTTGTCAATATTGGTGACGGCGACCAGTTCGGATCCGGCTTTGTCGAGGCCAACCCGAACTCGAAGATCCCTGCCCTTTGGGACCGCTCTGGCGAAAAGCCCGTGCGTGTCTTTGAAAGCGCTTCGATCCTGTTTCAGCTAGCGGAAAAGTTTGATGCCTTCCTGCCCAAGTCCGGCCCGGAACGCGCAGAGGTCATGAACTGGGTATTCTGGCAAATGGGCAGCGCCCCCTATCTCGGCGGCGGGTTCGGGCACTTCTACGCCTACGCGCCCGAAAAGTTCGAGTACCCGATCAACCGTTTCGCTATGGAGACCAAGCGTCAACTCGACGTGCTGGATCGTGAGCTGGCTGACAAGACCTATATCGCGGGCGACGACTATACGATCGCGGATATTGCGATCTGGCCATGGTACGGCCAGTTGGTTCTGGGGCGTCTTTACAGCGCGGCCGAATTCCTGGACGTCGAATCCTACAAGAACGTCATGCGTTGGGCCAAAGCGATTGACGCGCGCCCAGCCGTCAAACGCGGTCGTATGGTGAACCGTCCCTTCGGAGAGAAACACACGCAGCTTCACGAACGTCACGAGGCCAGCGATTTTGAAACTCGCACGCAGGATAAGCTTGAGGCCGCGGCGGAATAATGTGCTTGGACCTCGCGGGGGTGTGCTCCGCGAGGTTTTTTATTTCAGAATAGGCGGTTTTTCCGGATCGCTGCCTGGAACAACCTGGGTTGTGACGCGCGCTTCGGGCTGCGGCAGGTCAAAGCGCAATCCGACACGGGCCAGCGCTGCCGCCGTCGCATCATGTGCTCTAAAGAACCCGACATCCATCGCCCCGGCCTCAATCCCCGAAAACGTCAGCGCCTCGGACGCAGCTTTGGCCAACGCAGCCTCGGCACCGTCCACCGCGCCGACAAAGCCCAACATGTGCCCTGCCCCACCTTCTTTCGATCGGGTGCCCACGAGATAGGCAGCCTGAGCCAGCCCAACCGCTGTGGCCAGCTTGGTGTCCAGTGCAGTCAGCAGATCATCTGGCAATCCCGCAGGGGGCACAAACTCTGAAAAGTGCTGCTGAACTTCTTCGGGGCCATGTTGCAGGGTTGTCGCCAGCCAACCCAGCGCCTCGGACGGGATCAGCATCGAAGACGGTGCCGTTTCCAGATTCAGGCCCAGCCCGATACCCTGCCCCGCCAACATCGATGAAAGGACGCGCCCTGATACAGCGACGTAGGGAACCGGGCGACCGGCGAACTGCGCCAGACGATCCTCACGATCAAAGGCCAGCACGAAACTGCCATCCGCAACGTCAAAGAGTTCGGGCGAAATGTTTTCGTCCCGCGCTTCTTCGGTCAGCATCAGGAACAGTTCACTGTCCGCCAGCCGTTCAAAGAACCTCAGGCGCGCAGCGTCGTTTTGCGGGTCAGCCTGCATCGCGGCGTGTGCGGTATCCAGAGCAGTTGTTTCAGTCATTCAGAACCTCTTGCACCCGCGCCTGCAAAACCGGCAACAGATCAGTCACGAACCACGGGTTTTTCTTGATCCATGCCGTATTGCGCCAGGACGGATGAGGCAAGACAAAGACCCGCGGCGCATAGTCTCGCCAGTTGCGCACGGTGTCGGTCACTGACCCTTGCGCCTGAAGATGATATTTGAAGGCGTGGCCGCCAACGAGAATTGTCAAGGGAACCTCACCCAGCGTCTGCATCACCTTGTCATGCCAGGTTTGGCCGCAAACGGTTGGGGGCGGCAAGTCAGCCTTACGCGCGTTGTAGCCCGGAAAGCAAAACGCCATCGGTACGATGGATACGCTGGACCGGTCATAGAAAGTGGCTTCATCCACGCCCAGCCAATCGCGCAGACGATCACCTGAGGGGTCAGTGAAAGGACGCCCCGACGCATGCACCCGCGCGCCCGGCGCCTGACCCGCAATAAGGATAGATGTACCTTGGCGAAACCAGACCACAGGTCTTGGTCTGTGGGCTGTCTCGGTCGCCGCGAACCTATCCGCGCAAATCCGACAGGCTGCGATTTCTTCTTCAAGTGAGTTCATAAGATCGCAAGGTTTCCTGAAACAAACTGGTTGAGAGTCGGACTTCAAGATAGTCGCCGCGATGCTCAGAACAAACAGGTGGAAAAGTCACAAAACCAACAGTCTGAACCGGAACGCATTGATCATTTGTTTCATAGTTCGACATAATGTAGCCAACATGAAACGAGAAAAACCGGCCCTTTCTGTGCTTTTGCAGGGGCCCTAAGTACAGGCAACGCAGCAGGCTTTGGATGCTTGAGTTTGAAAATGTCAGCAAGTCCTTCTGGACCGGGACCCGCCGCAAAGTGATCCTGGACAGGGTTTCGTTCCGGGTCGAACTTGGCAAGTCCATTGGTATTCTCGCGCCAAACGGCACCGGGAAAACGACGCTTATCAACATGATGGCGGGGCTGGAAAAACCGGACGAGGGGGTAATCCGAAAATCCTGCAGGGTCTCGTTTCCGATGGGATTTACAGGCGGCGTCTCGAACAAGCTGTCAGCTCTGGAAAACGCGCGCTACATCGCAAAGATTTACGGCATGGATCCCGATTATGTCGAAGCGTATTGCAGTTGGCTTTGTGGCTTGGGGGAATATTTCGACCAACCGCTGGCCACCTATTCCTCTGGCATGAAGGCACGGTTTACTTTTGCCCTCATGCTGGCTTTGGATTTTGACATGTATCTCATTGACGAAGGGATGCCCGCGACGACCGATGTCGACTTTAACCGGAAAGCAGGCGATATCCTGCAGGAAAGGCTGCGCACTACCACTTTGGTGATAGTGTCCCACAGCCCCGAAGTGCTTGAGAAATTCGCGCGGCAGGCCGCCGTGCTAGTGGACGGGCAGCTCCATATGTTCGACACCTTGGAAGAGGCAAAACAGCTATATGACTACCAAACCCAAGGCTAGAATTTACGGCTGGAAGCGCAATCGCAAGGGCGCCGGAACCGCCGAGGCCCGAGCGGACGCCATATCGCGGATCCGAAAGGCGACCAATGCGCCGGACGCCGCAAACGAACCGCAACCCGGCACGACTATCGAGGACATCAAACGTGAGGGGCTGACAGGACGCCAATTACGGGTCGCACGGCGATTGGCGCAGAAACACGGCCTGTCAGCGACGTCCGACTATGACGCCGTTCGCTTGCTTAGAAAGAAAGGTATCGACCCCTTTGAACGCGCCAGCCTTCTGGACCTGGCCGCTGAAAAGGAACGCGCCGGGGATGAGGCCAAAGACAAAATCAAGATTCAGCTACCTCAGACACTTGCGGAAAGCCCACAGACACTGCCCGGCCCCGAGTTAAGCCCAGCGCAGCGCCGAGAGTTTGAGATCAGCGAAATACAAAAAGATATCGCGCGGCGACGCAGACGAAAACTGCTGGCACTGTTTGCTCGGTTGACGGCATTTATCCTTATCCCAACCCTGATCGTGGGCCTGTACTTCTATCGCTTTGCAACGCCGATGTATGCCAGCGACTCGGCCTTTTCGATATTGCAGGCAGACGGGGGCGGCGCGGCGTTCGGCGGTCTTCTTGCGGGCACACAGTTCGCTACAGCGCAGGACTCGGTCGCCACGCAGGAGTTTCTGGAATCCAAGGACGCCCTGATCAGGTTGGAGCGCGATATGGGGTTCTCGGACATATTCAAGCAGGAATGGATTGATCCGATCCAGCGCCTTTCGCCGGATGCAAGTCTTGAAGAAACCTATAAGCTGTACAAGCGGATGGTCACGATTGGCTATGACCCAAGCGACGGAATAATCCGTATGGAAGTCGCAGCGCCAGATCCGGAGATAGCGGTGGGGCTGTCCAATCGACTTCTTTCCTACGCCGAGGAAACGATCAACGGATTGACCGAATTGAAACGCGAGGACCAGATGCGTGACGCGCTGGCTAGCTTTGAACTTGCCCAGGAAGAACGCAGACAGGCGCAGGAAAATCTGATCGAGCTGCAATTGCAGGGCGCGGTTCTGGACCCTGAGAACGTCATTGCCGGGCTTCGCGCCCGAATAAACACGCTCGAGACCCAGCTTCAGGAAAAAGAGCTTCAACTGGCCGCCCTGCTGGACAACCTGCGCCCGAACAAGGCCAAAGTAGATGGCGCGCGTGCGGATATTGCACGCCTCGAAGGGGTTCTTGAAGAACTCAACGCCGAAATGCTGGATGTCTCTGCCGGTGAAAACTCTCTTGCGCGGTTAAGCGTTCGTATTCAGATGGCACAAGCTGACCTCGCCGCGCGGGACATGATGCTGCAAACGGCAATGCAACAGATGGAAACCACTCGCACCGAAGCGAACCGAAAGGTCCGTTACCTGACCGTGTCCGTGAACCCTGTCCCAAGCCAGGATCCAACTTATCCGCGCAAATTTGAAAATACGATTTTGGCTTTCCTGTTGTTTGCTGGTATTTACCTGATGATCTCGCTAACAGCGTCGGTCCTTCGTGAACAGGTATCCTCGTAAGACACATGAAACATGTAAAAATCTCCGATCTCACGGTCGGCAATGATCTGCCTCTGACAGTCATTGCCGGTCCTTGTCAGCTTGAAACCGCTGACCATGCTCAAATGATAGCCGGCAAAATGAAAGAGGCGTGCGATGCCGCCGGTGCGCAGTACGTTTTCAAAGCCTCCTATGACAAGGCAAACCGCACATCCCTGTCCGGAAAGCGGGGAATGGGGATTGATGCCGGGCTGAAGGTTCTGGATGATATCCGCAAAACGATGGGTATTCCGGTTCTGACCGATGTCCATACCGAAGCCCAATGCGCTATCGCCGCCGAAGCAGTGGACGTCCTGCAAATCCCGGCGTTTCTGTGCCGCCAGACGGATATGTTGCTGGCCGCCGGGAACACCGGGAAAGCTGTGAACGTCAAAAAGGGACAGTTTCTTGCCCCGTGGGAAATGACCAATATCGTCGATAAGGTCGAAAGCACAGGAAACCAGAACATCCTTCTGACCGAGCGTGGGACCTCGTTTGGGTACAACACGCTGGTGGCCGACATGCGGGCGCTGCCTCAGATGGCGCAAACCGGGTACCCCGTTGTCATGGATGCGACCCACTCGGTTCAGCAACCCGGCGGCAAAGGTGGATCATCCGGCGGACAGCGTGAATTTGCGCCAGTCATGGCCCGAGCTGCTGTCTCTTTAGGCGTTGGAGCGGTTTTCATTGAAACCCATCAGGATCCGGACTCGGCACCTTCTGATGGTCCGAATATGATCCCTTTGGATCAAATGCCTCAATTGATTGACACATTGATGCGCTTTGATGCACTGGCCAAAGCCAACCCAATTCAAATTTGAGCAAGAGCAATAATATGACCAAACCCATCCCCGAGGTGACCCCAAACACCTGGAGCTTTCTGCGCGACGCGATGATCAAACCCACCGGGTTCCGCGAATACGACGCCCGCTGGAAATACCCTGAAGAGATCAATCTGCCCGGCATGACCGCCCTTGGTCTGGGTCTGGGGACGCAGATGCGCAAACGCGGGATCGAACCTGTGATTGCGGTGGGCAACGACTATCGCGACTATTCGCTGGCCATTAAGAACGCACTGATCCTGGGACTGATGCAGGCGGGGATTCAGGTCAAGGATATCGGCCCCGCACTTAGCCCGATGGCCTATTTCGCGCAGTTCCATCTGGATGTGCCTGCGGTGGCGATGGTCACGGCCAGCCACAACCCTAACGGCTGGACCGGAGTGAAGATGGGCTTTGAGCGCCCCCTGACCCACGGCCCCGATGAGATGTCCGAGTTGCGCGATATCGTCCTGAACGGCGAAGGCCAGACACATGACGGCGGGTCATACGAATTCGTCGATGGCGTGAAGGAAGCCTATATCGACGATCTGGTTGGTGATTTCAAAATGTCGCGCCCGCTGAAGGTGGTCTGCGCAACGGGGAACGGCACCGCCTCGGCCTTTGCGCCCGAGATTTTTGAGCGGATGGGCGTCGAAGTGGTCCCCAGCCACAACCGGCTGGACTACACCTTTCCCAACTACAACCCCAACCCCGAAGCCATGGAGATGTTGCACGACATGGCCGATACCGTGAATTCCAGCGGTGCGGATATGGCGCTGGGATTTGACGGCGATGGCGACCGGTGTGGCGTTGTTGACGATGAAGGTGAGGAGATTTTTGCCGACAAGGTCGGCGTCATCATGGCGCGCGATCTGGCGAAACTTTACCCCAACTCCACCTTTGTGGCCGATGTAAAGTCAACCGGTCTGTTCGCCAGCGACCCTGAGTTGCAGGCCCACGGGGTCAAGGCTGACTATTGGAAGACTGGTCACAGCCACATGAAGCGCCGGGTCAAAGAGATCAACGCGCTGGCCGGGTTCGAGAAATCGGGCCACTACTTTCTGGCTGAACCCATCGGGCGTGGATATGACTGTGGGATGCGCGTCGCGGTCGAGATTTGCAAGCTGATGGACCGCAACCCGGACCAAAGCATGTCTGACCTGCGCAAGGCTCTGCCAAAGACGTGGTCAACGCCGACCATGTCCCCCTATGCGGCGGATACCGAGAAATATGACATCCTCCAGAGGCTGGTCGACAAGTTGGTCGCCAAATCCGAAGCGGGTGAGACCTTTGCGGGTCGCGCAATCAAAGAGGTCGTAACCGTCAACGGCGCGCGGGTCATTCTGGACAACGGCAGCTGGGGTTTGGTGCGCGCATCATCAAACACACCCAATCTTGTTGTGGTCTGCGAAAGCAGCGACAGCGAAGACGAAATGCGTGCAATCTTCGCAGACATAGACGCCGTCATTCGCACCGAACCCGGCGTTGGTGACTACGATCAGACCATCTGATTTGATCGCAGGGTTGGGGCGCGGATAACGCCCCAACCTATCAATCTGCGCCGAGCAGTTTCAAAAGCCCTTTCTTGGCCTCGTCTTCCAGCTTCTTCTTTACCGCTTTTTCAAGGCTTTCGCTGTCCGTGACGGCGGTGCCCAATTCGTCGCCGACCTTTTCAAGAACCTTCTGCTTGGCGTCCCCCTCCAGCGCCTTGATCTTCCCTTCTGCGGCGGCCTCGATCACCTTGCTCAGGTCGGGCTGAATCAACGGATTGCTCCACGGCCCCACGATTCTGACCGGTACCGAGAGCCCCTGCCCCGAGTTCGCCCGCAACGCGGTCGGCGTGAACAGATAATCAATGTTTCGTTCGCCGATACCTATTCGTCCTTTTCCATCAGCGCGGAAATTGTCCAGAGACATCAGCAAATCGTCGTTCCTGAGCACGCCCTGATCGATGGTGAAACTTGCCGACAGGCTGTTAAAGACTGTGGCTCCACCGCTCCCTTCTCCGCGCCCCATCAAACGGTCCAGATCGATACCGGAAATGACGCCCTTCCCCGTTTCCAATCGCCCCTTGCCACTGAGCGAACGCATGATTTGCGCTTCGGTTTGGCCAACACCCAAGAACTCGAATGATCCCGATCCGGTGCCTGACAAGCGGTCGATATCCGCAACCGTGGTCAACGCTTGTTCAATGTCGATGCCCTCGGCCTGTAGATTGCCGCCGACAGATAAGCCGTTCCGGTTGTTTGCGACGACCTGTCCCGTTAACTGACCCGCGAACAGGGTCGCTGGATTCATGTTCAAGACGGCACGCGATCGGTCCAGATTCAACGTCAGATCACTTGGCCCAAAGGTTAGTCCGGGAACAGCAATCGAATTGGCCGTAAGCCGGATTTTTCCATTGGCCAATGCAAGGGCCGACGCATCAATTGGCGCGGTCGACCACCCTTGTGCGGGCGTAATCGTCGCCGATCCGCCGCCGTCGCCAGCCTTGCCTGAAGGCGCGTTGAAGCGCGATAGATCAAGATCACCGCCGTCCAGTCGCGCGGTAATCTGCGGAGGGTCCGAGATCACGATATCCGCCTCTCCCGCCAGCCGGTTATCGTCCAGTTGCGCCACCATTTCACGCAGCGAGATACGGCCCTCGCTGGTGTAGGTCATATGGCCCGCGACTTCGGCGGTTCGCCCAAGGCCAAGCGGCACGCCAACGCCAGCCTGTCCAAAAGCGGCCAGCATCCTTTCGGTGTCTTGCGCTTTGACGTGCAGCTTGCCGTCCATCTCTCCGGCGAGGTTAACCAAACCATCGAAATCCACTTCTCCGCCCGGTGCGCGTAAGAGCAATTCCAGTGGCGTCGCGACGCCGGTGGCGTAGGCAGGTAAGTCCGGGATTTTCAGATCAACCTCTACCTTGCCGCCGGGGACACCCATCTTTGCCTTGATGAATAGCGGTGCAGTCACATCAGGCCAGTTTGCCGACAGGTCCACGTTGGCAAAGTCGAACTTCACCGCTTTGTTTTCCACATAGACAAGACGGGCGTTGGTCAGTTCCAGAAAATCCAGCGTTACCGTACCCGTCTCATTTTGCGAGGGGGTACTCACCGTATTGCCAGAGGATACAGGTGCCGTCCGGTCGAATTGCCAGTTGCCACGCCCGTCGGACAGCTCAAGCCGCAGCGTCGGGTTTTCTGCGATGATCCGGCGGATCTTCAGATCCCCCGAGATCAAGGCCGCAGCATCCACACCAACCGCCATGCTGTCGGCGCTCAGCATGGGCTCAGGTCCGGCCCATGACGCATTGCTGAACGTCACGGGGCCGGTTTCCATACCCAAGACCGGCCAGAACGACAGCTTTACATCGCCGGATAGCTTTAAATCTCGTCCAGTCTGGGCGCGCACCTGCTCGGCCAGGATCACTGCCAGCTTGCCCCCGGGCATCATCAACAATGCTCCGATCACCAGCCCAATAACGGCCACAAGAAGGAAGGCGATGCGCAACAGCCATTTCATTTTTCTGCTCTCCGCTTATCTGGCATGCGTTGAAAAGATCATTCAAAGCCTGCACAGCATTTGCAAGGGGAAGCTTTCCCCACTATATGCCGCGCCATGACCACAAACCCGCCGAACCTCCGCCCCGACCTGGCGCCTGCCGCCCGGATCACCGAGACACCCCGCTCAAACCAGCCGACCATCGGCATGGTGTCGCTGGGCTGCCCCAAGGCTTTGGTGGATAGCGAGCGTATTCTGACCCGCCTGCGGGCCGAAGGGTACGGGATATCGCCCGATTATTCAGGGGCGGATGCCGTGATCGTGAACACCTGCGGGTTTCTCGACAGCGCCAAGGCCGAGTCGCTGGATGCCATCGGTGAGGCTCTGGTCGAGAACGGCAAGGTGATCGTCACGGGATGTCTGGGGGCTGAACCGGATTACATCCGTGAACATCACCCGCGTATCATGGCTGTCACCGGCCCGCATCAGTATGAACAGGTGCTGGATGCAGTACATCAGGCGGTGCCGCCCGATCCCGACCCGTTCGTGGACCTGCTGCCTGCTGCCAGCGTGCAACTGACCCCGCGCCATTACAGCTATCTTAAAATTTCCGAGGGCTGTAACCACAAGTGCAAGTTTTGCATCATCCCGGACATGCGCGGCAAACTGGCCAGCCGTCCCGCTCATGCTGTTCTGCGTGAGGCCGAGAAACTGGTCGAGAATGGCGTGCGCGAGTTGCTGGTGATCTCGCAAGACACCTCGGCCTATGGGCTGGATCGCAAATACGACGTGAACCCGTGGAAAGACCGTGAGGTCCGCAGCCATATCACCGATCTGGCGCGCGAGCTTGGGCAGTTGGACGCATGGGTGCGCCTGCACTACGTTTACCCCTACCCGCATGTGCGCGAGTTGATCCCGCTGATGGCGGATGCGGGCTGCAACGTGCTGCCCTATCTGGACATTCCGTTCCAACATGCCCACCCCGACGTTCTGAAACGCATGGCTCGCCCTGCGGCCGCCGCCAAAACGCTGGATGAGATCGCCGCGTGGCGCGCAACCTGCCCGGACATCACGCTGCGCTCGACCTTCATCGTCGGCTATCCCGGTGAAACCGAAAGCGAATTCCAAACCCTACTGGACTGGATGGACGAGGCCCAGTTGGATCGTGTCGGATGTTTTCAATACGAAAACGTGAATGGCGCACGCTCGAACGACTTACCGGATCATGTCCCGGCCGACGTCAAACAGGACCGTTGGGAGCGTTTCATGGAAAAGGCGCAAGCGATTTCCGAGGCGAAGCTGGCCGCCAAAGTCGGCCAGACACTCGACGTGATCGTGGATGAGGTCGATGACGAGGCCGCCACCTGCCGCACGAAAGCCGATGCGCCAGAGATCGATGGCAACCTATTCATCGACGAAGCCTTTGAAAGCCTGAAGCCCGGCGACATTGTTTCTGTCGAAGTGGACGAGGCTGGCGAATACGACCTTTGGGGCAAACTGGTCTGACCTGCTCGGCCAAGATCGTTGGGGCGTGAAACAAGTTTATTGGCGTTTTGCGCCCATTTCATGGATCATGACGGGACAGCCTGCCTTGAAATCAGGAGGGTCCCTTGTCCAGCTTGCACCGTTTTGGCCTGAATTTGTTGGCGCTGGTCGTCGTCGCCCAGCTTTGCGCCCTACCCGTATTCGCCAATAGCAAAGGAACAGGCGGGTTCATTTTCATCGGGTCGGACTCGGTCAGCCTGCACCTTCGCAGCAAACACCGGGTCCACAGGTACTATGCTGCGCCGAAAGTGTATCACCGCAAGACTACACCCACGGTAGACGGGCACAAATCTAACGCGACCGTGCTTGAATACACAGGGAAACCCAAGGTCCACCACAACAAAGACCATCGCTATAAAGCCAAGTCAAAACGGTATTACGGCAAACCAGCGAAGCGGTATCACTACTCGGTGCACAGCCCTTTCAACCGCTTGTCTTCGCCCTATTACATTCCGCAAAACTACGGCATTCGACGCCGGTAGGCGCGGCCGAAATCTGACATCAGAACAGGCTGATAAGCCCGATAACCCATGCCACACCAGCGGCAACTGCGGTCAACGCAACAGCAGCACTGGCCGCGTCTTTTGCCTGCCCCGCCAACACGTTGTGATCCGTGGACGTATGGTCAACCGCGCGTTCAACTGCCGTATTGAACAGCTCTGCCACCATCACCAACACGCCCAGCACAATAATCAGCGCGCGCAGGCCGTCGGACAGCGGCAACAAAAGAGCCAGGGCGATCGAAACAAGGTTGGACCACGCCCAAGCGCGAAACGAATACTCATCCTTCCACGTCGCGGCGAAACCCTGCCAGCTCCAGCGTGTGCGATCTATCAGGCGTGCAAAGAAATTTTTCATGAACCCTCGGCTTTCAGGCAAGAAAAAGCCGCCCGAATGGGGCGGCAGAACGTCCGGGTGCAGGCGGCCCGAACTTGGGCCACCTGCTGAATGTTTATTGTGCGACTGGATTACAGACAGTCTGACCAGCCTCGGTCGTGGCCAACTCGGTTCCTGCCGGGCAGCTCGGAGTGCCGTATTTGTCGTACTCAGGCGTGATGTAGACCGGAGCCGGCTCTTCTTGCTGCGAGCATGCAGCCAGAATCAGGGCGATTGCGCTAACGGCAGCGAATTTAATTTTCATGTCCGTCATTCCTCTATCAATTTTCTAGTATTGCCCTGAAATTCGGGGCCGCGCTAAAAATACGACTTCATTGACTTTTTTGCAACAAAATCAATCACGAATATGTGAGAGCGGCAAAACCATGCTGCCAAACCCGCTTAAAGGGACACCACTACAGTTTTCCCAAAACCGCTCTACACTTGGAAAAAGAACGCAGCAGAGCAAGGAAAAGCCCCATGTCAGACGCCCCGATCATAGCTCAGAAATCCCCATATCCTGTCGAAGTGACCGAGGGCAAAAACTATTTCTGGTGTGCTTGCGGCCGCTCGAAACGGCAGCCCTTTTGTGACGGCTCTCACAAAGGCACAGGGATTGAGCCGATAAAATACACAGCGGATTCCAGCAAAAAGGTATTTTTCTGCGGCTGTAAAAACAGCGCAAAAAGGCCGCTTTGCGACGGATCGCACTCGAAACTCTGACTACGTTTTCAGTGCATTCAGCGAGTCTGCGTTTGCGCAGAAGTGTGGCGCAGAGTCGGATTGCGCCTGCTGTACTGACAGCCAAGCCGCGCACCGCTGGCTGCATTGAGAGGCGCGGCAGCGCGTGACCATCTCGGTGTATTTGTCAGGGCTGAGGCGTCCGTCGGCCATGGCCTCGGTCAGGGACACATTCATGCATCTTGCCACCGATCGGGTAAGCCAAAAGTGCTTTTCGACATCCCCAAGAATATCCGGCATCGTCAGCCATCCCGTGCTTGCTGCGCCTTGAGCGCTGTAAACCTCTTGCGGTTGGGGCAGGTTCGCGGAGCCCGTTCGACAGTTTCGTTTTCGTCCAGCCATTCAGGGCACTTGGCCGCCCACGTGCATCCCTGACACGACCTCACCATTTCGGCCCAGTCCTGCTGACTCAGCCGCCCCTGCCGGTGTGCGGCAACGACATCTGTACCCGTCGTCTTTCCCATACGCAGCACAAGCCGCATGTGAGTCATGAGCTCTCCCAACCTCTGCATCAGCGGTCCGATGCTGGGATCAGTTGGTTGAAAAGAGGCTTGTTCCTACAATATTCCGGAGTATTCCCGGTCATCTCGGCCCGGTTCAGTAGGCTTTGGCAATGATCTGGATTTGCGCACCCGGTACAGCGAAGAACGGCGTCCGAGATTTGGTCGATCGAAACATCCCCGCGGATTGCGGCATCTTCCAAATCGACGCCAACCCTATTCGCCATTCGGTCGACCAGTTCGGCGTGTTTTCTAAGCGTTTCCCGGCTATGCATACGGCATCCTTTCCCTAACGCATTTGCTCTAGGATAGACGATGCCCCGGCACAGGCATTTGACTCAGGTCAAGACCCGGCCGCTATGTGATCAAGGTAGGCGCGCGTGGCGTCCTGAACGCGGCGAAAGCGATCTCCGCCAAGTTTCTTGCCGCCATACCACCGCGTGACGATGATGACGTGACCGTCCAACTCCGCACGCTCCATCATGCGCAGGATCACCATGCCTGCGCCGCTTTCGCCATCATCGGCTTTCAACGCTCCGGTTGATAGCATAGCCGCCCAGGTATTGTGCGTCGCCTTGGCATAGCTTTTGTCTGACTTCAGTTCCTGCAAGACGGCATCTACATCCTCACGCGTGGTCACAGGCGCGCCGGTGACCGCATATTTCGATCCGCGATCCGTCAGAACAACTCCCAACCGCGTCAGTGCTGTCATTGGGTCAGCCCAAGTTGGCGCGCGGTTTCAACGACGATCTGCACGCGCTGCTGGTTCGGTGGGTGCGTTCCCAGAAAACTATCGTCAGGATCAGGGAGGCGATCAAAATACTTGGCCCCGATCAGGGGGTTGTACCCAGCCTTGAAGGTGATGACCGTACCGAGTTGATCCGCCTCTAGTTCAAAATCCTTGATGTAAACCTGCGCCCCCACCTGCGCGCCCAGTTTCTGTGCCTTTTCCACATCGGCCCCGTCTGCACCGCCCAACCGAGCCAATTCGCCGAAAATCTCGGCGCTTTCGCGCGCGTTTACGGTCTGGCGCGGTATGTGCCGCAGGATGTGATGAGCCGCCTCGTGCCCCATGACAAAAGCCAGCTCATCGGGGTTCTGGGCAGACTGGATCATCGAGCGGGTGAAAATGATGACAGGCTGGTTATTGTCGTCCAGCGTCTGAAATGCATTGGCCGGAGCCTTAGGGTCCAGGTCAACCAAGATCGTAAAGTCGCAATTGGTGACGTCGGACCGCGTCAGACACTCTGTTCTTGCCTGCTGTCCGACCTTCTGACTGATCTCCTGAAACTTGACAGCTTCGACCCGGAAATCGTCCGTATCCTGCTGCCATTCGGCCGCAGGTTGAACACGCAGGATTTCGGCTTCGCAGGCCGCCAGCATCAGGGGAAGCAACAGATAGGTCAGACGGCGCATGGATCATCCTTTGAAACGGTCTTGCCGTTTTATTTGACCATAGCGCGGTCGCAAAGGGACCGCCACAGCATGATTGCGACTGAACGGGTTGCATTGCAATCAATCGCCCTGCACTGTTGCCTTATGTTTTCGATAGAGCATGAATTCGACTCGACGGTGATCACTCTGGTGGATGAAGGCGCCAAGCCTTTGCAAGAGGATGTGGTTATCAACAACTTCGCTGAATGTGTAACGCTGGAACAACTGGATCCGCGCACGGACACGGTGCAGAAAATCACCCTGTCGCCCGAACAGGTACGAGACCTCGCAGCCGCGCTGGACTTACCCGAAGGCGTCTATCAAATTCACGAAAAGCCCCATCCAGGTTGATAGACCAACCCCGCGCCTCATGCCCGAACAGTCGCAAACTTAGACGACGCCCCATGTGATGCGCTTGGGGACTACTTTAACCGCGATGCCATCCCGAGCGGCCAAACCGATCGGCATTCGTCGGTTATGCGGCTACAGTCCGGTCATTCTTCCCGCCAGACCGCAAACGCCCTTGCAAGGCTGACCATTGGATGAAATTGATCTGGGCAACCCAGCCGTTTGCCCTTGAAACCCGCCAGGCGTTCGACCAGATACACATTGCCCATGTAAAGGAAGTTAACATATGTCCTTGAAGAATCCGGCCGCCTTGGAGTTTCTGCAATCGCGCCGGTCCCGTCCTGCAAAAACACTTATGGCTCCGGCCCCGTCGCGCGAAGAATTGATGCCGTTGCTGACTGCGGCCGCGCGTAGCCCGGATCATGGCAAGCTGGAACCCTGGCGTTTTATCGTCCTCGAAAAAGGCGCGATGCCACGACTGTCGGCATTGACGCAGGAGTGCGGAGAACGACTGGGTAAATCCCCCGAAGACATCGCAAAAGCCCGCAGCCAGTTCGACATGGGTCATCTTGCTGTTGCGGTGGTAGAAGTGCAAAAGCCTTCCGAAAAAGTTCCGGCCATCGAACAGACATATTCGGCGGGGGCAGTATGCCTTGGCCTGCTAAACGCCGCGCTCTCCTCGGGCTGGGGTGCGAACTGGTTGTCGGGCTGGCAGACCCATGATGCCGAATTTTGCCGCTCTGCTTTCGGGCTACAGGACAACGAGCGCGCGGCCGGATTGATTCATATCGCAACAGAAGGCGCCACGCCTCCTGAACGTCCGCGTCCTGACGTTGCCTCTCTGACCGAATGGGTGTCCGAATGATGATCCTGAACGCATTCTTTGCGGCCCTGGGTCAGATCGGCGATGCCAAGTTCCGTGCCGTATTGCTGCGCGGCGTCGGCCTGACCATCGCCCTGTTGATTGCCGCTTGTGCGGCGGCAATCTGGCTGATCAATTGGCTATCCAGTGGTGAAATTTCCTTGCCCTTCGTTGGCGCGGTGCCGTGGCTCAACGACGTGCTGAACTATTCTGGCATCTTCGTTGTCCTGATTCTTCCGGTTTTCCTGATGATGCCCATCGCCTCGGCCATTATCTCGATGTTTCTGGAGGAAGTCGCGGAAGCCGTCGAGGACAAACACTATCCCAACTTGCCCAAAGTGCCCGGAATTCCGTTCAGCGAAGGCGTCCGCGACGCCATCAGCTTTATGGGTGTTCTGATCGCAGCAAACCTTTTGGCCCTGATCCTCTACGCGATCTTCACACCGCTGGCCCCGTTTATCTTTTGGGCAATGAACGGATTCCTGCTGGGCCGGGAATACTTCACGTTGGCCGCGATGCGTCGGATCGGGCGCGAGGGCGCGCGCAAGCTGCGCTCCAAACACTCCACTACCATTTGGCTCGCAGGCACTCTGATGGCGATTCCGCTGTCGGTGCCATTGGTGAACCTGGTTATTCCCATCATAGGCGCCGCCACGTTCACTCATATCTACCACAAGCTGTCAGGGTCGGCACCCTGACGCTTAATCGCGCGATTCCAACTGGTTCAGCCAATCGAAATCGCGCACCGAGATCACCCCAGAAACGATGATCCCCGCGATGATCGCCCAAAGCACCACCGATATGCCGGTGGTGATCCACATCTTCTTTTTCATGTGATGAACTTCGGGCGCTCCGGCGTGTGTGCCCGGCACGATATCACCCAGGTCGCCCTGCGTCTTGATGCGGATCGGCAGAACGATAAGCAGCGTCATGAACCAGATGACGGCAAACAGAACAAGTGCAGCTGTGATGGTCATGACGCCACTCCGAAACTTGACTTAAACCTGTTCTAGCTCGACCAGACAGCCATTAAAGTCCTTGGGATGCAGGAAAAGGACCGGCTTGCCGTGCGCCCCGATCTTGGGTTCGCCCGACCCCAGAACCCGGGCACCGGTTTCCTTCAGGTGATCGCGCGCGGCGATGATATCTTCCACCTCATAGCAGACATGATGGATGCCGCCCGAAGGATTCTTTTCGAGAAACCCGTTGATTGGGCTGTCATCGCCAAGCGGGTAAAGAAGTTCGATCTTGGTGTTGGGCAGTTCGATAAAAACCACCGTCACGCCGTGATCGGGTTCATCCTGCGGCGCGCCGACCTTGGCGCCCAGCGCGTTGCGGTACTGGGCGGAAGCAGCCTCTAGATCGGGAACTGCAATGGCGACGTGGTTCAGGCGACCAATCATAGAACTCTCCTCTTTTCTCAGTGTTGCAGCGGTTATGGGGACTGTTCCAGCAAAGAACAAGTGCGCCAAATTGCCGTTAACGTGGTGTTAGCCAGAAGTTCCTAGCGTCAAGCATCTGCTGAATAGGAGTTCTGCCATGGACGATTCGTGCCCCATTTCTTCGCCCGCGCAGCCGACCGCCACACGGCCACTGCTGGGTCAAACGATTTTGGTTGTTGAGGACAGTCGCTACACCTGCGACGCGATCCGCCTCATGTGTCTTCATTCCGGCGCTCGAATCCGGCGCGCGGATTGTTTGAAGTCAGCCAGGCGTCATCTGCAAATCTATCGCCCATCCGTCATTTTGATCGACATGGGCCTGCCCGACGGATCTGGCGCTGAGCTTATCGCGGAACTGGTCGACGCCACGCCGCGGATCGGAGCTATTTTGGGCATGTCAGGCGACGACAACACCGAACCGACCGCCCTTACAGCCGGAGCCGACGGCTTTCTTGAGAAACCTCTTAATTCTCTGGCGTATTTCCAGACCTCTATTCTGGAACGCCTGCCCGAAGACCGCCGCCCTCACAGCCTTCATGCCGTTCGGGATGAGGTCATCACCCCGGACCATATGGCGTATCAGGACGACATGGCGCACATCGCCGATGTACTGGCCGGGCCGAATGATCACCGCTCATTGGACTATGCGGCACAGTTCCTGCGCGGCGTGGCCCGTGACGCAGGTGACACGGTCCTGGCTGACGCGGCACGACAGCTTGCGAAGTCGCGGTGTGACGGAACGCCCGTCACTGCCGTGGTCGCGCAGCTAGCTGGAATTGTGCAATCCCGTCTGGCACAGCGCGAGGCGATCTGAATGGCAGCAGCCTATTTCGTGACCGCCACAATCCTGAGTATTTGGGTATATGCACAGACTCGCACGGCAGCCCGCAACATTCGGCAGGCGCGGACAAAACTGCGCGATCCGATTGAAAGAACCGGTCAGCTTTGAATGCGTCACGAAGGGCTGAACCGAAGGCTAGGCGCCGTCGATTCAGCGGTAAGTTTCGACTTACTCCTGGGGGATAATCCGCAGCCCCAGTTCCATCATCTGATCCGAGGTTGGGTCAGACGGCGCATCCATCATCAGGTCTTCGGCGCGCTGGTTCATGGGGAACATCATGACCTCGCGGATATTGGCCTCATCCGCCAACAGCATCACGATCCGGTCGATACCCGCAGCGCACCCGCCGTGCGGCGGCGCGCCATAGTGGAATGCATTGAACAAAGCACCAAAGCGGGATTTCACTTCATCTTCACCATAGCCCGCCAGTTCAAACGCTTTCAACATAATCTCAGGCTTGTGGTTCCGGATCGCACCCGAGACCAGCTCATACCCGTTACAGGCCAGATCGTACTGATATCCGCGCACGTCCAGAGGATCACCCTGCAGCGCCTCCATCCCGCCCTGCGGCATCGAGAACGGGTTGTGTTCAAAATCGATCGCGCCGGTTTCTTCATCCTGCTCATAGATCGGGAAATCAACGATCCAGGCAAAAGCAAAGCGGTCTTTTTCGGTGAGGCCAAGTTCTTCACCGATCACGTCGCGCGCCTTGCCAGCCACCTTTTCAAAGGCCTTCGGCTTGCCACCCAGGAAGAACGCCGCATCGCCGACACCCAGACTCAGCTGCTGACGGATCGCCTCGGTGCGCTCGGGGCCGATGTTCTTGGCCAGCGGTCCTGCGGCCTCCATCCCTTCGCCCTGATCGCGCCAGAAGATGTAGCCCATCCCCGGCAGACCCTCTTTCTGAGCGAACGCGTTCATACGGTCACAGAACTTGCGGCTGCCACCTTTCGGCGCTGGGATGGCGCGAATTTCGGTGCCTTCCTGCTCTAGCAGCTTCGCGAAAATCGCGAAGCCAGACCCGCGGAAGTGGTCGGAGACCACTTGCATTTTAATAGGGTTACGCAGGTCGGGCTTGTCGGTGCCGTACCACAGGGCCGCGTCCTTGTAGGAGATTTGCGGCCAATCCTGATCCACCTTGCGGCCACCGCCGAATTCCTCGAACACACCGGTCAGAACGGGCTGGATCGTGTCGAAAACGTCCTGCTGCTCGACAAACGACATCTCAAGGTCAAGCTGGTAGAAATCGGTGGGCGAGCGGTCGGCGCGCGGGTCTTCATCGCGGAAACACGGCGCAATCTGGAAATATTTATCGAAGCCCGACACCATGATCAGCTGTTTGAACTGCTGAGGTGCCTGCGGCAGCGCGTAGAACTTGCCCGGATGCAGGCGCGAGGGCACCAGAAAGTCGCGCGCGCCTTCGGGGGACGAGGCCGTGATGATCGGCGTCTGGTATTCGCGGAAGCCCTGATCCCACATGCGTTTGCGCATCGAGGACACGACGTCCGAGCGCAGGGTCATGTTCTGCTGCATCGCCTCACGGCGCAGGTCCAGATAGCGATAGCGCAGGCGGGTTTCCTCGGGGTATTCCTGATCGCCGAACACCATCAGCGGCAGTTCGTCGGCCGCGCCCAGCACTTCCAACTCGCGCACGTAAACCTCAACCTCGCCAGTGGGCAGTTTAGGGTTCACCAACTCCGGGTCACGCGCTTTGACGGTGCCGTCGATGCGGATACACCATTCCGAGCGGACCTTCTCCAGCTCGGCGAAGGCAGCGCTGTCACCGTCGCACAGAACTTGTGTCACTCCGAAATGGTCGCGCAGGTCGATGAACAGCACGCCGCCGTGATCTCGGACGCGATGCACCCAACCGGACAGGCGGACGGTTTCACCAACATTGGCGGCGGTCAGAGCGGCGCAGGTGTGGCTGCGATAGGCGTGCATGGATCATATCCCTTCGGGCGCAGAATTCGTCGCGCCGATACACCCTGTCAGGCTTGGAAAGTCAAGGCGGGTCAGCCCGTCAAAACGGCCTTTGCACGTTGCCCGAGTAGAAATAGATGCCCAGACCCGCCGCAAAGATGATGTTCCCTGCAATCGCGTGCAGCAGCACCGCGTAGAAAAACGAGCCGCGTCTGCGATAGGCCCAAGTGAACAGCAGCCCGCCACCAAAGGTCATGATGGCAACGATCCAGCTCCAATACATTAGGTGAGCCAGTGAAAACAGGGACGCATTCAGCAGGTAAAAGGCGCGGCCATCCGGCAGGATGGCGTGGTATCGGCGGTAAAACAGGACCCGGAACAGCAATTCCTGCGGCAATGCCGAGATCAAAGGATAGAAAGTCCAGATGACGATCAGAAACTCGGGCCGGTTGCGCAGCAGAAAGAATGCGGCCTCGGGCTTTGTGGACATCACAAGCGCGCTGCAAAATACCGTCATTGCGACGGTAAAAATTGCCACTTCGCCCCAAGACCAGTTTCGCCAGTTGTATCGCAGCTCAGCCCAGGCAAAGCCCGGCGTATAGTGCAAAAGCAATATGCCCAGCGCCGTAAAGGTGAACAGGGATGGGAACATCCAATTCGGCGGGAAGAACACCGCGATCAGAACCGGGACCGCCACGAAGAACAGCCCAAACTCCATTCGCAACCGCAAAAGCGGTGCCGCGCGGTCGACCCAATCGGTTTGTTTGCTCACTCTGCCGCCAACTCCGCTCGGATCAGACCACGCAAGGAATTTCCTACGAAGACTTTTTCCGCATTTCGCAGATCGGTCAAGGTCAGAGCGGCCTCGGCAACTTGTTTATTATCAAGCAATTCTTCGCGCAGGATGCCGGGCAGCAAACCGCTGGATAGCGCGGGCGTCAGGCAACGACCATCCGGCATGAGCAAGAACACGTTGGTGATCGTGCCCTCGCACAGTTCTTCGCGGTCATTGAGAAACAGAAACTCGTCGATCCCCTTGGGCAGCGCAGCGCGGGCCGTATCATAAAGCGCCCGTTGCGTTGTCTTATGTTGCAGCCAGATATCCGAGGCTGTCAGGCGCTGATCCGCCACCGCCACCCGCCAGACCGGAGGGTTCTCGGCCAAAGCCCCTGTCGTAACCTCAAACTCGCCGTTCGCAGCCAAGGTCAAACGACAGCGCAGCGGCGAAGTCCCGGCGACACGATCCAGCGCCTCCTCTGCCTGCTGCGTTCCGAACGGTATTCCCAGCGCCTTGGCCGTGCGGCCCATCCGCGCCAGATGACGATCGCGGCGCACAAAGCCCTTCTCCGGTCGGAAGGCCAGCGTTTCGATTATGCGGAAGTCAGGGTCATCTGGCGGGCGAAGCGGGCTTTCCATAGCGCCTCCTCATATTCTGACGGGGCGGTGCTGTCCCAGACGACGCCGCCACCCACGTTTAAGGTCGCCTTGCCATCCTCGACCATCAACGTGCGGATTGCCACGTTGAATTCCGACCGCCCATCCGGGGCCGCCCAACCGATCGCACCACAATAGATATCGCGCGGCCAAGGCTCGAGGTCGGACAGAATCTCCATCGCGCGGATCTTGGGCGCGCCAGTGATCGAGCCGCAGGGGAACAAGGCCATCAGGATATCCGACAGCTCGGCCCCCAGATGCAACTGCGCCTGCACCAATGAGATCATCTGGTGCACGGTCGCATAGGTCTCAACCTTGAACAGCTCGGGCACTTTGACCGAGCCGGGCAGCGCGACACGGCTGATATCGTTGCGCAGCAAGTCTACGATCATCAGGTTTTCGGCCCGGTTCTTTTGGTCCACTGACAAAAATTCGCGACGTCGCGCGTCCTCGGCCATATCCTCGCTGCGGGGCTGAGTACCTTTCATCGGGCGCGTTTCGATCCCACGGTCCGTATCGGTACGAAAGAACAGCTCGGGCGAGCGGCTAAGCAGATCGGGCAGGCCGTCCTGCTGGACAAGCGCGCCGTGACCCACCGGCTGCCCTGAGGCAAGTGCGGCGTATAATGCGGCGCTGTCGCCCTCGACTGTCAGATCGATCGGAAAGGTCAGATTGGCCTGATAGATGTCACCTGCGCCGATGGCGTCGTGGACCTGCTGAAAGGCGCGGGCGTATCGTGCCTCGTCCCAGCGCGGCACAAACCCGGTGATTCCACCGCTGGCGGCTGGCAGATCGTTGCGAACGGGCGCGTCGTAAACGCCGAAACACAGCAAAGGCAGGCGGCGGTTGTCCGGCATCCGGGCTGCAAGGCGAGGCTCCAGCACATATCCCACCTCATAACTCGCGTAACCTGCCAACCACCGGCCTTCGGCGCGCGCCTCATCCAGCGCCGCCAACGCCTGGGGCACATCCTCCGCCGTGTCAGCGCGGATCACATTGGCGGGCCTGTCAAAACTGGTTCCCGGCCCCGCCGGGCCATGATCAAAACGAATACGCAAGTGCATCCTCATTTGCCGTGCTGCGCGGTATAGAGGATAAGGCGGCAAGGGAAAGAGGGGAAAGCGGCAATTTCGCCGCCGTTTCCGATACCCCTTGAACCTTTTCGCGCGGTCCCTATAACGCAGGACAATTTGGGCGCTTGGGGGCGCCCTGACTCGCGAACAATCGAAGGAACGTGGCCATGCCCAGAAGAACCGACATCCAGTCGATCATGATCATTGGGGCGGGCCCCATTGTTATCGGTCAAGCCTGCGAGTTCGACTATTCCGGCGCGCAAGCGTGTAAAGCGCTGCGGGAAGAAGGGTATCGGGTTATCCTGGTGAACTCAAACCCGGCCACCATCATGACTGACCCCGGTCTGGCCGATGCCACCTATATCGAGCCGATCACCCCCGAGGTTGTCGCCAAGATCATCGAGAAAGAGCGCCCAGACGCCCTGCTGCCCACCATGGGCGGTCAGACCGGTCTGAACACCTCGCTCGCGCTCGAGGAAATGGGCGTTCTGGATAAATTCGGTGTTGAGATGATCGGCGCCAAGCGCGACGCCATCGAAATGGCCGAAGACCGCGCCCTGTTCCGCGAAGCAATGGACCGGCTGGGCATCGAAAACCCCAAGGCCGAGATCGTGACAGCCCCCAAGGACGCGGACGGCAAGAAAGACCTGGACGCAGGTGTGGCGCTGGCTTTGGAGACACTCGAAACAGTCGGCCTGCCAGCCATCATCCGCCCCGCCTTTACACTGGGCGGGACCGGTGGCGGCGTGGCCTATAACCGCGAGGATTATATCCATATTTGCCGCACAGGTATGGATGCCTCCCCTGTTGGCCAAATCCTGATCGACGAAAGCCTGCTGGGTTGGAAAGAGTATGAGATGGAGGTGGTCCGCGACACCGCCGACAACGCTATCATCGTCTGTTCCATCGAAAACGTGGACCCGATGGGTGTGCATACCGGGGACTCGATCACCGTGGCCCCTGCCCTGACGCTGACCGACAAAGAATATCAGATCATGCGCAATCACTCGATTGCCGTGCTGCGCGAGATCGGGGTCGAAACCGGCGGATCGAACGTACAATGGGCCATCAACCCGGACGATGGCCGGATGGTTGTGATCGAGATGAACCCGCGCGTGTCGCGCTCGTCGGCGCTGGCGTCCAAGGCAACCGGTTTCCCGATTGCCAAGATCGCTGCAAAACTGGCCGTGGGTTACACTCTGGACGAGTTGGACAACGACATCACCAAGGTCACGCCCGCCTCGTTCGAGCCGACCATTGACTATGTCGTCACCAAAATCCCGAAATTCGCTTTTGAGAAGTTCCCCGGCTCGGAACCCTACCTGACCACCGCGATGAAGTCCGTGGGCGAGGCCATGTCCATCGGTCGCACAATCCACGAATCGATGCAAAAGGCCTTGGCCTCGATGGAGTCGGGTCTGACCGGATTTGATGAGATCGAAATTCCCGGCCTGAACGTGGGTCTGTGGGACGAAGCTGATGACAAGGCCGCCGTCATCAAGGCGATCAGTCAGCAGACGCCGGATCGTCTGCGCACCATTGCGCAGGCCATGCGCCACGGTCTGACCGACGACGAAATCTTTGGTGTGACCAAGTTCGACCCGTGGTTCCTGGCCCGCATCCGCGAGATCATCGAAGCCGAGCGTCAGATTCGCAAAGACGGCCTGCCCGTCACCGAGGAAGGCATCCGCAAACTCAAGATGCTGGGTTTCACCGACGCGCGTTTGGGCAACCTGACCGGCCGGGATGAAGACAACGTCCGCCGCGCCCGCCGCAATCTGGGCGTTAAGGCCGTATTCAAACGCATCGACACCTGCGCCGCCGAGTTCGAGGCGCAGACGCCCTATATGTACTCGACCTACGAAGCCCCGATGATGGGTGAGGTCGAATGTGAGGCGCGCCCGAGCGACCGGAAAAAGGTTGTCATTCTGGGCGGTGGCCCGAACCGGATCGGTCAGGGGATCGAGTTTGACTATTGCTGCTGTCACGCCTGTTTCGCGCTGACCGAAGCGGGCTATGAGACCATCATGGTCAACTGCAACCCCGAGACGGTCAGCACCGACTATGACACCTCGGACCGTCTGTATTTCGAGCCGCTGACCTTTGAGCACGTCATGGAAATCCTGACGAAAGAACAGGAAAACGGCACGCTGCACGGTGTAATCGTTCAGTTCGGCGGTCAAACGCCGCTGAAACTGGCCAACGCGCTCGAGGCTGAGGGCATTCCGATCCTCGGCACCACGCCCGACGCGATTGACCTGGCCGAAGACCGTGAACGGTTCCAGGCTCTGGTCAACGATCTGGGTTTGAAACAGCCCAAGAACAGTATCGCCTCGACCGACGAACAGGCGCTTGAGATCGCGGACGAGATCGGCTTCCCGCTGGTCATCCGCCCCTCATACGTTCTGGGCGGGCGCGCGATGGAAATCGTGCGCGATATGGAGCAGTTGAAGCGCTACATCAACGAGGCCGTCGTGGTCTCGGGCGACAGCCCAGTGTTGCTGGACAGCTATCTGGCCGGAGCGGTTGAACTGGACGTCGACGCGCTGTGCGACGGCACCGATGTACACGTCGCTGGCATCATGCAGCATATCGAAGAAGCCGGCGTACATTCGGGCGACTCGGCCTGTTCGCTGCCGCCCTATTCGCTGTCCAAGGATATCCTCGACCAGATCAAGGATCAGGCGTTCAAACTGGCCAAGGCGCTAAACGTCGTGGGCCTGATGAACGTGCAGTTCGCGATCAAGGATGGCGAGATTTACCTGATCGAAGTGAACCCACGCGCCTCGCGCACAGTGCCGTTTGTCGCAAAGGCCACCGACAGCGCAATCGCGTCCATTGCGGCGCGTATCATGGCGGGTGAGAAACTCTCGGCCTTCCCGATGCGCCCTGCATACAAAGAAGGTCAGGACACCAAGATCGCCGACCAGATGACTCTGGCCGACCCGGACATGCCGTGGTTCTCGGTGAAAGAGGCCGTGCTGCCCTTTGCCCGCTTCCCAGGTGTCGACACCATTCTGGGGCCGGAAATGCGTTCCACCGGCGAGGTCATGGGCTGGGACCGCGACTTCCCGCGTGCCTTCCTCAAGGCGCAGATGGGGGCCGGAATGGTTCTGCCATCCGAGGGCCGCGCATTTATCTCGATCAAAGATGCCGACAAGACCTCTGCAATGCTGGAGGCTGCACAGGTGCTGACCGCGCAAGGCTTCTCGCTGGTCGCCACACGCGGCACGCAATCGTGGCTGGCGGAAAAGGGTGTGGCCTGCGACGTGGTCAACAAAGTCTATGAGGGCCGCCCGGACGTGGCAGACATGCTGAAAGATGGTCAGGTGCAGTTGGTGATGAACACCACCGAGGGCGCACAGGCGGTCGAGGACAGCAAGGCCATCCGCTCGATCGCGCTTTATGACAAGATCCCCTACTTCACTACGGCAGCCGCCAGCCATGCGGCAGCCTTGGCGATCAAGGCGCAGGCCGAGGGCGATGTTGAGGTCAAGTCCCTGCAGGGCTGACCCCAACACTCAAACCAGAATAAAGCAAAACCCCCGGTCATCGACCGGGGGTTTTTCATTTAAACAACAGGTTGCGGAGCCTTCTTTCGCCTATCCTCTGGCAGAAAGAACACCAAGTAGAACACTGGCGCAGCGACCATCGTCAGAATGGTGGCAAAGGCCAGTCCTCCCATGATCGTCACCGCCATCGACTTGAAGAACGCATCTGTCAACAACGGCGCCATGCCAAGAATTGTGGTGATCGCCGCCAGCATCACCGGACGCAGACGCGAGACCGACGCTTCGATGATCGACTCGCGCAGCCCCTTGCCAGTTTCGCGGACAAGGTCGATTTCTTCGACCAGAACGATCCCGTTCTTGATCAGCATACCGGACAGGCTGAGCAGGCCCAACAGGGCTGTAAAGGTGAACGGCAGACCGGTTCCCAACAGGCCGATCACCACGCCGTTGACCGACATCGGCACAAGCAACCAGATAATGATCGGCTGGCGAACGGCGTTGAAGATCAAAACAGAGATCAAGACCATGATCAGCAGGCTCAGAGGCAACTGCCGGCCAAGGCTTTCATTCGCGTCCCCCGCATTTTCAAACTCACCGCCCCATTCCATACGATAGCCGGTCGGAAGGTCCATGGATTCAATGGCGCTACGCACTTCAGAATGCACCTGCGCCGCCGTCAGGTCAGACGGGATATCCGCCCCGACTGTGACGGTCAGCACCCTGTCGCGGCGATGCACCAACGTGTTCACGGCCTTGTATTCAAACCCATCAACCATTTGCTCGATGGGGACGAACTTTCCGGATTGATCCGAGAAAACCACCTGATCAACGATCGAGTAATCTCCGTCTGCGGGTCGCCGCAGAATAATCGGGATCAGGCGATCGCGTTCGCGCAACATGCCGCCAGATATCCCGTCTGTCGAGAATTGCAGCGTGGCGGCAATATCCTCGCGCGTGACCCCGGCGGTCTGCGCCCGTTCGGTTGCATAGATTGGCTGCACCACCAGCTCTTTCTCGCGCCAATCGTGGTGCACGTTCAGCACGTTGTCCGACGCCTCTCGCATCCGCAAAACGGCCTCATCCGCAAGCTGCCTCAATACGGCCGGGTCACTGCCCGAGAAACGCGCCTGAATTGGATCGCCGCCACCGGGACCAAATACCAGACGCCGGGTCCGGAATTCGCCCTCTGGGAACTGGGCCGTACCAAAGGCCTCGAGCTCCGCCTGCAACGGCGGAATATCATCCAGCGTTTTTGTGCGGATGATCAGATGGCCGTAGCTCGGATTAGGCTTTTCCGCTGAATAGGTCAGAAGAAAACGGGTCGCCCCCTGTCCCACGAATGTCGTGACAGAAACCACTTCTTCACGCTCGGCAAGCCAGTCTTCAAACACAGCCATATCTTCTGAGGTCCGAGAGATCGGAGTGCCCTGCGGCAGCTTGTAGTGGACGAAAAACAAAGGCGTGTTCGAGTCAGGGAAAAACTGCTGTTTCACAAGACCAAAACCGGCGAAACAGGCGACTGTCACCCCAACCAGACCGGCAATCACCAGCCAGCGGAACCGCAGCGCCCAGCGCAGGATAGCGCCGTAGATGCGGAACATGATCCCACCATAAGCGTCCACCGCGCCCTCTTTGCCCTGTTTGAAAAAGTAGTGGCCCAGCAGCGGGGTTACGGTCAGCGCCAGTACCCAGCTCAGAAGCAGCGAGATACCAATCACGGCAAATAGCGAGAACAGGAACTCGCCCGTCGCATCAGGGCTGAGGCCGATACCCGCAAAGGCCATGATCCCGATGATCGTAGCGCCCAACAGCGGGATTTGTGTCTTGGATGCAGCCTCGTCCGCAGCTTCGCGTGAGGCCTTGCCCCGCAACATCGCGATCTGCATGCCCTCGGCGACCACGATGGCGTTGTCCACCAACATCCCCATTGCGATGATCAGCGCGCCTAGCGAAATCCTCTCCATCTCAATCGAGAAAATCGACATGAACAGCAGCGTGCCGACAACGGTCAGCAACAGGGTCGTGCCGACAACGATCGCCGCGCGCCACCCCATGAACAGCGCCAGCACTGCAACCACAATGGTCACGGACAGCGCGAGGTTCACGAGGAAATCGTTCGAGGCTTGTTCAACCACGACGTGTTGCTGATAGATCGGCTGTATTTCCACGCCGAAGGGAACCTGAGAATCCAGCTCGGCAAACTTGGCGTCGGCCCGCTTGCCGACCTCGACGATATTTTCCGACGACAGGCCAGCAATGCCCAGCGTGAAAGCCTCGGACCCGTCAAAGCGGATGACGACGTCTGGATCGGTTTGACGTCCGCGATAGACGTCGGACATGTCAAACAGGTTGATCACCTGCCCCTGAGACCCAACGGACAGACCAGCAATGGCTGAAACACTGTCGGACCCTTCTGCTGTCAGAATGGTTGTTCGTTCATTCTCGGTCCTGACCGAGCCCGACGCATTCACCGAGTCTGCATTGGCAATGGCTTGGTTGATCGCCTGAATAGGCACGTTCTGGTTCACCGTGATCGCCAGATCAGGTTCGACGAAGATCGCCTCTTCAGGCAGTCCCATCACCTCGACATCGGCCACGCCTTCGACAGTCAGCAACTCGCGGCGCAAAAAGGTTGAAAGCTCGTGCTTTTCGGCGTCAGAGAACCCGTCCGCAGTCACGGCGTAGAACAATCCAAACACATCGCCAAAGCCGTCATTGACCCGTGGCTCACTTACGCCCGAAGGCAGTTGTCCTGCGGCGTCACGCATCTTGGCGCGCAGTTTGGTCCACACATCAGGCAGTTCCGTGCCGTCATAGGTGGATTTGATTTCAACCTCGATCAGCGAGAAACCGGGCTGGTTGATCGAGGTAATCGTATCAACCTCGCCCATCTGCTGGATGGCCGATTCCAAAGGTTCGGACACTTCCAGCGCGACTTGCTCTGCCGTAGCACCTGGATATTGAGTGGAAATGACCGCGTTCTTGATGGTGAAGGCCGGATCCTCAAGCCGACCCAGCGACAAGAATCCCCAGATACCGCCGAGCAAGGCAATCAGGATGATCAGCCATGTGTAGATCGGGCGGTCGATGGATGCGCGTGCAATGTTCATCCGTCAGCCCTCAGTTCGCAAAGCCGACAAAGCGGCGCACGGCCTGTCCGTCGGTCAGCGCGCCACCCCCGGCAACAACGATCTCATCCCCGCTGTTCAGACCTGTCAGAACGCGGACATCACCGGATTGCGTTGGCTCGATCGTAACAGGAACACGGCGAATGGTGCCTTCATCTGCGCCAACAGGCGAAAACACCATGACGCCCAACGCGCCCTCAGCATCGGCGACAATAGCGGTAGAGGGCACGATGATGCCTGTGCGGTGATCCTGCACCTGCACGTTTACCGTCACCGACGATCCGGGCAGAATTTGCAACCCTTCAGGAGGAGTTAGCCCGAACTGGATGCGAAATGTCTGCCCCACGCTCGACGATTCTGCATCGAATTCACGGATCTGCAACGGGAAGACCTCGTCGCTGACAGGGAATTTGGCGGTGATTTCGATGTCATCCTGCTGGCCCGAGCGCTGGAAAAGAATCTCGGGCACGTCGACTTCGATCCGCAGTTCGGACATGTCGTGAATACGCACGATCGGGGTTCCGGCCGACACAGTGGTAAAGGATTCGACCGCACGACTTGAAACCAGAGCGTCAAACGGTGCCGTCAGAGTGGCCTGTTCCAGATCGTATTGCGCATCGCGCACTGCAATTTCAGCAAGCTGCGCGGCGGTTTCAGCGTCATCCACGGCCACCTGGCTGGCTGCAGTCCCCCGCAAACGCGACAGACGCGCCAAGGTGCGATCCGCCTGATCCTTTTGCAGCACGGCCCGGTCATACCGGCGTTGGAACGGTTCCTGATCCAACTGCGCGATCAATTCATCTTTGGGGATCACGAAACCCTCGGTGACGGGAAGTTGGACGATCTGCCCGGCCACTTGAAAAGCCAGATCGACCGTCTGCCGGGCTGCAACCCGGCCAAAAAACTGACGCGAAAATCCAGGAGACGTTTCCTGAACCACCATGAGCTTGACCGGTTTCGCAGTGTCCTGCGCGGCCAAAGGTGTCGCAAGTATCATCAGAGCAACGCTCAGAGCGGAGAAGATCTTCATTTCGTCAATCCCTCAGGAATTCCTGTTTTCAGAATGTTTTCGCGGATTTTCCGGGCAAGCCGCGCGAATTCAGCGGTTTCGGCGTCATTCAGACCTGACGCCCGGTGAAACAGTTCGCCTGCCTCAGACAGAATCTTCTGTCGCATTTCCAGCCCCTTGCCTGACAGAACCAACAGCCACGCGCGCCGGTCTTCGGGATCGCGCTGACGTTTCAGGTAACCCGCCGCCTCAAGCGCGTCGGCGGTTGAGGTAATGGTCGATGGCACAGTCAACATGTCCGCCGCCAAAACGCCCATACGTTTTGGCTGATCAAGCTTGATCATCATGTGGCATTCCTGTTGGCTCAGCTCGACATCGATAAGGTCCAGGCTTTCCTGCAGCTTCCAGTAGAGCGCATACACCCCCAGCATCGCCTGCATTTCAGGGCTAAGCCGATTTACAATTTCACTGTCATCAAGGGTCATAGGCCGAATCCGTTTCAGAGTTCGTTGTCGCGATATACTTCGGAAAATGAAATATTCAACAAGTGAAGTGGATTTGCCTTTATTCTTTGATATTCCCTTGGGTCAATCTACCTTGAACTAACCCCAAGTTGACTGCATTTTGGGCAAATTCGAGATTTCCAGGGACTGTCATGTACACGCCAGCAATCACCGGCACCGGTGTCTTCACACCAGAGAACGTTATCACGAACGCTGAACTCGTTACGGCGTTCAATGCATATGCCGACAAGATGAACGCCAAGAATGCAGACGCTATTGCAGCAGGTGAGATGGAGCCTATGCAACATTCGTCCGAGGAGTTCATCCTGAAAGCCTCTGGTATCGAAAACCGTTACGTGATGGACAAAAGCGGCGTCCTGGACCCCGACGTCATGCACCCCCTTCTGCGTCAACGCAGCGATGACGAGCCGGGCATCATGACCGAAATGGCCGTGGACGCCTGCAAGAAAGCACTGGCACAAGCCGGGCGCACGGCGGAAGACGTCGATCTGGTGATCTGCGCGGCCTCTAACCACGAGCGCGCGTACCCAGCGATTGCGATCGAGATTCAGCAGGCACTGGGCATAAACGGCTTTGGCTTTGATATGAATGTCGCCTGTTCTTCGGCCACCTTCGGTATTCAGGCCGCCGCCGACATGGTCCGGTCAGGTTCGGTCAAAAGTGCGCTGGTCGTGAACCCCGAAATTTGCACCGGACATCTGGAATGGCGTGACCGGGATTGCCACTTCATCTTTGGCGATGTCGCAACGGCGACCTTGATCGAGCGGATCGAAGACGCGGACGGCCCGCATTTCGAGATCCTCTCGACCCGTTGTGCCACCGAGTTCTCGAACAACATCCGCAACAACAACGGATTTCTGCGCCGCACCCGCCCCGCCGGGCTGGAGGATCGCCGCGACATGCAGTTCATGCAGAATGGTCGGAAGGTGTTCAAGGAAGTATTGCCGATGGTCAGCAAGCATATCGCCGACCATATGGAATCCGAGGGTGTCAGCAGCGAAAACCTGAAACGGCTGTGGCTGCATCAGGCCAACAAAACGATGAACGATTTCATCGGGAAGAAAGTTCTGGGTCGCGAGCCTGCGCCGCAAGAGCAGCCCAACATCCTACAGGACTATGCCAACACGTCCTCGGCTGGTTCGATCATTGCGTTTTCAAAATATTCCGAAGATTTCGCCGAGGGCGAAGTCGGTCTGATCTGCTCTTTCGGGGCGGGGTATTCCGTAGGATCGGTGATCGTAAAACGCCACGGGTGACGCAAGTTACCTGACAAACCAGAATCCCAAGATGAAAGCGTCGGCCGCGCCCCTATTCAACGCGTAAGAGCAGAGGGTTCAGCTAACGCTTTCTTCTTCAAGGTGCAGCTTCATCTCGATCAACACCTGTTGCAGAAGGCTGGTTTCTTTCAACAGGCGCTTCGCTTCGTTCACGGTGATAATACCGTCTTCGATCGCGGCCTGATATTCGGTCATCAGCATAGCAAACCGCTGACTCAGAGCGATTACGTCCGAGTTCACCCCCCCTGTGCGCGGGGTGTCGGCGTTCCGCCCGTCATACGACAGCGTTATGTTCTTGAGATCGGCCAGCGCCGACGTCACATGCGGGAAGTTTGCCACAGCCTCTAGCCGCGCCACCGAGTCCACAGGCATGAACCGATCGGCATGTTCGGCATTGTCGGAGTAATATCGGCCCAAAGTCGCCTTGGACTTGCCGGTAATCTCACAAGCGGATTCGATTCCAACGTCCTTAACCAACGCTTCGGTATGCTTTTTCAGATAGGCCCCGATATCTGCCATGTTTTAACCTCTGTTGCCTGCCGCCCTACCGCATCTGCCATTGCGGGGGAAAGGGAAACGAAATTTCCCATAACCGAGTCATAATTGAAATGGTATATATTGGCTATCCCTCAGATATGCGGGGGTTTTGTGAGTGAGTGGCGGCAGTTCATGCCGGTTACGAGTGACCGCGGGGCGTTTTTCTGGCCCTGCACCGTTCAGGCCGCATGTTGGCCGACGACGTCGCTGTTGTTGACGTTCGGGTATCCATCCCCATTGAGCTTATGCTCGACCCTGGCAACGACAACGGCGGCGTCGCTTCATCTTGGCGTTTGATGACTTGCCCGCATCGGTCAGGCGTTTTAGACCCGGGCCATGGCAAAGCTGTACTTCAATTATTCCACTATGAACGCAGGCAAATCGGCCGTTCTGCTGCAAGCCTCGCACAACTACCGCGAGCGGGGCATGGACACCTATCTGATGACGGCCGCATTGGATGGGCGCGCGGGTGTGGGCAAGATTGCCTCGCGTATCGGCATTTCGGCCGAGGCCGATACGTTCGGCGCAGGCGACGATGTGTTTGCCATGATCAAGGCGCGGTTGGACAAGGGTGATGTCGCTTGCGTGTTCGTGGACGAAGCACAGTTTCTGACCGACGATCAAGTCTGGCAGCTTGCGCGCGCCGTGGACGACCTGCACGTCCCGGTACTGGCCTATGGGCTGCGGGTGGATTTTCAGGGACGACTGTTTCCCGGCTCGGCTGCGTTATTGGCGTTGGCCGACGAAATGCGCGAGGTTCGTACCATCTGTGAATGTGGACGCAAGGCGACCATGGTGATTCGTCAGGATGAGAACGGCAACACCATCACCGAAGGCGCGCAGGTACAGATTGGCGGGAACGAAACCTACGTCTCGCTTTGCCGCAAACACTGGCGTGAGGCTGTGGGCAGCTAAACCGGGTTCGGCAGCGGACGCCCGTCGATAAAGGCGGCAACGTTGTCCAGAGCCATGTGCCCCATATCGCTGCGCACTTCTTCGGTCGCGGTGCCCAGATGGGGCAACAATGTCACGTTCTCCATTTCACGCAGGACCAGCGGGACTGTGGGCTCGAACTCGTAGACATCCAAACCCGCCCCGGCAATCTGACCAGAGCGCAGCGCAGCGATCAACGCAGCTTCGTCCACGACTTCTCCGCGCGCGATATTGATCAGAAGGGCCGAAGGGTTCATCGCCTCTAGTATCTGCGCATCAATCAGGTGACGGGTTTCCGCGCCTCCGGGGACCGCCAGGATCAGGAAATCGACCTTGGCGCACAGCTCTTGCAGGTCAGGAACATATTCCGCCGGAAAGTCGATCTCTTTCTTGCTGCGGGATTGATAGAGGACCTGCATGCCAAACCCAAAGTGGCACCGACGCGCGATCGCCTGACCGATGCGGCCCATGCCGACAATCCCAACACGCTTGCCGGTCACGTGATGGCCCAGCATCTGTGTGGGATGCCATCCTTGCCAAGTGCCAGCCCGGACTTGCCGTTCCCCTTCCCCCGCACGCCGAGCGGTAGAAAGCAGCAAGGTCATCGCTATGTCGGCGGTTGCATCCGTGACCGCACCCGGAGTGTTCGTCACGGCAACGCCTGCGGCCCGTGCCGCGTCCACGTCGATGTGATTATACCCGACCCCGAAATTTGCCAGCAATTTGCAGCGCGGGTTGGACACCTGCGCGAAGATCTGTTCCGAAAAAAGATCGCCCAAAGTCGGGACCACCACGTCGAATTCGGTCAGGGCGCGCAGCATCTCGTCCTGCGTCATCGGCAACGTCTCTTCGCGAAACTCGACATCAAATTCAGCCTGCGCGCGTGCTGTGACGGCCGCTGTCATTGGGCGGGCAACTAGCAATCTCATCAGTGCATCCGCCCGCCGACAGGAACTTCACCATCAGGGCCGATCAGTACAATCTCGCCATTTTCATCGGGAAGGCCCAACACCAGCACTTCTGACATGAAGCGACCGATCTGACGCGGGGGGAAGTTCACCACAGCCATCACCTGTTTGCCCACCAGCGTAGCCGGATCGTAATGCGTGGTGATCTGGGCCGACGTCTTGCGCTCGCCAATCCCATCGCCAAAGTCGATCCACATCTTGATCGCGGGCTTTCGCGCCTCGGGGTACGGTTCCGCACGGATGACCTTGCCGACGCGAATGTCGACCTTGAGAAAATCATCGAATGAAATCTCACTCACGAGACAGCTCCTTGGATCGATCAGTGGCGGCTTTCACGGCACGGTGCAGCAGATCGGGGAAGCCTTCCTCTTCGTGCATCAACACCTCAAGCGCGGCCTGAGTCGTACCGTTGGGAGAGGTCACGTTGATCCGCAGTTGTGATGGATCTTCGTCAGCAGCCATCGCCAGCGCCCCAGCCCCGGCCACAGTAGATTTGGCCAGTTTCATCGCCAGATCGTGCGGCAATCCCTGCGCCTGACCCGCAGCGGCCAAGGTTTCGATCAGGTGGAAGACATAGGCCGGGCCAGAACCACTAAGCCCCGTAACCGCGTCCATCTGAGATTCGTCATCCAGCCGGACGGTCTCGCCAATGGCTGACAACAGGTTTTCGGCCAGCGCGACATCGTCATCCGATGCAACAGAATTCCCGATCAAAGCCGTGATCCCCTGTCGGATCGCTGCCGGTGTGTTTGGCATCGCGCGCACGATTGGCGTGCCCGCGCCCAATACGGACTCGAATGTGGCGGTCGAGGTCCCGGCCGCGACCGAAACGAATAGGCTGCCGCCGCCGCCCAGCGCCTTGATCGCAGGCAGTGCCTCGCCCATCATCTGCGGCTTGACGGCCACCAGCACCACGGCAGGGGCTTCGGGCAGCGGTGTATTGATGTTGACGCCCCGCGCCTTCAACCAGTCCGATGGGTACGGATCAACGACCCAGACCGAGGACGCAGTAAGGCCATGCTCCAACCATCCAGCGAGCATGGCCGATCCCATCTTGCCGCATCCCAGAAGCACCAGCCCCTGTTCGGCGACGCGTGACATGTCCATGATTGCCCCTCCCCTTACTTGTCGGTTTGGGGCAAAGCTTTACGCGCGCCCGTAAGCCTCTGCAATGGCGACCTGCATTGCGTCTTCGGGTTCGCGGTTGCCCCATGTGACCAACTGGATCGCGGGGTAATACCGCTCGGCGCTCAGGACCGCTGCGGTTATCATCGTGTCAATTTGTTCGGGGCTGGCCGTCTGTCCGCCAGCGAGAACCAGACCGTAGCGATAGACCATCAGCTTCTGGTTTGCCCAATACGTGAACGCACCCGCCCAGCACTGATCATTCATCTTGTTCAGCAGTTCATAAAGCTCGGATTCACGCTCGGACGGTGGGTCCATTTCAAACGAACACACCATGCGCAGGGTTTCGTCATAGTTCGACCAAGCCAGCGTAATCGAGTAAGTGCGCCACTGTCCTTCGACGGCCATTGCGATCTGGTCATCCCCGATCCGGTCAAAGTCCCAGTCGTGGTGTTCAGCCAAGTGTTCAACAATGTCGATCGGATGAAGGTCTTCTTCAAGAAACTGCTCGGAAAGGGCCATAATGCCACCTCACTAATTTCTAGCATTTTGGGGCTGGCAGCGCCCCAGCGCTAGTTGCCTGCTCTACAAGCCGGGCTTCCCCCGTGGGCCTGTACTAAATATGGTGCGCTGCCAGTACCCGTCTGGCAACCCTATTTATTGGGGATAACAGCAATAAGTTGTGGACGAACGGTCACGGCGATCAAAATATTGGCGTCACGTGCAGCTTTGTCTTGATTAAATTCCGCAAGGCGGCAAGATGCACAACACCGCACAATCCCTACCCGGATCGCGCGGCGTTTCTCTTGCATCGAAAATTTGGATTCGGACGTTACTTGTCCAGTTTCGCCTCAAGCGCGGCGATGCGCTCTTCCAGCGCCGCATTCTCCTCTCGCGCTTTCTGAGCCATCGCGCGAACGGCGTCGAATTCTTCGCGCGTGACAAAATCCCGGTCGGCCAGCCAGCGGTCGATCATCGACTTCATCGCATTCTCTGCTTCTTCTCGTGCGCCCTGAGCCACGCCCATTGCGTTGGTCATAAGCTGGGATACATCGTCGAGAATCTTGTTGCGGGTTTGCATGGCTTTGCTCCGATATCGAGGTCACCCCCTATATGGGTAAAGAATGGCGCGGGCTCAAGGTTGACTTGCACTGCTAACCCCGGGCAATGAGACGCACATGCAGGCTGTTCTGAATTTCCCCGATCTGTCGCCCGAACTGTTCTCGATCTCTCTGTTCGGAACAGAGTTCGCGCTGCGCTGGTACGCGCTGGCTTATATTGCAGGTATTCTGATCGCGTGGCGCTTGGGGGTGATGGCTCTGCGGCGGCCTGCCCTCTGGCGGGAATCAACGCCGCCTATGAAGCCCGAGCAACTGGAAGATCTGCTGACCTGGATCATTCTCGGCGTCATTCTGGGCGGTCGGCTGGGTTTCGTGCTGTTCTATCAACCCGCCTACTATCTGGCGAATCCGCAGGACATCCTGAAAGTCTGGCAAGGTGGGATGGCCTTTCACGGCGGACTGCTCGGCGTGGTCGTTGCCTCTTACCTCTATGCCCGTCGCCACAAGATTTCGGTATTGTCTTTGGCGGACCTCATCGCGCACGCGGTTCCGCCGGGGCTGTTGCTGGGACGGCTGGCCAACTTCATAAACGCGGAATTGTGGGGACGCCCCAGCGAGGTGCCGTGGGCCGTCATCTTTCCCGGAGGGGCCGCGCAGGATTGCCCCGGCGTATTGGTCGGAATGTGCGCACGGCACCCGTCACAACTTTATGAAGCAGTGCTAGAAGGGCTGCTGCTGGGGGCAGTGCTGCTTTGGCTGGCCTATCGGCGCGGCGCGTTCCAAAAACCCGGTTTGATCATGGGCGTCTTCATGGCCGGTTATGGTGCCTCGCGATTTATTGTCGAATTCTTCCGGCAACCGGATGCGCAATTCATCTCGCCCGGTAATCCGCTGGGGCTGGCATGGCATATCGGCGGCTATGGGCTGACGATGGGTCAATTGCTGTCAATTCCCATGATCGCACTTGGGCTGTGGTTCGCGCTACGTGCGCGGGCGGCACGATGACGCTGGCCGATCACTTGCTTGTGCGCATAGCGCAAGACGGTCCGATGAGCGTGGCCGACTACATGACCGAGTGTTTGCTGCATCCGACGCTTGGATACTACTCAACGCGCGACCCTTTGGGCGCACGGGGGGACTTTGTCACCGCCCCTGAAATAAGCCAGATGTTCGGAGAATTGATCGGCTTGTCGCTGGCGCAAAGCTGGCTGGATCAGGGGCATCCCGAGCGCTTTGTTCTTGCCGAACTGGGACCGGGGCGTGGCACGCTGATGGCTGATATCCTGCGCGCGACAAAAGGCGTTAAGGGATTTCACGACGCGGCTCAGGTCGTTCTGTTTGAAGCCTCGCCTGCCCTGCGGGGCATCCAGTCGGAAACACTGTGCGATTACGCTCCTCTCTGGATCGACACGGTTGCAGATCTGCCTGATGCACCGTTGTTCCTGGTTGCAAACGAATTCTTCGATGCGCTGCCCATCCGCCAGTTTCTGCGCGACGAGGATGGTTGGCGGGAACGCCTGATCGGAAGGGATGGCGACTCGCTGACCTTCGGAATGGGTCCGAAAGCGGATCAGGTGGCTTTGACAGATCGGCTGGACGATACGCAAGACGGCGATCTAGTCGAACTCTGCCCATCCGCGATTCCGATTATCACCGTCGTGGCTGGCCGGATCGCGACGCATGGTGGTGCCGGACTAATCATCGACTATGGCGACTGGCACTCGTTGGGCGACACGCTACAGGCCGTTCGCGCACATGAGCGGACGGAGCCGCTTACAGACCCCGGAAAAGCCGACCTTACAGCCCATGTGGACTTTGAACCCCTGGCCACAGCAACACGCGCCGCCGGATGCGCCCACACGCGCCTGACACCACAGGGTGTGTTTCTGGAGCGACTGGGAATCACGGCACGTGCGCAGGCGCTTGCCGCGCCTCTCGGCGGGGACGAGCTTGATTTGCTGGTTTCTGCACATCGCCGGTTGACGCACCCGGATGAAATGGGAAACCTGTTTAAAGTACTGGGCCTCTACCCTTCCTACGCCGCCCCTCCTCCGGGACTGGAATCATGACACTGGAAATTCTGACATCGGACATGCTGTCCTCTGTTCGCCACGGGTTCTTCAGCCGTCGCGGAGGTGCATCTTCCGGCATTTTCGCCGGGCTCAACTGTGGGTACGGGTCGTCCGATCAGACCGAGGCCGTTACGATCAACCGCAATCGCGTCGCGGACGCGATGGAGGTCGCCCCCGACGCCTTGATAGGGGTTCATCAGGTCCACTCCCCGACGGTGCTGACGGTCGACGCCCCTATCAATGGTAGCAAACCAAAGGCAGACGCCGTCGTCACATCGACGCCCGGTCTGGCGTTAACCATTTTGACAGCAGATTGTCAGCCGGTTTTGTTCGCCGATTCCGACGCGCAAGTCGTCGGGGCAGCTCATGCCGGATGGCGCGGCGCATTGGATGGCGTGCTAGAAGCGACGCTGGACGCTATGGAAGCATTGGGGGCAAAGCGCGAAAGTACCGTCGCAGTGATCGGGCCGACAATTTCACAAAGCGCCTATGAGGTCGGCCCGGAATTCCTGGATGATTTTGTTGCGGACTCGCCCGATAATCTACGGTTCTTTGCAAACGGAACCGGCGACAGGGTTCAATTCGACCTGCCTGCATTTGGCCTGCATAGGCTGCGGCAGGCGGGAATCGGTCAGGCCGAGTGGACGCGCCATTGTACGTATTCCGACCCTGACAGGTTTTATTCATACCGCCGGTCGACCCATGCGAAAGAAGCCGACTATGGCAGGCTGATTTCTGCAATCAAATTGTAAACCAAGTCTGAATTGTGGCAATTTCGCCGCTTTTTCGCCACATTCTTTGTGTCTATCTGAGTCGGAACAATTTGATTTTTATTGTCCGCTCTCAGGTGCTTATCTGCCAATGCTCCAGCAGAGTCGGACAGTATTAAGAAAGAGGAGCTGCCAACCTTCATTTTGTCCTGAATTGATCCCGGATCAGCCTTATCGGTGCCTCAATATGGCGTCACATTGGGTAATCAGAGGGAACGGGGTGTCAAACCCCTGAGGAGCAGGAACATAAAATGAAGGTAAAATCTCGCTTTCTCATCGCCGTTGTCGCGGCGAGCAAAGAGAAGGGGCTGGAGATGCCATGGAAACATGTCTCCAGCCACTCGATCAGAGTTGCCCGCCGCCTGGCGGCGCAGGGCTGAACGAGATGCCCAGGGTGCCAAGCTGCCGGCCCCCAGGGTCAAGAAACACATCGGAGGGGTGCTCCGGTCCGATGTGTGACCTGCCGCACGTATTGGTCGCGGCCAGGATCAGGGGCATGTGTGCGCCGGCAATTACCGCCTGCGTTGTTGTGAGTTTGTTTGGGGGGTCAAAATGTTGGCCAAGGGTCTGCGGAACTTCATTTCGTCGCGTCGTCGATACAGTCGTCGCCCTGGTGTTGCCCTTTCAATCAAAACAAAAAATAAAACTGGTCAGACGGGCTTGGACCGAAGAGTCCTCCTGTCTGAGCAGGCTCTAGAAGGGACGGAATAACAATGCCTATTCCACATTCGCTCTCGCGTGCTGCCAGGAATGCCGTTGATACATCGGCAATGCTGCGCGATGCATCAAGGACGCCTAACAAGCCTAAGGCGCAGCTGCGGCGCTATGAGGTCAGCGCGCTTATGCCGAACGGTGACATTTCACAGACCCGGCACATCGCGCCTGCCCTGCCAATGTTCGAGGACGCATTTTGTGCCTTTACGCGCGGCTCGCTGGTCGAGACCAAAACAGGCCCGCTTGCGATTGAGGACCTTCTGCCGGGCGACACTGTTTTGACTCAGGACGGATCCTCGCAGACCGTGTTATGGAAAGGTTCCGTCACCCTGATCCCGGGCCGAGAGGATTCGCGGGGCCGCACCCGACCATTGACGCGCATCATGGCGGACACGTTTGGTATGCAAAAGCCACTGTCAGGCGTAATTGCGGGGCCAGCAGCACGTATCGTCGGCACTCCTGCCCACCTTCGCCACCTGCACAGCAACGAAACGATCCTGACACCTGTTCATGAATTTCAGGACGGTATGAGCGTAATCGAAACTCTGCCGCCCACACCGGTCGAGCTGTTTCACATCTGCCTGAAACGCCACGCGGTGATCAAAGTCGACGGGCTTCAGTTCGAGACATATCACCCCGGTGTGAACGCCGTGCGAATGATCAGCCATTCACTGCGGACTATTTACCTGAACCTGTTTGCGCATGTCGATTCGCTGAACGACTTTGGTCCGCTGCTGATGCCGCGTGCCGGTGACGGAGAGGTCGACGCGATCACAGCGTAAAAAAATACAACGATAACTGCAAAGTGGGGGCTTTTTGCAGATTTTATTGGGTTGGGCACTGTTTCTGATCGTCACGGCGATTCTGCCACCGTGTTGTGCCGCACATAAACGGATGCGCTTTAAGCCATCCGGCTCATTCGTTCTTCCAGCACGTCAAAAGGCACACCGGGCTCGTCCTTAGCACCCCGGATCACCAGCGACGTTTTCACACTGGCTACGTTCGGCGTAGTCAGCAGCTCACCTGTGAGGAACTGCTGAAAACTGCTCAGGTCCGGGGCTACGCATTTCAGGATGAAATCGACCTCACCGTTGAGCATGTGACACTCACGGACCAGCGGCCAGTCGCGGCAGCGTTCTTCAAAGGCGCTGAGTTCGGATTCCGCCTGGCTTTCCAATCCGACCATGGCAAAGACCTGAACCTCGAAACCCAACTCGCGCGAGTTTACCTCGGCATGATATCCGCGGATCAGCCCGGATTCTTCCAACGTGCGAACACGTCTCAGGCAGGGCGGGGCAGAAATTCCCACGCGCTTTGCCAGTTCGACATTGGTCATGCGACCGTCTGCCTGCAATTCCGCCAGAATCTTGCGGTCAATCTCATCCAGCCGTGTCGCGACCATCAATTGCTCCTGATTTTTTCGGTTGTTATATCAGCACCCCAAAGATGCGCAATAATCTTTCGTGAAAGCGCAATATTCTTTATTTTCAATGTTCTTTTTTTAGGCGCTATTCGATGGCTGCATACCGGATGGTGAACAGGAAGGGGCTTTAAGCGCCGCACAGTGGTCGCTATATCCATTCGCCAAGGGGCCACGCGCCCAAAACAGGCAGATCGAGTTGGGGGTACCATGGCCGAAACACGTCACACGAAGGTTCTGATCATCGGATCGGGGCCGGCCGGTTATACTGCGGGCGTCTATGCCAGCCGCGCCATGCTTGAACCGATCCTGGTTCAGGGCATCGAACCCGGCGGTCAGTTGACCACCACCACCGAGGTCGAGAATTGGCCCGGTGATACCGAAGTTCAGGGGCCGGACCTGATGGTGCGCATGCAGGACCACGCCAAGGCGATGGGTTGCGAAATCATCGGCGATATCATCAACGACCTGGACGCCTCGAAACGCCCGTTCACCGCAAAGGGTGACAGCGGCACGGTTTATACGGCCGACGCCGTCATTCTTGCCACCGGTGCACGCGCCAAATGGCTGGGCCTGCCGTCGGAAGAAAAGTTCAAGGGGTTCGGTGTATCCGCCTGTGCAACCTGTGACGGCTTCTTCTATCGCGGGCAAGAGATCGTGGTGATCGGTGGCGGCAACACTGCGGTTGAAGAAGCGCTGTTTCTGACCAACTTCGCCAGCAAGGTGACGCTGATCCACCGCCGTGACGAGTTGCGGGCCGAGAAAATTCTGCAGGACCGTCTGCTGAAAAACGAAAAGATCGAGCCGCTGTGGTTCCACGAGCTGGAAGAAGTCGTCGGCACGGATGCCCCGCTGGGCGTCGAAGGCGTGCGCGTCAAGAACGTAAAGACCGGCGAGGTCTCCGAGATCCCGTGTAAGGGCGTATTCGTCGCGATCGGTCACGCACCTGCGAACGAGTTGGTGAAGGACACGCTTGAAACCCATATGGGCGGATATGTCGTCACCAAGCCGGGCTCGACCGAGACGTCGGTTCCGGGTGTTTTTGCCGCAGGTGACCTGACCGACCACATATATCGTCAGGCCGTCACCAGCGCTGGCATGGGTTGCATGGCCGCGCTGGACGCGGAACGTTTCCTCGCGGAACAAGATTAAGATACAAAAGACCCCCCCCGGAACGACCGGGGGGATTCGCCCTACCCTGCGCAACCTTGCCTTGACCGCCAGCCGACCTCATATCAGACTCGACGCGCGAGCAAGACAACCCAGGTGGCTCAGGTGAACAGCGTTTTATGGCAAGGCGGGTGGGCAACCCGGCTACGGATTATCAGTGGGCTGGTCCTGTTTGCCTTCGCGTTCTTTCATTTCATCAATATTGGTCTGGGCCTTTTTCACACAGACTATCTTCACGGGATGCAGGACGGGCGCCACGCTGTCACCCGGCACGATATTGGCAGCGCAATCTTGTACGTGGCTTTGCTGACCCATTTCGGCTTGGCCTTGTATTCGATCAGCCAGCGCCGGACGTTGCGGATGCCCTTTAGCACCGGTCTGCAAGTTGTGCTTGGGTTGCTGATTCCCTTGCAACTGATCGCCCACATAGTTCACACACGCTATGCGCACGAGATCTACAGCGTGAATGACGAGATGGGGTATATCATCGCTTTGATGTGGCCCAGTTCCGCGATCTACATGCAAACCCTTCTTTTGCTGGTTGTCTGGGTCCATAGCTGCATTGGGTTGCACATGTGGCTTCGACTTACCCGTTGGTGGCCCAAAGTGGCCCCCTATCTGATCGGGCTGGCTGTTTTTGTTCCGTCTTTTGCCCTTGCGGGCCTGCTCACCGAAGGGCGTAGGATTTGGGCCGATTTTGCCGATCCTTTCCTGCGCGAACAATATATCGAGCACTACAACTGGCCCTCGCCCGAGGAATTTCAGGCTCTTTTCAGTGTCAAAGACAACGCAATGCTGGCGTTCTGGATCGCGCTGGCCACGTCCCTTGCGGTGTTTCTTGGGCGCAAGCTATGGCGGCGCAGACACTCTGTTCGGATCAAGTACGTAGAAGGCCCCGAAGTGGTGGCCGAGAAAGGCATGACGCTGCTTGAGATATCACAGGCCAATGGCATCCCACACACCGCACTGTGCGGCGGAAAGGGGCGCTGTACTACATGCCGGGTGATTGTCGAGGACGGTGCAGACCAGCTTCCTGCACCCAGTGACGTTGAGGCGCGCAGCCTGGCAGCCGTCAGCGCGCCAGACGGTGCTCGGTTGGCGTGCCAGATTCGCCCGACCGAACCGATCACCGCTTTTCGGATGTTCCGCCCAGATGGTGGGCGTCAGCGGGCTCATGCCAGTCAGGGGCAAGAGCGCAAGCTGGCCGTGCTATTTCTGGATATGCGCGGCTTTACTTCGCGCACCACCGGGCAACTGCCCTATGACATCGTTTTCCTCCTGAACCGGTTTTTTGACGCCATCGTTCCGGCCATCACCGCGGACGGGGGTGTCGTCGACAAATACATGGGTGATGGGCTGCTGGCGGTGTTTGAAACGCCTGACGCAGCAAGCTCAGCCAAGGCCGGCCTGAACGCCGCCGCTGATGTGAGCCGTGCGCTGAGGCGGTTCAACCAGCAGTTAGAGGCAGAGGGAAGCCCGCGCATAAGAATCGGCATGGGCCTTCACCTGGGCGATTTGGTGCTGGGGGAAATCGGCGCAGCAGGCAACGCGGCACGCACGATCATCGGGGACGCCGTCAACGTGGCCAGCCGACTGGAAGGAGAAACCAAGGCCCTGGAGGTAGAGCTTTTGGTTTCGGCCGATCTGCTCAAGGCGGCGGGGTACGAACAAGACCTGATCGACCTGCGGCCCTTTCAGTTGCGCGGCGTGACGCGGCCGATTCCCGCCCTTCCGGTAAAAAGCGCGGCGGACTTGATGCAGGGCAGCCCTGCATAGGAACACATTCACTGGTTCCTGCCAATTTGTCGGCCATTGCCGGGATCGTGGTCGCTTTTTAACGCAGATGTCAGAAAATCCTTCCATTCCGCGAAAAAACCGCGCATTTCGTCCTTTGTTTCATAAATGTATATGGACTTCGGCAAACGGTCGGGGCAAATGCCCCGCAAACGCCCCTGAATCACTGGCAAAACCGCACTTCGACAAGAGTATTCCTATGACGATGTTAAGTAATCTCGCTCCGATCCCAGAACTATATGTTTCCTACGAGTCAGCTCAGAAGCTGAAAGTAGAAGCCGCTGACTTGACAAGCTGGGATCTCAGCCCGCGTCAAATCTGTGACCTGGAGCTTCTGATGAATGGCGGGTTCAACCCGTTGAAAGGGTTTCTGTCCGAAGCCGATTACGACAACGTCGTAGACAATATGCGTCTCGCTGACGGCACCCTGTGGCCGATGCCCATCACGCTGGATGTTAGCGAAGACTTTGCCGAAACCATCGAGCTGGGTCAGGACATCGCGCTGCGCGACCAAGAGGGCGTGATCCTCGGCACCATGACCGTGACCGACCGCTGGACCCCGAACAAGGCACGCGAGGCCGAAAAGGTGTTCGGTGCGGATGATGATGCCCACCCCGCCGTGAACTACCTGCACAACGTCGCAGGCAAAGTTTACCTGGGCGGCCCCGTCACCGGCATCCAGCAGCCCGTCCACTATGATTTCCGCGCCCGCCGCGACACGCCGAACGAGCTGCGCGCTTATTTCCGCAAGCTGGGCTGGCGTCGTATCGTTGCGTTCCAAACCCGCAACCCCCTGCACCGCGCGCACCAAGAGCTGACCTTCCGCGCCGCGAAAGAAGCACAGGCCAACCTGCTGATCCACCCGGTTGTCGGCATGACCAAACCCGGCGACGTCGATCACTTTACCCGCGTGCGTTGCTATGAGGCGGTTCTGGACAAATACCCGGCCTCGACCACCTCGATGTCGCTGCTGAACCTGGCGATGCGTATGGCTGGCCCGCGTGAGGCGGTCTGGCACGGTCTGATCCGCGCCAACCACGGCTGCACCCACTTCATCGTTGGTCGTGACCACGCTGGCCCGGGCAAGAACAGCCAAGGCGAAGATTTCTACGGCCCCTACGATGCGCAGGATCTGTTCCGCAAATACCAGGACGAGATCGGCCTCGAGATGGTTGACTTCAAGCACATGGTCTATGTGCAGGAGCGCGCCCAGTACGAACCGAATGACGAGATCGAAGACAAGGACAACGTCACGATCCTGAATATCTCGGGCACCGAACTGCGCCGCCGTCTGGCGGAGGGTCTGGAAATCCCCGAATGGTTCAGCTTCCCCGAGGTTGTGGCCGAGCTGCGCAAGACCAAACCGCCGCGCAGCCAGCAGGGTTTCACCGTATTCTTCACCGGGTTCTCGGGTTCCGGCAAATCCACCATCGCCAACGCGTTGATGGTCAAGCTGATGGAGATGGGTGGCCGTCCGGTTACGCTGCTGGATGGTGACATCGTGCGTAAGAACCTGTCGTCGGAACTGGGCTTCTCGAAGGAACACCGCGACCTGAACATCCGTCGTATCGGCTATGTGGCCAGCGAGATCACCAAAAACGGTGGCATCGCCATCTGCGCGCCGATCGCACCTTACGCGACCACGCGCCGCGCGGTTCGGGAAGATATCGAACAGTTTGGTGCCTTCTGCGAAGTGCACGTTTCAACCAGCATCGAAGAATGTGAGCGTCGCGACCGCAAGGGTCTGTACAAGCTGGCGCGCGAAGGCAAGATCAAAGAGTTCACCGGTATCTCGGACCCTTATGACGTGCCTCAGAACCCTGAGCTGAGCGTCGAAACCGAGAACGTGGATGTCGACAACTGCGCCCATCAGGTACTGCTCAAGCTGGAAAGCATGGGCCTGATCGCAGCGTCCTAAGACACTGCTGACACTCTATGAAAGGCTCTCGCATCGCGGGAGCCTTTTCTGTTTCAGGCTATAGTTCCGCGCGTAGGGCCGCGACTGCTCGGCCTTCAAAATCACCGAACTCGGCCGCCTTTGGCTGTATCGCTTGTAGGTGCGGCAAGCGCGTTGCGTAATCCTCATCTGACGCCGTCTGAATGGCGCGATGGATATCATCCTCGGATTCGCAGATGATCATGCCGGACGTATCCATGAAATCGCCGATGTTTGGACAGCCCCAATATATTGGAACGGCAGAACACAGGATCGTATCTGTCAGCTTTTCCGAGAAATAGTTCCGCTCGCGCACATTCTCGATCACGACGGAATAGCGGTAAGGGGCCAGCCCGTCAGACTTAAGGTCGAACGGATTGTAACCGCGCCCCATGATGTCGACATCTGCGTTGGTCCGACGCACCCAATCGATCACGGAATGGCGCAATTGGTGCCCTTCAAGATCACGTTTGGCCGAAGCGATCAGCGAGCATGATTTGACTTTTGTGACGTCCAAATCTTGCCAGTCGGGGATCATTGTCACGCCATAGGGCAGGAATACAGCGTTTGGGATGCTGCCCAGCAGCGCATCGTGGAACGTCATGACCCGGAAAAACCGCCGCCATGTATAGCGCAGTATCCGGTCGTGTTTACCGTGGATGGCAGAAGGCTCTCCCATCATCAACGATATCTGTGCCCGAGTGCCGCGCCGCAGGCGCATGTGGACCGTGGAATTGGGGTACATGATCAGGTGATCCGTGACCTCAAGGTCTCCGACAGTCTTGCCGGTCAATCGGTCCGGGCAGCCTTCGGGCCAGATCATTTCGGACAAGGGAACTGACGCCAGCTTTGGCCCCAAACGGTGTCCATAAGGCAAAATGGCAATCGCGGGTTCGTTCATAGCTATACCTCGGTAAGATCGACCTGACCGCGCATCAAAACGCGCCCACTTCCCGCGACCCGGATACCCGTCATCGCGTCGCATGACCCGACTCGAGTAACGGTGGCTTGACCGGGACGCCCCATGTCGTGCCCTTGTTCGGCGGTAAATGAATCCTTTGACATCAGCCCATGTTTCCACAGATAGGCAGCCATTGCACCGGTCGCAGACCCGGTGAACGGATCCTCTGGCGGGCTGGGCGGGGCAAGCAACAAGCGCGAAAACGTGTCACCTGCCTCGGTCGCACCTTTTAAGGTCACGAGGAAAGGCTCGGCCATATCAGAGCCAGAGAACCCTGCCATTTCCGTTATTTCGCGCAGCGAGTCCACATCCAGACTTGCGGCCCGCAACGCATCGTGATCGCGTAGAACGGTGATGCAAAAGGGCAGCCCCGTGGATACGAATTGCGGAGGCGAAATGATCGCTTCTTCCGGTAGACCTACGGCAGCGGCAACCAGATTCGCGGGGACACAATCACCGAACTGCGGTGCGACCTGAGTGATTTCGATCTCATCCCCGTTCAGACGAACCGGAACGACCCCTACCCCAGTTTCAAGCAACAGCGAATCGCCCTTGAAAAGACCGCGCGACCGCATGGCTTCAACGGTCGCGATGGTTGGGTGCCCGGCAAAGGGAATCTCTCGGCTTGCCAGAAAATAGCGAACCCGGATGTCGGCCACATCTGACGGACCCGTAAACGTACATTCGACAAGCGAAGTCTCGCGCACATAGGCCATGCAGATATCGTCCGGCAGGGCCGCGCCGCCATGAACCACAGCACATCCATTGCCGCCGAAGGCTTGGTCGCTGAAGGCGTCCACCCAGTCAAAGTCGAACCAGCCCATTCCCCGCGCCTTTCCCTACGCAAACCGCTTCAAGTTCGCATATCTCACCCGGCACGAGGAAGATGTCACGGGTAAATCGTATGCAGGCTGATTCAGTGGACCGCAACCGGCGAGAAATCATGTTCCCGCGCTAGGTTAAAGGCCAGCTTTCGGTCGGCCACCAATGCAAGCCGCTGCCCTTCGGAATCATGAACGGCGTACAGCAGTTCAAGATCACCGGCCTGCTCGCGGACTTCCCGAGGCAGATCAGCGACTTCGACCGTTTTGACATAAACGATCCGGTCGCCTTCGGTGTTCAGTTCGATCGGTGTATTCATTGCTCTTACCCCTTTCTTATGTTGATCGTTTGCACCACGGTTTCGGGCACCGCGCGGGTCAGGTCCACATGCAGCAGACCGTTTTCCATGATCGCCTCGCCCACTTCGACCCCGTCGGCCAGCACGAACATGCGCTGGAACTGGCGCGCCGCGATGCCGCGATGCAGGAAGATGCGTCCTTCGCTATCGTCGCGTTGACGGCCCCGGATCACCAGTTGGCGATCCTCGATGGTGATCGACAAATCCTCTTCCGCGAACCCGGCTACCGCCAGAGTTATGCGATACGAAAAGTCCGAGGTCTGTTCGATGTTATAGGGCGGGTATCCTTCGTTGCCGGCCTTTGCAGACCGTTCCAGAAGGCGTTCCAATTGCTCGAACCCCAGAAGATGCGGGTATGAGCCAAGAGTAAGTTTTGACACGTATTTTCGTCCTTTATTGTCAAAGCGACGTGTTTTGCGGCCCCTTTCTGGCAACCGCATGCTATAGAATATGGGAAGAAACCAGGATGTCCACAAGGTCTGGCGGGATAACGCCTGACACACTATCTTGTGTGATAAGCACCACAATAACCACCGAGTCGCCCATGAACGCGCCCACCGATCTTTCAATGAAAACAGATGAGGTTTTACGGGTAGAGCTGGAGGTTTTTCGCCGCCAGCACCGTGATCTGGACGAGGCGATCGAAGCGTTGCAGGCCAAGGGCACGTCCGATCAATTGACGATCAAACGGCTGAAAAAACAAAAACTGCGCCTGAAAGACATCATCCGCCTGATCGAAGACCGATTGACCCCAGATATCATCGCCTGAACGCGCTGTACCGCATTGCCACAAAAGCGGATTTGGCTATAGTGCGCGCTCTTTCCAAAGGCAGAGGCAAAAGCGGATGAGCGACGTGAAAGTGGGGATCATCATGGGCAGTCAATCGGACTGGTCCACGATGAAAGAAGCCGCAGACATTCTGGATGAATTGGGCGTTGCGTATGAAAAGCGCATTGTCTCAGCGCACCGTACCCCTGACCGCCTCTGGGACTATGGAAAAACCGCCGTGTCGCGTGGCCTCCAAGTGATTGTTGCCGGTGCGGGCGGAGCAGCGCACCTACCGGGAATGATGGCCTCGAAAACGCGGGTGCCGGTGATTGGGGTGCCTGTTCAGACGCGGGCTTTGTCCGGGGTCGATTCGCTTTATTCCATCGTGCAGATGCCCAAAGGGTTTCCCGTGGCGACCATGGCCATCGGATCGGCGGGTGGTGCCAATGCCGGGCTTATGGCCGCTGGCATACTGGCCTTGCAGGACGACGCACTGGCAGAACGGCTGGACGCGTGGCGCGATGCGTTGTCGGCCTCAATCCCGCAGGAGCCTGTCGATGACTGAGATGCTGCAGCCCGGCGCAACGATCGGTATTCTTGGCGGTGGTCAGTTGGGACGGATGCTGTCCGTTGCAGCGGCCCGTCTGGGATTCGTCACTCATATCTATGAGCCCGGCGCGAACCCTCCTGCCGGTCAGGTGGCCGACCGGGTGACCACGGCAGCATATGACGACGCCGACGCTTTGAAAGCCTTTGCCGAGTCGGTTGATGTTATCACTTATGAGTTTGAAAACATCCCGACTGAGGCGTTGGACATTCTGGAATCTCACCGCCCCATTCGCCCCGGACGCGAGGCGTTGCGCGTTAGTCAGGATCGCCTGACCGAAAAGACTTTTCTGCAAGGGTTGGGCCTGCAAACCGCGCCATTTGCCGACATCACTGATTTGGACAGCCTGAAGGCCGCAATCGAACAAATCGGAACGCCTGCGATTCTGAAAACCCGTCGTTTCGGCTATGACGGCAAGGGGCAGGCCCGACTACGCACCCCCGAGGACGCCGAGACCGCTTTGGCAGACATGGCCGGTGCGCCCGCAATCCTCGAAGGTTTTGTCGATTTCAGTCACGAGGTCTCGATCATTGCGGCCCGCGGGCTGGATGGTCAGGTGGCCTGTTTCGACCCCGGTGAAAACGTACATCGCGATGGCATCCTGCATACGACAACCGTCCCGGCACGTCTGCGCCCGGCGCAGCGCACGGATGCGATTTTGCTGGCCGCCAATATCCTGAACGCCTTGGACTATGTGGGCGTGATGGGGGTCGAGCTGTTTGCCACGCCCGGCGGCCTGATCGTGAACGAGATCGCTCCGCGCGTACATAACTCGGGCCATTGGACACAGAACGGATGTGCTGTGGATCAGTTCGAGCAGCATATTCGCGCGGTAGCCGGATGGCCCTTGGGCGACGGGCAGCGTCACGCAGACGTGGTGATGGAGAACCTGATCGGCGACGACATGAACCGCGTGCCGGAATTGGCACAGGAACGGGACGTGGCGCTGCATCTATACGGCAAGGCAGACGTTAAAGCCGGTCGAAAGATGGGCCATTTCAACCGTATCGTCCGCTGAGAAATCGCGCTGTCGCGCGATGCCTCCGGCGGGGATATTTTTAGCCAGATGAAGCCTGCGGATCAGGCTAGGAACCGGGCCGCGATATCTCCGGCCATGTAGCTGATCCGGCCTGCTGCCATTGTGGTGGCAACCCGGTGTGTCTTAGCGTCCAAAATGACCAGATCGGCACGTTGGCCGGGTGCCAGCGTGCCACGGTCCTGCAGTCCCAGAACCTGCGCCGGGCCGGAGGATACAAGGCTCCAGGCACCGGCAAAATCCAGCAGACCGCTTTTGGCCAACATCAATGCGGCACGACGTGGGCTGGGGTAATGGTAGTCCGAGGCCAGAGCGTCGCACAGCCCCATGGCGATCAAGTCAAGCGCACTGGCATTACCTTTATGCGATCCGCCACGCACCACATTCGGGGACCCCAGAATAACGTGATCTCCAGCAGAACGGGCGGCCTCGGCTGCCTCAAGCGTTTCGGGAAACTCGGAAATGCGCGCGCCCCGATTTCGCCAGTCGGTCCGGGTTGTCGAGGTCGCGTCATCGTGGCTGCCCATGCGCACCCCCTGTCCCGCCAGCGCAGCGCAGAGATCATCCAGCGCCTGAGGCACCTCGGCACTGCGCGCGTGCATGGACAGCAGCATCTCAAAGTGTTTGTCCGGGTTGCGCCCGGCCTTCAGCGCCTGTCCGGTCAGGCGCGGCGGTTTGCGTCCTTCCGACAGACGGTCATGCGGCAGGTGATCGTTGAAAACGACATAGGGCACTTGCCATTGCTTGATCCGTTCCGGCAGGCCGGCGTAGTCGTCCAGCATGTGCGTCTCAAACCGCAGTTGAGGCATCAGATCGGTAACGACGCGACCTTTTACCGAAGCAATCGCATCAAACACCTGCCCCGCAAATTCGGGACCGCGCACGCCGCCTTCCCAACTGTAGAACTGCGCCAAAACAGCGGTTGTGATTCCGTTGGCGGCCAGCTCGGACTCGACCGACAGAATACCCTCATCCATCTGTTTCATCGCCCCTCGGCGCGGCGCGATATGGCGCTCGAACCCGTCGCCTTGCAGGTCAATGATGCCAGGTAGTACAAGGTACCCCGACAGGTCGATGACCCGTCCGGTACGGTCAGACCGAATGATCCCCTCGGCCAATGACAGGTCGGCAGAGGTCAGGCCACTGTCGGGCAACAGAACCTCCGCCCCGGTCAGTGTCAGGTTGAGCGGGGTCATTGCGAGGGCTCCGAAGCAGGTTCCGAGCAATCCTGCCCGATACAGATTTCATCAATGATATCCTGCACCCCGTCCAGCCACGTGATTTCCGGATCGAACTGGCCAAACTCGATAAAATGCAGCGCCTGAGCCATGACGCGCGGGTTGTTCATCATGAACGTATGAGTCACAGGCAAGACGATATGGTCCTTCATGCCGTCGACTTTGGTGGTTTCGACAGAGACCTTGCCGTCGTCTTTGCCATCGATCATTGAGGAAAACAAAGGGTTCAGAGAATTCTCACCCGCGATTACCCCCAACTCAAAATCAACCGGCGGCAACCGGGCCGTTATCCCTTCTGGGCCAGTTCCTAGCGCCAGACCAGCAGGCCCGTGGAGCATTCCGAACACCTCATATGCGCCCAATTCATCGACCAGTTGGCTGCCCTGATTAGGCGGTCCAAGCATGACCACGCGGCCCAGGTTCTCGGGCTGATTGTCCTGCAACCAGTACCGCAGGAGGATGCCCCCCATCGAATGGGCCACGACATTGACCGCATCGTCACCACAGGCCGCAAATGCTTTGGGCAGAGTTTGGTTGGCCAGTTCAGGAATCGGCAGATCCGTCGACGGGTAGCCGGGCCGCACGACCGTATAGTCATGCGCCTTGAACAACTGCTCCATCACGGTAAAGGACGCTTCGGTGCGGGCCAGCCCATGCAACAGCACAACGCATTTTGCCTGCGAAACGGCAGGAAATAGAAAAAGAACAAGGGCAAGCAGGTATCTCATAGCGGCCAGATAAGCCCAAACAGAGGGTAATAAAACCCCTAGCGCTGCTGCAACCTAAGGACCGCCAGCGCAATGCCACCCAACACAAGTGCTGCACCAAGAACAAGGCGCAGAGAAGCGACCTCACCCAACAAGACAATACCGCCAGCAATCGCGATGATCGGAACGCTCAACTGGACCACCGCCGCCGTGGTCGGAGCCAGCTGCGGCAGAACACGGTACCAAAGCGCATAACCCATTCCAGACGTGACACCCCCAGAAAGGGCAGCCAGCAGATAACCGTTCACAGTCATGTGCCAGTCGGTGCCGCCGAACAACAGCACCAACCCCGTGACCGGCAGCGCAACAACAAAGTTGGCTGCGGTGCCGGCCAATGCGTCCGGCTCGGACCGGCCGACCAACGAATAGATAGCCCAGCCCACGCCAGCAGCAGTCATCAGGGCTGCGCCAACCGGGTCCACGCGCACTTCGCCAGAGGGCCATAAAACCCAGGCAAGCCCGGCAAGTGCAATCGCGGCCCCAGCAATCTGGCGAGCGCCCGGAGCGGTACCGGTCACCGACGTCACCGCAAACATGGTGATCTGGACGACACCGAACAGGATCAACGCGCCCAATCCCGCGTCCAGCGTCAGGTAAGCAATCGAAAAGCCGATCATGTACAATGACAGTGACCCGGCCCCGACTATCCGGCGTGTGTTTCCCAACGGCAGGCGCCCACCTCTGAGAAAGACGAGCGCCGCCAAAACCGCAGCCCCGGCTAGAACGCGCACAACGGCAAACCCAGCGGGATCAGCAGCGCCGCTGTCGATGGCCAGCCGGTTCAGAATCGAATTCGCCGCAAAAGCGCACATGGTCAGGGCAGTGAGCAAAAACAGTCGCATACCCACCGCATAGCGGGTTCCACGCCGTTTGCACACTCACTTTCCCGCAAACGAAACCCCAACTTTCTTCTGTTCAAAAATACTTCCGCCGGAGGCATGACCGCGCAGCGGGCATTCCAAACGAAACGGGGCCGCCAAAAGGCGACCCCATCCATAAGCACTAAGGCTTAGGCAACTTACATCATGCCGCCCATGCCGCCCATGTCGGGCATGCCGCCTGCAGGTGCCGCGCCTTCTTTGGCCGGACGATCAGCAACCATCGCTTCGGTGGTGACCAGCAGACCAGCAACCGATGCCGCGTCTTCCAGAGCGGTACGTACAACTTTGGCCGGGTCGATCACGCCGAACGAGAACATGTCGCCATATTCTTCGGTCTGGGCGTTAAAGCCGAAGGCTGCTTCCGAAGATTCACGGATCTTGCCAGCGACAACCGCACCGTCAACACCTGCGTTTTCGGCGATCTGGCGCAGCGGCGCTTCGATTGCCTTACGAACGATGTTGATGCCTGCGTTCTGGTCAGCGTTTGCGCCTTCCAGAGTTTCCAATGCTTTACCGGCCTGAACCAGAGCAACACCGCCGCCCACAACAACGCCTTCCTGCACAGCAGCGCGGGTCGCGTTCAGAGCATCGTCTACACGGTCCTTACGCTCTTTCACTTCAACTTCGGTCATGCCACCGACGCGGATCACAGCAACACCGCCTGCCAGTTTGGCAACGCGCTCTTGCAGCTTCTCACGGTCGTAGTCCGACGAAGTTTCTTCGATCTGAGTGCGGATCTGCGCAACACGTGCTTCGATCTCGGCTTTCTCGCCAGCACCGTCAACGATGGTGGTTTCGTCTTTGGTGATCTCGATCTTCTTGGCGGTGCCCAGCATGTCCATGGTGACGGACTCGAGCTTCATGCCCAGGTCTTCGCTGATGACCTGACCGCCGGTCAGGATTGCGATGTCCTGCAGCATGGCTTTGCGGCGATCGCCGAAGCCCGGTGCTTTGACAGCAGCAATTTTCAGGCCGCCGCGCAGTTTGTTGACAACCAGAGTCGCCAGCGCTTCGCCTTCAACGTCCTCGGCAATGATCAGCAGCGGCTTCTGCGACTGGATCACCTGCTCCAGCAGCGGAACCATCGGCTGCAGCGAGGACAGTTTCTTTTCGTGCAGCAGGATCATGCAGTCGTCGAGCTCTGCGATCATCTTGTCTGCGTTGGTGACGAAGTAAGGCGACAGGTAGCCACGGTCGAACTGCATACCTTCGACAACATCAGTCTCGGTTTCCAGACCTTTGTTTTCTTCGACGGTGATGACGCCTTCGTTGCCAACCTTCTGCATCGCGTCTGCGATCTGCTGGCCGATTTCGGCTTCGCCGTTGGCCGAGATGGTGCCAACCTGAGCAACTTCTGCCGAGTCTTTGACTTCGCGCGACGCGTCTTTGATGCCTTCAACAACCTTGGCGGTCGCCAGGTCGATGCCGCGCTTCAGGTCCATCGGGTTCAGGCCAGCAGCAACCTGCTTGAGACCTTCGCGAACGATGGCTTGTGCCAGAACGGTTGCGGTGGTGGTGCCGTCGCCGGCTTCGTCATTGGTGCGGCTGGCGACTTCTTTCACCATCTGCGCGCCCATGTTTTCAAACTTGTCTTCCAGTTCGATTTCCTTGGCAACCGAAACACCGTCTTTGGTGATGCGCGGTGCGCCGAAGGATTTGTCCAGAACCACGTTGCGGCCTTTGGGGCCCAGGGTCACTTTAACAGCATCGGCCAGGATGTTCACACCTGCCAGCATACGGTTACGGGCATCGGTGTCGAACTTGACGTCCTTTGCAGCCATGTCGTTTCTCCTTGAGAAATAAGTTGGGAACGAAGATCAGAGTGAAGCGCTTGGGCTTACTCGATGATCCCCATGATGTCGCTTTCTTTCATCATCAGCAGCTCTTCGCCGTCGACCTGAACCTCGGTGCCCGACCATTTGCCGAACAGGATCTTGTCGCCAGCTTTTACAGCCATTGCGATCAGCTCGCCGCTGTCCTTGCGCGCGCCTTCGCCGGTTGCAACGACTTCGCCTTCGCTGGGCTTTTCTTTTGCGCTGTCAGGAATGATCAGGCCGCCTGCGGTTTTTTCTTCGCTTTCGGTACGGCGAACCAGCACACGGTCATGAAGCGGTTTCAATGCCATCTTTGCAGCTCCTTGGGCTCAAAGTTGTTAATCCTCCCCTCGCCGGATGGCGGGGCGTTAGCACTCAGGGTGTGAGAGTGATAACGACGCATAGCTAGGGAGTTCAAAACCCCGAGTCAACAAGCAGTGATAGTTTTTTTGACGTTGGGTCTTATTCCGGCTGGTCCCAACTGTAGGCCCAATGCTTCAGCCCCTCTTGGCCAGCTTCGGTCAGGCAATAGACGCCCTTCTCTATTTTATCAAACCAGCCGTAGTGATTGTCCCGCATCAGGCGGGTGGCTTCGGAAACACCGGTGGCCTTGGCGACCTCGGCCCCTTTGGTGGCGCCCTGTTCGGCAAGGTGGGCGGCACATCTCAGGGCATCCTGGCGGTAGGCCGTTACGATCCCATGCCGCGTGGCACCTCCGGCGTTGGGGTCACCCTCCAACCGGTCAAACTCGCGCAGCAACCGAGCAGCCTTGGCCTTGTTTTTGCGCGGCGCATAGGGGCCGGGATCGCACTGCACCTCAACCGCGCCATCCGCGCGGACCGTGATCAGGCCCAACCCCAAGCGTCGGCACAGCGCAACATTGTCCTTCAAAGCACGTCGCGCCGTGCGTCCGGTCGGTTTGCTCACCCCGATATAGACCTGATCGGTCACTTTCAGTCGGGTGATGGCCTGATGGAACAACGCCAATGAAAACCGCAGCTTCAACTCGACAATCACCGGTTCTTCATCAGCGCGAATAGCAACGATATCAGCCGCGCCAACCTCGCCTTTGACGGTGTAACCCTGACGCTCCAGCAGCGTTTTGATGGGGGGATAAAGGTCCTGCTCGCGGTTCATCCTTCTATGCTAGGCGTTTTGCTGTGGAATGCCAGACACAGATCGGCCTTGCCCGCCTCCAAGTCGCTTGAACCGACACCTTGAGCAAGGCAAGGTCGCGACACATATCTGTACGTGGTTAAACGGGATGGTCCTGATGCGTTTTCTCTTTGTCTTTCTCTTTTCACTTTTGCCGCTGTCCGCTTATGCGGCTTGTGAAGGGCGGGATTTGCGGTCCGACATGTCGGCCGAGATGCAGGAGGAATTGCAACAGTCCCTGACCGACTTCCCCTTTCCCGAAGGCAACCATTGGACCGCCACGAAGGGCGACACGGTTCTGCACCTGATCGGCACGGTGCATACCAACGACCCACGCATGGACGCCGTGGTCGAAAGACTGGCCCCGACCCTCAGCCAAGCCGATGTGTTCTACTTCGAGGTGACCAAATCCGAGATGGACGCGTTTCAGAAGGATCTGGCGCAAGACCTCAGCCCGGTTCTGATCACGTCCGGACCAACTTTGATCGACATGATGTCCGAAGAGGACTGGGCCGCACTATCCAAGGGCTTGGAGGATCGCGGGATTCCCGGTTGGATGGGTGCGAAAATGCGCCCGTGGTTCCTGAGCATGACCCTAGGCGTCCCTCCCTGCATGATTCAGGATCCTGACGCCAATTACGGCATGGATGCGCGCCTGACAGACCTGGCAAAGGAAAACGGCATCCCGCAGCACTCGCTCGAGCAGATCGACGAGCTGATGGCCATGTTCGACGAATTCCCAATGGAAAAGCAGGTGCAATCCCTGGTTCGGATGGCGGATGCCTTTGAAAGCAGCGAAGATCAGCTCACCACCATGCTCAACACGTATTTGGAAGAAAAGCACGGAGAGATCATCCAATTCGCCCGCCTGCAGGGTCTTGAGAGTTCGGGCCTGACGCAAGAGATTTTTGACGAGGAATGGGGCGGCTTCGAGAAGCAGCTTCTGGTCGAGCGCAATAACAACTGGATGCGGCACATTCTGGACATTCAGGATCAGATGGCGGTGATCGCGGTCGGTGCAGGCCACCTTGGGGGCGAACACGGCCTGCTGAAACAGTTGGAGCAAAGCGGATACACTTTGGAAAGGGCCGATTTCTAAGCAATCTTATACCCATCGTCGCAGTTTACCGGTGGGCAGGTGACAAGCCTGCAGGACCGCCCTATAAGGCGCGCAAAATTACCATCCTCAGGACGCTGACATGACAACCCTCGTATTTGGACATAAATCCCCCGACACCGATTCCACCGGTTCTCCGATCCTGTGGTCGTGGTACCTGAACGAAGTCAAAGGCGAACAGGCCGAGCCCGTACTGCTGGGCGAACCCAACACCGAAGCGGCGTTCATGCTGCAACGCTGGGACCTGCCCAAGCCGCGCATCATTGACGACGTCGAAGCCGACGCGCCGGTTGTCATCGTAGACACCAACAACCCCGCCGAGCTGCCCGCCAGCGTCAACAGCGCCGACATCCGTGCCATCATCGACCACCACAAGCTGGTAGGCGGTCTGGAAACCAAAGGCCCGATCGACATCACCGTTCGTCCGCTGGCCTGCACCGCGACGATCATGGTTGACCTGATGGGCGACGACGCAGCCAAAATGCCCGAGGCCATCAAAGGCGCGGCGCTGACCTGCATCCTGTCGGACACGCTGGAGTTCCGCTCGCCCACCACCACCGCGCATGACCGCGCCGTGGCCGAGAAACTGGCCGCCGAGCTGGGTCTGGACGTCTCGGCCTATGCTGCTGACATGTTCGCGGCGAAATCAGACGTTTCCTCGTTCTCGGATGCGGAACTGATCCGCATGGACAGCAAGGAATACGAGGTCGACGGCACCAAGTTCCGCGTCTCGGTTCTGGAAACCACCGCTCCGGGCGTTGTGCTGGACCGCAAGGACAGCCTCGCAACTTCAATGGCCGATGTTGCCAAGGAAGACGGCGTGGATCAGGTTCTGCTGTTCGTGGTCGACATCCTGAACGAAGAGGCCACCCTGCTGGTCCCCAACGATCTGGTCAAAACCGTCGCCGAGAAAAGCTTTGGCGCAAGCGTTGATGGCGACGCCGTTGTTCTTCCCGGCATCATGAGCCGCAAGAAGCAGATCATCCCGAACCTCAAAGTCTGATCTGACTTTACTGTTGTTGAAAAGGCGCCCAGCTTGGGCGCCTTTTTTGTTTGCATCTAGAGATTTGCGAGAACCATTTCCGTTGCTACTCTGATCAAAGCTACGGCGGAAACGCGGATCTAACGAAATGCATGAGCATGCTCAACTATAGCACGACCAGGGATATCCTGCGGTTCGAGGGCAAGGACAAAGCCGCATATTGGCGGCGCTTTGCCATGCTGCTGACCCTGTCGGTGGTCATTGCCACGATGGGTATGCTGCGCGATTCCGGTGCCGTGGTTATCGCCGCCATGCTGGTCGCTCCGCTCATGTCTCCGATACTCGGGGTCGCAGCGGCGATGGTCATGGGGTGGCTGAAACGGGCGCTTTCCCTTGCCCTCACGGTTTGTGCAGCAGCATTTCTGTGTGTCTTTCTGGCATGGTTTCTCGTCTATATCGCCGATGTTCCACGCGGCATCCTGATCCCCGACCAAGTACTTGCCCGAACAGATCCCGGAACCGAAGACCTTATTGTGGCTCTCGCCGCTGGCGTGGCAGCCGCTTATGTGCAGATCAACCGGTCCGAGGCCAGCCTTCTACCCGGAGCGGCCATCGGCGTATCGCTGGTTCCGCCTTTGTCTGCATCAGGCGTACTATTGTATTTTGGTGAACCCGCCGACGCCTATGAAGCCGGGCTGCTCTTTGCAACAAACCTTGGTGCGATCATCCTGTCTGCCTGTTCGGTATATATCGTTTATGCCGCACGTTCCGTTGTCTTCAGCAAAGGCAAGCGCAAGCTGAACTTTACGGCCAGCGTATTCGTGACGCTGGCATTTCTGGCGGCCGTTGTCCTGCAACTGGGGAAGTCCACCTATAATCGCTATCTCGAAACCCGGACCGAGTCGCGGGTCGCGCAGACAATTCGAGATTGGGCCGACCCCGTTTCGGTCGAGATCATCCGCGTAGATGTAAACCCCAAGCGCAAACACGCGGACATATGGCTGATCGTCGATCTTCCCATCGAAGCCGCTTTCAAGGTTTCCTCGATTGCCGGACTGCTTCCTGAAAGCCTGCGCGAACAACCTTTGGTCGATGTTTTGCAAGACGAATTGGGGCCCGGCTATTTGGTCGTGGTTCGGTTTCAGAACAGGATTGGTGCGCAGGTCATACTGGGCACTGAAAACGTCCAGCAGGCACCGGGCGTGGAAGATATTTCCGAAGAAAACTGACGCGCAAAGGCCGCAACCCCTGTTATTTGCATTGTGGGATGGTCAAAACGAACCAGCTTTGCCATAGCTGACGCAACTTCGACCTTTGACCCCGAGGGCACGCACATGACCCAGATCGTCCATTCGCTTTCTGAAATCTCTGACCGCTACAAAGCTCTGTTCGTGGACCTTTGGGGATGCGTTCACAACGGCATCACGGCCTTTCCCGAAGCCGTCGCCGCCCTTCAGGAATATCGTGCCAAAGGCGGAATTGTCGTTCTGGTCACCAACTCTCCCAAACCGCGCGCCGGTGTCGCAGAGCAGCTTGAACAGTTCAATGTTCCCGACAACGCCTACGACACGATCGCGACAAGCGGAGATTCAGCCCGGTCAGCCATGTTCCGTGGGGCCGTCGGCCAAAAGGTCTATTTCATGGGCGAATGGGAGCGCGACGCGGGATTCTTTGAACCGCTGAAGCTGCTGGATCACCCCATTCACATCGAACGCGTACCACTGGCCGAAGCCGAGGGCATCGTATGCTGCGGCCCGTTCGATCCCATGGCAGATCCAGCGGTGAACCGGGCGGATTTCCTATTCGCCCAGCAAAAGGGCATGAAACTGCTCTGCGCCAACCCGGACATCGTCGTTGATCGGGGCGAGGTTCGCGAGTGGTGCGCGGGCGCGTTGGCGAAACTATACACCGAGATGGGCGGAGAAAGCCTCTATTTCGGCAAACCGCACCCTCCGATCTACGATCTGGCGCGTCGTCGGCTGCAAGAATTGGATCAGGATATCCCCGATGGCGATATTTTGGTGATCGGCGACGGGCCTCATACGGACATTCTGGGCGGCATGGGTGAGGGAATTGATTCTCTGTTCATCTCAGGCGGACTGGCAGCGGCTGAAACAAAAACGTCGCATCATCCGCACCACGAATCCCTAACCGCTTACATTGCAAGGGAAAATATAAATCCCACCTATACGATCGGACGTTTGCGCTGAGCAGAAAAGGCTTGATTTTCTGCGCTTGCGAAGTAATAAAGTTGCCAAACACGGGCATCTAAAGTTTTTTTGTTGCCCACAGGCTTTGAGTGAGGGCGACATGTTGGACAATCTTCCGCGCGGCACGATCTGCATTGAAGACATCGAAATGGGCATGACCCGCCACCTGCGCAAAGTGGTAACGGACGAAGATATCGAGATGTTCGCGCAGGTTTCAACCGACCGGAATCCGGTTCATCTGGACGATGACTACGCCCGCGACACGATCTTTCAAGGACGCATTGCGCATGGGATGCTGACGGCTGGGTTGATCTCAGCCGTGATCGGCGAGCAACTGCCCGGCCACGGTACGGTTTACATGGGCCAATCCTTGAAATTCCTGGCTCCGGTGCGCCCCGGCGACATGGTTTATGCCGAGGTCAAGGTGATCGACATCGACTTTGCCAAACGCCGGGTCAAGCTGGATTGCCACTGCGCGGTTGATGGTAAAAAGGTGTTGGTGGGCGAAGCCATGGTGCTGGCCCCATCGCGCAAGTTCGACTGATGCTTCAAGCCCTTGAACAAGGGCGGCAGTCCCGTTAGGCAAGCGCTATGCGCACCATTCGGGATTTCCAATATATCGAGCCTCGGGATCGAGGCGCCAGCGTCGCGATCGGGAACTTTGACGGGGTTCACATCGGCCATCGGTCGGTCATTGAACTGGCACGCAAGGCCGCCCCCGACGCCCCGCTGGGCGTAATGACGTTCGAGCCGCATCCGCGTGAGTATTTTGCTCCGGCGGCCCCGCCTTTTCGCCTGATGCGCGGCAATGCACGCGCGCACCGGCTCGAGAAACTGGGCGTCCAGAAGTTGTACGAACTGCCATTCAATGCAGCTCTTGCTGGTTTGACCCCCGAAGAATTCGCCCGCAATGTGATCTGCGACGGGCTCGGCCTGTCCCATGTTGTTGTCGGAGCGGATTTCTGTTTCGGCAAAGGGCGAAGTGGCTCCGCCGAGGACATGATCCGCTTTGGGCGCGAGATGGGTTTTGGCGTCACCATCGCCCCATTGATGGAGCGGTCTGAAAACATCGTCTCCTCCACCGCGATCCGCACTGCACTGACCGAAGGTCGCCCGCGCGATGCAGCCGCCATGCTGGGCCATTGGCACCGGATCGAAGGCGAAGTCATTGGCGGGGAACAGCGGGGGCGCGAACTGGGCTTTCCTACCGCAAACATGTCGATCGAGGGGCTACACCCGCCAAAGTTTGGCGTCTACGCGGTGTTGGTCGATGTGCTCGACGGTCCGCATAAAGGCAGCTATCACGGCGCGGCTTCGGTTGGGACGCGACCAATGTTTCAGGGCGAAGTTCCCAATATTGAAACTTTCCTGCTCGATTTCTCTGGCGATCTGTACGGCGCGACCCTGTCTGTCGGTCTGGTCGAGTATCTCCGCCCAGAGATGACCTTTGACGGTCTGGATGGGTTAATCTCACAGATGAACTCTGATTGCGAAAAGGCCCGCACCCTGCTGGCGGCGTTATGACGACCGATCCGATTGACCGCGATGGCCTGGCCCCTCGATTTTGGGAACGTAAACCGCTGACTAAAATGAACCAGCGCGAATGGGAAGCGCTGTGTGATGGTTGCGGCAAGTGCTGTCTGAACAAACTGGAGGACGAAGACTCGGGCGAGGTCGCCCTGACTTGTGTCGCCTGCCGCCTTTTAGACGACGAAACCTGCCGCTGCACTCAATACGATATCCGCCACCAGTTCGTGCCGGAATGTATCGTTATGACGCCGGACAATATCGACAGCCACGCCTATTGGCTGCCCCAAACCTGTGCCTATCGGTTGCTGTGGGAAGGGAAACCACTTTACGACTGGCACCCTTTGATATCTGGTACGCCCGATAGCGTGCATGCTGCCGGAATATCCGTGCAGGGCCGCACGGTGTCCGAGTTTGAAACCCCCATGGAAGAGTGGGAAGACTATATCATCGAGGAGCCTAGCTGATGTATTTCGCCTCTGACAATTCCGGGCCGGTTCACCCGCAGGTCATGGCAGCCTTGAACGCGGCCAACGAAGGGTATCAGATGGCCTACGGCGCCGACTCGTTGATGAACGAGGTACGGGATCGGATTCGCGGGGTCTTTGAAGCTCCGGGTGCGGCGGTGTATCTGGTGGCCACAGGGACGGCGGCGAATTCGCTGGCTTTGGCGACCCTCGCGCAGCCGTGGGAAACAGTGTTTTGCTCACCCGTCGCCCATATCCACGAAGATGAATGCAACGCGCCCGAGTTCTACAGCGGAGCCAAGCTGACGCTGGTGCCCGGCAGCGACAAGATGAACCCCGAGGCGCTTCGCGGTGCGATTCTGACCGAAGAAACGCGCGGCGTGCATGGCCCTCAGCGCGGTCCGGTCTCAATCACTCAGGTGACCGAACGTGGGTCGGTGTATTCGTTGGGTGAATTGCAGGCGCTGTGCGGTGTGGCCAAGGAATACGGCCTGCCTGTTCACCTTGACGGTGCGCGCTTCACCAACGCTCTGGTTGCGCTGAACTGTTCCCCAGCCGAAATGACATGGAAATCGGGTGTGGATGTGGTCAGCTTTGGCGGCACTAAAAACGGCCTGATGGGTGTTGAGGCCGTTGTTTTCTTTGACGAGACGAAGGCTTGGGAATTTGAACTGCGGCGCAAACGCGGGGCGCACCTGTTCTCCAAGCACCGCTATCTGTCGGCGCAAATGGCGGCATACCTGCAAAACGACCTGTGGCTGACTATGGCGCGTCAGGCCAACGCCAACTGCGCTCGGCTTGCGGACGGGCTGCGCGCGAAAGGAGCCTCGTTCCTGCATGAGCCACAAGCCAACATGATCTTTGCAGAGTTCTCGCGGGCGCGCCACAAGCAGTTGCACCAGGCGGGCGCGGTCTATCACCTGTGGGGCGCGGAACTTGAAGGCGCAGACGAGGAAGAACCCCTCGCCTGCAGGCTTGTTTGCGACTGGTCGATCGGTACAGATGACATCGACCGCTTTCTGGCCTTGCTATAGGCCGCTAACAAGGCGGCCAATCTTATGCAGGTGTCTTAGCAGTGTCCCAAAACCGCTGCACAAGCTGCGCTGTGGCCTTTGGATGAGAAATCGGCAGCATGTGCCCCGCCCCTTCGACGACATCGAAGGACGCGTTGGGCAGACGGCGCTGCAACCCCTGACCGATCACAGGCATGACGGGGTTCGTTTTTGAACCGCTCAGAACCAAGATGGGCATGGTTGCGCGGTCCAGAACACCGGGTTTCAAAAAGCCCTTTTGGTCGTTAAACACCGCTTCTTTCACGGCCGGCACGACAGGCACACCGCGTATCATCGCAGTGCGGGTTTTCTCCTGCATTTCTGTCCACCGCGGACTGATATCCGTGCTCCACATTCTGTTGAACAACCGAGCCGCCAGTTGCATATCCCCAGCGGCCAAGGCATCGGCATAGGGCTGTGCCTCTTGATCATGGCGGGCAAGGATGTCGGGCGCATCCTGCGCGGCCACGGCAAAGAAAACCGGTTCTATCAACACGGCGCTGCGGACGCGGTCCGGGTATTCCAGCGCAAGGCGCAACGCGACCATTGCGCCGAAAGAATGGCCAATCACGTCCATCGGCTCGGTCAACAAATTGGCCGAAAACCCAGTCGTAAGATCAAAGAAATCCCCCTGCCCGTCCCAATCCGGGCTGCGCCCATGTGAAAGCATATCCGGCGCTATCAAAGTAGCCTGATCATCCAGCGCAGAGGTCAGACCGGCCCAAACACCGGAATGCGCGATAGTGCAATGCAGGGCGAGCACCTTGCGCGCGCCCTGCCCAAGCGTTCTGACAAAAACCGGTGATGAGGTCATTCCGTCCTTCATCCTTTCATCTCCGCCAGGTGCCGATCCAGATCATCCAGCCTATCCTGCCCCCAGAATCGCTGATCATCTTCGGTAATATAAAAAGGGGCGCCAAACACGCCGCGATCAACGGCTTCTTCCAGATTGGAGGCATAGGTTTCGGCACCAACCAGCAACCCGCTATCAGCCAGGCTTGGGTCATAGCCCGCCTTGGACAGACAATCCCGGATGACATCGTCCTGCGCGATGTCTTTCTCCTCAGCCCAGCACGCGCGAACGAAGGAATGAACCAGCTTTCCAATATCCCCCGATCCGTCCTTTAGCGCAGCAATTACGGCATAGGACGACGGTGCGGCATTTGTCGGCCAATGTGCCGGTTGCAGATTGAACTCCATACCCAACTTTTTCGCCTGTCTTTGCAGCTCCTGCGCCCGGTACTCAATGCGCGAGATATGCCGATCCTTGGGCGGCGTCCCGCCCGTGCGACCGAACAGGGCGATGATATCCAGCGGTTTATAGTTGATCGTGGCCCCGTGTTTGGCCGCTATCTCCTCCAGCCGAGAACCCGCCAGGTAAGTGTAGGGCGAGAGTGTCGCAAAATAGTAGTCAATGGTGGCCATGTGCACTTTCTCCGCTGCGTAATCTTTGCGAGACGGTAAGGCCATGATAAGCGGTGTCAACATCACGAATCTGTCACATTGCCATTGCTGCCCGGGGAAAAACAGCCGATGCCGACACTCAACGAACCCAAGCTCATCGCTGGGAACGCCAACCTTCCTCTTGCCGAAACCATCGCGCGTCGAATGAGCCTGTATCGCGGAGTCGATCAGGGATTGGTCGATGCTCGCGTCGAGCGGTTCAATGACGGCGAGATTTTCGTCGAAGTTTTCGAGAATGTGCGGGGCGAGGACATGTTCATCGTTCAGCCGACCTCGAACCCTGCAAACGACAACCTGATGGAGCTGCTGATCATCGCCGACGCGCTGCGCCGCTCGTCCGCCCAGCGGATCACCGCCGTAATCCCCTATTTCGGTTATGCCCGTCAGGACCGCCGCACCAAGGCGCGCACGCCGATTTCCGCCAAGCTGGTCGCCAATATGCTGACCGGCGCAGGGATCGAGCGGGTCTTGACCATGGACCTGCACGCAGCCCAGATTCAGGGGTTCTTTGATATTCCGGTGGACAACCTTTATGCCTCGCCGATCTTTGCGCTGGATGTAAAAAACCAGTTCAAGGACAATATGGACGAGATCATGGTGGTTTCACCCGACGTTGGCGGCGTAGCCCGCGCACGAGAGCTGGCCAAGCGTATCAATGCCCCTCTGTCGATCGTGGACAAGCGCCGCGAGAAAGCAGGTGAAGTGGCTGAGATGACCGTGATCGGCGACGTAAAAGACAAGATTTGCCTGATCGTGGATGACATGTGCGACACGGCCGGCACATTGTGCAAGGCGGCGCAGGTGCTGCTGGATAACGGCGCGAAAGAGGTTCATTCCTACATCACCCATGGCGTCATGAGCGGCCCGGCGGTCGAGCGTGTGACCAACTCGGTGATGAAATCACTGGTGCTGACGGACACGATCCAACCCACCAAAGAAGTCGCCCAGGCCAAGAACATCCGCATCGTGCCGACCGCGCCGATCTTTACGCAGGCGATCCTGAATATCTGGAACGGCACCAGCGTGTCGTCCTTGTTCGAGGACAAGACCCTGACCCCGATTTACGAGTCCATGTACCAGACGGATTAAAGCAGTAGGGCGAACACTTCCAATCGCCCTACCCTGACCGCGCTATCTTCCACGGCTTTCTATGGGAAACCCAATGACCACCACCAAACGGATCGTACTTTCCAGCGACCACGCAGCCATTGACCTACGCAATGCAGTCGCAAAGCATATCGCAGCCAAAGGCTGGGAAGTTGTCGATATCGGACCGACAACACCCGAGAGCACGCACTACCCGATTCACGGAAAGGCAGCGGCGCAAGCCGTTGCTTCGGGTGACTGCCAATTGGGGATCATCCTGTGCGGCACGGGACAGGGCATCATGATGGCAGCCAACAAGGTTCCCGGAATACGCTGCGGGGTCTGCGCCGACGCATTCTCGGCGCGTATGATCCGCCAGCACAATAATGCCAACATGCTTTCGATTGGCGCACGCGTCGTCGGGGAAGGTCAGGCATTGGATATTGTCGATGCTTTCCTGACGGCCGAGTTTGAAGGCGGTCGCCATGCCACGCGTGTCGATATGATCGAAGCGCAAGACGGCTAAAAAACCTACCTAAACAATGTGATGTGGCTCAGGAGATGTCCCAATCATCCTCATGAGCCACTTCACCTATCGCGGTCCACTTCACTCGAATCCGTGCAATGCGCGTGTCTGACCAGGTGCGGAAGACAGCCCAAAAGCCTGTCTCCGTTACGTCTTCTGCCACCACCTCTGCGCGCAGTGCCGAAGACGTATCCACATCCCATAGCGAAATACTGATCTGGATCACCGGTGCGGACCGAAACGGCTGACTGAACGTAACAGCCGAGCGCCTTTCCCGTGCGCCCTCACCTGTCCACATTTCTCCGCCGTTCGAGAAATCAGAAAACAAGACGGTTTCGCCTTGATCGATACCAATGGGATGAGTTTGAAAAACCTTCATTTATGTCTTCGGTTATTTCTACTTTGCCAACTATTCCGGTAGCTTATTCCGCCGCCTTGGCAAAATCACGACAAAAAAACGGCCCCGCACTGGCGGAGCCGTTTTGATTTCTGGGTATGATGTGAACCTTACAGGCTCATATGCGTCCCAAGCGCTTCCATGTCGGCCAGCAGCTTGGCTGCATCGTCAACGATGGTCTGATCGTCGCCCGCTTTCGCGGCTTCATGCGAGGCGCGCGCCTCGGCGATCAGGTCGTCCAGATGCGACCGGGTCACTTCGGCAACCGGAATGGCCTTTTCAGCCAGAACCGACATGCTGTCGCCGTTGATCTGGGCAAACCCGCCGGTGACCAGGTATTCGCTGGCTCCTTGGGGTGCCTCAACCTTCAGCAGACCGGGGCGCAGCGTGGTGATGGTGGGGGCATGATCGGGCATCGCCGTCATGTCCCCGTCCGCGCCGGGAATCTGGACCGCGGTGGCCTCAAGCGAAGCAAGGCTCCGCTCGGGGCTGACGAGGTCGAATTGCATCGTGTTTGCCATCAGGGATACTCCTTAGGCGGCTTCTGCGGCCATCTTTTCCGCTTTGGCGATCACTTCTTCGATGCCGCCAACCATCAGGAAGGCTGCTTCGGGCAGGTGATCGTATTCGCCAGCGACAACCGCTTTGAACGACGCGATGGTCACGTCCAGAGGAACCTGAACGCCCGGCGAACCGGTGAAGACTTCGGCAACGTCGAACGGCTGCGACAGGAAGCGTTCGATCTTACGGGCACGGGCCACGGTCAGTTTGTCTTCTTCCGACAGTTCGTCCATGCCAAGGATGGCGATGATGTCCTGCAGCGACTTGTAGCGCTGGAGGATCTGCTGAACGTCGGTCGCAACGCCGTAGTGCTCTTCACCCACAATCGCAGGGTCCAGCAGACGCGAGGACGAGTCGAGCGGGTCAACAGCCGGGTAGATACCCTTTTCCGAGATCGCACGGTTCAGAACGGTGGTCGCATCCAAGTGAGCGAACGAGGTCGCCGGCGCGGGGTCGGTCAGGTCGTCCGCAGGCACGTAGATCGCCTGCACCGAGGTGATCGAGCCCGACTTGGTCGAGGTGATCCGCTCCTGCAGAGCGCCCATGTCGGTGGCCAGTGTCGGCTGGTAACCCACAGCCGAAGGAATACGACCCAGCAGAGCCGAAACCTCGGAACCCGCCTGCGTAAAGCGGAAGATGTTGTCGACGAAGAACAGAACGTCGGTACCGGACTGGTCGCGGAACTGTTCGGCCAGGGTCAGACCGGTCAGAGCAACACGCGCACGCGCTCCGGGAGGTTCGTTCATCTGACCGTAAACCAGCGCAACCTGCGATTCCGACAGGTTGTCGGGCTTAATCACGTTCGATTCGATCATCTCGTGGTACAGGTCGTTCCCTTCACGGGTCCGTTCACCAACACCCGCGAACACGGAAAAGCCCGAGTGCACTTTTGCGATGTTGTTGATCAGTTCCATGATCAGAACGGTTTTACCAACGCCGGCACCACCGAACAGGCCGATCTTACCGCCTTTGGCGTAAGGGGCCAGCAGGTCCACAACCTTGATGCCGGTCACCAGGATTTCCGACTCGGTCGACTGTTCCGCGAACTCGGGTGCGGGCTGGTGGATTGCGCGGGTTTCCGACGCGACAACCTCACCTTTTTCGTCGATCGGCTCGCCGACCACGTTCAGGATTCGGCCCAGGGTAGCGTTGCCAACCGGAACCGAGATCGGTGCGCCGGTGTCGGTTACGACCTCGCCACGGACCAGACCTTCGGTCGCGTCCATCGCGATGGTACGGACGGTGTTTTCACCCAGGTGCTGAGCAACTTCCAACACCAGGCGCTTGCCGTTGTTGGTTGTTTCCAGCGCGTTCAGAATTTCAGGCAGTGCGTCATCGAACTGCACGTCAACGACGGCCCCGATGATCTGTGTGACTTTGCCTTTTGCATTCGCCATGTTTCGTCTCCGGTTTTCTTACAGCGCTTCGGCGCCGGAAATAATTTCAATCAGCTCGTTGGTGATCACGGCCTGACGCGAGCGGTTGAACTGGATCGTCAGCTTGTCGATCATCTCACCCGCGTTACGTGTCGCGTTGTCCATCGCGGACATCCGTGCACCCTGTTCAGACGCTCCGTTCTCGAGCAGGGCCGAGAAGATCGCAGTTGCAACCCCCTTGGGCAGCAAGTCGGCCAAGATGGCCTCTTCGCTGGGCTCGTAGTCGAAAATGGCACCGCTGTCGTCACCCGCCGCTTCGTCCTCGAACGAGGCAGGGATAACTTGCTGGGCCGTCGGGATCTGGGTCACGACGTTGACGAACTTCGAGTAGAAGATCGTGGCAACATCGAACTCACCCCCGTCAAAGCGAGACAGGATGTCCTTCGCGATGTCCTGCGCGTTGGTGTAACCAATGCGTTTGACTTCGCTCAGGTCGATATGTCCAACGAACAGATCGCCAAAATCACGCTTGAGCGCGTCGCGGCCTTTCTTGCCGACGGTCAGAACCTTGACCGTCTTGCCTTTGGCACGCAGCTCTTCCGCCTTTTGGCGGGCGAGCTTGGCAATGTTCGAGTTGAAGCCACCGCAAAGGCCGCGTTCAGCTGTCATCACAACCAGCAGATGCACATCATCACTGCCCGTACCACGGAGCAGCTTGGGGGCGCTGTCGCTGCCCCCGACCGAAGCCGCCAGCCCCGCCATCACGGCATTAAACCGCTCGGCATAGGGGCGCGAGGCTTCGGCAGATTCCTGGGCGCGGCGCAGTTTTGCGGCCGCGACCATCTGCATGGCCTTGGTGATCTTGCGGGTCGATTTGACCGACTCGATCCTGTTTTTAAGGTCCTTCAGACTAGGCATCGGAACCCCCTATCAAGCGAAGGTCGCGGCGTATTCGTCGATCGCTGCCTTGATCTTGTCGGACGCGTCACCCTTGATCTTCGGATCTTCGTCGGTGAGCCACTTAAGCAGGTCGGCGTGCTTGCCACGCAGGTGCGCCAGCAGACCAGCTTCATAGCGGCCAACATCCGAGACGTCGATCTTGTCGAGGTAACCTTTGGTACCTGCGAAGATGACACAGACGATTTCCGCGTTGGTCAGCGGCGAATACTGCGGCTGTTTCATCAGCTCGGTCAGACGCGCACCACGGTTCAGCAGCTGCTGGGTCGCGGCGTCAAGGTCAGAACCAAACTGCGCAAAGGCGGCCATTTCACGGTACTGAGCCAGTTCCAGTTTAACCGGACCAGCGACCGACTTCATCGCGTTGGTCTGGGCGGACGAGCCCACACGCGAAACCGACAGACCGGTGTTCACAGCAGGACGGATGCCCTGATAGAACAGTTCGGTTTCCAGGAAGATCTGGCCGTCGGTGATCGAGATCACGTTGGTCGGAATAAAGGCCGAAACGTCACCACCCTGGGTTTCGATAACCGGCAGAGCGGTCAGCGAGCCAGCGCCAAAGTCTTCGTTCAGCTTCGCCGAACGTTCCAGCAGACGCGAGTGGAGATAGAAAACGTCACCAGGATAGGCTTCGCGTCCGGGCGGGCGGCGCAGCAGCAGCGACATCTGACGATAGGACACAGCCTGTTTCGACAGGTCATCATAGATGATCAGCGCGTGGCGGCCGTTGTCGCGGAAGTATTCTGCCATCGCGGTCGCGGCGTAAGGTGCCAGGAACTGCATCGGTGCCGGGTCGGACGCGGTCGCGGCCACAACGATCGAGTATTCAATCGCGCCGGACTCTTCCAGTTTCTTCACCAGCTGCGCAACGGTCGAACGTTTCTGACCAACCGCAACGTAAACGCAGTACAGTTTCTTCGACTCGTCGTCGCCTGCCGCGTCGTTATAGACTTTCTGGTTCAGGATGGTGTCCAGAGCCACGGCGGTTTTACCTGTCTGACGGTCACCAATGATCAGTTCCCGCTGGCCACGGCCGATCGGGATCATCGCGTCAACCGACTTCAGGCCGGTTGCCATCGGCTCGTGCACCGACTTACGCGGGATGATGCCCGGGGCTTTGACGTCTGCAACGCCACGCTTGGAGGCATTGATCGGGCCTTTGCCGTCCAGCGGGTTGCCCAGACCGTCTACAACGCGGCCCAGCAGCTCATCACCGATCGGAACGTCCACGATCGAGTTGGTGCGCTTGACGGTGTCACCTTCTTTGATGTCACGGTCAGAACCGAAGATAACGACACCTACGTTGTCGCTTTCCAGGTTCAGCGCCATACCCATGATGCCGCCGGGGAATTCGACCATCTCACCGGCTTGCACATTGTCCAGGCCGTATACGCGGGCGATACCGTCACCGACGCTCAGCACGCGGCCGATTTCGGCTACTTCGGCTTCCTGACCAAAATTCTTGATCTGGTCCTTCAGGATTGCAGAAATCTCTGCAGCTTGGATTCCCATTTATCCGACCTCTTTCATTGCATTCTGTAGGGAGTTGAGCTTGGAGCGGATCGAGCTATCGATCATCTTCGAGCCCACTTTAACGACAAGACCGCCGATGAGGCTTTCATCAACGGTCGCATTGATTGTTACGGTCTTGCCCACACGCTCGGACAGCGTCTTGGACAGTTTTTCCAGTTGCGTCTTGGTCAGCGCCTTGGCCGAGGCGACATCGGCGGTCACTTCGCCACGCTCATCTGCCAGCATGGTACGCAGAACCTGAACCAGCTGCGGCACGACGAACAGGCGGCGTTTCTGCGCCATCAGTCCCAGCGTGTTACGCAGGATGGGGTTCAAACCCATCTTGTCAGCGATCGCGGTAATCGCGCCTTCCTGTTCGGCGCGCGAAACCAGAGGCGAAGCGATCAGGTCGCGCAGTTCGGCGCTATCGCCCAAAGCTGCTGCCAGATCGTTGATTCCGGTTTCCAGACCTGCAAGGTCATTATTCTCTTTGGCGATCTCGAAGATCGCAGTGGCATAGCGCTCGGCAATGCCAGTGGAAATCGAAGCTGGTTCGGACACGTCCACCCTTCCGATATTTGAGGCCCCGAATTCGCGTTGCGGCAGCTACCCCGGGGGCGTGAAGAAACCCCGCCCATGCGGTCGGGGATCAAAATCACCGGGGATGTAGCAGAGCCGAACCAACCTAGCAATACGTTATAATCCCCCCCGCGTTATCCACAAAATTTTTTATTTCAATCACTTACGTAAGGTGCGACCCTTTTATCCGGCTGAGGAGCGCGAAAAATGTTACCAAAGTGTAGGTTTTTGCGATTCCTGCGGCCTTTTTGCCGCAATTTCTGCGTCTGACGTCCCGTTAAATGCTTGGCGCGGCCTAGGCCGGTTTCAGCAGACCATCAAGCGCCTTGATTGGACGTCGTTCAGTGTCTTTTGTGACACTGCCGCTGGGTGGTCGGATATGCTTGGTCACCTCAACCATTAGCACTCCACCCGCCATGATCGTCGGCAGACGTTGCCCGGTTTTCTCGATCAAGCTCCCGGATTTCAGCCAGAACCGGCGGAAGGACGGTGGCAAATACAAAGCCGAGCAGTGGTTTTCCGGGATGAAGTGATGGGACTTGAGTTGGCTCTCAAGCTGCGACGCAGAATAAGGGCGGCCAAATCCAAAGGGGGTGCGGTCGGTCCGTGACCACAGCCCGGCCCGGTTGGGCACGATAAAGAAGGCTCGGCCTCCGGGCCCCAATACGCGCCAGCATTCATCCAGCAACTCGCTGGGTCGCTGTGATGTCTCAAGCCCGTGCATGACTACCAGCTTGTCGACATGGCCCGTTTCAATCGGCCACAGCGTCTCTTCCGTCAGGACTGACACGTTGGGCATACCCGCAGGCCAGGGCATCACTCCCTGTGGCCCCGGCATCAATCCGATCACGCGGCGCGCCTCGGCCAAATAGGGCCGCAGCAAAGGAACGGCAAAGCCGAATCCGACCACGGTTTGCCCTTTGGCTTCGGGCCATAAATCCGTCAAACGCCCACGTATCGCAGCCTGCGCCGCACGACCCAGGGTGCTGCGGTAGTAAAAGTTCCTCAGATCCTGCACATCAAGATGCATTGCGGACACCCGGTCAATCGGCTTAGCTGTGCGCAGTCTAGCAACGAAAGGGCAAAAGGCCATGCCTCTTGAGATCGTCACCATCCCATGTCTCAGCGATAACTACGCTTTTTTGGCCCATGACGCAGAGGGCGGCAATACCGCATTGATCGACGCGCCAGAAGCCGGGCCCATTCTGGCCGAGCTGGAGAAACGCGGATGGACGCTTAGTCACGTATTGTTGACCCACCATCATTTCGACCATGTGGACGGCCTGCCCGCCATTCTCGAAAAACACGCGGCCAAGGTGATCGGAGCTGCCGCAGACGCGCATCGCCTGCCTCCGTTGGATCAGCAGGTGAGCGAGGGCGACGTGTTTGAGGTTGGTGGAGAGCCCGTGCAAGTCATGGATGTCTCGGGCCATACGGTCGGTCATATCGCCTATTACATGCCGCAGAGTTCCGTCGTTTTCACCGCTGATAGTCTGATGGCCCTTGGATGCGGCCGTCTGTTTGAAGGCACCGCGCCGCAAATGTGGGCCTCGCTGTCGAAACTGGCCGCCCTGCCCGACGACACGCTGGTTTGTTCAGGGCACGAATACACGCAGTCCAACGGGAAATTCGCAGTAACTGTCGATCCTGACAACGCGGCATTGCAGGACCGTGTCGCAGATATCGCACGCGCACGCGCTGCTGGAAAGCCAACTGTGCCATCCTCTTTGGCGCTGGAAAAGGCCACAAATCCGTTCCTTCGCGCCACCGATCCGGCGATTCAGGCACATCTTGGGATAGAAAATGCCGATCCTGCCGCAGTTTTTGCGGAAATCCGGGCTAGAAAAGACCGCTTCTAGTGCTTATTTCGCGCTCTTCACGGCCACGGTCACAATAAATGTGACTGTCAAGTGAAAGAAAACCCTTGAAGCCGGGCCGCGATCAACCAAACTCTAATAGTATGAGGACATGGTTGGGATGGGGATCCGGCCTAAAGCCCGCGCCCCTTCCGACCCAAGACAGAGGAGCACCCGCGTGCCTTCATTCTCGAGCACATTAGAACAAGCCATTCACGCGGCCTTGGCTGCTGCGAACGAACGGCGACATGAATTTGCAACGCTGGAGCATCTGTTGCTGGCGCTGCTGGAAGAACCTGATGCGATCCGCGTCATGAAAGCCTGTAGCGTTGACCTGGATGAGCTGCGAAGCACTCTGGTCGAATTCATTGACGAAGACCTGTCGAACCTTGTCACGGATATCGACGGGTCCGAAGCCGTGCCAACGGCCGCCTTCCAGCGCGTGATCCAACGCGCAGCGATCCACGTCCAAAGCTCGGGCCGGACCGAAGTGACGGGTGCCAACGTGTTGGTTGCAATTTTCGCTGAACGCGAAAGCAACGCGGCCTACTTCCTGCAGGAACAGGACATGACTCGCTATGACGCGGTGAATTTCATTGCGCACGGCGTCGCCAAAGACCCCGCCTATGGCGAGAATCGGTCGGTTTCCGGCGCAGATCAGGTCGAAGAAGAAGTTCAGTCAAACGCCGGAGAGGGCGAACAGAAAGAAAGCGCGCTTGGGAAATACTGCATTGATCTGAACGCAAAATCGCGCGCAGGCGATGTTGACCCGCTGATCGGTCGCGCTGACGAGGTTGAACGCTGTATTCAGGTTCTGTGCCGTCGCCGCAAGAACAACCCACTGCTGGTGGGGGATCCGGGCGTAGGCAAAACCGCCATTGCCGAAGGGCTGGCCCACAAAATCGTCGCGGGCGAAGCGCCGGACGTGCTGTCGGAAACCACGATCTATTCTCTGGACATGGGCGCGCTGCTGGCAGGCACCCGCTATCGCGGCGACTTCGAGGAACGTCTGAAAGCTGTCGTGACCGAGCTGGAAGATCACCCTGACGCGGTGCTGTTCATTGACGAAATCCATACCGTGATCGGTGCCGGTGCCACTTCGGGTGGCGCGATGGATGCGTCCAACCTGCTGAAACCTGCGTTGCAGGGTGGTAAGCTGCGCACGATGGGCTCGACCACGTATAAAGAGTTCCGCCAGCATTTTGAAAAGGACCGCGCGCTGAGCCGCCGGTTCCAGAAGATCGACGTAAATGAGCCTTCGGTCGAAGACAGCGTGAAAATCCTGCGCGGTCTGAAACCCTATTTCGAGAAACATCACGAGATCAAATACACCGCCGACGCGATCAAGACAGCCGTCGAGCTTTCGGCGCGGTATATCAACGACCGCAAACTGCCCGACAAAGCCATCGACGTGATTGATGAGGCCGGTGCCGCACAGCATCTGGTCGCGGAAAGCAAGCGCCGTAAGACGATCGGCGTCAAGGAAATCGAGGCTGTCGTGGCCAAGATCGCCCGTATTCCGCCCAAGAATGTCACCAAGGACGATGCCGAGGTTCTGAAAGACCTTGAAGCCTCGCTGAAACGGGTGGTGTTCGGACAGGATGACGCCATCGTCGCACTATCCAGCGCGATCAAACTGGCCCGCGCCGGTCTGCGCGAGCCTGAGAAACCCATCGGCAACTACCTGTTTGCCGGTCCGACCGGTGTGGGCAAAACCGAGGTTGCGAAACAGCTCGCGGATACGCTGGGTGTGGAACTGCTGCGCTTTGACATGTCGGAATACATGGAAAAACACGCGGTATCCCGTCTGATCGGCGCGCCTCCGGGCTATGTCGGGTTTGACCAAGGTGGCTTGCTGACGGACGGCGTCGACCAGCACCCGCACTGCGTGCTGCTGCTGGATGAGATCGAGAAAGCCCACCCCGACGTGTTCAACATCCTGTTGCAGGTGATGGACCACGGTGAGCTGACAGATCACAACGGCCGCACGGTGAATTTCCGCAACGTGGTTCTGATCATGACCTCGAACGCCGGTGCACAGGAACAGGCCAAGGCCGCCATCGGCTTTGGACGGGACCGCCGCGAAGGTGAAGATACGGCCGCGATCGAACGGACCTTTACGCCAGAGTTCCGCAACCGTCTGGACGCTGTAATCTCGTTCGCGCCGCTGCCGAAAGAGGTCATTCTGCAGGTTGTCGAAAAGTTCGTCCTGCAGCTTGAGGCACAGTTGCTGGATCGGAACGTGACCATCGACCTGACGCCCAAAGCCGCCGAATGGCTGGCTGACAAAGGTTATGACGACAAGATGGGCGCGCGCCCACTGGGTCGTGTCATTCAAGAGCACATCAAGAAACCTCTGGCCGAAGAGCTGCTGTTCGGCAAACTGGCCAAAGGCGGTGTGGTCCGTGTCTCGGTCAAGAAGGGTGATCTGAACCTGGAAATTCTTGGCCCCGATCAGCCACGGATTCCGGGCGACAAGCCGCCGTTGCTGACAGCGGACTGAGAAAACCGCAAACCCTGATACAAAGCCCGCCATCATCTGATCGGCGGGCTTTTTTACTCTCCGGCATCTCTACTTGAGCTCTGCCAAGGGCTTTCTTACCCACCACCGAAGCGATGGATACGTTTGATCAATACTTAGCTAAAACCAGTTCCCTTCCACCGGCATAACCCCATTATCGTGTTTTCACCCAACGCATCACGTCGACCTTGGGATCAATCAAAACCTGTGAATGTGTCTGGGATCGGGCGACGCGTCCCTCGGTCGGCCCCACTACCGCTCGGTCAGCTTCAACTCGATCCGGCGGTTCTGAGCACGGGCTTCAGGCGTATCGGCAGGATTGACGGGTTGGAACTCACCAAACCCGTTCGCAGCCAGTCGGTTTGGTGGAATACCCAGCGCCTCGACCATGTAGCGCACGACCGATAAGGCCCGTCCCTGGCTCAACTCCCAGTTATCGCGGTAACGCCCAGTCCCGGCCAGAGGTACGTTATCCGTGTGGCCGTCGACCCGAATAACCCAATTCAAGCCCTCTGGGATTTCAGCCGCAACGGTTCGCAGAATATTCGCGACTTTGGCGACTTCCAACTGCCCTTCCCCAGACAGCACGGCCGAGCCCGTGTCGAACAGAACTTCGGACGAAAACACGAACCGATCACCTTCGATCCGCACACCTTCCTGATCGCCCAACACATCCCGCAGCCGGCCAAAGAACTCCGAGCGATAGCGCTGCAGGTCTTCGGCCTGGGCCACAAGTTCTTCATTCTGACCTGACAACACCTCTGCTTCGGCTTCCAGACGGGCGCGTTCGGCTTCCTCCAACAGTCGGCGGCGGCGTTCCTCGGACGCGGCACGGGCAAGAGCCGCGTTGAGGTCCTGCCCAAGCGTCTGGATTTGAATGTCCGCAGCCGCATTGCGTTCCTCGTAGTCGTCCAGCAAAGCCTGCAACCCACCCAGTTGCTCTCGCAGTGCGGCCATTTGCTGATTCAACAAGGCTGCTTCGCGTTGGGCTTTTTCGGAAATTGTCTGCTCAACCGATAGGGTTTCACGCGCGACCGCAAGCAGGGCTGCGCGTTCTTCAGCCAGAGTCCTCTGCTCTTGCGCCTCGGCCTGCGCTTCGGTCTGTGCGGCCAACGCCGCCTCAAGCCGGACTTGAAGATCCTGCGAGCTCAACTCTCCGAACTGCCGTTCTAATTCAGCCTTTGCCGCTTGCGCCGCGGCCAGAAGGGTCAGAGTGTCCTCAGCCTCTTTTCGCTGCGCCTCAAGCGCTAGTGTCATGGCGGTCAGTTCCGCGTCAGCGTCTTGCAACCTGTTGCGCAGGTTTTCGGCGGCTGCGGCTTCGGCCAGCCTTGCGGCTTCTTCGGCGCTCAGTTGATCTTCAAGTTCCGTGATCAGTGCCGATTGCGCTGCTTCGCTTTGCTCAAGATCGGCGATCAACGCTTCAAGCGCCTCGCGCCGGGCAGCGGCAAGACGCGCGGCCTCGGTCTGTTCGTCAATCTCGGCGCGGCTTTGGGCAAGCGCGAGATTCAGCGCATCCTGTTCATTCAGAAGTTCGTCCCGCTCGGATTCCAGACCGGCGATGGCCCCTTTTGCCCGTTCCTGCTCGGCCAGCAGCGCAGTGACCTGATCTTCAAAACTCGTGATCCGAATTTGGGCCTGAACAAGCTCTGTTTCGACCTGCGACAGTGTCGAGTTCAACGCCCCGAGCCTTGCCTGAAGGCGGCTGTTTTCCCGCTCCTCCAGGCCGAGAGCACCGGCCAGGGCCGCAATTTCGTCAGACAGGGCGGTCAGTTCGTCCTCTTGCCCGGAAATGGTTTCCCGCAAGACGTATTGCACGACCATGAAGATGGTCAGCACAAAAGTCAGCACCATCAATAGCCCCGTGATCGCGTCCACGAAACCGGGCCAGACCGACCCCTGGAACCGCTGACCTGTGCGACGGGACAGCGCCATGGCTTACTCTCCTTCCGGAGCAGAACGCACGGCACCTCGGGGGAGAGTAAGCGCTTTGACCAGCAATTCGATGTCCTTGCGCAGCTCGCTCATGCTTTCTTGACGGCCCGCCGAGATTTCTTCGAGGATGCGCAACAGTTGCACGTCCATCGAGCGTAGACGCATACGGCTTTCGGCATCGATCCCGTCGCCAGCGCCTTGTTCCCTCATGTGATCAAGCAGGGCGTCCTGTCCCAGCGCAACCCGCTCCAGCGCGGCGGTTACTCCTTCGTTGTCGGACTGCCGCTGGTTCATGTCACCGATCGCGTCTACAAGTTGACCGAGTTTCGTCGACAACTCGACCCGATCGCGTTCCTGTGCCGAGAACAGATCCTGCAGGGCATCCATTTGTTCGGACATCGAATCCAAAACGGGCGTCAGAACGGCCAGCTCTGCACTGCTGCCTTCGTCACCAGCAGCGAAACCGACGCGGGTGATCGAGGACAGCCATTCCTCAAGCTCTCGATAAAAGCGGTTCTGACCGTGGCCTGCGAACAGCTCGAGCAGCCCAACGATCAGCGAACCGGCCAGCCCCAAAAGCGAGGATCCGAACGCCACGCCCATGCCCTGCAACTGAGATTCAAGGCCAACCATCAAACGGTTGAAAACCGCCAAACCTTCTTCGCCTTCCTGCGGGTTGAGGCTGCGAATTGTATCGACAATGGCTGGAACCGTCGTGGCCAATCCGAAAAACGTCCCCAAAAGACCAAGATAGATCAGAACGTTGGTGATATATCGCGTGATCTCTCTTTCTTCTTCGACACGCTCGGCCACCGAATCCAGAATGGACCGCGTCGAAGATGAACTGATTTGTGACCGAGCGCCTCTTTCACGCAACAAAGAGGCCAGCGGCGCAAGCAGTTGCGGCGTGCGCGCATCTTCGCGAACAACACCGCCGACGAATGCTTCGATCCAACGAACTGAACCGATCAACTGAGTGACCTGATAGAAACAGGCGAAAACGCCGATCACGAAGACCAGTATGATAAACCCGTTCAGATACGGGTTGGCGTAAAACACCGGCAAAACGTAAGGCAGCGCCATAAAGACGCCCAGCCCCGCCAAACCAATTGCGACCAGCATCGTAACGATCTGACGAATGGGTTGCGAGAAATGAGGTCCCGCGTCCTGATGTGCCTGCGCCATGCGCGTGGCTCCCGGTATTTTCCTGCTCTAAAGTGAATCTAGCGAAAATACGCCGGTGACGCCAAGGGTTTATGCGGTAATGCTGCGCACCCGTTGCGCCAACCACTCAAGATCAGGATCGTGCAGACCAATCTCGGTCAGGTGTTCGGCGGTATTATACAGGTATTCCGTATTCGGACCGCGCCCCCCGACCGCATGTGCGATGATCTGGGCCTGCTCCTCCAGCGGCATCCCACCGCAATACTGCACATGATCTTCGTCGATCACATAGGTCACGGCCGTAACGACCTGTCCGTCATGCAGATGCACATCCAGCATCTTTTCAACATAGGCCGACGAAATCAGCTCTCGGTCGCGCAATTCTTGCAGTGTGCGGTCCTCGTGCCCCGCTTCAACCGCAAGAGCCAGACCTGTGCATTTCGCTTCGGTCTGTTCGTCCAATGCAAGCACAAGACCGGGGTTTTCCTCGGTCCCGCGATGGTGAATCGAACTCATGCAGAATGAGCGCGCATACCCGTGCAAAGTCGCGTGCTCGCTACGGGCCACCGGAAAGCCGGGATTCCACAACAGCGACCCATATCCGAAAACCCACATCGTCATAGCTCTGGTCCTTGCCCGTTTGCGCCTATAAACATCAATTCAAAGGTGGGAAAAAGGGTCAACTGCAATGCGCGGTTTGATAAGAGCAGTCATTTTCGTCGGCGTGATCTGGAGCGCCTATTGGCTCATAGCCGGAATTGGCCTGCGCAATGCGATCACCACGTGGTTTAACCAGCAGCAAGAGCTGGGCTGGCAGGCGGACTTCTCGGATGTCTCAACCGCGGGGTACGCTACTCACCACGTCACACGGCTGGCAAACCCGGCGCTGGCGGATCCCGTCAATGGGACAGCCTGGAGCGCCGATTGGATCGAATTTCAAAGTCCCGCAATCTGGCCCGGACGACAGTTGCTGCGGTTCGCCGACACGCCTCAACGCTTGTCCTACTACGATCAAACCGCCACGATTCAGGCCAAGAACCTTCAGGCTGAGTTGCATTTGCAGCCCGGCGTGGCGCTGGTGCTTGAGAAGATGTCTCTGACAGCGGACCCCTGGTCAATCACCGAGGACGCCGATGCGCTGGCGGGCGGCGAAACGCTTGGGCTGACCATGGAGCAAACCGAGATTCCCGAAGCCTACAACATCAGCGCTCGGATTGACGGCTTTGCCCCCGGCGACGACTTGCGTGATCTCATGCGGTCAGCCACCACTTTGCCCCAGTCGTTCGAGACGCTGGAACTGGATATGACGACCACATTCGACAGGGCTTGGGATCGCTCCGCCCTTGAGCAGAGCAGACCTCAGCCGGTACAGATCGACCTGCATCTGGCCGAAATGGAATGGGGTGCGCTGCGTTTGTTCGCCGCCGGAGAGCTTGCGGTGGATGCCCAAGGCATTCCAACGGGCGAAATCGCGATCAAAGCCGAAAACTGGCGCGACATGATCGCAATGGCAAATGCTGCAGGCGCCCTGCCCGATCAGGCCGTCAATCCGGTGACTCGCGCATTGAATTTCATGGCCGGACTTGGGGGCAATCCCAACGCGCTGGACATGCAGTTGAATTTCCGAGACGGGTTTGTCGCCTTGGGCCCATTGCCGCTTGGCCCGGCGCCGCGCCTGATCCTGCGTTAACGGCAGAACGCCCCACGGCGATGGCGCGCCGTGTCCAAGTGGAAATGATCGCGGTGATACCGGTCAGAATTTGGCCCCAGAACCGTGCCAAACGGTCCGCACGCGCCGCGCCAGACCTTGATCAACTGTTTTTGCGATGGGTTCTTGCGCCAACCGTTCAGCACAGTAACGACTTCTCCGTCCGCCATCTTGAAGCCCGAGATATCTATTGCGCGCCCCTTTCCGTGTTCGGAGATACGCGCTCCCTTTTGGTTGTTTCGGGTCCGGCAGGCATAGTGGGCCGCGACCTGCAGTTCGACCACCGGACCGCGTCGCTTGAAGGTCGGAATGACCGTCTTGTCCACCCATTCATTCAAAGCGATCGCCGTGCCACAGTCCATTGTCGATGGGCGGCTTAACGCAACGCCCGAGATCGAAGTGACCTGAACCGCATCCTTGATCCCGCAAGCTTTGATCTTGCCGGGAACCTTGCCAACGGCCTTGCCCTGAATCTGAATATCACCGCAAACTGACCCTTTGCGGAGCTTGCGCTTTTTGAACAAAGCCTCCTGTTCCAGCGTTTTGGGGCGCAGATAGGGCATCAGGGACGTATCTGGCCCAAAGGTCGGCACATCCACAGTGCGCGCCGCGACCGCCAGAACCTGCGCCGACACAGGGCGCAATTCGGGGCGCATCTTGGACGGGGTTGGGCTTGCAAAGGCCAAGACCGGGGCCGCAGATGGTCGCTCTGGCGGGATCAGCGAATACTCCAAAGGGGCCGCGTTTGAAAACGTGGCACTAAGCGCCACAACTCCAATCACAAGACCCTTTTGGAAACGTATCATGGACCTGCTTTCCCCCGTCCGAAATCAGGGGCATCCGTATCCTGCCCCGCATCAATGATCCCACGGCGGATCGCGCGGGTGCGAGTAAAATAATCAAACAACTGATCACCATCACCGGTACGAATAGCCCGCTGCAAGGCGAAAAGCTCCTCGGTAAAGCGACCAAGAATTTCCAGCGTTGCATCCTTGTTGGTCAGGAACACGTCGCGCCACATGGTCGGGTCCGAGGCTGCAATCCGCGTGAAATCCCGAAAACCGGCGGCCGAATACTTGATGACTTCGCTATCGGTCACCCGGCGCAAGTCATCTGCCACACCGACCATCGTGTAGGCGATCAGGTGCGGCGCGTGCGAAGTCACTGCCAGAACCAGATCGTGGTGATCTGCATCCATCTCATCGACGTTGGAGCCCATACCCTCCCACAACGCACGCAATTGCGCGACAGCGTCAGGGTCGGTGCCTTCGACCGGCACCAAAAGGCACCAGCGGTTGTCAAACAACTCAGCAAAACCAGCTTCGGGGCCGGAATGTTCGGTTCCCGCCAGCGGATGAGCCGGAATGAAATGCACACCGTCGGGGATGTGCGGTGACACCGCCTGAATGACATGGCGCTTGACCGAGCCTACATCCGAAACGGTCGCGCCCGGTTTCAATACTGGCGCGATATCGGCGGCTACCGCGCCCATCGCGCCAACCGGCACACAGAGAACGACCAGATCAGCCCCTTCAACGGCCTCTTGTGCGGTGTCACACACCCGGTCGCACAAGCCAATCTTGCGCGCAGTGTTGCGGGTTGCCTCTGAACGGGCATATCCCGTCACCTCACCCGCCAGACCAGCGCGTTTGATCGCCCAGAACATCGAGGATGCGATCAGGCCCAACCCGATCAGCGCAACACGGTCGTAAACTTGGGTCATGCCACGCCCTCTTTGAATTCAGTGATCGCCGCAACGACACGGCGGCAGGCCTCTTCGTCGCCCACGGTGATCCGCAAGGCGTTCGGCAGGTTGTAACCCGCGACACGGCGCACGATCAAACCCTGCGTTTTCAGATAATCGTCGCACGCCTCGGCTTCGGCCTGATCTGTGAACCGCGCGAGTATGAAGTTGGTGCTGGACGCATCCGACGCGACGCCGATCTTCGCAAGTTCATCAGCCAGCCAAACGCGCAAACGCGCATTCTCGGTGTGACAGAACGTCAGATAGTCCTCATCCTTGATCGCAGCTTCCGCCGCAGCCAGCGCAGTCAGCGACAGGTTGAAGGGCTGGCGTACTCGGTTCAGCACGTCGATGATCGACTGCGCGGCATAGCCCCAGCCGACGCGCATCCCACCCAGCCCGTAAATCTTGGAGAACGTCCGGGTCATGATCACATTCTCGAACCGGTCCACCAGTCCGGCGCCACCGTCGAAACCAGCAACGAATTCGGCATAAGCTCCATCGATGACCATCAGGCAGGACTGGGGCAAGGCGTCGGCCAGCCTCTCCAACTCGGCCTCTGGGATCATGGTCGAGGTCGGGTTGCCCGGATTGGTTACGAATACGATCCGCGTTTGCCCGGTAACGGCTGCCAGAATTTTGTCGACATCCACGCGACGGTCCGTCTCGGGCACCATGACCGGCGTTGCCCCTGCCATCCGCGCGACGATCGGGTACATGGAAAAACCATGCTCGGTATAGATGACCTCATCCCCCGGCCCTGCATAGGCTTGCGCCACGAATTGCAGCACTTCGTCACTGCCCACACCACAGATGATCCGTGACGAGTCCAGCGCATGGCGCGCGCCAATCGCAGCGCGCAGGCTGGCATGGTCGGTGCTGGGATAACGATGCAGAGTGGCGGCACTGTCGCGCACGGCCTCAATCGCCTTGGGGCTGGGACCAAACGGGTTTTCGTTGGAACTCAGCTTGATCGCATGCTTGACCCCGGCCACATGCGACTGACCGCCCTGATAGAGCGCGATGTCCATAATGCCGGGTTGCGGGGTGATCTTTGTCATAAGAGGCTCCGTTTATTGGAGCCTCTCTTACCTGTCTCAACGCGTTGAGAAAAGCGGCAATTCCGTCACGCCGCTTTGAAGCGGGCCGTTGCCGGATCAGCATTGTAATAAGGCGCGAATTCCTCGGTCCGGCGGGACAGGTCGTTGACGCTGTCGATAATGAACTGAACCGTCTCATCACTCATCAGGTATGAAAAGTTCAGACGCACCCAGCCCGGTTTCTTCATCTCTTCCCCAGCGGACAACGCGGCGTGCAACCCCTCGGACGCCGCTTGATCGATACCCAGCAACCGATGCGCATAGGGTCCGGCGCAGGCGCAACCCCCGCGCGCCTGAATACCGTAGATGTCGCTGAGCATCCGGGTGAATAGCTGCTGATGAACCGGATGACCCGCGTTGTCGCGCACAAGGAATGAAAAGATCGGCAACCGATGCGGATGATCCGCGCCCAGCAGGGTCAGGTTCGGGTTGTCGCCCCACCCGTTCAGGGCCATTCGGTTATAGCGTTCCTCCCGTCTGGCAATCTCATCCGTACCGACCACATCCTTGACGATAAAGGCCAGCGCAGCCCGGATGTCCCCGATCACGTTCGGGGTTCCAGCTTCTTCGCGCGTGGCAAGGTCTTCGCTATAGTCGTGCCGCCACGGAGAGACAAAGCTGACCGTACCACCGCCCGGCCAGCTCGGGCAAGTGCGATTGACCGCAGCCTTATTGACGATCAAAACGCCCGATGCACCCGGCCCGCCCGGAAACTTGTGGGGTGACACAACGATGGCATCCTTGCGCGCATCTTCTGGCCCCATGTCCATTGGCAGATAAGGACCGCCCCCCGCATAATCCCAAACGGATAACGCCCCATGAGATTTGAGCAGCCGCGTCACCGGATCCGGGTCGGTAACGATACCGGTCACGTTTGAGGCCGCCGAGAATGACCCGATGATCAAGTCCGACGCGGCATGATCTACCAACATCCGCTCCAATACGTCGAGGTCGACGCCACCATCCGGCGCTTCTGGAATCTCGATCACACGTGCCTTGCTTTCGCGCCAGGGCAGAATGTTTGAGTGGTGTTCGTATGGCCCAATAAATACAACCGGCCGGTCAGCCGCCTCCACACCAAGCAGGCTGACCAACCGATTGAGACCCGCAGTGGCGCCGGCCCCGGTGAAGATCACCGCGTCCTCTTCCTTGGCGCCAACAATGCGGGCGATTTCTGCGCGTGCCTCACGACGCAGACGGGTCATGTAGGACCCGCAATAGGAAGCCTCGGTATGGCTGTTTGCATAGAAGGGCAGCACCTGTTCAGCGACAAAGTCTTCGACCTGCCGCAGCGCCCGACCCGAGGCGACGTAATCCGCGTAAACCAGCGGAACATCCCCATGCAGACCCGGAATCAGAACATTCTCTCCGATCAATCCATCGCGCAGGCTTGAGATAGGAGTGGTGGCTTCTATTGCTGTGCGAAATTTGGACAAGGTCATTTGATGGCTCCGTATTGCACCGTCAAATATGATTGAGATCACCTAAACAAACTTCACCATACTTTCGATAGTTTTATCATATTTTGTGTCATATGATTAGATATGGCGAAAAAAATAGATCAAATCGACAATCGAATACTGCGTGAGCTTCAGAAGGACGCGACTCTGTCTCAGCGGGAATTGGCGGATCGTGTCGGACTGTCGCAAAACGCGTGTTGGCGTCGGTTGAAGGCTTTGAACGAGGATGGGGTAATCACCGGCTCGTCAGCCCAAATCTCGCGCGAGAAGCTGGGGCTGAACCTGGTTGTCTTCGTCATGCTGCGCACACGGCACCATTCTGCGGAATGGCTGCAATCTTTCCGAAGCCACGTTCTGACCATCTCCGAAGTGGTGGATTTTCACAGGATCGGTGGGGATTATGACTATCAGTTGAAAGTCGTGACCGAGGACATGGCGGCCTATGACAAGGTTTATCAGCGTTTAATCGAAAAAGTCGAACTGGACAGCGTGACCTCGTATTTCGCGATGGAGGCCATTGCCGAAGGGCGGCCGCTGCCGATCTGATCCGCCTCTTCATCTGGCCAGAAATATCCCCGGGGAGTCGCGCAGCGACGGGGGCAGAGCCCCCCCACAAACAAAAAAGACCGCGCTGAAAGCGCGGCCCTTTGGATCATGTGTATCGGCGAAGATTAGTTCTTCGCGTAGAATTCGACGACCAGGTTCGGTTCCATCATGACCGGGTAAGGCACATCGCTCAGGCCCGGTGCGCGAACGAAGGTCGCGGTCATTTTCGAGTGGTCGGCGTCGATGTAGTCAGGCACATCACGCTCGGCCAGAGCAACAGCTTCCAGAACAACAGCCAGTTGCTTGGACTTGTCACGCACTTCGATCACGTCGCCTTCTTTGACGCGGTAGCTGGGGATGTTGACCCGCTTGCCGTTCACTTTGACGTGGCCGTGGTTCACGAACTGACGTGCGGCAAACACGGTCGGCACGAACTTGGCGCGGTAGACAACAGCGTCCAGGCGGCGCTCCAGCAGACCGATCAGGTTTTCACCGGTGTCGCCTTTAACACGCTCGGCTTCGGCGTAGATGCGGCGGAACTGCTTCTCGGTCAGGTCGCCATAGTAGCCTTTCAGCTTCTGCTTGGCGCGCAGCTGCAGACCGAAGTCCGACAGTTTACCCTTACGACGCTGACCGTGCTGGCCGGGGCCGTATTCACGACGGTTGATCGGGGATTTCGGACGACCCCAGATGTTTTCGCCCATCCGGCGGTCGATTTTGTACTTGGCAGACGTGCGTTTAGTCACGGCTGATCTCCTTCTTAAGTGGCATTGCAGCTTGATCCGAAAACCGGTTCCCACTTTTCGGGCTGCAATCGCGTCTCCGCTCAACCCGATGCGAGATGTCTTTCGGCCGCACCGCAACAATGAAGGGCGTTGTCCTCTTGAGGTTTCCCCCATGACAGGCATCCCCTTGCGGGGTCCACCAACACCAATGAAGCCGCGCTTATATCCGCAGAACAGGCAGAGTCAACACATCGCAAGATGGCGTATTGTATTTTTTGTCAGGGGGCGGCCCTAGTCCCGCATCGGACCGGCGTTCACCGCCGGACGCCGCGCGGGCGCTTGACCGTCTGTAGCAGAGCTCAGTCTATTCGGGAAAACGACCACAGTGTCGTCTACAGGCGCGGCTTCGCCGCTGGACTGTCTCATCTGGATAAACTCGGTGACCCAGAATTCCTGCTCGCGCGCAGGGTAGCCATTCGCGAAAACAAGGATTGGTTCTGACTCGCCGGATATCAAGCACAGGTCCGCCGAAAACTCCTGCGCTCCATTGGTCAGAACAACGACGCCCTGCACGCTGCCTTCCAGATCGTGAAAGGATCGAAAATGGTTCGGTGAAACGATGGTTTGAGTAGACTCCTGATCAGCCGGATCAACAAGAAACATGACCTGTCCGCGCCACGACCACGCAGCACCAACATCCAAAAAGGAAAGAGGCGCCGCCTCTAACCCATCTAGTTCCGTCTGTTTCCATTGAATGGCTATTCGACCGTTTAGTCCGGTTCTCATTTTACCGCCCGCACCTTCAACTCACTCACTGTTTATTGCGATATCCCTATCAGCGAAACCCTCGGCAGGAAAGTCTTGTTAATGTACAGTTAACAAAAATGTTGCCAAAGAGATTCAGCCGCTGTGATCTGACAAGAAACCCTCCTGCCAGATCACAATCTTTGCCTCAAATCCAGGCGTCAGACGTCACCCGCACTTGGAGTGGCCGCAACTGCGGCATGTCATGCAGCCCTCGATCATCACCATATCGAACTGCCCGCAGGACGGACACGCCTTACCGCGTGGGCCATCCATGTTGACGACCTGCGCCTGAGGGTCGGATTTCAGCCCCATGCCCTCGCCTTCCAGAAACCCGATATTGATCAGGTGCTGTTCAATGACACCACCAATCGCGGCGAGGATCGACGGGATGTACTTGCCCTTGACCCAAGCCCCGCCACGCGGATCGAATACGGCCTTAAGCTCCTCGACCACAAAGGACACATCCCCGCCCCGCCGGAACACGGCCGAGATCATGCGGGTCAGCGCCAATGTCCAGGCGTAGTGTTCCATGTTCTTCGAGTTGATGAACACCTCGAACGGGCGGCGACGACCCCCGATGACGATATCGTTGATGGTCAGATAGATCGCGTGCTCGCTGTCAGGCCACTTCAGCTTGTAGGTCGAACCTTCCAGCGACTGCGGACGGTCCAGCGGTTCGGACATGTAAATCACGTCGCCGCCATCAACCTCGTGCGGCGCGTCTGCACTTTCGCCCGGCACTTTGTCTTCGCTTTCCGAGACGGTCAGGACCGATCCGGTCACATCATTCGGACGATAGGTCGTGCAACCTTTGCAACCCTGATCCCAAGCCTGCATGTAGACGTCCTTGAAGGCGTCAAAGCTGATATCCTCGGGGCAGTTGATGGTTTTCGAGATCGAACTATCAATCCATTTCTGCGCCGCAGCCTGCATCTTGACGTGATCGGACGGGGACAGCGTCTGCGCGTTCACGAAATAATCCGGCAACTGCGTGTCCCCGAACTTGTCGCGCCACATCTGCACGGCATAGTCCACGACCTCTTCTTCGGTGCGCGAGCCATCTTTTTGCAGCACTTTGCGCGTGTAGGCGTAGGCAAACACCGGCTCGATCCCCGAGGACACGTTACCCGCATAAAGCGAGATCGTCCCCGTCGGCGCGATCGAGGTCAGCAAGGCGTTGCGGATACCGTGTTCGCGGATCGCGTCGCGCACGTCTTCGTCCATCTGCAGCATCGTGCCGCTGGCAAGATATTTCTCGGCATCGAACAGAGGGAACGCCCCTTTCTCCTTCGCCAAGTCCACCGACGCCAGATACGCGGCGCGGGCGATCGCGTGCAACCAGCGCTCGGTCTGACGCGCCGCTTCGTCCGAGCCATAGCGCAGGCCCAGCATCAACAGCGCATCCGCAAGCCCGGTCACGCCCAGCCCGATGCGGCGCTTATCCTGCGCCTCTGCCTCTTGCTCGATCAGCGGGAATTTCGACGCATCCACCACGTTGTCCATCATGCGGACCGCTGTGGCGACCAGTTCCTGCAATGCAGCCTCATCCAGATGAGCGGCGTCCTCGAAAGGTTCCGCCACCAGCCGCGCTAGGTTGATCGAGCCCAGCAGACACGCGCCATATGGCGGCAGGGGCTGCTCACCACACGGGTTCGTCGCCGCGATGGTTTCCACATAGCTGAGGTTGTTGGCCTGATTGATGCGGTCGATGAAGATTACGCCCGGCTCGGCGTAGTCATAGGTGGCCTGCATGATCTTGTTCCACAGATCACGCGCCTGAACGGTGTGATAGACCTTGTCGCCAAAGACCAGTTCCCACGGGCCATCGGCTTTGACGGCCTCCATGAACGGGTCCGTCACCAGCACAGACATGTTGAACATGCGCAGGCGAGCGGGGTCGGATTTGGCGGTGATGAATTGCTCGATGTCCGGGTGATCGCAGCGCATCGTCGCCATCATCGCCCCACGGCGCGAACCGGCAGACATGATGGTGCGGCACATGGCGTCCCACACATCCATGAACGAAAGCGGCCCCGACGCATCCGCCGCAACCCCATGCACATCCGCGCCGCGCGGTCGGATGGTCGAGAAATCGTAACCGATGCCCCCACCCTGCTGCATGGTCAGCGCGGCCTCTTTCAGCATATCGAAAATGCCGCCCATGCTGTCGGGAATGGTGCCCATGACAAAGCAGTTGAACAGCGTTACCTGACGCGCGGTCCCCGCGCCTGCAGTAATGCGTCCGGCGGGAAGGTATTTGAAATCCTCCAGCGCCTCAAAGAACTTGTCTTCCCAATGGGCCGGGTCTTTTTCCACACGCGCCAAATCGCGGGCGATGCGCCGCCAGCTATCCTCGACGGTCTGGTCGATAGGTGTGCCATCCGCCTGCTTAAAGCGGTATTTCATGTCCCATATCTGCTCGGCGATGGGGGCGGCAAAGCGGCTCATTTGTGATTCCCTGTCTTGAAAGAGGTATCCAGACTACCCTATTTCACCGGCTCACCACAACACCTTGATGAATGCTCGATCAGAGCTACAATATAGAGATCAAGCTTGGGACGACTCTGTGGGAAAGCTGTGGATAACTACGTAAACCTCATCAAACTTTCGGTCGGATCGGACAGCGTCGATACGCTGATCGCATGGCAGGACAGCCGCAAACCGCTGTATGAGGACGGCTGCCCGCGCCATGTGACCCGCATGTGGCCCAAGCGCGAGGCCGAGATTCTGAACGGCGGATCAATCTATTGGGTGATCAAGGGGGTGATCCAATGCCGCCAGCGCATCCTGCGATTGGATGAGGTACGGGGCGAGGACGGCATCCGCCGTTGCGCCATCGTGCTGGACCCCGAAGTGCACCGCACCCAAAACGCCCTGAAGCGCCCCTTTCAGGGGTGGCGCTATCTCAAACCCGAGGATACCCCAGCCGACCTGCCCAAAGGTCGCGCGCAGGACGATGCCCTGCCCGACGATCTGAACCGCGCGCTGGCGGATATCGGGGTGCTTTAACTCAGACGGTCTAAAAGTTCGGACAGAACGGTTTTGTCCTCGGCCTCATACTTGGCCACTCGACTACGCCACAGCGTCGCCTGTGATTGCAGGATCGACCCGTCGGTCAGGATCTTTAGGTGGTTCGCCCGCAGCGTTTCCCCGGTCGAGGTGATGTCGGCAATCGCTTCGGCGGTTTCGTTCATCACGGTGCCTTCGGTCGCGCCCTGACTGTCGACCAGAGTGTAATCGGCCACGCCTGCATCCGTCAGGAATTCCCGCACAAGCCGATGATATTTGGTCGCAATCCGTAGCCGGTGACCGTGCGTTCTTCGGAAGGCTGCCGCCGCCGCGTCCAGATCGTCCAGCGTGTCCACGTCCACCCAACAGGCGGGGGTCGCGATGATCAGGTCCGCCTTGCCAAAACCAAGCTGCGAGACCTCCTCGACCTGCTGTTCCCAGCGCGGCAGCTTCTCATGCACCAGATCAATGCCGGTCACGCCCAGATGAATGCGCCCGGCGGCCAGTTCACGCGGGATTTCTCCAGCGGACAGCAAGATCAGCGAAACACCGTCGATCCCATCCACTTTACCCGCATATTCCCGATCCGATCCGCTGCGCGACAAGGTAATGCCGCGCTTTTCAAACCACGAGAAGGTCTTTTCCATCAACCGGCCCTTCGAGGGCACGCCCAGTTTCAGGCTCATTGTGCGGCCTCCTCGATCTCCAACATCAGGTCGGGACGAATGACACCCCCAACGGCGGGAATTTCAGCACCGTTCCCCAACTGCCGGGTCAGCGCGTCATAGCGCCCCCCAGTCGCGATCGGAGGCAGGTCAGGACGGCCCTCGGCGTAGAAACCAAAGACAAAGCCGTCATAATATTCCATCGACGTCCGACCATATGAGGCTTCAAAGTCCAGCCGTTCCACCTCTACGCCTCGCGCTTGCAACGCGGCGATCCGCGATTCAAGCCTGTCCAATGCAGGGGTGATTTGCGGCAGGTCCACCGCCACATCTCGCAACCGTTCAAGCGCGAAGGGCATAGTTTCTCGGACGTTTAGCAGAGTCTCGAGCCCCGCCAGTTCATTGTCCGAAATCGGCTGCGTATCGCGATCTTCGCGCAGCGCAGCGATCCGCGCCTCGATCTCGGTCGCGCGGCGCTTGCCGATCATGGGTGCGTCAGTGGCAAGTGGGTCTTTGGCATCCAGAAGCGTATCGCGTCCTTCCGGGCCGGGCTTGCGCCCAGCGAAGCGATCCAAAAGAACGCGGAACCGACGCGGACGCCACAAGTGCCGCATCAGCGCAGCTTTGCGCCGGTCAGTGGTTTTCAGACCAGCCACAGCCGCAGTCAGAATCCCGATATCCCCAGTCGCAGCGCGCAGCGGCAAGCCACGCAGTTGCAGCGCAAACAACGAGAACACTTCGGCATCCGCGCCTGCGGGGTCGTTGCGGTCGAATACCTCATAGCCGACCTGAATATATTCATTCGCGCGGTCCGGGTCATGCTCCTGACGGCGGAAAACCTCGCCAGAATAGGTATAGCGCGCGGGCTCGGCCCCCTCGCGCATATGCATCTGCACCACGGGCAGCGTGAAATCCGGGCGCAGCATCTGCTCACCCCGCAGCGCGTCCGAGGTCACATAGGCGCGCGCGCGGATATCCTCGCCATAAAGGTCCAACAACGTGTCCGCCGGTTGCAAAAGCGGAGGGTCAACGACCTGCGCGCCTGCGGCCTCGAACCTGACGCGCATCGTCTCGGCGCGGGCCTTTATCTGGGAACGCTTGGCCATGGTTCAGTCCTGACTGTCCAGAATTTCGCGCACCTTGGCGACCAGATCACCGCGCGGCACTTCAAACTGACTGGGGCGTTCTTTCCATTCCTCAAGCGTGGCGCTTTCGGCGATCTTGGCGCCAAGGATCAGGTCCTTGATCTGCACGATCCCGTTTTCCTTTTCATCCCCGCCTTCGATCACCGCGATGGGCGAGTTCCGCTTGTCCGCATATTTCAACTGGTTGCCAAAGTTCTTGGGGTTACCCAGATACACCTCGGCCCGTATACCAGCGTTGCGCAGCTCGGCCACCATCGCCTGATAATCGGCCATACGGTCGCGGTCCATCACGGTCACAACCACGGGGCCAGTGGCCTGCGCCGCGATCCGACCCTTTTCGCGCAGGGCGGCCAATAGGCGGTCAACGCCGATTGAGACACCAACAGATGGGACAGATTGACCAGTGAAACGTTTGATTAGATCATCGTAGCGGCCGCCTCCAGCAACCGAACCGAATTGCCGCTTTCGCCCCTTTTCATCAAAAATATCAAAGGTCAGTTCGGCTTCAAAAACTGGGCCAGTGTAATAACCCAATCCTCGAACTACAGAAGGATCAATGACGATTCGATCAGCAAAGTAACCCTGAGAAGCAACAAGCTTAGCTATCGCTTCTAATTCATCAACGCCCTCATTGCCGATTTGACTTAAGCCGACCACTTTACGCAAGTAACTGCAGGTGGCGAAGTTTTGCGGTGCTATTTTCCAGTCTTCGTCTTCGTGTGAAATGTAGTCAAGATCCTGCGGAAGCTCAGGATAAGGGTTTTCATCAATAGTTCTCTTAGTAGCCATGTAGGTCATGATAGTCGCAGCTTGATGGCTCGTGAGACCGGCGCCCTCAGTAAAATCGCCGCTCGAATCCCTTCGACCGGAAGTAAGAAGCTGGAGCACTCCGTCTTCACCCAAACGATCCAGCTTATCGATCGCTCGTAAAACGATCCCCCGCTCTTTTTCAAACCGCTGAGGGTCCAGTGGGTCATATACCCCCGCCACCTCCAGGACACCGTTTAGAACTTTGCGGCTATTTACACGTATTATGTAATCACCGCGGGGAATGCCCACGGTCTCCAGCGTGTCCGAAAGCATCGCGCAAATCTCGGCATCCGCGGCCATCGAGGCCGTGCCCACCGTATCCGCGTCACATTGATAAAACTGACGATACCGTCCCGGTCCCGGCTTTTCGTTCCGCCAGACCGGCCCCATCGCATAGCGACGATACGGCGTCGGCAGGTCGTTGCGGTGCTGCGCGTAGACACGGGCCAAAGGCGCGGTCAGGTCATAGCGCAAGGCCATCCAGTCGCCATTCCCGCCCTCGTCAAATTCCTGCCACGCAAACACGCCTTCGTTCGGGCGATCCACGTCGGGCAGGAACTTGCCCAGCGCCTCGACCGTCTCAACCGCGCTGCTCTCCAGCGCGTCAAACCCATAGCGATGATAGACGTCCGCAATCGTCTGCAGCATCTGCGTGCGCTGCGAGACTTCCTGGCCGAAATAGTCGCGGAACCCTTTCGGCGTTACGGCCTTGGGGCGGGGCTGTTTCTTGGGCTTGGCCATGTGGGGCGTCCTTGGGCGTTTAGTGTTCCGCGCGCGGTCTATCCCATGCCCCGCATCGGGGCAAGGCGCGCTTTCGCTGGCCTTGACGCCACTGGGTCGCTATGACCGCACCCAAGGAGACCCAAATGCAACATCTGGAAGAACAGATTGCCCATCTGACCCGCACGGTCGAAGAGCTGAACACCGTCGTCACACGTCAGCAAAGCGAGATCGACCGCCTGACCCGCCGGGTCGAGATGCTTTTGCAGCGCGAGGCTGAACGGGCGCAGGAAGGCTCGGGCGGTGTTGTCTTTGGCGACGAACGCCCGCCGCATTACTGACGGCTTACAATCCCAAGGTCTTTTTCACCGCAGCATCGACCACTCCGCCCAGCAGCGCGTCCTCGTCACCGTCACACCCTTCGGTCAACGCGGCCAGAAAGGTTTCGCGCAGTTTGGCCTTGTCTTCGTCGGACGCCGCGTATGCCTCGATGTCGATCTGTCGATTATAGAGCGACAAGGCTGTCATCTTGCCGACGACATCCAAGACGTATTCGTCATTCCCATCTGCCTCTTCAATGACCGAGGCACAAGTGTGATACATCAACGGCAAAGCGTCCTGCTTCATCTGATCCGCTTCATCGTCGGCCATAGCTGTCACAGGCATAGCCAAAAACGCTGCGGCTGAAACCAGCTTGAATACGTGAAAACGCATATCCATTCCTTTCAAAATTAGCTTTTGCACTCAGCGCAACGGACTCGATCAGTTCTTGTTGGCACCGATAATGGCACCGACAACCGCACCGGCTGCCGCGCCTTTGCCGTCACCGACCAAAGCTCCGACCCCTGCGCCGATCAAAGCGCCCTTGATCGCGTCTTCTTCCTTTTTCTTGTCTGCCAATGCCTGTGTCGCCGGCACCAGAACCAGCGAGGCCGCAACAACGATCGCCCATGTCTTTAAATGCAGTCTGGAATTTCCCATTTGGCGTCCTCCCGCGACTTAACCCAAATGAATTTCAACAGAATTCCAGCCTAACCTGACAGACGTCTTCTGGCAATGAACCGTGGGGGATCAGATTTCCTCGACTGACATGACGCCGTCCAGAGATTTGATCGCCCCTTTGATCTGCGGGTTGATCGGAAAATCCTGCCCAAGCTCCATTTCGACGTCTCCGGGCAGGCCGGGATCAAGAAGGCACATGTGGATCGGTCCTTTGGACGCGCTCTTGGCGGCACCTGCTGCATCTTGCAGAACCTTGGCCACCGTCGGCAGAACCTGCGGCTGGTTCACGAAAATGCGCAACCCTGTCGCGCCTGCTTCGGCCACAACGGAATCCACCGGCCCAACCGAGCGGCCGAGCAGCTTGAGCTGATCGGATTCCATCGTCGCCTCGGCCGTCAGTACAACCTGCGCGCCGGTCTCCAGAAACTCGCGCGATTTCTCCAGCGTTTCAGAGAACAGCGTCACCTCATACGCGCCCGTCGGGTCCGAGAGCTGAGCAAAAGCGAACCGGTTGCCCTTGGCGGATTTTCTCTCCTGTCGCCCTGCGACCACGCCTGCCATCTTTGCAATAAACGGGCCAGAGCGCGCCTTTTCCGTCACCTCATCCAGCGTCATCACCCGCTTGCGCTTTAGCGCGGGCATGTAGTCGTCCAGCGGGTGCCCCGAAAGGTAAAACCCGATGGCCTTGAATTCCTCGCTCAGCCGCTCGGCTGGCAACCAGTCCGGCGTCGTGGATAGGCGCGGTTCAGGCAGATCATCCCCGGCCTCGCCGAACAGAGACACCTGGTTTGAATTCTTCTGTTCATGGATCGCGGCCGAGTACTGCACCAATTGCTCGAGGCTTTCAAATACACGGCGGCGGTTCTTGTCGAGCTGATCGAACGCACCTGCGCGGGCCATCATCTCAAGCGGGCGTTTACCGACCTTTTTCAGGTCAACCCGGCGGGCAAAGTCGAACAGGTTCACGAAAGGCTTGTCAGCCCGCCCCTCAACGACAATGTTCATCGCCTCAACGCCCACGTTTTTCAACGCGCCCAGCGCATAAACCAGCTCTCCGTTCACCACGTCGAACGTCGCCAAGGACCGGTTCACGCAGGGCGGCACATAGGGCAGCTCCAGCCCCTTGCGGACCTCTTCAAAGTAGACGGCCAGCTTATCGGTCAGGTGGATATCGCAGTTCATGACACCAGCCATGAACTCGACCGGGTGGTTCGCTTTCAGCCAGCCAGTCTGATAGCTGACCACCGCATAAGCCGCGGCGTGGGATTTGTTGAAGCCATAATTGGCGAATTTTTCCAGCAGGTCGAAAACCTCAGAGGCTTTCTTGGCATCCACACCGTTTTCACCCGCGCCTTTTTCAAACTTGGGGCGCTCGGCGTCCATCGCCTCTTTGATCTTTTTACCCATCGCACGACGCAGCAGGTCGGCACCACCGAGGCTATACCCAGCCATGACCTGCGCGATCTGCATCACCTGTTCCTGATAGACGATAATGCCCTGCGTTTCCTCAAGGATGTGGTCAATCAAGGGATGGACGGATTCGATTTTCCGCTGCCCATTCTTGACCTCGCAATAGGTCGGGATGTTTTCCATCGGGCCGGGACGATACAGCGCCACAAGCGCCACGATATCCTCGATACAGGTGGGTTTCATCCGCTTGAGCGCGTCCATCATGCCCGAGGATTCCACCTGGAACACCGCGACCGTCTTGGCAGCGGAATAGAGCTTATACGTCGCCTCATCATCCAGCGGGATGGCGTTGATCTGGTTCTCGGCCCCCTCAGCCGGCTCATAGAGTTCCGTGCCATCGGCCGCGATGTGCAGGGGTCGCCCGGACTTGAAGATGATGTCCATCGCGTTCTGGATCACGGTCAGCGTCTTCAGACCCAGAAAGTCGAATTTCACCAATCCGGCCTGCTCAACCCATTTCATGTTGAACTGGGTTGCGGGCATGTCCGATCGCGGATCCTGATACAGAGGCACCAGCGCGTCCAGAGGACGATCCCCGATCACCACCCCCGCCGCGTGGGTGGACGCATTGCGCAGCAGTCCTTCGACCTGCTGGCCATAGGTCAACAGCCGGTCCACGACCTCTTCATTCCGCGCTTCTTCACGCAGGCGCGGCTCGTCTTTTAGCGCTTTTTCGATGGAAACGGGTTTGACACCCTCGACGGGGATCATCTTGGACAGGCGGTCCACCTGACCGTAGGGCATCTGCAACACGCGCCCAATATCCCGCACTGCAGCTTTGGACAGCAAAGCACCAAAGGTGATGATCTGCCCCACCTTATCGCGCCCGTATTTCTGCTGCACATAGCGGATCACTTCTTCGCGGCGATCCATGCAGAAGTCGATATCGAAGTCAGGCATCGAGACCCGTTCGGGGTTCAAAAACCGCTCGAACAGCAAGCTGTATCGCAGCGGATCAAGGTCGGTGATCGTCAGCGCATAAGCCACCAGCGACCCCGCGCCCGAACCCCGCCCCGGCCCCACCGGGATGTCGTGATCTTTGGCCCATTGGATAAAGTCCGCAACGATCAGGAAATACCCGGGAAAGCCCATGCCTTCGATAATGCCCAGCTCAAAATCCAGCCGTTCCTGATATTCCTCGAGCGTCACCGCGTGCGGGATCACGGCCAGACGTTTCTGCAGACCTTCGTTGGCGATCCGGCGCAGCTCGGCCACTTCGTCATCTGCAAATTTCGGCAGGATGGGATCGCGGCGATAGGCCATGAACGCGCAGCGTTTGGCAATCTCAACCGTGTTCTCAATCGCTTCGGGCAGGTCGGCGAACAAAGTCGCCATTTCCTGCTGCGACTTGAAGTAGTGCTGCGCTGTCAAACGACGGCGGCCGTCCTGCTGGTCAACATACGCACCCTCAGAGATACAGATCAGCGCGTCATGCGCCTCATACATATCCGATGTGGGGAAATAGACATCGTTGGTCGCCACCAGGGGCAAGTTCTTGGCATAGGCCATCTCGACATGGCCGCGCTCGGTCAGGCGCTCAGCCTCGGGCTGCCCACCTTCCCCCGGATGGCGCTGCAATTCGATGTACAGACGATCCGGGAACATACGGGCCAGCCGATCCACCAAAGCCTCGGCCGCCGGGCGTTGCCCTTGTTGCAGCAGCATACCAACTGGCCCGTCCGGTCCACCAGACAAGCAGATCAGGCCATCCGACCGCTCCGCCAATTCGTCTAAAGTGACCTGCGGCAACTGCCCGCCCTTGTCCACGTAAAGACATGAGCTGAGCTTCATCAAGTTTTCATAACCGACCTCAGACTGCGCAAGCAGCACCAGCGGCGCGGGCGCCTTAGGCTTTTCTCCGGGCTGCGCCTGAACGTAAGTCAGATCAACCTGGCATCCCATGATCGGCTGCACACCCGCACCGCTGGCGGTCACAGAAAACTCCAAAGCCGAGAACATGCTGTTGGTGTCGGTGACAGCGACGGCCGGCATCTCCAACTTCTCACACAGACCCGGCAGCTTTTTCAGCCGCACGGCGCCTTCCAACAGGGAATATTCGGTGTGAACGCGGAGGTGAATGAATCGAGGGGTACTGCTCATGACCGCTACGCTATCCCAGCCTGCAGCCCGGCAAAAGCGGGAACCGCACCCTTTCGATGCCTAAAAAATCAGCGCTCATTATTCGGTTTTTCCAGAAGGTGCTTCGGGAACCGAAACGCCGCATCTTGAGAAAATAGTTTAATAACAAATGACTAATTGCTATGCAAAACAAACAAATTCGCGTTGGGTGCGCGTAATGGTGCATAATATAGGCAGTTTTTCTTGCCAGATAAGGCGCGCTGTTTCTAACATCTGACGGCAAGCTATCCGCCCGCCACTCTTTCTACGTCGCATCGAAGGAGGGCACCCAAGGGCGCAACCGGGTAAGGCGACGGGTTTCTCGAATGGATATCACGTTTCTTCTGAACGGAGAGACAGTGGAGCTGTCGGATGTCGATCCGACGGCCACCCTGCTGGACTGGCTGCGCGACGATCGCGGTCTGACTGGCACCAAAGAAGGCTGCAACGAAGGCGACTGCGGAGCCTGCACCGTCATGGTAACAGACGAGGGCAGCGCCAAGGCGCTGAACTCCTGCATTTTGTTTCTCCCGCAATTGCATGGCAAAGCGGTGCGCACCGTCGAAGGCGCGAGCAGCCCGAACGGTGAGGCTCATCCGGTGCAACAGGCCATGGTTGACCTGCACGGCTCGCAATGCGGCTTCTGCACACCCGGCTTCGTGATGTCGATGGTCGCAAGCCACGCAAATGGCGCAACCGACCACGATACGCAGCTCGCCGGCAATCTCTGCCGCTGCACCGGCTATGCCCCAATTATTCGTGCCGCCAAAGCCGCCGAACCGCACCCCGTCCCGAAATGGATCACCGACGACCAGTCCTTCTCTTGTTCAGAAATACTTCGGGGGGAGGCCGCAGGCCGGGGGGCAGAGCCCCCCTACCTCCCCGGCTCCGCCGACGAACTGGCAGCTCTCTACACGCAACACCCGGATGCGACACTGGTTGCCGGGGCCACGGATGTGGGCCTTTGGGTCACCAAACAATTGCGCAATCTGGACCCGGTGATTTTCCTCAGCCGCTGCGAAGACTTGAAAGAGATCACGATCACCGACGAAGAAATCCGTTTTGGTGCCATGGTCGACATGAACCGTATGGGCGCGGCTCTGACCGACCTCCACCCCTCCTACGCCGAGATGATCCGACGCTATGCCAGCGTTCAGGTCCGCCATGCGGCCACGGTGGGGGGCAACATCGCCAACGGATCGCCCATCGGGGACAACCCACCCGCCTTGATTGCCCTTGGTGCAACCTTGCATCTGCGCAAGGGTGATGAGCGGCGGTCAATACCGCTGGAAGATTTCTTCATCGACTATGGCAAACAAGACCGCGCGCCCGGAGAATTCGTTGAGGCCGTCAGCTTCCCGCGTCAGGTGGACCGCCTGAAGGCGTACAAACTCAGCAAACGGTTCGATCAGGATATCTCGGCTGTCTGCGGGTGTTTCAACATCACCGTCACTGATGGCACCGTGACTCAGGCCCGGATCGCGTTTGGCGGCATGGCAGGCACTCCGAAACGGGCAACTCATGTCGAGGCCGCACTGACCGGCAAGCCGTGGACCGCTGCGACCATTCAGGCCGCTCTGCCCGCTTTTGCCGAAGACTATGCGCCACTCACGGACATGCGCGCATCAGCCACCTATCGTCTGGAAACCGCCAAAGCGATGCTCGAGCGCTATTTCCTCGAAGATCAGGGTGAAATCACCAACGTGCTGGAGGTGTCGGCATGAGCGTGACCAAACCCCTCCCCCATGATGCAGCACCACTGCACGTCTCAGGCTCGGCACGGTACGTGGATGACATCCCCACGCCCAAGGGCAGCCTGCATCTGGCCTTTGGCCTCAGCCCGATTGCCAAAGGCAAAATTTCGGGCATGGACCTTTCGGCTGTGAAGGCCGCTGACGGGGTTGTCATGGTCATGACAGCCGATGACCTGCCCTTTGCCAACGATGTTTCGCCTTCGATCCATGATGAGCCGCTGCTGTCGGGCGGCACTGTTCACTATATCGGCCAACCGGTGTTTCTGGTCGTCGCCACCAGCCATCTGGCCGCGCGAAAGGCCGCGCGTCTTGGCAAGATCGACTATGCTGAGGAAACCCCGATCCTGACGATTGAGGACGCGCTGGCCGCCGACAGCCGGTTCGAGGACGGCCCACGCATCTATGCCAAGGGCGATGCGGATGCGGCCATTGCGGACGCAGCTCATGTGATCGAAGGGTCATTTGAACTCGGCGGGCAGGAGCATTTCTATCTGGAAGGTCAGGCCGCACTTGCCGTGCCGAACGAGGGCGCGGACATGCTGGTGCACAGCTCGACCCAGCACCCGACAGAAATTCAGCACAAAGTAGCGGACGCTCTGGGCGTTCCCATGCATGCCGTTCGTGTGGAAACCCGCCGAATGGGTGGCGGTTTTGGCGGTAAGGAAAGTCAGGGCAACGCCCTGGCGGTGGCCTGCGCCATAGCTGCGCGGGCAACGGGCAAAGCCTGCAAGATGCGTTATGACCGTGACGATGACATGATCATCACCGGCAAACGCCATGCCTTCCGTATTTCCTACAAAGCCGGGTTCGATGAGAACGGTCATATTCAGGGCGTATCGTTCCTGCACCACGCCATTTGCGGCTGGGCGCAGGACCTGTCCCTGCCCGTGGCGGACCGCGCGATGCTGCATTCCGACAACGCCTATCTGCTGCCCAACGCACGGATTGAAAGCCACCGGCTGAAAACCAACACCCAGTCCGCCACCGCCTATCGCGGATTCGGCGGCCCTCAGGGGATGGTCGGGATCGAGCGGGTGATGGACCACGCGGCGCACGCGTTGGCAATGGACCCAGTCGAACTGCGCCGCCGGAACTACTATGAACCCGCGCACAAGGTGGCCGAAGCTGAACCGACGGAAAAACCGCTGGGCCACCCGGACCCGCGCGAGGATTTGACCAGCCGTGGCGCGGTTGAAACCGGCAACGCGCCCGTGCGCCCGCTGCCCGCTGGCGGCAACACCACGCCCTACGGCATGGAGGTCAGCGATTTTGAGCTACACGGCATGACCGAGGCATTGCTGAAATCCAGCGACTATGCCGCGCGTAAAGCCGCCATCCAGAATTGGAACGCCGAGAACAGTGTGATCAAGAAGGGCATCGCCTTCTCTCCGGTCAAATTCGGGATTTCCTTCACACTGACCCACCTGAATCAGGCGGGCGCGCTGGTGCATGTGTACCAAGACGGCTCGGTCCACCTGAACCATGGCGGCACCGAGATGGGACAGGGCCTGTTCCAGAAGGTCGCGCAAGTGGCTGCGTCTCGGTTCGGAATTCCGCTGGACATGGTCAAGATCACCGCGACCGATACCGCCAAAGTGCCGAACACGTCGGCGACTGCGGCATCCTCTGGCAGTGACCTGAACGGCATGGCCGTCAAAGCCGCCTGCGACACGATCCGTGATCGGATGGCTGACTATCTGGCCGAGCGGCATCAGGCCGATCCGTCGGCAGTGACCTTCACGGATGGTCACGTTTCGGTGGGTGAAGAACGCTATACCTTTGCCGAAGCTGCGGCGCTGGCCTATCAGGGCCGGATCAGCCTGTCCGCCACCGGATTCTACAAGACCCCCAAGATCGAATGGGACAGGATCGCAGGCCGAGGGCGACCGTTCTTCTATTTCGCCTACGGAGCCTCGATTACCGAGGTCGCGGTGGACACTCTGACCGGCGAAAACCGTATCCTGCGCACCGATATCCTGCATGACGCAGGCGCGTCCCTGAACCCGGCGCTGGACATTGGGCAGGTCGAAGGTGGCTATGTGCAAGGCGCGGGGTGGCTGACGACCGAGGAGCTGGTCTGGGACGGCAAGGGCAATCTGCGCACCCACGCGCCCTCGACCTACAAAATCCCGGCATGCTCGGACCGGCCCGATATTTTCAACGTTGCGCTTTGGGATGGCGAGAACCGCGAGGACACCATCTATCGCTCGAAAGCGGTGGGTGAGCCGCCCTTCATGCTGGGTATCTCGGCTTGGCTGGCGCTGTCGAACGCGGTCGCTGCGTGCGGGGACAGCTATCCCGCGCTGGATGCCCCTGCCACGGCGGAACAGGTCTGGCATGGCATTCAACGGATGAAGGGAGACATCTGATGGGATTTGACTTGGAGGCTTTGAGGGAGGCGGTCAAAACCCACGGGAAAGTCACCCGGGTCGTCATCGCTGCGATCAAGGGGTCATCCCCGCGAGAAGTCGGCGCCGCCATGCTGGTCTGGCAGGGCGGGCAATCCGGCACGATCGGCGGCGGCACGCTGGAATATCAGGCGGCAGAAGCAGCGCGCTCGCAGACTGTGCCGTGTCGTCTGACGCAACACGCGCTTGGTCCCGATCTGGGGCAATGCTGCGGTGGCGCTGTGTCTTTGCTGACCGAGGTCTATGACCTTGATGCATTGAACGCGCTGGACGACACGATCATCGCACGTTCAGCGTCCAGCACCGAAATGCCGTTGTCGGTCAAACGTCTGATGGCACAGGCGCGCGGACAAGGAACTGTCCCGCAGCCCCAGCTTCTGGATGGATGGATGGTCGAGCCCGTTCACAAACCGACCCGCAAGCTGTGGATTTGGGGCGCTGGCCATGTTGGGCGCGCATTGGTCGACGTTCTGTCACCACTGCCCGAGCTGGCAATCACATGGGTCGATACCGGCCCGGAACGGTTTCTCGACGATATCCCGGCCTCCGTCACGGCTGTGCCCGTTGCAAAACCCGCCGAACTTGTCCGTCATGCCCCGCGTGATGCCGAGCATCTGGTTCTGACCTATTCCCACAATCTGGATCTGGAACTTTGCAACCGGTTGTTGACGCACGGTTTTGGCTTTGCCGGACTGATCGGCTCGGCTACGAAATGGGCGCGATTCCGGTCGCGGTTGGCGGCCCTCGGGCACGCGCCCGAGCGGATCGGCCGGATCACCTGCCCCATCGGTGACCCCGGTCTGGGCAAACACCCGCAGATGATCGCCGTTGGCGTTGCAGCCCAATTACTGCGCCCCGCCCGGCAGAACGAGTTGAAGAAGGACCTGAGCGCGTGACCACTCCACTCCTAAGCTTACAAGGGCTGACCAAAGCCTATCCCAGCGTCGTGGCCAATGATCAGGTGTCCTTTGACATCGGCGAAGGCGAAGTTCACGCCCTGTTGGGCGAGAATGGCGCGGGCAAGTCCACGCTGGTGAAAATGATCTATGGGCTGGTGAAGCCAGACAGTGGCACGATGCTGCTGCGCGGCCAGCCCTTTGCCCCCCCCGAACCCCGCGCGGCGAGGGCTGACGGGATCGCAATGGTATTCCAGCATTTTTCGTTGTTTGACGCGCTAAACGTGGCCGAAAACATCGCGCTGGGGATGGAGAACCCGCCGCCGATGGGCGATCTGGCCTCGCGTATCCGCGAAGTGTCCGAGACCTATGGCCTGCCTCTGGACCCATATCGCACCGTCGGCGATCTGTCGGCAGGTGAGCGGCAGCGGGTCGAGATCATCCGCTGCCTGTTGCAGGACCCCAAGCTGCTGATCATGGACGAGCCGACCTCGGTTCTGACCCCGCAAGAGGTCGATATCCTGTTTGAAACGCTGAACAAACTGCGGTCCGAGGGCACCTCAATCCTGTATATTTCGCACAAGCTGGAAGAGATCCGCACGCTCTGCGACCACGCCACAATCCTGCGGCTGGGTAAGAACGTGGGCGAATGTGTTCCGGCAGAAACCTCGGCCCGTGACATGGCTGAAATGATGGTGGGCTCGACCCTGCAGACACCTGAACGCGGTGGCCGAGAATTTGGCGACGTCGCGCTGGATGTCAGCGGATTGTCGGTGCCCTCGCCTTCGGAATTCGGCACGGCGCTGCGCAATGTGCACATGAATGTCCGCAAGGGTGAGGTTCTAGGCATTGGTGGCGTCGCCGGTAACGGTCAGGACGAACTGCTGGGCGTTTTGTCGGGAGAAATTCTCACGACAGCCGATGCAATCAAGTTCAACGGTCAGAAGATCGGCAAGCTCGGCCCCACCGCTCGGCGCAAGCTGGGCGTGCTGACCGCGCCCGAGGAACGTCTGGGCCACGCGGCCGCACCGGATATGAGCCTGACGGAAAACGCCCTGCTGACGGGTTCTGTCCGCGAAGGTTTGGAAAACAATGGGTTCCTGAAATGGACCGATACCAAGAACTTTGCGGAGAAGATCATTAAGGCGTTCGACGTACGCACGCCGGGGCCAGAGAACGCCGCGCGCTCACTGTCGGGCGGGAACCTGCAGAAATTCGTGATCGGTCGCGAGGTTCTGCAAAACCCGGATGTGCTGGTCGTGAACCAACCCACTTGGGGTGTGGACGCGGCAGCTGCGGCCTCGATCCGGCAGGCCATTCTGGACTTGGCGGCCAAGGGCACAGCGGTCATCTGCATCAGCCAGGATCTGGATGAGCTGATGGAAATCTCGGACAGTTTCGCGGCCTTGAACGAAGGACGACTAAGCGCACCCCGCCCGACCACCGGGCTGACGGTTGACGAAATCGGCCTGATGATGGGCGGCGCACACGGCATGGAGGTAGCCCATGTCTAAAGCATTACAGAAAAAGATGAAAACGGGGGTGTGAGTAGATGATTGTGTTGGAGAAACGGCCTCAGCCGTCCAAGGCGTGGTCTTATGCCACCCCTCTGGTTGCGGTGCTGGCAACGATGCTTTTCGGCGGCATTCTGTTCGCCATTCTGGGTAAGAACCCGGTCGAAGCTATTGGCACCATTTTCTGGGAACCCCTATTTGGTGAGTTCGCCTTTTATTACCGCCCGCAACTTCTGGTGAAAGGTGCGCCTCTGGTGTTGATCGCCATTGGCCTGTCGCTGGGTTTTCGCGCCGGTATCTGGAATATCGGGGCCGAGGGTCAGTACATCATGGGTGCCATCTTTGGCGCAGGTGCAGGTCTGGCCTTCTATCCGCTGGACGCGTTCTACATCTTTCCGATCATGGTGATTGCTGGTGCGTTCGGTGGCTGGCTCTGGGCGATGATCCCTGCCTTTCTGAAGGTCCGCTTTGGCACCAACGAAATCCTCGTGTCACTGATGCTGGTCTATGTGGCCGAACAGATGCTGGCCTCGGTCTCGCTGGGCCTTTTGAAAAACCCCGAAGGGTTCGGCTTTCCCGGTTCACGCAACCTGCAAGCCTATGACAGTGCGCATAACGCGGAACTGATCGCCGGGTCCGGGATGCACTGGGGCGTGGTGACAGCACTGATCGCCGTGATCTTTGCCTATGTCCTGCTCAATCGTCACATGCTGGGTTTCCACATCCGCCTGACCGGAGAGGCACCGCGTGCCGCCAAGTTCGCAGGTGTCAATCCGGCCCGCCTGATCCTGTTCTGCCTCGGCATGTCAGGAGCACTGGCAGGACTGGCCGGAATGTTCGAGGTTTCGGGACCTTCGGGTGTGGTCAGCATCGACTTCAACGTCGGCTATGGCTTTACCGCGATCATCGTGGCCTTTCTCGGTCGTCTGCACCCGGTGGGCATCCTGCTGGCCGGTGGCCTGATGGCGCTGACCTATATCGGCGGCGAAATCGCGCAGTCTCAGCTTGGCCTGCCTGCCGCCGCCATTCAGGTGTTCCAGGGGATGCTTCTGTTCTTCCTGCTGGCTTTCGATCTTCTGACAAACTACCGCATCCGTGCGGCCCGTAGCGAGGTAGCGTAATGGACCTTGGTGAAATCAACCCCGTCCTCTTGGTCGCCTCTCTGATGGTGGCCGCAACCCCCCTGCTTTTGGCCGCGATCGGAGAGCTGGTCGTCGAAAAAGCAGGTGTTTTGAACCTCGGCGTCGAGGGCATGATGATCGTCGGCGCAATCAGCGGCTTTGCGATCTCGGTCGAGACCGGATCACCCTGGCTGGGCTTTATCGCTGCGGCCATCGGCGGTGCGGTGCTATCCCTGCTGTTCGTGCTGCTGACGCAGGTTGCGCTTGCCAACCAAGTCGCCAGTGGCCTCGCGCTAACCTTGTTTGGATTGGGTTTCAGCGCCCTTCTAGGTCAAAGCTATGTGGGGATCAAACCGCCCAGCATGGGGGATATTCACATCCCGCTGATCAGCGATATTCCGGTTATCGGCCCGATCCTGTTTCAGCATGACCCAATCCTTTATGTCGGGATCGCCCTAACCGCAGCGGTTTGGGCCACGCTGAAATACACCCGAGTCGGTCTGATCCTGCGCGCGGTCGGGGAAAACCACGACGCGGCCCACGCGCTTGGCTACAAGGTCATCAAGATCCGCATCATGGCGATCCTGTTCGGCGGAGCCTGCGCAGGTCTGGGCGGCGCTTACATCAGCCTTATCCGCGTCCCGCAATGGACCGAGGGCATGACCGCCGGTGTCGGCTGGATCGCCCTTGCACTGGTGGTCTTTGCCAGTTGGAAACCGTGGCGTGCATTGCTGGGTGCCTATTTGTTTGGCGGCATCACTGTGTTGCAGCTTAATTTGCAGGCAGCAGGCGTTGCCATTCCTGTCGAGTATCTGGCAATGTCGCCCTACATCATCACGATCCTTGTGCTTGTGATCCTTTCGGCCGACAAGAGCAGCGCACCTGCCTCACTGGGCCGGACCTTCCATGCCTCGCACTAGAGGCCAACTGAACCAACTTGGGAGTAACTTCATGAAATTCACTTCACTTCTGACAAGCGCAGCGATGGCGCTGGGTCTGGCGACGGGCGCCATGGCCGAAGACAAAACCAAAGTCGGCTTTGTCTATGTCGGCCCCGTAGGTGACGGCGGCTGGACCTATGAACACAACAAGGGCCGTCTGGCCGTTGAAGAAGAATTCGGCGACAAGGTTGAAACCGTTTTCGTTGAATCCGTCCCCGAAGGCCCGGATGCAGAACGCGTGATGACCCAGATGGCGCTGGAAGGCGCGGATCTGATCTTTACCACCTCGTTCGGCTACATGGACCCGACGATCAACGTCGCCAAGAAATTCCCGGACGTGAAGTTCGAGCACGCGACCGGTTACAAAACCGCGCCGAACGTCTCGGTCTATTCGGCCCGCTTCTACGAAGGCCGCGCCGTTCAGGGCCACATCGCTGGCAAGATGACCAAGTCAAACATCATCGGCTATATCGGCTCGTACCCGATCCCCGAAGTGATCCGTGGCATCAACTCGGCCTATCTCCACGCCAAAAAGGTGAACCCGGATGTCGAGTTCAAGATCGTCTGGGCTTACACCTGGTTCGACCCGGCGAAAGAGGCTGACGCGGCTACCGTTCTGATCGAACAGGGCGCGGACGTGATCCTGCAGCACACCGACTCGACCGCGCCGCAGGCGGCTGCGCAAGAAGCGGGCGATGTTGTCACCTTCGGTCAGGCCTCGGACATGAGCGAATACGCTCCGTTCCCGCGCGTATCCTCGATCATTGATGACTGGGCACCCTACTATATCGCACGGACACAGGCCGTGATGGACGGCACATGGGAAAGCGCCAACACGTGGGACGGCATCCGTGAAGGCATGGTCGCAATCGGCGAGATTTCCGACGCGGTGCCTGCTGATGTCAAAGAAGAAGCGCTGGCTTTGAAAGCAGCTATGGCCGCAGGTGAATACCACCCCTTCACCGGCCCGATCAAAAAGCAGGACGGCAGCGACTGGCTGGCCGAGGGCGAAGTGGCCGATGACGGCACGCTTGCCGGCATGAACTTCTACATCGAAGGGCTGGAAGGCGAAATTCCGCAGTAAGCTGCGCAATGCAGAAAACAACAAAGGCCCGCCTAATTGGCGGGCCTTTTCCTTGGGCGCCTATACAGACAAGCGCTGTGCTGGACGTCCCTGTATGGGCAGCGAGGCCGAGCCCTCATCTAGGTGCCAAACCCATCAATGCCCGGTCAGCACCAGCGTATTCACCGGCATCAGGATCAGACGCAGGCGCAAGCCTGCTGCGTGAACCACGCCGATCGTGTCGACCACGTGAAGAAACGCCGCGTGCCAGAAGCCAAGGTCCTCATGCTCCAGCCGTTCGTGGTTGTCGGTATAGACGTTTGCCAAACAGTTGCTGCCCGGCGGAATGTCGTCCGCAGCACCCTTGTACAGAGGTTCCATGTAGACCAGAACGGATCCGGGATTGGTATTTGTCTGAACGTCACGCAGCTCGTCCGTAGGGCGAATCTGGCCCGAGGGGATGACGTCCTGCACTTCGACCACGATCATGGGGATCACGGTAAAGGGCTTGGTCATGCAGCCCAACTCTCCGATCATGCCGGGCTTGATGACTTGTGCTGACATCTGGTTGAACGCCGCCTGAAAACGGTCGTGGCCCGAGTGCGAGGGAACAAGGATACCGGCAGGCCGCAGCAGTGGACTGACATAGTCTCCGACCTGCAGGCCGAACTGCTCTATCCGGCCCGTCACCCCAGCGCTGATTACGGTCTTGTCCAACTCGGTCAGGGCCGCGTCCAGTTCGGCATTGGCCGCAACCAGTTGAGCGGGGATCAACTCCTCGATCTGCTGAACAACGGCCGCGCGCCGGGCTTGGGCTGCAACCAGTTGCGCCTCGCGCTCTGCGACCAGATTTTCCAGCCGGTCGATCTCGGCCAGACGCACGGCGCTTGAGCCTTCATCCCGAAGCGTCGTGTTGCGTTCCAGATCCTCAAGCGACTGATCCAGCGCAGCCTTGGCACCGGCTATCCCGGCGGTGGCCTCGGCCAGATCGGTTTCAGCCACTTTCAAAGACGCCTGAACCTGCGCAATCTGGGCATGAGCCGCCTGAACCTGAGCGGTCTGGGTAAAATCCTCGATCCGGAAGATCGGCTGGCCTGCAACCACCTGCTGGTTATTTGTTACATACACTTCGGACACCCGACCGCCGAGTTGAGGCAGAATGGTGACTGTCCGAAAATAGGACGCCGCCGTCTTACTGGCCGGGTGGAAATAGAACAGGGTGGTGATCACGGTTAGCGCCAGAATTGCACAGGTCGTCAGCCCCCAGCGCAGTTCGTACCACATGGTAAACAACGTAATCTCATGCCCGATCCGTTTTCCCTGCACAAAGCGTCGATACAAGTAGTCAGGCAGCACCGTGACCAGCGCGCACATCAGTGTTTCAAGCATGGCTTACTGCTCCTGCGGCGCCGGTTGAGGGTCAGGTTCTTCGGCTGCGGCCTGTTGGTTTTGCGCACCCAGTGACCGGATCGCGTCAGCTATGGCGCGCAAAGGCGCTGCGACGTCTGGAAACTGAAACCCGGCCACCAAAATCGCAGCCACCCAAAACAACCCGTTATGTGTAAACAACGCCAGCAAAGCCAGAATGCCGACAAGCTGAAACTGCGGGTGATTGGATTCATGGGCTATCTTTTCAGGGATGGAATGCAGCGTGAAGTAGCCGACGCCGATCAAGACAATGACCAAAACCGTGAAAATGAACATGAACGTCAAAAGAAAATCACTGCCGTCCGCCTGGGCCACATAGGACGGAATATGCCCCGTGGCCATGGGGTGTAAGTCTGCGGTACTCCCCCTGCCCTCCTGTTATTGCTTGATCCTTGTTTGGATGGGTTGATGCGTAAATTCAACCCTGCTTAAAGTTCGCAGACGCTTTCACCGACGAAATGCAAAAGCGCAGAAAATAGGGACTAAATGATTGATTTCCTGATCATCGGCGGCGGGGTTGCGGGCCTCAGCGCAGGGGCACGTCTATCCCGACATGGAAAAGTGACTGTGCTCGAGGCTGAAGACGTTCTCGGGTATCACGCTTCGGGCCGCTCGGCCGCGTTGTTTGAAGAAAGTTATGGTCCAGCCTCGGTCGTCGCGCTGAACAAGGCAAGCGCCGCGTTCCTGACGACAGAAAATGGTGGATACCTCACACCGCGGGGCCTGATGCTGATCGGTGGCAGAGACCAGCGAGACATTTTCGCGCGCGATGTGGTTGATCTGAACATGCATGAGTTGCCAGTCGCAGAGGCCCGCGACCGCGTACCGGTCCTGAACCCGGATGCCGTGGGTTTTGCCGCGATCAGCGATGCCGCATTTGATATCGATACCGACAGGCTTTTGCAGGATTTTGCCCGAACAATCCGAAGCAATGGCGGAAATGTCCTAACCAAAAACAAGGTCACTGCCATACGCAAGGACAAGCACTGGATAATCAGTGCAGAACAGACCTACGAAGCCCGCAATATCGTGAACGCAGCCGGACCGTGGGTGGACGAGATTGCAGTCATGGCAGGCATTGCTCCAATCGGCATCTCACCCCGCCGCCGGTCGATGGCGCGACTACCGGCTCCGGGCGGACACGACCTGCGCGGTTGGCCGATGCTTCTGGGTGCAGGAGAGGCATGGTACGCAAAACCAGATGCAGGGAAACTGATCGTCTCACCGTCAGAGGCTGACCCGGTTCCTCCACACGATGCCTTTGCTGACGACATGGTTCTGGCCGAAGGTCTGGCCAGATACGAAGAGATGGTCACGGAACCCGTCACTCGGGTCGAGGCAAACTGGGCCGGTTTGCGCAGTTTTGCCCCTGATGGCACACTGGTGCTTGGCCCTGATCCCGTTGATACGACATTTGTCTGGTCCGCTGGTCAGGGCGGGTATGGTTTCCAGACTGCCCCTGCCGCATCGAAACTGGTGGCCGATCTTGCGACCGGCCACACGCCCGAGATAGATGACGCCAGCGTTGCGGCGCTGAAACCGGAAAGGCTGCGCCGATGATCAAGCGAACCCTGCCCTCTAGCGCAAGCGTCGCGACCGAAGGCGAAGGAGGGCGGCTGGTTGCCCCCGCCGCGTCTCGCAATTCGGACGTACTGTGCGATCTGTTGGCGCAGTGGGCCCCGACCGGCGGGAGGGCGTTGGAAATCGCCAGCGGCACCGGACAGCACGTCAGCGCCTTTGCGCAACGCCTTCCTCAGCTTCACTGGCAACCAACCGAAGTCGACCCGGACCGGCGTGCCAGCATAGACGCCTATTCCCACGACCAGCCCAATATCTCGGCCGCCATTGCACTGGACGCAACTTCCGACGGTTGGCACCAGCGTTTTTCCGGGCAGGACCTGATCGTGTTGATCAACCTCGCTCACCTGATCAGCTGGCAAGAAACCCAAACGCTGATCTCCGAGGCCGCGCTTGCCCTGGCTTCGGGTGGGCGCTTTGTCCTGTACGGCCCGTTCATGCGATCAGGGAAGCTCACCAGCGACGGGGATCAACGGTTCCATGACGCTCTGGTGCAGCAAGACATTGAAATCGGCTACAAAAACGACGACGACATCGCGACGGAAATGCGTGCGCACGGCCTGGATGTCATCGGGATGATCGACATGCCAGCGAACAATCTCGCCTTCATCGCCGAAAAACCTCGAACCTGATCAAGATCAAAGTTCGCAAGAGTTTTCTCGATCACATTCCGCATATCGCATGTGAATGAGGATCGACATGACTTGGCAGAAAAAGCTGACCGATACCCGCAACGGGCTACGCAATCTCAACGGTGCAATCCCCGAAACCGCACGCGCCTTTGGCGCCTTGGGTAAATCAGTCAAAGAAGGCGGAGTGCTGGATTACAAAACCAAGGAGTTCATCGCACTTGGCATATCAATCGCCATCCGGTGCGAGCCTTGCATCAAATTACACACCGAAGCATTGGCCAAATCAGGCACATCCCGAGACGAGTTTTCGGATGTTCTTGCAATGGCCATCCAAATGGGCGGAGGACCGTCGATGATGTATGCGGCCAAAGCTTTGGAGTGTTTCGACGAACTGACGGCCTGAAAACCTTTAAGCGCAAAAAGCCTGCATCCGCAGGCTTGCCTCCGGCGGAAGTATTTTTGAACAGAAGAAGAAACGGTTTCTTAACCTATTGAGGTCAAAAATGGCCTTGCGGTACAGGCGGAAGCGCCGATGGCCGTAACAGGAGAAGGCCCCCCTCGCCAAAAGCAGGGGGGCTGGATCGTTTTCCAACCCCCGCTTCTTCTGTTTAAAAATACTTCCGCCGGAGGCATGTGCCGCTGCAAGCGGCGCATTTCTTCCACGCCGCCCACAACAATGCCCCGGATCAGCCGTCCTTGCGGATGGTTTCGTTCTTCGGGTCGTAAGGGCTGTCGCAGGTGACGACGGCATCCCACAGCTTATCCTGAATTTTGACCTTCAGCTTGGTGCCCTCGACGGCCAGTTCGGGCTTTACATAACCCATGCCGATGGATTTCTCGAATGCCACCGAGTATCCACCCGAGGTCAGGCGACCGACGCGCTCACCCTCTGCGGTGTAAAGCGCCTCACGGCCCCATGGGTCTGCATCGTCAGGTCCGTCGATCAACAGAGTACAGCATTTCACGCGCACGCCGGTCTCTTCCAGCTTGGCCTTGCCGTAGAAGTTTTTCGACAGGTCGACAAAACGCGGCAGGTCAGCCTCGAGCGGGGTCGCGTCGCGACCAAGTTCAGTGCCGAAGGCGCGATAGGATTTCTCCTGACGCAGCCAGTTCTGGGCGCGGGCACCGACCAGCTTCATACCATGTTTCTCACCGGCTTTTTCCAACAGGTCGAACAGGTAGTTCTGCATCTCGATCGGGTGGTGAAGTTCCCAGCCCAGCTCTCCGGTATAGGCCACGCGGATTGCGTTCACCGGGCACATGCCCAATTCGATCTGGCGAGCAGACAGCCACGGGAAGCGCTTGTTGGACAGTGCGGTTTCCGGATCGGCGTCCTTGATGACCTCTTTCAGAACGTCGCGAGACTTGGGTCCGGCGATGGCAAAGACGCCCCACTGGGTGGTTACGTCCTGGATCTCGATATAGCCGAACTCCTCCATCTTGTCCTCGGCCGCCTTGCGCAGATAGTCGGCGTCATATTCGGTCCAGGCACCGGCGGAGACGATGTAGTAGCTGTTCTCGCCATTGCGGACGATGGTGTATTCGGTTCGGGTGGTGCCGTGCGAGGTCAACGCATAGGTCAGGTTGATACGACCGACCTTTGGCAGCTTGTTGCAGGTGAACCAATCCAGGAATTGAGTGGCACCGGGGCCTTTGACGACGTGCTTTGTGAAGGCTGACGCGTCAATCAGGCCAACGCCTTCGCGGATCGCTTTGGCTTCTTCGACGGCGTATTGCCACCAACCGCCACGACGGAAGGAGCGGCTTTCCTTGTCGAAGTTGTCAGGTGCATCAACAGGGCCAAAATAGTTGGGACGTTCCCAGCCATTGACCCAGCCGAACTGCGCGCCACGCGCTTTCTGGCGGTCATAGGCAGGAACGGTGCGCAGGGGACGGCAGGCTTCCCGCTCTTCATCCGGGTGGTGCAGGATGTAGACGTGCTCATAGCACTCTTCGTTCTTGCGGGCCGCGAACTCGGTAGTCATCCAGTTGCTGCTATAGCGTTTGGGGTCCAGCGAGGCCATGTCGATCTCGGCTTCGCCATCGACCATCATTTGTGCCAGATAATAGCCGGTGCCACCTGCGGCGGTAATCCCGAAGCTGAAGCCCTCGGCCAGCCACATATTGCGCAGACCCGGAGCGGGACCGACCAGCGGGTTACCATCAGGCGTATAGCAGATCGGGCCGTTGAAATCGTCCTTCAGGCCGGATTCGGCGCATGAGGGCACACGTTCGGCCATCGCCATATACTGTTCGGCGATCCGGTCCAGATCCAGCGGGAACAGGTCGGCGCGGAAGCTGTCCGGTACACCGTATTCAAACTGCGCAGGCGCACCATGTTCGTAGATACCCAGTATCCAACCGCCGCGTTCTTCGCGCGCATAGGATTCGTTGTCAGCGTCGCGGACAACGGGGTGCTCAGGGTTGCCGGCTTCGCGCCATTTGACCAGCTCGGGGTCTTTGTCCATGACGATGAAGGTGTGTTCAACCGGGATGGCAGGCATCTTGATGCCCAGCATCTTGGCGGTGCGCTGTGCGTGGTTGCCCGACGCGGTCACAACGTGTTCTGCGGTGATCACGACCTGCTCGTCCGACGGCACAAGGTTGCCGCCCTTTTCGACCATCTTGGTGCAGGTAACTTCCCAGTGCGAGCCGTTCCAATGGAAGGCGTCGGCCTGCATCTTGCGCACGATATCCACGCCGCGCTGACGGGCACCCTTGGCCATGGCCTGTGTTACATCGGCAGGGTTAATATAGCCGTCTTCGGTATGATAGATCGCACCTTTCAGATCGCCGGTTTCGATCAGCGGCCAGCGCTCCTTGATCTGCTCGGGCGTCAGCCATTCATAGGCCACGTCGCAGGTTTCGGCGGTTGAGGCATAGAGCATGTATTCGTCCATACGCTCTTGCGTCTGCGCCATGCGCAGGTTGCCGACCACAGCGAAGCCTGCGTTCAGGCCGGTTTCTTCTTCAAGCTGCTTGTAGAAGTCGACCGAGTATTTGTGAATGTGGGTCGTCGCATAGGACATGTTGAACAGCGGCAGCAGGCCAGCGGCGTGCCATGTGGAACCGGACGTCAGCTCGTCCCGTTCAATCAGCATCACATCATCCCAGCCCGCTTTGGCCAGGTGATAGGCAATCGAGGTCCCAACGGCGCCACCGCCTACGACCAGTGCTTTGACTTGGGTTTTCATAACCGGGCGTCTCCCCTTGGATTCTGTTGACACCATATGGCGCAATTGCCGGGCCCGGCGCGACATTCATCCGACCAGTGATATAAAAAAAACGACCCCCGGATTGCCGGGGGTCGCTTTTCAGCATCTTGAGTCGGCCAGTTAGCCGTCTGTCAGAGTGCATGTCTTGTAGGCGTCCTTGGTCGCGCATTTGCTTACCAGACCTGCGCCCCCCTTGTTCACGCGGACTTCGGGTGCCTGCGCCGTTTCACTTTTTTGGAACATGGACATTAGCCCATCCATAAAACCGCCGCCCTTGTTGCTTGCCTCTTTCTGCTCGTCGTTCGCCTTGAACGAGGCGAATAGACGACCGAACATGTTTCCGCTTTGCGCATCGGCTTTTTGAACCTCACCTTCCAGAAGAATGTTGAGGCCAGTGCGGTAGCCTACCTGAATCAATTCATCCGCAGATTCGATTTTGTTTGCCGTCAAATCGAATGTGTCGCTGGGCAATCCGTACTGCGAGGCCAGCGAGTTGGCCACAAGCGAAAGCCCGTTGATGTTGTCCAGTCGAAGCCGCGCCAGCTCGGCCCGCAGCTTCATGAACTCACCCCGAAGGCCAGCCATCTCGATGGCCAGTTCAACCTCGGTTTCGGGGTTCGTGGTCCTATCGTTGCTGACGCCGGGCACCGGCTTGCGAAGCAGTGCATTCATCCCGTCATAGTCCAGCTTCGCCAGAAACTTTCGGACCTCATGCGGGGGCGCGTCGGAATACATTTGCATCCGAACTTCCTGACCAAGACCAAGGGCACCTTTGTAGATGTCAAACTCGACCGGAGCTTCCAAATCCGTGATACCCGCCGTCACCATCGACCAGAGGGATCGGTCATTCACGGTGATGACGCTGTGTTTGTTTTGCTTGAATTGAAAATAAGCCACGCCACCAACGATCGCGAAAGGGGCATAGTCGGCACCGCTTTTGCCCAGCGTATCAACAGATCGCACGATATTGCCGGTCAGAGTATTGGACCGCGCGTCCTCTTTCAAAGAAACCTGAAGCCAGATTGTGTGCGTGCCGTTTTCATAGACCCAACTGGTACGATCCAGCTTTTCGGCCAGCACCTGCACTTTCTGGACCGCGACCTGCTTGGCCAGCGGGCGGGCGCCTCGCTGATACCATCCTGCAGGACACCTTCGCGGGCGTCGCGGGTATAGTCACGGTCCACAATGGCGCGACGCACCCAGTCCTCGCCCGATTTCGGGGCAAAAGGCTCGCTTCCGGCGCGCCAACGCTGTTGACGTTCACGTTCCAACTGCTCGGCATCCAGCTCCTTGTCATACTGCGCCAAACGCTCTTTGATCGTGTCGACATAACCGCTGGCAGACAGCGTGCCCGTACTTTTCTTGTCCTGTTGGTAGTAGTCGAGCCCGGCAAGGACCAACACAACAACCAACGCAAATCCGATAATTCGCACTACGCCCATTTGAATACCTGAAATCAATTACTACTCGTTTTGGCGATTGATACAGACGAATTTGGGCAACCTTGTGACCTAGACGCGAAGTTTCCGTAGCGTTATCAATAATTTGAGGATGGCAAAATCTTTCCCGGATTCATGATATTGTCGGGATCCAACGCCTTTTTGATCGCGCCCATATAGGCAACGGCTGGCCCCAACTCTTTAAGCAGATACGGCCGTTTGCCCTGCCCGATTCCGTGTTCGCCGGTACACGTCCCCTCCATCGAGATGGCAAGGTCGTTCAGCCAGCCAACGAACCCTTCGGCATTAGCGACCTCGTCAGGGTTGTCCATGTCAATCAATAGCAGTGTGTGGAAGTTTCCATCGCCCACATGCCCGACCATTGGGGCCATCAGGCCCAGCTTGTTCGCGCGATTCTGCGTTGCCGTCACACACTCTGCCAGACGTGAGATCGGGACGCACACATCGGTCGAGATTCCGCGCGCGCCAGGGCGCAGTTGCAGACACGCCCAGTACATGTCGTGCCGAGCCTGCCACAGCTTGTTCCGTTGTTCCGTCGTCGACGTCGCCGCGAAATCTGTACCCCCGAATTCCTCGGCGATCTGCCCGAAGGTCTCGGCCTGCTCAACCGCACCGCTTTCGGATCCGTGAAATTCAAGCAGCAGCAATGGCGTTTCCGGCAAGGTCAGGCTGGAATAGGCATTCGCGGCCTTCACAGACATTTCGTCCAGTAACTCGATCCGGGCAACCGGTACGCCGTACTGGATCGTCATCATCACAGCTTGGCAGGCCGCATCGACCGTAGGAAAGGAACACCGTGCCGAGGTGATCGCCTCGGGGATGCCCTGAAGACGCAACGTGATCTCTGTGATGATACCCAGCGTTCCCTCGGCACCGATCAGCAATCGCGTCAGGTCATATCCGGCAGAGGACTTCTTGGCCCTGTGTCCGGTACGAATAATCTGGCCGTCGGGCATCACGGCTTCGAGGCTGAGGATGTTGTCCTTCATGGTCCCATAGCGCACCGCGTTGGTTCCCGACGCCCGCGTTGCGGCCATGCCCCCCAATGAGGCATTCGCACCGGGGTCGATGGGAAAGAACAACCCCTGATCGCGAAGGTGCGTGTTCAGGTCTTCGCGCGTCACGCCGGGCTGAACGACACAATCCAGATCACTGGCATTAACCTGCAACACCTTGTTCATCTGGGTCAGGTCAACCGATATCCCACCAGCGGGCGCGTTCACATGCCCCTCCAGCGACGTCCCCGTGCCAAAGGCGATCACTGGAACCTTATATTCGGCGCAAACTTTAACGATCTCAGATACTTCTTCGGTCGAATGTGGGAACACCACCGCGTCCGGAGACTGGTTTTCGATCCAAGTCGTGGTGTGCCCGTGTTGTTCGCGGATGGCCTGCCCTGTCTGCAGGCGATCCCCGAAGGACTGTTTCAGATGACCAACGACTATCTGAATGCCCGCATCGTTTCGCGGCAACGCAACTGCTTGCGCCATGCTGTTCCTCCCTAAAACGCCGGGCTATTCGCCCAGCGCAATCCCCTCGCGGCGTGGATCAGCCCCGCCTGTCAAGACATCCCCGATCTCGATCGCATGAAGCCCCGAGGTCAGGTCGCGCGGATTGACCTCATAGCCAAGTTCCGTCAGGGCATCCACAAAGCCTTCTGCTGACGTGCCTTGTTCGACATCGAAAGTACCGAAACGGTTCACCAGATGGGGCATCGACAACGCCTGCTGCACATCCATGTCCCAATCCGCCCAAGCGATGATCGACTTGGCGACATAGCCGATAATCCGGCTTCCACCGGGCGAGCCAATGGCCAAAACCGGTTTGCCGTCCTGCATTACAATTGTCGGGCTCATCGACGAACGGGGGCGTTTGCCCGGCTCCAGTCGGTTTGCGATCGGGACACCGTTGCTGTGGGTCTTGAACGAGAAATCCGTCAGTTCATTGTTCAGCAAAAACCCGTTGGTCATCAATCGCGATCCGAACCCGTTTTCAATCGTCGTGGTCATCGACAAGACATTTCCATACTGATCAACGATCGAGATATGAGAGGTCGACGGCAATTCCAGAGACACGTCATCCGCCCAATTCGACGAATGCTCGAATTCGGGGTTTCCGGGCGCTGCGTCGATCAGTGCCGCATCTCCGCTCATCAACGCGCCACGTTCCGATAGGTAGTCCGGATCAACCAGCCCCTTTGTCGGCATCGGGACAAAATCGTGATCGGCCATGTACCGCCCGCGATCCGCGAAAGCCAGACGCGAGGCATCACCGATCAGCCGCCATGTATTGATGTCCTCAGGCCCCATCGCGGCCAGGTCGTAGCCATCCAGCATGCCCAGAATCTGACCCACAGTCAGCGCGCCGGACGATGGGGGACCCATTCCGCACACCTCATAGACACGGTACGCCGCACAGACAGGCTCGCGTTCGATCACCTGATACAGCGCCAAATCTATTCCCGACAGAATCCCCGGATTGCCCGGAGCATTCCGCACCGTGTTGACGATACCCGCAGCGATCTCACCGCCGTAGAAACCAGCAGATCCCTCACTGGCAAGAACGCGCAGAGTTTCTGCGTAATCGGGGTTCATCAGGCGCTGGCCCTGCGCCAAGGGTGTCCCATCAGGCAGGAAATACGCAGCGGTCGCGGGGAAGCGGGACAGGCGTTCGGCATCCTTTTCGACAAGGCTGGCCAGACGCGGAGATACAAGAAACCCTTCGTCAGCCAGCGTTATCCCATCGGCGAACAGGCTGGGCCACGGGCTGCGACCCCAGCGCCGGTGCGCCTCTTCCAGCAAAGCGGGCGTACCCGGTGTCCCCACCGACAAACCGCCCACGACGGCGTCGAAGAACTTCAGCGGTTCGCCATTTTCATCTTGGAACAGCCGGTGGTTTGCCTCCAGCGGCGCGGTTTCACGCCCGTCCAGTGTCGTCAATTCGCCAGTGGCGGCATCGTACCAGACAAGAAACGCCCCACCGCCAAGGCCGGAAGACTGTGGCTCGACCAGGCCAAGCACAACCTGAACGGCTACCATCGCATCCGCAGCCGATCCACCGGCCCGCAAGACCTTAGCTCCGGCTTCAACGGCCAGAGGGTTCGCAGCCGCAACCATCCAATTCTGCGAGGAAACCGGCGCACCGGCCAGTTTCGCCTCAAGCGAGGCAATTACTTCTTCGGTCAATCCCTGCACTTGCCCATCCGAGGCACCTTCGGGGGCAACAGCGTCGGCTGTCTCTTGTGCGACCGAGGGGCCAGCAATTGCCATTGCGGTCGCAAACAACCCGGAAATCAAACTTCTTTTCATAGTATCCTCCTGAAAATAATGTAATTTTACGGGGTGCCGCAATATCCTACAGCATGGCAGGAACCACCTGATCCGGCGGACGGTGGCCGTCTTCAAATGTCTTGATGTTGATGATGACTTTCTCACCCATCTCGATCCGACCTTCCAGAGTGGCCGACCCCATATGCGGCAGCAGAACAACATTGGGCAACTGCCGCAGGCGCGGATTCACATCCGTCCCGTGTTCGTAAACGTCCAGCCCTGCCCCTGCGATATCACCGGATCGGATCAGGCGGGTCAGTGCGTTTTCGTCCAACACTTCACCGCGCGAAGTGTTCACGATCACTGCCGAGGGTTTCATCAACTTCAGCCGCCGCGCGTTCATCAGGTGGAACGTGGACGGCGTGGATGGACAGTTGATCGAGATGACATCCATCCGCGCAACCATCTGGTCAAGACTTTCCCAATAGGTCGCTTCCAGTTCTTGTTCCGTTTCCGGGCGAAGCCTGCGGCGATTGTGATAATGAACCTGCATGCCAAAGGCGCTGGCCCGGCGCGCCACAGCCTGACCAATGCGTCCCATGCCCAGAATACCAAGACGACGGCCACCAATGCGGCCACCCAACAGCGCGTTCGGAGCCCAGCCCTCCCACTCGCCTTTTTGCATCACTGACAACCCCTCGGGGATACGTCGCGTGACGGCCAGTATAAGGGCCATGGTCATGTCGGCGGTATCGTCAGTCAGAACTCCCGGAGTGTTGGAGACAAGAATTCCCCGCTGCCGGGCGGTCGCGACGTCAATATTGTCGACCCCTGCCCCGTAGTTGGCGATCAGGCGCAGCTTTTCGCCCGCCTGCCCCAGCAATCCGCCGTCAATTGTATCCGTGACCGTCGGCACAAGGACATCCGCGCTCTGGACTGCGGCGACCAGTTCTTCGCGTGACATAGGAGCGTCCTCGGTCCGCAACTGCACGTCGAACAACTCGCTCAACCGGGTTTCTACCGCCTCGGGCAACCGTCGCGTTACGACAACACTCAGACGTTCTCTTGGCACCTGTGCACTCCCACTGCTTTGCAAACCTTCGCGCGCCATGGCATCGTGGCGCAGGATAAGGCGGGGCACAAGAACCCCCGAGGCATTGAGTCGACCTTTTTTGAAACAATATCAACAGGCACAAGAGCAGACAGTCCGTGAGTGGTTTTCTACCCGTAAAGCACCGTTTGGCGGCGGTTTTATCCGTGTTTTTAATCGTCACTGGCACATTGGCAGCCAGCGCGCAGGGCGAACGTGGCCCGGTGACCAATCTGCCCCTGCCCCGATATGTTTCGATGAAAGCCGCTGAAGGCAATGTGCGTCGCGGCCCATCCCTGACTCATCGAATCGACTGGGTCTTCAAACGTCGCGGGATGCCCCTGCAAATCACGGCCGAGTATGGAAACTGGCGCAAGGTTCAGGATCGCGACGGTGCTGGCGGCTGGGTTCACTACGCGTTGCTGTCCGGCGTTCGCACAGTCCTGATCGAATCTGACATGCTGCCTGTTTATGCAAACCCGGACCCGAACTCGCAGGTCAGCGCACAGTTTGAATCCGGCGTGGTCGCCCGTCTTGGAACCTGCACCGTTGATTGGTGCCGAGTTTCAGCTGGCGGCTATCGGGGCTGGACCCTCAAGTCGAACCTTTGGGGGGTCGATCCCTCGGAAATCCGGGAATAATCCAGCAATTCTCAGGACGTGCGCGCGATAAAATCGCAAGTTAGCTCAACCAGTTCGGGGCCGACATCCTCTTGCAGAAAATGACCCGCATTAGGCAAAATCGTATGAGGTTGCCCGGCCGCGCCCGGACAAAGACGCTGAAACACCGCATCTATCCCGGCCATTACTTTGTCATCAGCCCCAAACGCCGTCAGGACAGGCGTTTGCAGGCCGCGCAGCACACCCCAGGCCTGCCGGTTCGCATCCGACTCGGGATCATCGGGCGAAGACGGCACCAGCATCGGGAATTGCCGCGCCCCCGCCTTGTAGCTTTCGTCGGGAAACGGCGCGTCATACGCCGCAATGGTCGCATCGGATAGCGGCCTGGCGGTTCCCCCCTTTAAAATCCCACCGGCTGGAAAAACGGGCACGTCCTGACTGAACCTGCGCCAGTTTTCAAAAGCCTCGCCCATCGGCTGATCACCGGTCGGCAACGCGGTGTTGGCGACTACAACCCGCGCAAACCTGTCAGGCATTTCAGCCCAAAGCCGCAATCCGATCAAACCGCCCCAATCCTGACAGAACAGAGTGATATTGCGCAGGTCCACCTGTCGCAGCCAATCCCCCATCCACGCGACATGGCGCGCGTAAGTGTAGTCGCTGCGTTCCGTTGGCTTGTCTGATCGACCGAACCCAACCAGATCCGGCGCAACAGCACGATGTCCCTGCTTCACAAACCCGGCGATCATATGGCGATACAAATACGACCAGCTCGGCTCTCCATGCATCATCAACACCGGATCGGCATCGGCAGGACCCTCATCCACATGATGGATTCGCAACTCTCCTCCTTCAGTGTCGTCGACCAAAGAGTAGTGCGGTTCAAAACCATAGTCGGCCAGTGCCTCAAACCGAGAGTCCGGCGTGCGCAGGAATTTCATGTTTCACCTATACTTTCGATACCGAGCTTGTCCCGCGACAGTCAGGATACGACACAGAATGTCACCCGCGCCCCCGTGAGCATTTGAATTATATAGAGAATAGCAGAGTAGGTGTTTTCAGAAAACACTCTGAAGCTGATCAAACAACCCGATTTCAACACGCAGAGCACCCCAGCCAAAAGAGCCAGAAAACCCAACCACGCGCTCCGATCCCGGCTTTGAAAATTTTTTCCGAACCTTGCTCATTTTTTGCGGGAAAGGTCTTGAACCCTCCAAACAACAATCGTAGATAGCGCCTCACCGTTGGGGTGTAGCCAAGTGGTAAGGCAGCGGTTTTTGGTACCGTGTATCGTAGGTTCGAATCCTACCACCCCAGCCAGATCATCGGAACATGGAACAACAGCAGGCGCTTGGGTCACCGATACCCCAGAAATGCCCCCGTTTATGCCCCCGCTCAGATCACACATGTCTTGCTAGTCTGCAATGCTGTTTGCACGGTCAGCAGTGACCTCCCCCAGACAAAGGGAAAGGCCGATAGCGGTTATGGCCGAGTATAGTCGGGCATAGGGATAAGTAATGGAAAACGCAGGATAAAGGGGAGAAGAGAAACTCAAGCCTCTCCCCCCCCGAACATCCAGTTTCCTCATCCCCCCAGAGAATCCAGATAAGCCAACCGCTCATCGAAGATACGCTGACGGACCCTGTAGG